>JAHCJV010000001.1 GCA_026126105.1 Enhydrobacter sp.
GGTGAGGCGGTACCCGGGCTCGCCGGCGCGGCGGGGGATTGGGGGACGGGCAGGCCGGCGGCGCGCGCGACCCGCTGCATCTCGGCGCGCAGGGTCGGCAGCCAGGGCGCCTGCGGCGGCGAGCGCTGCTCCAGCGCCCGCCAGCGCTCGAGCGCGGCCTTCGCGTCGCCGCTCTGCGCCTCGTGCAGGCCGAGATAGAACATCGCGCGGGCATCGTCGGGGTTCCTGTCCAGCGCGCGGCGGAAGGCGTCCTGGGCGGCGGGGGTCACCACGCCGGCGGCCTCGGCGGTCAGCGCCTCGCCCAGCGCCGACAGCGCGTCGGGATCGTCGGGCTGCTCGGCGAGGCGCGCGCGCGCGGCAGCAATCGTCTCGGCAATGGTGGGGCCGGGTGCGGCGTCGGGCGAGAGGGCCGGGGCGGTGCGGGCGACGAAGGGCGCGGCGGGGAGGCCGGGCTCGCCGATCCGCAGATAGAGACCGAGGGCGAAGAGCGGGATGACGAGGCAGAGGGCCGGGGTGAGGAAGCGGTGGAACGACGCGCCGTCGGAGGGACGCCCGCCCGGCGCCCGGTCGCGCTCGGCGGCGGCGAGCAGGCGGCGCTCGATCTCGAGGCGGGCGGCGGCGGCCTCGGACTCGGGCAGCGTGCCGGCGGCGCGCTCGCGCTCGACTTCGGCGAGCTGGTCGCGATAGACGGCGGTGTCCGTGTCCAGCCGGTCGGTCGCGGCGATCCGCGGCCGGAGCAGCGGGACCAGCAGCGCGGCGACGGTCGCGGTGGTGAGGAGGGCGAGGAGGAATTCGAGCATGACGGCCTATGCGTCATCCCGACGCAAAAGCGCGTCGACCCTCGCGCGTTCCTCCTCGGAGAGCGGCGCGGGCGGCTCGGGGGCGCGGCGCTTGCGGGCGGCGAGCAGGAGCGCGCCACCAGCGAGCAGCAGGACGAGCGGGCCGCCGAGCCAAAGGACCAGCGTGCCCGGCTTGAAGGGCGGCTTCAGCAGCACGTAGTCGCCGTAGCGCGCCGTCATGAAGGCCATGACCGCCTCGTCTCTGTCGCCTGCGGCGAGGCGCTCGCGCACGGCGCGGCGCATGTCGCGCGCCACCTCGGCATTGGAGTCGTCGATCGCCTGGTTCTGGCAGACCACGCAGCGCAGCGCCCGCCCGATCTCGCGCGCCCGCGCCTCGAGCGCGGGGTCCTTCAGCATCTCCGACGGCTCGGTGGCGAAAGCGGGGCTGCAGGCCAGCAGCAACGCCGCGACGCGGACGAGCCGCCTCACGACCCGGCCTTCAGCAGCGGCAGGATCGTGCCCAGGTCGCGCTCGGTGAGGGGCCCGCGGAAGTGCAGCCGGACGATGCCTTTGGCGTCGATCAGGTAGGTCTCGGGCACGCCCGACAGGCCCCAGTCGAGCGCCAGCTTGCCGTCCTGGTCGAAGCCGACAGCGGCGAACGGATCGCCCAGCCGGGCCAGCCAGGCGCGCGCCGCCTCGGGCTTGTCCTTCCAGGCGATGCCGACGATCGTCGCCTTCTCGCGCTCCTTGAGGCGCATGAACAGCGGGTGCTCGGCGAGGCAGGGCGTGCACCAGCTGGCGAAGAAGTTCACCAGCACCGGCTTGCCCGACTTGAGTTCGGCCGTGGCGAACGGCAGCGCCGGCGCGGGGCGGCCGATCATCACCGAGCCGATCGACGCGGGATCGCGGCCCGACAGCAGCGACCAGCCGAAGAAGCCGGCGAGGATGACCAGCATCATCAGCGGCAGGAGGAAGAGGGCGCGGTTCATGGCGCGACGATCTCAAAGACCCCGAGCTGCAACACCCCCACCTCACCCTGAGGAGCGTAGCGCAGCGAAGCGTCTCGAAGGGTGGCAACTGGCACGGTGCGGGTTGCCACCCTTCGAGACGCTCGCTGCGCTCGCTCCTCAGGGTGAGGTTGTTCTCGTTGCAAGCAGCGCATCATTCCGCCGCCTGCACCGCGGGCCGGCTGCGGCGCGGGGCGCCGACTCTCAGGCGGCGGTCGGTGAGCGAGACGAAGCCGCCCAGCGCGCAGAGGCCGGCGCCGAGCCAGATCCAGGGGGCGAGCGGGTTCCAGTAGAGGCGGATCGTCCAGCCCTGGGTCGCGTCGCCCTCGCCCAGCGTGGCATAGAGGTCGCGCAGCAGATTGGTGTGGATCGAGGTCTCGGAGATCTGCCGCCGCTGGACGGTGAACAGGCGGCGCTCGGGCGTCAGGGTCGTATAGGGCTTGCCGCCGTCGGTCAGCGTGAGGGTGGCGCGCTCGGCGATGTAGTTGGGACCCTGCAGCGGCGCCACCTGCTCGAGCCGCACGCCGTAGCCCGCGAACTGGGCGGTCTCGCCGGGCTTCATGGTGCGGATCATCTCGACCTGCCACGACGCGGTCGCGACCGAGCCGAGCACCACGACACCGAGTGCTGCATGGCTGATCGTCATGCCGATCGCGGCGCGGGTCATGGTGCGGAGCCGCCCGCGTCGGGCGCGGACCACGAACTCGGTGACGCTGCCGGCGATCAGCCAGACGCCGAAGCCGAAGGCGATCGCCGACAGCGTCGCGCGGCCGTCGATCGCGGCGGCGGCGACGATTGCGGCGACGACCGAGACGGCAAAGGCGATGCGCAGGCGGGCGAGCGCGGGCGCGATCTCGGCGCGCTTCCAGGCGAGGAACGGGCCGACGCAGAGCGCGGCGAAGAGCGGGGCGCAGAGCGGCACGAAGGTCGCGTTGAAGAAAGGTGGGCCGACCGAGACCTTGTCGCCGGTCACCAGGTCGAGGAACAGCGGGTAGAGCGTGCCCAGCAGCACGGTCGCGGCCAGGGTGCAGAGCAGCAGGTTGTTGAGGATCAGCGCGCCCTCGCGGCTGACCGGCTGGAACAGGGCGTTGGAGACGAGCTTCGGCGCCTGCCAGGCATAGAGCGCGAGGCCGCCGCCGGTGACCAGCAGCAGGAAGCCCAGGATGTAGAGGCCGCGCGCCGGGTCCTGCGCGAAGGCGTGCACCGAGGTCAGCACGCCCGAGCGCACCAGGAAGGTGCCGAGCAGGGAGAGCGAGAAGGCGAGGATGGCGAGCAGGACGGTCCAGCTCTTCAGCGCGTCGCGCTTCTCGACCACGATGGCGGAGTGCAGCAGCGCGGTGCCGGCGAGCCACGGCATCAGCGAGGCGTTCTCGACCGGGTCCCAGAACCAGAAGCCGCCCCAGCCGAGGATGTAGTAGGCCCACCAGCTGCCGAGCGCGATGCCGCAGGTCAGGAAGCACCACGCCGCGAGGGTCCACGGCCGCACCCAGCGCGCCCAGGCGACGTCGACCCGTCCCTCGAGCAGGGCCGCAATGGCGAAGGCGTAGGTCACCGAGAAGCCGACATAGCCGAGATAGAGCAGCGGCGGATGGAAGGCGAGGCCGGGATCCTGCAGCAGCGGGTTGAGGCCGTTGCCGTCGGGCGGCGCGGGCGAGACCCGCTCGAACGGGTTGGAGGTGAACAGCAGGAAGGCGAGGAAGCCCACGCCGATCAGCGCCTGCACGCCGAGCACGCGGGCGCGCAGGCTGTCGGGGAGATTGCTGCCGAACAGCGCGACCGCGGCGCCGAACAGGGCGAGGATCAGCGCCCACAGCAGCATCGAGCCCTCGTGGTTTCCCCACACGCCGCTGATCTTGTAGAGCAGCGGCTTGGCCGAGTGCGAGTTGGCGACGACGTTGGCGACGGAGAAATCCGACGTGACGTAGGCCTGGGTCAGCGCGGCGAAGGCGAGGATGACGAGGAACGCCTGGGTCAGCGCCGCCGTGCTGCCGAGCGCCATCAGCCTGATGTCGCCGCGCGCCGCTCCGACGAACGGCAAGGAGCCCTGCACCAGCGCGACCGCGAGCGCGAGGATCAGTGCGAAGTGACCGAGCTCGGGGATCATCGCGCCGCTCCGTGGCGCGTATGCTCTTTCGGACCGCGAGCGTCTCGCTCGCTCATGATCATGAGCGAGCGGGACGCTCGCGGTCCGGAAGACGATGACATGCGACGCATGCTCATTTCTTCCCGCCGCCTTCCTGCCAGCGCCCGCTCTCCTTCAGCGCCTTGGCGACCTCCGGGGGCATGTAGTTCTCGTCGTGCTTGGCCAGCACCTCGCGCGCGAGAAAGGTGCCGTCGGCGCCGAGCGTGCCCTCGGCGATCACGCCCTGGCCCTCTCGGAACAGGTCGGGCAGCAGGCCGCGATAGACCACCGGCATGGTCTTCTGCAGGTCGGTGATGGTGAAGCGGACCTCCTGCCCGTCCTTCTTCACGCTGCCCTCCTCGACCAGCCCGCCGAGGCGGAAGCGGCGCTCGGGACCGGGCTTCTTCTCTGCCACCTGGGTCGGCGAATAGAAGAACACGATGTTGTCGCTGAGCGCAGTCAGCACCAGCGCCGCGGCCGCGCCCAGCACGCACACCGATCCGACGACCAGCCACAGCCGCTTGCGCTTGGGAGTCATCTTCCGGGGCATCATCGTCGTCGCTCCAGCCCGCGCGCGCCCAGCTCCCGCCGCACCTTCCACCGCGCCAGCAGCGAGGCGACGACCAGCCCGCCGAAGCCCAGCAGGGCCACGGCGTAGGAGGCGATGATGAAGGGCGCGTGACTCACGCGGCGAGCTCCGCGGCGTCGAGGCGGCGGCGATCGATCTCGGTTTCGGTGCGCAGCAGCACCAGGGTCACGTACAGCAGCAGCAGGGCCAACGCCATGACCAGCAGCGGGGTCAGGATCGCGGGATGGATCGACGGGCCGCCGAGCTTCATCACCGACGCGGGCTGGTGCAGCGTGTTCCACCAGTCGACCGAGAACTTGATCACCGGCAGGTTGATCGCGCCGACCAGGGCCAGGATCGCGGCGGCGCGATCGCCGCGCTCGGGATCGTCGTAGGCGCGGCTGAGCGCGATGTGGCCGAGATAGAGAAAGAACAGAAGCAGCATCGAGGTCAGCCGCGCGTCCCACACCCAGTAGGTGCCCCACATCGGCCGGCCCCACAGCGCGCCGGTGAGCAGGCAGACCGCGGCGAACACCGCCCCGACCGGCGCAGCGGCGCGCGCCATCAGCGCCGCCAACGGATGGCGCCAGACCAGCAGCGCGGCGCCGAGCGCGGCGAGCAGCGCGTAACCGGCCATCGCGAGCCAGGCGGAGGGCACGTGCACGAACATGATGCGGACGGTCTCGCCCTGCTGGTAGTCCGGTGGCGACTGCACCAGCGCAAGATAGAGGCCGACGGCGAGCGCCAGCGCCGTCACCGCCGACAGCGCCGGCAGGACGCGCTGGCTGAACCGGCGGAAGCGCGCCGGGTTGGCGAGGAAATGCAGCGTGGCCATCGGCGCCTGTATTCGTCCTCCCGCGCGGCTTGTCTACTCGCCGGCTTGCCGCAAGGCCGCGGCGATGGCCCACGGCAGGGTCGCCAGCGCCATCAGGGCCAGCGCCCCCAGGATGGCGAGGTGCGTGACGAAACCATCGCCCATCGCCACCGCTTCGACCGCCGCGGCGCCGAAGATCAGGGTCGGCACGCAGAGCGGCAGGGCGAGCAACGCCAGCAGAGCCCCGCCGCGGCGGGCACCGAGCGTCAGCGCCGCCGCCAGACCGCCGACCAGCGACAGGGTCGGCGTGCCGACCAGCAGGGTGAGGCACAGGGCACCCAGCCCCTCGCCGGACAAGCCAAACACGACGCCCATCAGGGGCGCCAGCATGGCCAAGGGCAGTCCGGTCACGATCCAGTGAGCGAGGCATTTTGCCAGCACCGCCAGCTCAAGCGGCCAGGGCGCGAGCAGCAGGAGGTCGAGCGCGCCGTCCTCGTAGTCGGTGGCGAACAGCCGGTCGAGCGACAGCAGCGAAGCGAACAGGGCGGCGCACCACAGGACCCCGGCGGCGATTCTGGCCAGCAGGTTGGTTTCCGGCCCGATGCCGAGCGGGAACAGCACCGTCGCCACGACGAAGAAGGCGAGCACGACCATGACGTCGCCCGGGCGCCGCCAGACCAGCCGCAGGTCGCGGGCCAGGAGCGCCGCGAAGCCCGTCATCGCCCGAGCTCCAGGATGCGCGCGCCGGCGAGGTCGATCGGCGCATGGGTCGCGGCAATTACCAGGCCGCCGGCGGCGAGGTGCCGGCCGAGAGTGGTCCGCAGAGCAGCCTGGGACGGCGCATCGAGGGCGTTCAGGGGCTCGTCGAGCAGCCAGAGGGGGGCGTGAGTGGACGCCACGCGGGCGAGCGCCACCCGGCGACGCTGGCCGGCCGAGAGGGTCCGAACCTCGCGCCGGGCGAGCGGCTCGAGTTCGAAGGCCGCGAGGGCCTGGTCGATCCGGTCCGGCGCCTCGCCACGCAGCCTGGCGGCAATGGCAAGGTTCTCCCGCACGCCAAGGTCGCCTTTCAGTCCGTCGAGATGGCCGAGCCAGCCGATCTGACGGCGCCAGGTCTCGCGGTCGAGGACGACGTCTTCGCCTTGCCAGCGGATTTCGCCGGTCACGGTCGTCACCAGAAGCGCCAAGGCGCGCAACAGCGTGGTCTTGCCGCTGCCGTTGCGGCCGGTGAGGGCCAGCAGCTCGCCGCCGGCCAGCCCGAAGGACAGGCCTTCGAACACCGGCCGGCCGCCGCGGCGGCAGGACAGGCCGGTGACGTCGAGTGAGGCAGGCTTCATCGCGATGCCGTGGTAGCACGCGGCAAAGAAAAAGGCCGTCCTGTCGGGGGAGGTGACAGGACGGCCAAACGCCTCCGAAGAGGCTGAACGTGGCTTTGGGGAGACCACGTTCGGGGGAGATACAGGACACTAGATGGAAGCCCGGGGTGGCTGTCGCTAGACCCAATTAGGGCAAAACCAAGATTTCTGAGCCTGCATTTGCGGGGCCCAGAAATTCTGGTCATGCCCGGCGGGCGGCAGCGCCATCACAGGCACGGGAGCCCGCGCCGCTCAGAAAAGGCAAAAGACTTCAAGCGCTTAGGTGCAATGACCTAAGCGTAAGGATCCGCCGCGTCCCTCATCCCATCGCCCATGAACTGATAGGCGAGGATGACCAGGATCACCGGCACGACCGGCAGCATCAGCCACCAGTTCACCGCCACGACATTGATGTCCGTCGCCTCGTTCAGCAGCACGCCCCACGAGGTGATCGGCGGCCGCAGGCCGAGGCCGAGGAACGACAGGGCCGTCTCGGCCAGGATCATCGACGGGATCGAGAGCGTGGCCGAGGCGATCAGGTGGCTCATGAAGCCGGGCAGCAGGTGCCGGCCGATGATGCGGCCGGGCTTGGCGCCCATCAGCTGGGCGGCCATGGCGTAATCCTCCTCGCGCAGCGACAGGAGCTTGGAGCGCACGGCGCGGCCTAGCCCGGGCCAGTCGAGCAGGGCGAGGATCAGGGTGATGCCGAAATAGATCAGCAGCGGCGACCAGGTGACCGGCAGCGCGGCAGAGAGTGCAAGCCAGAGCGGCAAGTGAGGGAAGCTCTGAAGGATCTCGGTGATGCGCTGGACCACCATGTCGACCCAGCCGCCGTAATAGCCCGCCAACCCTCCGAGGATGAGGGCGAGGGTGAAGGACAGGACGATGCCGATCACCCCGATGGTGAGCGAGATTCGCGCCGCATAGACGATGCGGCTGAACATGTCGCGCCCCAGCCGGTCCGTGCCCAGCAGGAACATGGTGCCGCCTTCGGCCGGGCAGACGAAATGGAACGAGCCGGGTATCGCACCCCAGAACTCGTAGGGCTCTCCGCGGCAGAAGAAGCGCAGCGGCTGCGGCTTGGTATGATCCTCCGTATAGACGCGCTGCAAGGTGTCGAGGTCGCGCTCCATCTTGAAGCCGTAGACGAAGGGCCCGAGGAACTCGCCCTCGTGGAAGAAGTGGATGCTCTGCGGCGGCGCGAAGATGTATTTCACGTGCCTCGTATGCAGATCGTATGGCGCGATCCATTCACTGATCGCGGTCGACAGATACATCAGAATCAGGAAGACGGCAGAGACCACCGCCGGCCGGTGGCGGCGGAAGCGCCACCACATCAGCTTCCACTGGCCGGCCATGTAGTACTTTTCCTGCTCGGCCGTGAGCTTCTCGGAAACGTAGGGGTCCCATGGCGCGGGATTGACGTAGTGTGGCGTGGGCGCCGGGGCGCCGGGACGGTCGGCCGTGTCGGTCATGTCACTCTCCGGCCGTCATTTCTCTGAGGTCGCGCCGAAGCGGATGCGCGGATCGAGCATCGCCAGCAGCAGGTCCGACACCAGCATGCCGATCACCGTCAACACCGCCACGAACAGCAGGAACGTGGCGGCAAGGTTTACGTCCTGGGTCTTGAGCGCGCCCAGCAGCATCGGCCCCGTGGTCGGCAGCGACAGCACGACCGAGACGATCACGGAGCCGGAGATCACCTCCGGCAGCAGATTGCCGATGTCGGCAACGAACGGGTTGATCGCATGCCGCAGCGGATACTTGATCAGCAGCTTCAGCGGCGGCAGGCCCTTGGCACGGCCGGTCGTGACATACTGCTTCTGCAGCTCGTCGAGCAGGTTGGCGCGCAGGCGCCGGATCATGCCGGCGGTGCCGGACGTGCCGATCACGATGACCGGGATGATGAGGTGCTGGCCGATCGACACGAGCTTGTCCCAGCTCATCGGCTTGTCGATGAATTCGGGGTCCATCAGACCTCCGATCGACAGGCCGAAATAGACCTTGCCGACATAGAGGAGCACGATCGCCAGCAGGAAGTTCGGCACCGCAAGCCCGACGAAGCCGATGAACGAGGCAACGTAGTCGCCGACCTGGTATTGATGCGTCGCGGCATAGACGCCGATGATGAAGGACACGATCCAGATAAAGGCGATGGTGGACGACTCCATCAGGATCGTCAGTGCCAGCCGCTCGCCGATGAGGTCCTTCACCGGCACGGTGTCCTGACAGCTCAGGCCGAAGTCCCACCGGAAGATACCGGTCACCCAGTCGAAGTAACGGGCAACCAGCGACTGGTCGAGACCATACAGGGTGCGCAGCTCGTCGGCCCGGCGCAGGGCGTCAGGATCGCCGCGCGACAGCAGCTCGTCGATCTGGGAGGTGACGCAGTCCCCCGGCGGCATGTCGATGATCACGTAGACCAATGCACTGATGACGAACAGCGTCGGGATCATCAGCAGGAGGCGTCGCGCGACGTAGTGCAGCATGGCTCAAGCGCCTTCCCGTGCGATGCGCACGTAATGTCCCGGCTCGGCCTCGGTCCACATGACCTGCCGCGAGCCGTCGTCGGTAAACGGCGCGGGCCACGCCCTGGGATCCGAGGCCTTGCCTTCCATCAGCGCGCGCAGGTCGAGGCGCTGGTTCGGGTCGGGAATCGGCACGGCCGACAGCAGCGCCTTGGTGTAGGGATGCAGCGGATTGCGGAACAGCTCGCCCGAGGGTGCGAGCTCGACCAGCCGACCGGCGCACATCACCGCGATGCGGTCGGCGATGTAGTCGACGACCGCCAGATTGTGGCTGATGAACAGCAAGGTGAGGCCGAGCTGCTTCTGCAGGTCCTTGAGCAGGTTCAGGATCTGCGCCTGGATCGACACATCGAGGGCGGAGACCGGCTCGTCGCAGATCACCATGTCGGGCCGCAGCGCCAACGAGCGGGCGATGCCGATGCGCTGGCGCTGACCGCCCGAGAAGGAGTGCGGATACCGGCTGAGCTGGCGGCGGTCGAGGCCGACCATCTCCATCAGCTCGCCGACCATCTCTCGCCGGTAGGCGCTGTCGCCGATGCCGTGGATGACCAGCGGCTCCACCAGGATGTCGTAGACCGTCATGCGGGGATTGAGGGAGCCGAACGGGTCCTGGAAGATGAACTGCAGCTTGCGCCGAAAGCGGTTGAGCTCCTCGCCCTCCAGCATCATGACGTCGATCTTGCGGCCCCAGTCGTCGAATACCACCCGGCCTGCTCCCTCATTGGGATCCGCCGACAGGCCACGCATCAACATCTTCGAAAGCGTCGTCTTGCCACAGCCGGACTCGCCGACCAGACCGAGGCATTCCCCGCGCTCGACGTCGAAGCTCACGTCGTTGACAGCGCGGATGGTGCGGGTCGTGCCGCCGCCGAGCAGCGATTCGAGCAGGGTATCGGCCTTGCGGATCCTGAAGGTCTTGGTGAGATGGCGAACCTTCAGCACCGGCGCATTTCGGTTGAAGGTGTCGGTCGGCGCGACATCCGCCTTCTGCTTCAGCAGATGACCGGTCGAGGCCTTGATGTCGCGGATCGGCTGCAGGCGCTCGCCGGGCTTCATGTCGAAACGGGGCACCGCATGCAGCAGCGCCTTCAGGTAAGGATGCTGCGGATCGGCGAAGATATCGTGCAGGGCGCCCGACTCCACGACCTTTCCGCGATACATCACGACGACATCGTCGGCGACGTTGGCCACCACACCGAGATCGTGCGTGATCATCAGCAGCGCCATGCCCAGTTGCTTCTGCAGGTCCTTCATGAGGCGGAGGATCTGGGCCTGGATGGTGACGTCGAGCGCGGTCGTCGGCTCGTCGGCGATCAGCAGCGCCGGGCGGCAGACCAGCGCCATGGCGATCATGGCGCGCTGGCGCAGACCGCCCGAAAGCTCGAACGGATAGGTGCGCAGCGCGCGCTTGGGGTCGGGGAAGCCGACCATGCGCAGCATGTCGGTGGTGAGCTGGTCGATCTCGAAGCGGCTCATGCGCTTGCCCGAGCGCTCGGCCGCTTCGTGCATCTGATTGCCGAGCGAATGGATGTTGCTGAGATGACCGCCGCCGCCGTGCAGCTCGACCGCCTCGCCGATCTGGTCGCCCACGGTGTGGAGCGCCGACAGCGAGGTCATCGGCTCCTGGAAGATGATCGAGATCTCGCCGCCGCGGATCCCGCGCATCTCGGGGCCCATGCGGTCGAGCTTGGCAATATCGATCACCGGGGTCTTGTCGCGCGGATCGGCAAACAGGATCGAGCCCGAGGGAATTCTCGCGGTGCGCGGCAGCAGGCCCATGATCGCCTGGCTGCAAACCGACTTCCCGGAACCCGATTCCCCGACCAGCGCCAGCGTGCCGCCTGGCGGGATGGAAAAGGAGACGTTGTCGACGGCCCGCAGCACGCCCTCATGCACGCCGAACTCGACGGTCAGGTTTTCAACCCGCAGCAGATCTTTCATACCGGCTCTTCCTGACCTGCCACCGAAATGCCCATCGATCGGAGATTGGCGCGCGTCGCCGGGCTGAGCGGTATGCCGACCGTCTCTGCCGCGCGCGCAGCCCGTTCGACAATATCGTAAAAGCCCTCGAGCGCAGAATCGACCCGGACGAGGCGGCCGCCGACCGAGCCCACGGCCAGCTGCATCCAGCCATCGGAACGGTCGCGTTTGGTCGAGAAGTAGCTGAGCTTCATGCGATCGAGCCGGCTCCACTCGACGAGCGTTCCCGCCGGTCCGTCGGCGCAGAGGGTGTCGGGTCCAAGCACATAGCGTGTATTCTGGCGTAGGGCGGTGCGTACGAAGAAGGTGGCGAAGAGCACGAAGCCGGCGCCGAGGATCAGCGCGACCCATTGGTTGACCTCGATCACGGCAATGGGCAGGCCGCACAGCACGGCGCCCGTTCCTGCACGAAGGTAGTCGGCCCACAACGTCTGGCGTGGGTAGCGCAGATCGGCAGAACTCAAACCCGCGGCTCCCGTGACGCGAACAAGTCGTGCGCCGGCGCGATCTTCAGACCCGGCATGCTGCTTATTCTCTCCCACAACGAATTTAGGAAATCCCAAGCCCCCTCGTCCATCGCAAGATGATGACTGAGGACGCCGACAGGCTCGTCCGTACCGGTGCGCGACGCGACGAGCGCCTGCGCGAGCGCGGCAATCGCTGCCTCCTCACCGACGAAGCGACGGCTCTGCCAGTCGATAAGGTCGACATGGGCGTTCACTTGCACCAGTCCGGAAACGGGACAGGCGCGGCGGCGGGAACCGAAGGTCGACAGTCCACGATAGCCGACCTCCGGCAGGGTCGGCACGAGCGCCGGTGCGATGCGGTTCCAGGGCGGCACCAGCACCGGCAGCACGCGATCGCCAAACAGGCGCTCGAGCGCCATCCGGCCGGTGCCGAGTTCACCGAGCACGAACATCGCGGGCCGGTGCGGACCGAGCTCCATCTTCTTGTCCGGTGCAGGCGCGTGGTTGGTGTGGGCGTAACCATGCTGCAACAAGTCGACGCCGGGAGTGTGCGCGAGGCGTTCGGCAAGCGCCGGCGTGGCGGTCGCCGGCACGATCGCCAACGCCAAAGGCACCTTTGCCGCGCAATGCAGGTCGAGCAGCCGATCGAGGGCCGGCGTGGCGTCCATCGCATCGTCATCGCGCCACCAGAGGGTCGCCTTGCGGCCGGCTTCGCCCCAGCGCGCAATCTCGTCGTCGACCGCACGCCAGCCCGTCATGGCAGCCGTTGGTGCAGCAGCGCCGCGGTTGCCGCCGCACCGTTGACGTCGCATGGCGGAAAGCTGCGGATCGAGGGGCCGCGCATCGCGCGGCCGATCGCAGCGGCCAGCGTCTCCGGGGAAAGAAGCGGCGCCGGCACGCAGGCGACCAGTCCGCGCTCGGCAAGCCAGAGCGCCCGGTCGGTCTGCTCGGTCTCACGGTCGGTCCCGAACGGCACCAGTACGGCCCGGTCGGCGCAGCACAGCGTATCCACCACGGTATTGTAGCCTGCCTGCGAGACGGAAAGGGTGGCATTGCGAAGCAGGGCACGGAAGTCCGCGCGGGCGGGCTCGACGATCATGCCTTCCGTTGCTTCGACCGCGCCTCCGAGATTGGCACCGACCAGTAGCCGCCAGGTCCGGTCGGCCAGCATCCCTTGGGCGTACGCGCCCGAGGCCGCCCGGACGAGTGGCGCGCCCACCGCGCCGCCACCCACCGAGACGAGTACTTCATTCAGGCCGTCCACACCCGCGCCGCCATTGCTGTCCGAGATATAGCCGGTATAGGCGGCGTGTGTGCGGATCGCTTCCCAGCCGGCAAAGCTCCTGTCGAAGCCGAACAGCGACGGATCGCCATGGATCAGGATCAGGTCGAAACGGCGGGCGAGATCGATCGCCTGCTGCACCCGCTGTGGCGACATCGTGCGCCGCACGATATCGCGCACCGATGCCGCGATCAGCGGTTTCGGACGCCGCACCCGAGCGGCTTCGAGCAGAGGCAGCAATTCGAACCGCAGCTGCGTCCTGCCGAATGGAAACTGTTCGGTGATCAGGACATCGGGCGCCTCGGCGGCGAACAGGTCGAGGAGCTGGCGCGTGCGCTCGACCTTGAAACTATCGTCCAGGGGCGATCCGTCGAGCCGGCTCAGCTCGCGCAGCCCCGCGTCGCGCGCACGGACCGGCGGCAATTGATGGAAGCGCGCCCTGCCCAGCTCGAGACGAAGCGGCGCACCACCCGAGACCAGCAGCACGTCGAACCCGCTGTCCGCCAGGGTCCGCGCGACGACCGCAGCGCGACGGATGTGGCCGATCCCCAGCAAGTGCTGGACATGAAAAAAGACACGCTTCATGACAGCGGCACATTCGGCCGGTCGAGCGTCACCGCGCCGTTGGCGTGCGCGGTGAAGAAATGCAGACACGTCCAATCGAGCTTGACCGGCATGCGGCCGGTCATATCCCAGCCGGTGGCCAACACTAAAAGCGCGCGGATTGCCGCCTTGTGGGAAATCGCCACTGCAGGCTGGTCCGCGATGGCAATATCTCGCGCCCAGCCGGCGATACGATCCATGACGAGACGCGGTGACTCGCCGCCCGGGGGATGAAAGTCGAGGCCCAGCCGTTCGGCCGCGGCAAAAGTCTCGCCGCCTTCGGCGCGGAGCTGGGCGACGCTCTTTCCCTCCCAGACGCCAAAGCTCATCTCGCGCAGTCGGGAATCGACCGTGACGGGAACCGTGGGCTGCATCAGCTCGGCTGTCCGGCGGGCTCGCTGCAACGGACTGCACATCCGCCGCCACCGATCGGCCGGCGCCGGAAGCAACCAGTTCCGGGCTCTGGTGTCACCGGCTGGGCTGAGGGGAACGTCGGTCGAGCCCTGCAGGCGGCCCTCGGCATTCCAGCTGGTCGGCGCATGGCGCACGATGGCGAATGGCACGGCCATCACAGCATCGCGAGCGAGGCGGCCAGCGCGTGCGCTGCCGCGCGTTCGTCATGATGGACGCCGACGCGGCGCGCCGCGCCGATTGCCAGGCGGGCACGCTCATCAGGCCGCTCGAGCAGGTGGCGGACGGCGGCGGCGAACGCCCCGGGATCGCCGACCGGCGTCAGAATGCCGGTAACGCCGTCGGTCACCACGGCGGGCACGCCACCGGTTCGACCGGCGACGACGGGAAGTCCCGCTGCCTGCGCCTCGAGGAAGGCCATGCCGTAGGCTTCGTTGATCGCCGGCCAGAGATAGAGGTCCGCATTTGCATAGAGGTCCGGCAGAGCGTCGTGCGGCACGGCGCCGGCGAAACGGATCCGCTCGCCGAACGGCGCCATCAAACGCTCGATCTCGCCGCGCGCGGGGCCGTCGCCGACCAGCAGCGCCCGCCACGGCATATCGTTCAGCAGCGCGAAGGCCTGCGACAGCACGCGATAGGAGGCAAGCTTGTCGCGTGCGCGCATCATGCCGACGCTCAGCAGCAGGGGAATGCCGTCGGCGGAGCGGCGTCGCCCCGCTGCCGCAGTGAACGGGCGGGTGTCGATGAACGGCGGCAACCAACGCTGATGGGCACCCGGACGCAGCCTTGCCTTCACGCCGGGAATGTCGCGCGGATTGACGCTCAGCACCATGTCTGCTGCGGCCAGGGCGCGTTCGACGGCGCAGTGGCCGAGCCGTGTCGGACCCTGCGCACGCCTCGGAGCATGCGAAGCCTCTGCAATGACGTAGGGAATGTCGAGCGCCCGGCTGACAGTCGGACCCAGCCAATCCGGCTTGCGATAGTAGCAATGATAGGTGAACCAGAGATCGAAGCGATCGGGGTGCCGGGCGGGAAGCGCGCGCCAGCGGGTAACCAGCCGAGCTGCCTGGACGCGGGCTCGGCGTTGGAGCGCCAGATGGCGCTCGAAGGGCGGCACGCCCGGCGCGACACGGCTGAGCGGCGGCATGATCACCTTATGGCCGAGGCGCCGGAGCAGCCGCGCGATGCCGCGCCCCATCTCGCGATCGCCGGACGCGATCTCGCTGTCCGGTGGTTTCAGCGGCGTGTGCAAGAGCACGCGCATCGTTCGTCTTCACTCATTCCGATGACTACTCCGCGGCACGGGCGGCGGCAGGCGCCTGGCCGAGTGCGCCGGCAATCCAGTCGACGCCCGCCTCATAGGAGAAGCGGGTGCGCACCGTATGGCCAGCTGCGTCGGCGAAACGGCGTCGCTGCGCGGGATCGCGCACCAGCCGTTCGAGCGCCACGGCAAGTTCGTGCGGCGCGCCAGGCGACACCAGCAGCCCGTTGATGCCGTCCTTTATGAACTCGCCGATCGCGGCAGCGCGCGTGGAAACGATCGGCAGGCCCTGATACGCGGCTTCCATCAGGACGTTGGGCAAGCCGTCCTGATCGCCGTCGGCGGCTCTCTTGCTCGCCAGCACGAACAGGTCGCCTTCAGCGAGCGCTGCAAAAACAGCCTCTTGCGGCTGGGCCCCGTGCCAACGGCAGCGCTCGGCTATGCCGAGCGATCGCGCCTGCGCCTTCAGTCCATCGGCAAGAGCTCCTCCACCGACATGCTCGAAACGCCAATGCAGGTCGCGCGGCAGGCTGGCGAGGGCGACCAGAAGATCGCCATACCCTTTCTTCTCCACCGCGCGGCCGATCGACAGGATGACCGCGGGGTCGGCAGGATCGCGGCCGTCGCGCACGGGCCGGGAGGTAGGCGGTGATGGGAGATGCGCCATGTCCAGGCCGTGATAGACGAGCTGGAGCCGTTCCGGATGCGGCGCCAGCGCGCGCAGCCGCTGCAGGCCGAACGCAGTGCAGGTGGTGAGCCAGGCGCAATCGGCGAGCTTCGCTGCGATCTCCCATGGCTCGCTGGTCCAGATGTCCTTGGCGTGGGCCGACACGCTCCACGGCAGGCCACGCATGACGGCTGCGTAGCGCGTCACCGACGCAGGCGCATGCAGGAAATGCGCGTAAAGACGCTCGACCGATTCCGGGAGCTCGGCTGCCAGCACCAGCGCCTGGCCCCAGCGCCTCAGCCGGTTGGCCGTCGGGTCGCGGCGCACGTCGGCAATGAATTTGGAACGGGCGGCGGCATAGCCCGGCAGGCGACGTGCCGCAAGCCAGCCGCGTCCCACGCGGCCGGGGTCATCCTTGAGATACTCCGGGAGATAGACGACTCGCGCGGCGACGCGGTCATGCACCGGATGACGGGACTTGTCGGTCGGCCGGCGCAGCGACCATATCTCGAGCGCGACGCCGCGCGCCTCCAACCCGGCGATCTCCTGGGCGATGAAGGTTTCGGACAGACGCGGCCAGCCCTTCAGCACGACTGCTACGCGCGGACCGTAGGCCATCGGCATGAACCGCTCGATCAGCTCCTGTAGCGCGACGCCGGCAGCGAGGCAGCTGGCGCGTCGACGGTCTCTGCTGGCTCAATCGCATCGAGGGGAGCGGGGCCGCGATGGGGATTGGCGAGCTGCTTGTGCACCAGACGCACGACGTTGCCCACGCCGTCGAGCAGGCCCGGAACCACGACATCGCTCGGCAGGCCCTGTTGCGGCAGATGGCGCAACGCGGTTGCCATCGTGTGCGGATCGCGACCGCGCTCGGTCTCGAGCATCTCGAGCAGGCCGAGGTTGCGTGCCGCCCGGGTGCGGATGAATTGCTCCAGGCGCGGCCGGGTGCGCGGCACGATGATCGCCCTCTTGTCGAACGACAGGATTTCGCAAAACGTGTTGTAGCCGCCCATGGCCACCACGCCCGCGGCATCCTTCATCAGGGCACCGAGGTTATTCGTGAACGTGAGCGTGCGGATGTTGCGGAACTTCGAGGCGCGGTCCTTGAATGCTTCGCGCGCGGCGGACGCCATGAAGGGTCCAAACACGATCACCGCCCCATAGGGTATGTGAGGATCGGCTTCGTAGGCCGCCAGCACCCAGTCGACGAGGTCGACGCCGTCGCCGCCGCCGCCCGGCGTGACCAGGATGAACGGACCGTCGATCTCGTCGGCCTCGTGCGGCACATCTGTGTGCTGCGGCAGGTCTCGATGGAGATAGCCGGTATAGACCATCTTGCGCCGCACCGACGGCGGCGCCGCGATGCCGTTCAGCGGCTTGTTGATTTGCGGCAAGCCATAGACCCAGATCTCGTCATAGAGGTCGACGAGGGCGGGCACGATGTTCTTGCGTTCCCATTCAATGGCGAGCTTCTCGGGATCGTCCATCACGTCGCGCAGGCCCATCACCAGCGGCGTGCCGCGGGCCTTGAGCATCTTGAGCGCCGGGACGACCTCGCCACGCAGGCCGAGCGGCTCCTTGTCGACGATGAACAGGTCGGGCCGGTAGATGTCGGCGGTGTCGCGAATGATGCGGGTGCGCATCTCGAGCGTATGCTCGACGCCGACCCGCAGGTTGGCCGAATCGTATTCACCGTTATCGATCCGCTTAACTACGCCCGGGATCCGCACGAAGTCGATGCCGGAGCGGAACTCGTAGGAGCCGATCATGGGCGAGCCCGACACGATCAGTACGGACACCATCTTGTCCGCCTCGACGATCGCGTTGGCGATCGTCCGGCATCGGCTCACATGACCAAGACCGAATGAATCGTGACTGTAGATCAGCACACGCCTGGCCCGGATGCTGTTCGGCATGAGAGGCTCTCCCTGGCCGCCGAGCCCTCCTGCCCTGGCCGCGCCGCGGACTATGCCATGGATCGCCGCCGGCGCGAACCCCATGGCCTGTCCCAAAAAATCGAATGTGATCAAAGGCCTGATCGAATATAGGTAGGGGAGCGGCCTGAGCGGCACTTGGGTTTCATGCAAAGAAAACTGTTCTCCTACATCTGGCAACACAGCAGACCCGAGCAGATCGTCATTCTGATTCTCGTCGTCTTTGCGCAGGTGTTCTACTTCCTGTCGCTCACGGTTCCGAAGTCGATCGTCAACAACGGCATCTCGGGCAACGCCTTCAAGGATTCGGCCCTCATCCAGTGGGCGTCGATCGATTTTACGCTTCCAAGCTTCCTGGGTGGCTTTCGCATCCACTTGTTCGACGGCTTCACGGTCGATCAGCTGACCTATCTCGTCGCCATGAGCTTTGTCTTCCTGGCCGCGGTCGTCGTGAACGGACAGTTCAAGAAGAGCATCAATACCCAGAAGGGCCGCATGGGCGAGCGCATGCTGCGCCGGCTGCGATACGAGCTCTACGACCGCATCCTGCGCTTCCCGCCCGCCCACTTTCGCAAGGTCAAGCAGGCCGAACTCGCGACAATGATCAAGGACGAGGTCGAGCCGCTGGGCGGCTTCATCGGCGATGCCTTCGTGCAGCCGATGTTCCTCGGCGGCCAGGCGCTCACGGCCATCATCTTCATCATGATGCAGAACTGGCTGCTGTCGATCATCGTGATCGTCCTTCTGGCGGTGCAGATGTCGATCATCCCGCGGCTCCGCCGCCCGGTGCTGGCGCTCGGCCGCCAGCGGCAGCTGTCGGCCCGTCTGCTGGCCGGGCGCATCGCCGAAACCGCCGACGGCGTGAACGAGATCCATATCCACGGTGCCGCGAACTACGAACGGGCCGATATCTCGGAGCGGCTTGGCCACATCTTCCGGATCCGCTTCGAGCTCTACAACAAGAAGTTCATCGCCAAGTTCTGGAACAACCTGCTGTCCCAGGCGACGCCATTCGCGATCTACCTGGTGGGCGGCTACTTCGCGATCACCGGGCAGATGGACGTCGGGTCGGTCGTGGGTGTGCTGCTCGCCTACAAGGACCTGCCTTCGCCGATCAAGGAGCTGATCGACTGGGATCAGCAGCGGCAGGACGTGCAGATCAAATACGAGCAGGTGATCGACCAGTTCCAGCCCGAGGGCATGATGCCGCCCGAGCTGCAAGTCATCCCGGAAGGGCCGCCGCCGCCGCTCGGGCACGAACTGGCGCTCGCCGGCGTGACCGTCTCCGAGGACGGGCGGGTGAAGCTGCTCGACAGCATCTCGCTGACGCTGGCGACAGACGCGCGCGTGGCGGTGATCGGCGGCTCGGGCTCGGGCAAGGACGTGCTCGGCCAGGTGCTGTCGCGGCTCGTCCTGCCGACCGCCGGCTCGATCAAGCTCGATGGCAAGGATTACCTGCAGGTGCCCGAGTACGTCATGGGCGCGAGGACGGCCTATATCGGCCAGGAAACCTACCTCTTCCCCCTGTCGGTACGCGACAATCTGCTGTTCGGCCTGAAGCATCGTCCGATCGCGCCCGCGACCTACGACACGGCAACGCAGGCAATCCGCGAAGCGTTCTGGCGCGAGGCGGAGCGGGCGGGAAATCCGCCACTCGATCCCGCCGCCGACTGGATCGATTATGAACTCGCCGGCGCCACCGGTCCCGCCGACCTCCTTCCCTGCATGGTCCGGGCGCTGAAGCATGTCGAGCTGGATGAGGACATCTACTCGCTGGGCCTGCGCGGGGCGATCGATGCGGCCACGCGCCCGGACCTCGCCGAAAAGATCCTGAAGGTGCGGCACGAGCTGCACGGACGGCTGCAAGACGAGGACTATGCCGGCCTCGTCGAGCCGTTCAATATCGACAAATACAACAAGAACCTGTCGGTTGCCGAGAATCTGCTCTTCGGTACCCCGGTCGGCAAGGATTTCGACGGCGACAACCTCGCCGCCGACCCGTACATGCAGACAGTCCTGAAGGAGGCCGGCATCGACCGGGACCTGCTTCATATGGGCCTCACCATAGCCGAGACAATGGTCGAGCTGTTCTCCGGCCTGTCCCCGGACAATCCGCTGTTCGAGCAATACAGCTTCATCTCGGCCGACGAGCTGCCCAACGTGCGCCTGCTGCTGCAACGGCTGGGTGGCAAAGGCGCCGACGCGGTCCCCGAAGCCGACCGCGCCCGGCTGATGACCCTGCCGCTGCGCTATATCGAGGCGCGCCATCGCCTCGGCCTGATCGACGCCGACATGGAAGACCGCCTGCTGGCCGCGCGGCGCGCCTTTGCGGCGAACCTTCCTGCCCCCCTGCGCGGCGCTGTCGAGTTCTACGATTTCGAGCGCTACAACAGTGCCGCCACGCTGCAGGACAACATCCTGTTCGGCCGCCTGATCTATGGCCAGGCCCAGGCCGAAGCCCGAATCGGAACGCTGATCGCCGAGGTGCTGGACGAGCTCGGCCTGCGCAATTCGGTGATCGAGGTCGGACTGGACTATAATGTAGGGGTCGCCGGCAAGCGCCTGCCGGCGACGCAGCGACAGAAGCTCGGGATCGCGCGAGCGCTCATCAAGCAGCCGCAGTTCCTGGTGGTCAACGAGGCCGTCGCGGTCTTCGACGGCCGCACCCAGGACCGCATCCGCGACCACATTCTCGCGTCGTCCGAGGGTCGCGGCGTCGTCTGGATCGCCAGCCGGCCGAACCAGGCGGAACCTTTCGACCAGATCGTCGTCATGCAGGGCGGCCGGATCGCCATGCAGGGCGCCAAGGCCGATCTCGAAGCCCGCGGCGGGCTCTATGCCGAGCTCATGGCCTCAGCATAAGGTATCCAGGGAGGGTGCGATGAACCTCAACGAGGAAGTCGAGATTCTCAAGGGCGTGCCGATCTTCGCCAAGATCGAGCCGGCCAAGCTCAAGCTGATCGCCTTCACCGGCGAGCGGATGACGTTCAATGCCGGCCAGGAACTGTTCCACCAGGGCGACCAGGGCGATGCGATGTACGTCATCCTGGCCGGCGTGGCCGACGTGCTGATCGACAACGACAAGGGCGGCCAGATCGCCGTCGCGGAGATGAAGAAGAACAACTTCGTCGGCGACATGGCGATCCTGTGCGACGTGCCCCGGACCGCGACGATCAAGGCGCGCGAATCGCTGACGACGCTCAGGATCTCCAAGGACATGTTCTATCGCCTGGTCGCCGAGGTGCCGCAAATGGCGATCGAGGTCATGCGCGAGCTGGCCCATCGCCTGGAGGACACCAACAAGAAGCTGCGCGAGGCGACGGCCAACAAGGCCGCCTGATCGCCGCAACGCCATGAGCCGACTCGACAGCTTCATCGCGCGCATGCAGGCGCAGCGCGATTGCCTGAATTTCCTCAAGCCCGCAGTAGACGCCCGGCCCGGCCCGATTCTGGAGGTCGGCCTCGGCAACGGCCGAACCTACGATCACTTGCGCGATCTTTTTCCCGGTCGCGACATCTATGTTTTCGAGCGTCAGGTGGCGGCCCATCCCGACTGCATCCCGCCCGCAGACCGCCTCTTCCTGGGTGAGGCGCGCAATTCGCTCCGATTGGCCGCCCGACAGCTCGGCCCGACGGCAGCACTGATCCACACCGATCTCGGCACCGGCGATCACGCTGCCAACGTGGCGATGGGGCATTGGCTCGGGCCCGCGCTCGATGCGTTGGCCGCCCCCGGCGGCTGGATTCTCGCCAATCAGGCGCTCGAGGTCGCCCGCTGGCAGCGCCAGCCCGAGCCTCCCGGCGTGCCGCGGGACCGCTACTTCCTCTACAAGATCGGCTAGCGGCCGCTGATCAGCCGCAGCAGCACCAGCAGCACGATCGCGCCGAACACCGAGCCGATGAAGCCGGCAGTCTCGCCGACCTGGTAGAGGCCGAGAGCCTGCCCTCCATAGGTCGCAATCACCGCGCCCGCTATGCCGATCACGATGGTGACCAGGATGCCGCGCGGCGTCGGGCCGGGCGTCAGGAAGCGCGCGAGCAGGCCGACGACCAGCCCGATCACCAGGATGCCGATGACAGTCATACCGTAGTCCCCCTAAACCTCGAACGTCGCCAGCACCGGCACATGGTCGGAGGGAACCTCCCAGTCGCGCAAGTCGGCATCGATGTGGTAGCTGCGGATCGCCCCCGAGAGCGCCGGGCTCGCCAAAATATGGTCGAGCCGACGGCCGCGATTGGAGGCTCGCCAGTCGTTGTTGCGATAGCTCCACCAGGAATAGAGCTTCTCGCTCTCGGGCACGAAGCGGCGCGGCACGTCGATCCAGTCCATCGCCGCCATCATCCTGCCGAACAGCTCGACTTCGATGGGCGTGTGCGAGACGATCTTGAGCAGCTGCCTGTGGCTCCACACGTCATGTTCGAGCGGGGCCACGTTGAGGTCTCCCACGGCGATCCGGCGCAAGCCCTTCTTCTGGCGGGGAGCCGGCTTGCGAGTGTCGTACCAGCCGGCCATCTCGCGATAGAAGTCGAGCTTGTGGGCAAACTTCTCGTTGATCGCGGGATCGGGGATATCGCCGCCAGCCGGGATGTAGAGATTGTCGAGCAGGATCGGATCGGTGCCGACATCGAGCGCGACCTCGATGTGCCGGCAGTCTTCCCTGCCGCAGCGATGGTGCACGTTCATGGCCGTGAACGGCACCTTCGAAAGGATGGCGACGCCATTATAGGATTTCATGCCCTGGATCAGCCGATGCGTGTACCCGAGCGCTTCGAAAGCCTGATGCGGGAAGAGCTCGTCGGGACATTTGGTTTCCTGCAGGCAGAGAACGTCCGGCTCCCGCAACTTCACAAAGCGCTCGACGTTTGCGATCCGCAGGCGAACCGAATTGATGTTCCAAGTGGCAACGGTCAGACTCATCGCCGCCGAATATAGTCAGCCAACGGAGACGCTGCCATGCAGATGGATGGCGATGAGAGCAGTAACATCGAGGATCGCCGCGGCTCGGGAGGCGGATTCGGCGGCGGGGGATTCGGTGGCGGGCTCGGCGGCATCCCGATCGGCGGCGGGATGTTCAAGGGGGGGTTCGGGCTGATCGCCGTCGTCGTCATCGGCATGATCCTGGGCGTCAATCCCCTGACCCTCCTGGGCGGACTGGACGACGGAGGCGGCCAGGTTGCGCCGCAAAGCCAGTCGCGTCCGGCCTCGCGCCCGTCGGCAAGCTCCGACCCCGAGACGCAGTTCGTTTCGCGCGTGCTCAAGAGCACCGAGGACATCTGGGGCGAGCTGTTCCAGCAGATGGGACGGCAATATCGTCAGCCGCGGCTTGTGCTCTTCCGCGACGCGACCCAGACCGCCTGCGGCGTCGGCCAGTCGGCGATGGGGCCGTTCTACTGCCCGCCGGATCAGCGGGTCTATATCGACCTCTCCTTCTTCGACGAGCTGGCGACGCGTTTCAGGGCGCCCGGCCAGTTCCCGCAGGCCTACGTGATCGCCCATGAGATAGGCCACCACGTGCAGAACCTGCTGGGCATCTCCGGCAAGGTCCAGCAGATGCAGCAAAGCATGAGCAAACGGGACGCGAATGCCATGTCCGTGCGGGTCGAGCTGCAGGCCGACTGCTTCGCCGGCGTGTGGGCCTACCACGCCAACAAGGAGCGCGGCGGCACCGCGACGATCACCGACAAGGACGTCGATCAGGCCCTGGCTGCCGCCACGGCGATCGGCGACGACCGGCTGCAGCGTCAGTCGCAGGGCAGGGTCGTGCCCGACTCCTTCACCCACGGCTCCAGCGCCCAGCGCGCGCGCTGGTTCAGGATCGGTCTCGACTCGGGCGACGTGAGACGTTGCGATACGTTCAGGGCACAGCAGCTGTAGGTCTCGAGCATATCGAGAGCTCGGGTCGTTGCAGGCGTCATGGCGCTGGTCTTGCGTCAGCCGCTGTTGGGATTGCACACGAAGTGCAGATCGGTTTAGGCTCTGGCGTGGGATGGGCTGAGCCGATAGCGGATGCTGGGCGCCACCGTGCGCCACGGCCTTTCCCTTCGCGATTGCAATCATTGATGGCGGTCGGAGACGAGACGTGGCGAATATCTATGGGACCAGCGGCGCCGATACCCTCGACGGCGGGAACGACAATGACTCAATCTACGGCTACGCCAGCGCCGAAGGACCTGGATCAGACACGGGCAACGACACGCTCAATGGCGGCGGTGGCGGTGACGTTATTGTCGGCGACGGTGGCGACGACACGCTGAACGGGGGTGCAGGTGGCGACTATCTTTTTGGCGGAGAGGGCAACGATACGCTCGACGTCGGTGCCGACGGGGGCTGGGCGTATGGCGAAGCAGGCAACGACACCCTGATCTCGTCGAGCTTTGCCGGGATCCTCCACGGCGGGGACGGCGACGACACCATCAGCGGCACGGCCTTCGGGGTCCAAATGTATGGCGACGCCGGCAACGACCTGATCACGGGTGGCGCGTACGACGACGATATTGAAGGCGGCGACGGCAACGATGTGATTAATACCGGTGACTCGGATGGCAGCAGCTTTTTGGGATACGACGTTGCAGACGGCGGCAACGGCGACGACATCATTATCGGCGGCGCCGGGTCGCAGCAGTTCTACGGCGGAGCGGGCAACAATACCTTGAGCGGAGGTGCGGATAACGACTACCTCCATTCTGGGGGAGATTACGTTTCCGCTGAAGAATTCGGTCACGCAGTCGATGCGATCGATGGTGGCACTGGCACGGACTTGGCGTACATAAACCGCTGGCGCCTTATGACGGCGTTCACACTCGACCTGTCGGCGGGGCCGGACGTGCAGGCGACGGCCAGCGACGGGACGACAGTTATCGGTGTGGAGAATTTCCATATCACCGGTGGCTACGCAGCCGACTGGATCACCGTCGGCGCGGGCGCGGATACGTTGTACGGGGAATATGGTGACGACACGCTGAGCGGCGGGGCGGGCAACGACGTCCTCGTCGGCGGAAACGAAAACGACACACTTGAAGGCGGAGACGGCGACGACGCACTCTACGGCGGTAACGGAATCGACATGGCGAGCTATGCCGGTGCCGGCGCTGGGGTCACGGTAAGCCTGGCGATCACGACAACACAGAATACCATAGGCGCGGGCAGAGATTTTCTGCAAACCATCGAGAATCTCACGGGCTCCGCCTTCGACGACGTCCTGACAGGCAGCACCGCCAACAACGTCCTGCTGGGTGGTGACGGCGACGATACGCTCAACGGAGGCGCGGGCAACGACGCGCTGGACGGCGGGGCCGGCGTCGACACCGCGAGCTACGCCGGGGCGAGCGCAGGCGTCACCGTGAGCCTCGCGCTGTCCGGGGCGCAGAACACCGGCGTCGCCGGCACCGATGCGCTGAGCCACATCGAGAATCTGACCGGCTCGAGCTTCGCCGACACGCTGACCGGCAATAGCGGCGACAATGTCCTCATGGGCGGCGCGGGTGGCGACGCCCTGAACGGCGGGGAAGGCAGCGACACTGCCTCCTATGCCACGAGCACCGCCGGCGTGACTGTGAACCTCGCAACGGGTACGGCCTTCGGCGGCCACGCGGCGGGCGATACGCTGTCGAGCATCGAGAATCTGACCGGCTCGGCCTCGGCCGACGTGCTGACGGGCAACAGCGGCGACAACGTCCTGAACGGCGGCGCGGGCGATGACACGCTCGACGGCGGCGACGGCATCGACACGGCAAGCTACGCCGGGGCGACGGCGGGCTTGACGGTCAACCTCGGCACGGCTGGCCCGCAGAATACCGGGGGCGCCGGCACTGATACGCTGTCCAATTTCGAGAACCTGACCGGCTCGGCCTCGGCCGACGTGCTGACGGGCAACAGCGGCGACAACGTCCTGAACGGCGGCGCGGGCGACGACACGCTCGTAGGCGGCGGCGGCAACGACACGCTGATCGGCGGCGACGGAAACGACACCGCTGTGATCCACGCCACCTGGATCGAGACGATCATTTCGGAGGATCCGGCCGGGACCTTCCATCTCGTCGTCGGAGCCGACACCATCACGGCGACCGGTGTCGAGCAGTTCCAGTTGAACGACGGCACGTTCTCCGCCGCCGGCATCCTGGGTGACGCACCGATCGGCGTCGACGACAGCGACACCAGCCTAGTCGAGGCGGGTGCCGTCTCGGCTGGCAACGCCGGCACCTCGGGCAACCTGCTGGCCAACGACAACGATGCCGACGCGGCGCTGGGCGACACCCTCACGGTGACCGGCATTCGCACGGGCACAGAGTTCGCGGTCGGCGGCTCTTTAATGGGCGTCGACGTGGGCACAATGGTCTACGGCCTCTACGGCATGCTGACGCTCAACCCGGACGGCAGCTGGAGCTACGCGCTCAATAACTATGATGACCGCACTCAGGCGCTCGGCGAGGGCGAGACGGGAGTGGAGACGTTCACCTACCAGGTGACCGACGCCAAGGGGCTGGTCGACACCGCCCAGCTCGATCTGACCATAACGGGCGCCAACGATGCCCCGGTTGTCTCGGGCGATTCAGGATACGTCTCGCGCGGTGGGGCGGCCAGCCTCGCCTCGATCCTGCTGAGCAACGACAGCGACGTCGACGGCGATGCACTGCTCGTGGGCAATGTCAGCGGCGCGACGGGCGGATCCGTCTCGCTCGACGGCAACGGCGACGTGCTGTTCACCGCCACCAGCGATCCGCTGGTGACGAGCGGCGGCTTCGACTACCTCGTCTCCGACGGCAGCATTTTTGGTGCCAGCGCCCACGTCACACTGGAATTCGTCACCACGAATGGCAAAAAGAACGTCGTCACCGCGCCGACGCTGGCCGGGCAGGTTTCCTGGATTGATGGGCTGGGCGGAAACGACGTCCTTACGGGCGGAGCGGGACAAGATTGGCTCCTGGGCGACCTGGGCAACGACAAGCTGTACGGCGGAAGCCACAACGATGTGCTGTACGGCGGTACCGGCGACGACCGACTGGACGGCGGGTTGTGGGGCGACTCCATGTGGGGCGGCGCAGGCAACGACGTCTACATCGTCGACATCCTCGCCCACTGGTTCGTCCTCGCCGACCGGGTATCGGAGGAGACCGTGGCCGGCATCGACGACGGCGGGACCGACCGGGTCGAGTCTTCCGTCAGCTTCGCCCTCGGTGCCTTCTTCGAGAACCTCACGCTCACCGGCGCCAATGCGATCGACGGCACCGGCAATGGCTTGGCCAACGTCCTCGTCGGCAACGGCGCGGCCAACGTGCTGATGGGCGGCGGCGGCGCCGACACCCTGACCGGCGGCGGCGGCGCCGACACGCTGGACGGCGGCGAAAGCGGCGACACCTACAACGTCGACACCCTCGACATCATCGAGGACAGCGGCACCACCGGCACCGACATCGCCATCGTGACCAGCAACTACACGCTGGCGCCGACCAGCGGCATCGAGCACCTGCGCGCCCGCGAGGGCACCACCTCGAACTACAACCTGACCGGCAACGAGCTGGTCAATCGCCTGACCGGCAACGACGGCGACAACACGCTGCGCGGGCTGGGTGCCGACGACACGATGAGTGGCGGCAACGGCAACGACAAGCTCGAGGGCGGCCTCGGCCGCGACAGCATGACCGGCAACGCCGGCAGCGACACCTTCATCTTCAAGGCGGGCGACAGCCCGTCGACGGTCTCGCCTGCGGCGTACGACACCATCGCCGACTTCGTGACCGGGTCCGACAAGATCGACCTCTACACGATCGGCGGCGGCGGCCTGCCGCTGGCCGCCTATGTCGAGACGACGACGGTGGCCGGCAACTTCGCCGGCGCCGCGAGCGCGGCGACCACCGCCATGGCCAGCGGCCTGCACTCGGTCGTGTTCGTCGCGGGCGCGACCGACGGCTGGCTGTTCTGGAACACCGACGCCAACCTCACGACCCACGAGCAGGCCGCCCGCCTGGTCGGCCTCAACACCGTCGGCGCCTTCCAGCATGGCGACTTGATGTAGAGCCTCACCTTTTGGCGGCGCATCTGCAGATCCGTCGCGCGCGATCGGCGGTCAGATGTAGGTGCAGCTCACCGTGCCGCAGCCGTCGACGAAGCCCGACAGCGTGTCGCCCTTGATCACGGCTGCGACGCCGTCGGGCGTTCCGGAGTAGATCAGGTCGCCGGCGGCAAGGGTCACGAGGCCGGACAGATACGAGATCGTCTCCGGCACACTCCAGATCAGCGCGCCGAGATCGGATTTCTGGCGCGTCTTGCCGTTCACGTCGAGCTGGATGGTGCCTTTGGCCGGATGGCCGACCTGAGCCACCGGGTAAATCTCGCCGATCGGCGCAGACTGGTCGAAGCCCTTGCCCATGTCCCACGGGCGGCCCATGTCCTTTGCTTGGTTCTGCAGGTCGCGGCGCGTCATGTCCAGGCCGACGCCGTAGCCGAAGACGTGCTCCAGCGCCTTGTCGACCGGGATCTCCGCGCCGCCAGATTTCATTGCGACGACCAGTTCCATCTCGTGATGCAGGTTCCTGGTTGCCGGAGGGTAGGGGATCCTGGTTGGATTCCTGGGGTCGGCGCAGATCACGATGGCATCGGCCGGCTTGCTGAAGAAGAATGGCGGCTCGCGATCCGGATCGTGGCCCATCTCCCGGGCGTGAGCGGCGTAATTGCGGCCCACGCAGAAGATGCGGCGCACCGGAAACAGATCGGATGTCCCATGGACCGGAACGCCGACTATCGGCGGTGCCTTGACGACGTAGCCCATCGCTTTCTCCCTCTCGCGCGCGCCTTTATGAAGGCGCCAGGAGCCCGATTCAATGTCCGATCCCGACCTCCTTACCGTTCAGGCGGACTCCGTCGATTCGAGCCTGGGCTGGGCGAGGCTGGGCGAGCGCCGATGGCGCTGCACGATCGGCGCGGGCGGGGCGCGCGAGGACAAGGTCGAGGGCGACGCCGCGACGCCGGTCGGCACTTTCCCCCTTCGCCGTCTCTATTTCCGCAACGATCGGCTCGTCCTGCCCGCCGTCCATCTGCCGGCTCGACCGATCAGCGAGCACGACGGCTGGTGCGACGATCCGCGCTCGCCCTCCTATAACCGCCTGGTCCGAATCCCTAATGCCTGGAGCCACGAGAGACTGTGGCGCGACGACGGGCTGTACGACCTGCTGGTGGTGGTCGGCTACAACGACGACCCGCCTGAAGGCGAATGGGGCAGTGCCATCTTCCTGCATATCGCCCGCGAGGACATGAGCGCGACTCAGGGCTGCGTTGCCTTCGCACGCTCGGACCTGCTCGAGCTGGTGCCACTGCTGACGCCGCAGACCAAGCTGCGCGTCCTCGGTTTGTCGGCCGCCGAGGTCAAACCGTCCGAAGGTGAAGACGACATGCAGCAGTTCGAAGACTTCGACGAGAAGGACTGGTAGGCGGCGTCAGGATGCGTGCGTCAGCCGACCATTCGCCCGATGGTGCGGGCGGTGTAGTCGACCAGCGGGATTATCCGGGCGTAGTTCAGGCGGGTCGGGCCGATCACGCCGATGGCTCCCAGGATTCGCTCCTGCGAATCGCGGAACGGCGCCACCACCATCGAGCAGCCGGTGTTGGCGAACAGCGGATTGTCGGCACCGATGAAGATCTGCACGCCGGCCGCGCCGTTGGCGAGCTCGAGGAGCCGGGCAAAACTCTCGCCGCGCTCGAGCGCATCGAACAGCACGCGCACCCGCTCCAGGTCGCTGATCGCCGTGATGTCTTCGAGAAGACGAGCCTGGCCGCGGACGATCAACGCCCCACCAGGCTCCCCCGCCCAGGTCGCCAGTCCGGACTCGATCACCCGTGCGGTAAGATCATTCAGCTCGGCGCGCTTCAGCTTGATGTCCTCGAGGATGAGCCGCCGCGCGTCCTCGAAGGTGCGGCCCGAGAGCCGCGCATTGAGGTAGTTGCTGGCCTCCGTCAGCGCCGAGACGGGCATGCCGATCGGCGTGTCGATGATCCGGTTCTCGACCTGGCCCGACTGGGTGACGGTGACCACCAGGGCGCGGCCCGGCCCCAGATTCACGAACTCGATGTGCTTCAGCGGCTGCTCGGTCTTGGGTGCCATGACCACGCTCGCGCAGCGCGACAGGCCGGAGAGAAGGCTGGTCGCCTGCTCGAGTGCCTCGTTCATGCTGCGGCCGGCGGCGGTGCAGCGCGCCTCGATGCTCTCGCGCTCGTCCTCTGAAACATTACCCACTTCGAGCAGGCCGTTGACGAAAAGTCTCAACCCTGCATCCGTCGGCAGCCGGCCCGCCGACGTATGCGGCGCGTAGAGAAGGCCGGCATCCTGCAGGTCCGCCATGATGTTGCGGATCGTGGCCGGCGACAGCGTTTCGGCAATCTTGCGCGTCAGGGCACGCGAGCCGACCGGCTCCCCGGTTTCGACGTAGCTTTCGACAACAAGGCGCAGGACTTCGCGGGCTCGATCGTTCAGGGCGGTGATCGACGCGGCAGCCTGACGCTGACCCGACGAATCTGGCAAAGTGCCTATGGGCATAGCGAGTCGATGAAGGGCCATGACAAAATCTAGGAATTGCAGTGCGCCCGGTCAACGCGTCACTCGTTCGTAAGCAAGACACCATAAAGTAGGACGGCGTGTTCCAGGGCTATCGATTCGAACATCCGAGGAAGGAGATGGTCGTCGAGGTCGGCGGCTGGTCCTATCTGTGGGCAGGCCTGTTCGGCGCCTTCTATGTCTGGCGGATGGGCTTCGGACGGCTATTCGCGAAAGCCATGGCGATCAATCTCGGCTATTTGACCTTCTTCATCGGGGTATGGGCGGCGACATCCTATGCGGTACCGCTCAGGATCCAGGCCGCCATTCTGCTGGCGATGATCCCCATTCTGATCATCAGCCAGGGCGTCACCATGATCCGGATGATCCGGGACGGTTACCGTCACCGCGGCTGGATGGTGCGGCAAGGCTGACTGGGGCGCCGCTTGTCCCGTGCGGCGGACTTGGCCATAAGCGCCTGTCCCGCCCCCAGGAGACAGTCCATGCGCCCTTCCGGCCGCGCCCCCGATCAGCTTCGCAAGATTTCGCTCGAACCCGGCTATTCGCGCCACGCCGAGGGCTCTTGCCTGGTTAAATTCGGCGACACCCACGTCCTGTGCACCGCCTCGGTCGACGAACGGGTGCCGCCCTGGATGCGCAACACCAACCGTGGCTGGGTGACGGCGGAGTACGGCATGCTGCCGCGTTCCACCCATACCCGTAGCGACCGCGAAGCCGCGCGCGGCAAGCAGTCGGGCCGCACCCAGGAGATCCAGCGCCTGATCGGCCGCTCGATGCGCGCTGTCGTGAGCCTCGCGGCGATGGGGGAGCGCCAGATCAACATCGATTGCGACGTGCTGCAGGCAGACGGCGGCACGCGCACGGCTGCCATCACCGGCTCCTGGGTTGCCCTGCATTTCGCGTTCGAATGGTTGATCAAGGAAGGCAAGCTCGCCATCAATCCGCTTACCGGGCAGGTTGCTGCCGTGTCGTGCGGTTTGTGGCAGGGCACGGCTGTGCTCGATCTCGACTATCCAGAGGATTCGAAGGCGGAGGCCGATGCCAATTTCGTCCTCACCGGCACCGGCGGGATCGTCGAGGTGCAGGGGACGGCGGAGAAGGAACCATTCAGCGAGGCCCAGTTCGTCGAGTTGATGGAGCTCGCCAAGAAGGGCGTCGTCGAGCTGACGCGGCTGCAGCGGCTGGCGATCGGCAAAGCCTGATGCCCCGTCGCTTCGTCCTGCCGAAGCTGATCGTGGCGACACACAACCGCGGCAAGGCCGGCGAGATCCGCACCATGCTGTCGGGCTTCGGCGTCGAGATCGTGTCCGCCGCAGAGCTCGGACTGCCCGCCCCGCCGGAAACCGGCACGACGTTCGAGACCAACGCCACCCTCAAGGCGCTGGCCGCGACCCGGGCCGGCAAGCTGCCGGCACTGGCCGACGATTCCGGCCTCAGCGTGCATGCGCTCGACGGCCAGCCCGGCGTCTACACCGCCGACTGGGAAGGTCCGACGCGCGACGCAATGGTCGGCATGGAACGCATCCAGGACGAGTTTGCCCAGCGCGGCGTGCCGGACACCGACACCGCGCGGCGCGCGACGTTTCATTGCGTGCTGGCGCTCGCGTGGCCGGACGAGCATGTCGAGCTGGTGCACGGCACGCTCGAAGGGCGCATCGTCTGGCCTCCTCGGGGCAGCGGCGGTCATGGCTACGATCCCTGCTTCCAGCCGCTCGGCGAGACGCGCAGCACGGCCGAGATGACGGCCGACGAGAAGAACGCCATCAGCCATCGCGGTCGTGCCTTCGCCAAGCTGGTCGAGGCCTGCTTTCGATGACGGCACAGCGCCTGGATCCTTTGGGCGTCTATATCCATTGGCCATTCTGCAAATCGAAGTGCCCCTACTGCGACTTCAACAGCCACGTACGCGACGCCGTCGAGCAGACGCGCTGGCGAAGGGCGCTCCTGACAGAGCTCGAGCACGCTGCACGCGAGGCACCGGCGCGGCGAGTCGAGACGATCTTCTTCGGCGGCGGCACGCCCTCCCTGATGGAGCCGGAAACAGTCGGCGCCGTGATTGCGCGCACCCGCCAGCTCTGGGACATGGCACCCGACGCGGAGATCACGCTCGAAGCCAACCCGACCTCGGTGGAGCGGAACAAGTTCGCGGACCTCGCGGGCGCCGGCGTGAATCGCGTGTCTCTCGGCGTCCAGGCTCTCGACCCCGACGCCCTCGCCTTCCTCGGACGTGAGCACTCCGCCGACGACGCGCTGGAGGCAATCGAGATCGCGCGCCGGAACTTCCGGCGCTATTCCTTTGATTTGATCTACAGTCGACCCGGCCAGACACCGGACGCGTGGTCGGCGGAACTGGACCTCGCGCTGGCACTGGCCGGTGAGCACCTGTCGCTCTATCAGCTCACGATCGAACGGGGCACGCGGTTCTATGCAGAGCACGGGCGAGGCGATTTCACGCTTCCGGGCGAGGAGGAAGCGGCCGAGATGTTCGAGCGCACCCAGCGGCGGCTCGAAGCCGCCGGCCTGCCCGCTTACGAGATTTCCAACCACGCGCGGCCGGGTACGGCGTGTCGCCATAATTTGATCTACTGGCGGTATCAGGATTACGTCGGCATCGGACCCGGCGCGCATGGTCGGTTCGCCGAAGACGAGGCCAAACGCGCGACGCGACGGGCGAGCGGACCGGAGAACTGGCTCGCAGCCGTCGAGCGCGAGGGCCATGGCACGGTCGAAAGCTCGGTCGTAACCGGGCATGATCGGGTGGAGGAGGCGTTGATAGTGGGTTTACGGCTGACCGACGGCATCGACCGCGCACTGTTCGCGTCTGTCACCGGCGCCGATCCCGTCGAGGCGCTGGGCGAGGCGAAGCTCGCGCCTCTGGTGCGAGCCGGCTTCGTCGAGGTCGACGCCACGCGTCTGGCTGCCACACCTGCGGGCCGTCAACGGTTGAATGCCTTGCTGGAGCGTCTGATCGCATGAGGCTGGTCGCTCTTGTCGTCACGACGGTGGCGCTTGCAGCAAGCGCCGCAGCCCAGCCGCAGCAACAGCACCCGGCCAAGCCCGCACCGCGCGCCGCGCCGCAGCCGGCCAAGCCGCCCGCGCCGAAGTCGCCTTTCCCACCTCCCGCCTTCAAGATCACCGTCGCCACCGAGGGCGCCTATCCGCCGTTCAACTATCTTGACCGCAAAGGCCTCCCCGCAGGCTTCGAGATGGAGCTGGCGCAGGATGCCTGCCAACGCATGAAAGCGGAGTGCGAGTTCGTCGCCGCGAAATGGGACGACCTGGTGCCGGGCCTGATCGAGAAGAAGTTCGACATCGTCATGTCCTCGCTCGAGGTCACCAGCGAGCGACGCCGGCGGCTCGGCCTGTCGCGCCGCTACTATCTTTCCCCTGGAGCCTTCATCGCCGCCAAGGGCCAGCCGTTCGACGGCCCGCCGTCGCTGCTGCGCAACAGGAAGATCGGCGTTCAGAAGGACTCGGCGCACCTAGACTGGCTCGACAAGAGCTTCCGCCGCTCGGCGCAGATCAAACGATACGATACCGTAGCGGATGCGCTGAACGCGCTGGCGAGCGACGAGGTCGACGCGGTTTTCGGCGACAAGGTGCAGCTCTGGCTCTGGTCCCAGAAACCGGAAGGCAAATGCTGCGAGGTGATGGGCCAGGATATCAAGGATACCCAGACACTGGGCGTCGGCGTATCCGCGGGAATCCGCCGCGAGGACATCAAGCTGCGCGACGCCTTCAACAAGGCGCTCGGCGAGATGATGAGCGACGGGACCTACAAGAAGATCAGCGAAAAGTACTTCCCGTTCCCGATGAATTGATCGTCGCCGGTACGCCAGCGCAGGCGCCCTTCGACGAGGATACCGAACGAGGCGGCTATGCTGCGTTGATCGCTGTGAAGGCCTCGAACGCATCCTCCACCAGGCTGACGTGATGCAGCATCGCGCTGTGCGCGCCGGCGGCGTCGCCCGCAAGGATCGCACGCACGACGGCATCGTGTTCCTGGTTCGAGCGCATCAGGCGGCCTTCCACCCGGAACTGGGCGCGGCGGAACGGTCCGACCCGGCGGCGCAGGCTCATCGCGAACTCGGCCAGGGACTCGTTGTGGGCACCGGCATAAATTGCCGAATGGAAGGCGATGTTGGCATTCGAATAGGCGTCCGGATTGCCGTTCGCCGCCAGCTCGGTCATCGCCTCGTGGCGTGCCTGCAATCGCCGTCGCTCTACCGGCGTCATGCTGAGAGCGCAAAGCCGGGCACAGGTTGCCTCCATCTCCGCCATGGCTACGAACAGGCACTCGATCTGGGCCTGAGTCGCCTTCGAGACGACGGCGCCGCGCCGTGGGCGCATGTCGATCAGGCCACTGGTCGTGAGCTGGCGCAGCGCCTCTCTCACTGGCGTGCGCGAGACACCGTGCTGGTGGGCAAGGCTCACCTCATCGAGGTGCATACCCGGCTTGAACGTGCCATCGAGAATACCGTCGGCGATCGCGGTCGCCAGCTTTTCGGTAAGAGTCGGATTATCCGAAGACATGATCTCCGATGCATACAAGATAAATGCCAATGTCTTATTGATGCTCAAAAAGAATGCAATCTGCAGAAATTGCATACAATCGGGCAGCGCAACCCCCGCATTTTGCCAGCAAATCCTGCCTTGGACCGCTGGCACACCGCTTGCTGACCCACGGTGTGGGCCGCCACTCGGCGGGCAAGAATTCGCGGAGGAAGAGCAATGTTCAACGAATTCACAATTGGCCGGCGCGCGCTGCTTGGCGGCGCAGCGGGCACCGCGGCGTTCGGGCTGGCGGCTACGGCCAACGCACAGAAGCCCATGGTCGTCGGCTTCATCTACGTCGGCCCGCGCGACGACTACGGCTACAACCAGGCCCATGCAGAGGCGGCTGCGATCCTGAAGAAGATGCCGGGAGTGAAGATCGTCGAAGAGGAGAAGGTGCCCGAAACCGTCGCCGTCGAGAAATCGATGGAAAGCATGATCAACCTCGACGGCGCGACGCTGATCTTCCCGACGTCGTTCGGCTACTTCGACCCGCACATGCTGAAGATGGCGGCCAAGTTCCCCAAGGTTCAGTTCCGGCATTGCGGCGGCCTGTGGACCGAGGGCAAGCATCCGGTGAACACCGGCAGCTACTTCGGCTACATCGACGAAGCGCAGTACCTTTCCGGCATCGTTGCGGGATCGACCACCAAGAGCGGCAAGCTCGGCTTCGTCGCCGCCAAGCCTATCCCCCAGGTTCTTCGCAACATCAACGCCTTCACGCTCGGCGCGCAGTCGGTCAATCCGAAGATCACCACCCAGGCAATCTTCACCGGCGACTGGGCGCTGCCGGTCAAGGAAGCCGAAGCAACGAACTCGATGGTCGCGCAGGGCGTCGATGTCGTGACCTGCCATGTCGACTCTCCGAAGGTCGTGATCGAGACGGCAGAGCGCGCCGGCATCTTTACCTGCGGCTACCACTGCAACCAAGCCAAGCTCGCACCCAAGGGCTACCTGACCGGCGCCGAGTGGAACTGGGAGCGGATCTACGTCGACATGGTCGAGGCGATGAAGAAGGGCCAGGCCCCTGGCAACTTCGTGCGCGGCGGCTTGAAAGAGGGTTATGTCCGCAGCTCGGCCTACGGCCCGGCGGTGTCCGCGGCGGCACGGGAGAAGACCGACGCCGCCAAGGCGGCCATCCTGAGCGGCAGCCTGTCGATCTACAAAGGCGCGCTCAAGGACAACAAGGGCAACACCGTCATTCCGGCCGGTGCGTCGTACGTCATCACCGAGCCCAAGCTCGAAGGCATGAACTACCTCGTCGAAGGCGTCATCGGCGCGACCTCGTAGAAGGCTTTCCTCTCTGGCGTAGCCGGGGAGGTGTCAGCGTCTTACGCTGACGAAGGGGTCATGGGCCGCACCGATACTGTTGCCCACGACCCCTCCGCCCCTTCGGGGCACCTCCCCAAGCTTCGCTTAGGGAGGAGCATGAACATGACTACCACTCTCGAACGTGTCGCTGTCCCGGTGCTGGCCCTGCTGGCATCGGCCCTTCTGTTCGGCCTGCTGCTGGCGCTCTACGCGAAGGTCGATCCGCTGGAGGCGTTTGCGCTCATGTACCAGGGCGCGTTCGGCAGCTGGTTCTCGTGGCAGAACACCCTGACCCGCGCCGCGCCCTTGATCCTCACGGCGCTCTGCACCGCGTTGCCCGCGCGGCTCGGGCTGGTGATCATCGGCAATGAGGGCGCGCTGGTGGCCGGCGGCGTGGCCGCCGCGGCGGCGGGTGTCGCAGTGTCGGGCGCACCGTCGCTCGTCGTGCAGATCATGATGGCGCTCGCCGCCATGATCATCGGCGGCCTCTGGATCGCTCTCGCGGGCGGCCTGCGGCAATGGCGCGGCGTGAACGAGACGATCTCGAGCCTGCTGCTGACCTACATCGCCATCGCGCTGATGAATCATTTCGTCGAGGGACCCTTGCGCGATCCGTCGAGCCTCAACAAGCCGTCGACCCATCCGATCGGCGACACCAACATGATCGGCACCATCAGCGGCACCGACGTGCATTGGGGCCTGGTGTTCGGCATCGTCGCCTGCGTCGCGATCTACGTCTTCCAGCGCTTCACCACCTGGGGTTTCGCCATGGAGGTGATCGGCGGCAACCCGAAGACCGCACGCATGATGGGTCTCAATGTCGATCGCTACGTGCTGCTCGCCTGTGGCGCGGGCGGCGCAGCGGCAGGGCTCGCCGGAATGATCGAGGTCGCTGCCGTCCATGGCCGCGCCAACGCCTCGCTCGCGGTCGGCTACGGTTATTCAGGAATTCTCGTCTCCTTCCTCGCCCGCCATCATCCGATCGCCATCGTCCCGGTGGCGATCCTGCTCGGCGGCATCGGCGCTTCGGGCGGCCTGCTGCAGCGCCGGCTCGATCTGCCGGACGCGGCTGTCGTGGTGCTCCAGGGCATCATCTTCGTCGCCATCCTGGCGAGCGAAACCCTCTATGGCCGGCTGTGGAAGCCGAAGGCGGTCGCCTGATGGACGACACGAGTCTCGGAATTTGGGGCGTGCCGCTCGCCATGCTCGCGGGCGCCATCAGGGTCAGCACGCCGTTCATTTTTGTGAGCATTGGCGAGTGCCTTACCGAACGGTCGGGCCGCATTAATCTCGGGCTCGAAGGCACCCTCGTGATGGGCGCGATGAGCGCCTACGGCGTCGCCCTGATGAGCGGCTCGCCCTGGCTCGGCGTGCTGGTGGCGGCCATGGTTGGCCTGCTGCTGGGTGCACTGCATGCCGGCATCTGCCAGCTGCCGCGGGTCAACGACATCGCCACCGGCATCGGCTTGATGCTTTTCGGCACCGGCCTGGCGTTCTTCCTCGGCAAGCCCTTCATCCAGCCGAAGGCGCCCAATCTCGGCGCGATCGACCTCGGCTGGTGGAGCAGCATCCCGCAGGTCCGACAGGCGCTGCAGGTGAACTACCTCTTCGTCATCGGCATCATCCTCGCCTTTGCGCTCGCCTGGGCGTTGAAGAACACGCGTTGGGGCCTGATCGTTCGGCTGGCCGGCGAGAGCGTCGACGCGGCCCTGGCGATCGGCGCGTCGGTCAATCGGGTCCGGCTGATCGCGACATCGATCGGCGGGGCCTTCGCCGGCATCGGCGGCGCGTTCCTGTCGCTCTACTATCCGGGCAGCTGGAACGAGGGCCTGTCGAGCGGGCAGGGCCTGATGGCCGTGGCGCTGGTGATCTTCGCACGGTGGGACCCCGTGCGCTGCCTGTGGGCGTCGCTTCTGTTCGGCGCGGCCGGCGCGATCAGCCCGGCGCTGCAGTCGGTCGGCATCACCCAGGGCTACTACCTGTTCAGCGCTGCGCCCTATGTGCTCACCCTGGCCCTGATGATCGCCACCTGCTCGCCCGAGCGCAGCCTGCGCGGTGCGCCCGGCGAGCTCGGCGCCGTGAAGTAGAGGACCGCCATGCACGTCAAGTCCCGCCCCTACCCTTGGCCGTGGAACGGCGATCTGCGGCCGCAGAACACCGCGCTGATCGTGATCGACATGCAGACAGATTTCTGCGGCGTCGGTGGCTATGTCGACAGGATGGGCTACGACCTGTCGCTGACGCGCGCGCCGATCGAGCCGATCCGGAAGCTGCTCGCGGCGACGCGCAAGTCGGGCTGGACCGTCATCCATACCCGCGAGGGCCATCGGCCCGACCTCAGCGACCTGCCGGCCAACAAGCGCTGGCGCTCGCAGCAGATCGGCGCCGGCATCGGCGATCCCGGCCCGTGCGGCCGCATCCTGGTGCGCGGCGAGCCCGGCTGGGAGATCATTCCCGAGCTCGCGCCGATCGCCGGCGAGCCGGTGATCGACAAGCCGGGAAAGGGCTCGTTCTGCGCCACCGACCTCGAGCTGATGCTGCGCACGCGCGGTGTCGACAATATCGTGCTGACCGGCATCACGACGGATGTGTGTGTCCACACCACGATGCGCGAGGCCAACGACCGCGGCTTCGAATGCCTGATCCTGGAGGATTGCACCGGCGCGACCGACGCCGGCAATCACGCCGCCGCGCTCAAGATGGTCGAGATGCAGGGCGGTGTGTTCGGCGCCGTCGCTCATTCGATGGCTGTGATCGAGGCGATCGGATGAGCGCCCCCTCGCTCGAGCTGATCGGCTTCTCCAAGCGCTTCGGAACGTTGGCAGCGCTCGACGACGTCTCGGTCAAGATCCAGGCGGGCGCCTTCCATGCGCTGCTGGGCGAGAACGGCGCGGGCAAGAGCACGCTGGTAAAATGCGCCATGGGCTACTACGGCGCCGACGCGGGCGAGATCCTGCTGAATGGCCGCCAGATCACGATCGACCATCCCCGCCAGGCACATGAGCTGGGGCTGGGCATGGTTTACCAGCACTTCACTCTGGTGCCGAACATGACGGTGCTCGAGAATTTCGTTCTCTCGCGCGAGCACGTGCCGGCCGTGATCGATTGGGCGAGCGAGCGAAAGCTCCTGAAGGAGTTCTTCTCGACCACGCCATTCGCCGTGCCACTCGACACGCCGGTCGCCGATCTCGCTGCCGGCCAGAAGCAGAAGGGCGAGATCCTGCGCCAGCTCTACCTCAAGCGGAATCTGCTGATCCTCGACGAACCGACCTCCGTGCTGACGCCGGACGAAGCCGACGAGGTGCTGACAACACTCAAGAAGCTCACCCAGGACAAGAGCCTCACCATCGTCGTCATCACCCACAAGTTCCGGGAGGTGAACGCCTTCTGCGACACCGTCACCGTCCTGCGTCGCGGCAAGCTGGTCGGTACCAGACCGACGGCGGAACTCGACAACGATGCCATGGCCGAGATGATGGTCGGCCAGCGCGAGGCGCGCGCCGTCGTCGAGCGTGACCAGCGCGATCCGGGCGAGCCAGTGCTGCAGGTCGAGGCGCTGTCGGTCGCCGACAATGTCGGGCAGCTCGCGGTCGAGGATTTGTCGCTCGAGGTCCGGGCGGGCGAAATCGTCGGCGTGGCGGGCGTTTCGGGCAACGGCCAGCGCGAGCTGGTGGAGACTCTGGCCGGCCAGCGTCACGCCCGGTCCGGTGGCATGAAGGTCCACGGCGAACGCTATACGGCGACCCGGCCGGAGATGATCCGGCACAAGATCGCTTGCCTGCCCGAGGAGCCGCTGCGCAACGCCTGCGTGGCGGAGATGTCGGTGGCCGAGAACATGGCGCTTCGCTCGTTCGACCAACCGCCGTCCTCACCCGACGGCATCCGCCTCCGCCGCGCGCCGATGCGAGACATGGCCCGCAGGCTGATCGAGGCCTATCGCGTGAAGACGCCCGGCCCTGACGCAGCGATCAAGGGACTTTCCGGCGGCAACGTCCAACGCGCGGTGCTGGCGCGCGAGCTGTCGAGCGAAGGCGATCTTCTTATCGTGGCCAATCCGTGCTTCGGCCTCGACTTCGCGGCCGTAGCGGAGATCCGCGCGCGGATCGTCCAGGCGCGCAACCGCGGCGCCGCCGTGCTGCTGGTCAGCGAGGATCTCGACGAGATCCTTCAGCTTTCCGATCGTATCGTCGTGATGTTCGACGGAAAGCTCGCGCTGCAGACACCTGGTGCGTCGGCAGATGTCGGCTCCATTGGCCGTGCAATGGCAGGGCACTGAGGGTCGAACGCCCCCGGATTATTCCGGGACAGACCGGCCGAGAGGCAGGTTCACCGCCTCACGCAGGAAGAATCGGTCAGTAGAGCGCGCGATCGCGGCTCACATAGTGGCCGCGCTTCATCTCCTTGAAGAAATGCGGCACCTGCGGATGAGACACCGGCTTGCCGGTATCGTCGGGCAGCAGGTTTTGCTCCGATACATAGGCTACGTATGTGGTCTGCGCGTTTTCGGCCAGCAGATGATAGAATGGCTGGTCCCGCCGCGGCCGGGCTTCCTCGGGGATCGACGCCAACCACTCCTCGGTATTGGCGAACACCGGATCAACGTCAAAGATCACGCCGCGGAACGGGTAAATCCTATGCTTCACCACCTGCCCGATGGCGAACTTGGCTGTGCGCATTTCCATGGCGAAAGTATTACCCCCTTTGAGCCTCGCTGCAACGCATCCCGTGGGGTTCGTATCCACCTGCCTCGTGCAAGAATACGTTACTCCGGGTGGTCGGACCGCCTTCCTCCGCTTTACGCAAGATTGCGGCCAAACAGCTCCGGCTGCAGCTTGGTTGACGTTGCCCGCCGGCTGTGGACTCTGAGGGGGGAATTTTTTCGGGGAGATGGATTGGCCAAGGGTCTGAAGGTGCGCTTCTGGGGCGTGCGCGGCTCGATATCGTGCTCGGGCGCGGAGTATGCCCGCTATGGCGGCAACACCTCCTGCCTGGAGGTGACCGCAGGCGGCCGTCGGCTGCTGTTCGACGCCGGCACGGGAATTCGGCCGTTAGGGCTGGAGCTGGCGCGGCTGGCACCGCTGGATATCGATATCTATTTCACGCATACGCATCTGGACCATTTGTCTGGCCTCACCTTTTTCGCGCCGCTGTTCGACGAGCGCAATTCGGTACGGATGTGGGCCGGCCATCTCGAGGCGCCCTACACGCTCAAGAAGGTCGTCAGCAACCTAATGCAGGCGCCGATCTACCCCGTGACGCTCGACATCTTCAAAGCTCAGGTGGCGTTCACCGAGTTCAAGGCGGGCGAGCCCCTGATCTGCGGCGCGGTCAAGATGCTGACGGCGCCTTTAAACCATCCGAACGGCGCGACAGGCTATCGGATAGATTATGGCGGCAAGTCGATCTGCTACATCACTGATACCGAGCACACGCCCGGCGAGCGCGACAAGACGATCGTCGAGCTTTGCCGCGGTGCCGACATCATGATCTACGACTCGAGTTACACCGACGCCGAATACGAGCGCTACAAGAGCTGGGGCCACTCCACATGGCAGGAGGGCGTACGTGTGGCAGATGCCGCCGACGTGGGAACCCTCGCTATCTTTCACCACGACCCCAGTCATAACGATGCGTTCATGGATGATGTCGCGCGCGAGGCGGCGGCACTGCGTCCCGGTACCGCGGCGGGAGGCCTGCCGCGAGTGATCGTCGCGCACGAAGGCCTGACGCTCGCCCCATGAACGAGGCTTGTTGATGGGCATGCTGGGTCTGCGGGGCCGCTGGCGGCGGCTGGCGCTCGGACTACCTACGGTGCTGGGGCTGACACCGCGCGGCTGGTTCATTCCACACCGTTACGCCCCGCTCCTGCCGCCGCCGGGCGCCCAGCCGCCCTACCCGGCGGTCGAAGCGTTGTTCGACAGCCATACCGCCGCCTTCGAGGCGACGATCGACCTTATGGACAGCCACGCACCGGCCCTCGAGGCGATGCGAAACCTTCTCGATCAGGCCTGGTTTCCCTCGCTGGATGCCGCGGCAGCCTATGCGCTGGTCCGCGACCGCAAACCCCAGCATGTCGTGGAAGTGGGGTCCGGCCATTCGACGCGCATGCTTGCCAAGGCTCTTTGCGGTGTAGGTGAAATTTTTGCCATTGATCCTGCGCCACGCGCCGATATCGCAGGCCTGCCGGGCGTTCAAGTGGTGCCCTCGACGGTCCAGGCGGTGGGGCCGGAAGTGTTCGACCGCCTCGTCTCCGGAGACGTGCTGTTCATCGATTCGAGCCACATCCTGATGCCGGGCAGCGACGTCGACTTGCTTCTCAATCGCGTCTTACCGCGGCTGCCCGCGGGCGTGCTGGTCCATATTCACGATATCTTCCTGCCCTTCGACTACCCGTCGATCTGGGGCTGGCGTGCCTACAACGAACAACAGGGAGTTCTGCCGCTGCTGACGACAGGAGCTTATGCGCCGGTTTTTTCGAGCGCCTGGGCGAGCCGGAAACTGGTTGAGCGTTTGGCGAGATCGGTCGTGCCGCGCCTGCCGTCGCCGCCCGGGGCATTAGCTACCAGCCTGTGGCTGGAAAAAAGATGATGGCTGCCGTGTGGCGGGGGGTCCGGGCCCTCGCCTTGCCCTTTCCCCAATCGCAGCCTATGTAACTTGCAGGGACTGGGCTGCGGGCTGGCGGAGAGCCATCGTGGGTAATAACTACGACATCATTCTCATCGGCCTCGTCGCGATCTTCTTGATCTTGCGGCTGCGCTCCGTGCTGGGAAAACGTACCGGCAACGAACGGCCGCCCGCGCGCGACCCCTTCGCGCCTCCGACGCCTCCGCCGTCCGCCGGGCCGCCGCGTGCCGGCGACGCCCCCTCCGGCAACGATAACGTTGTCCCGTTGCCGAATCAGCGCCCGCCCCTCGCGGTAAACGCCCCGGGCGGGATTCGGTCGACAGTCCTTCCTACGGCCGTAGCGGGTACTGCGGCGATCCAGGCTGCCGATCCGGCCTTCGAGCCGACAGGCTTCGCTGCTGGCGCGCGTTCTGCGTTCGCGACGATCGTCGAAGCATTCGCAAAGGGCGATATCGGCCCGCTGCAAGCGCTTCTCGACCCCCAGACTTTCGCCAGCTTCAAGTCCGCGATTGAGGCGCGAGTCCAGCGGGGCGAGAAGGCTGAAACGACGTTGATCGGTTTTGAAGCTTCAGACATCGCGAGAGCGGAAATGGAGGGCGGGTTCGCCGTAGTGACCGTTCGATTCGTCAGTGAGCAGATCAACGTCCTTCGCAACGCCGACGGCCAGATCGCTGACGGCAATCCCAACGAAGTGCAGAAAGTCATCGATCTCTGGACCTTCCGTCGTGACACAAGGTCCAGCGACCCGAATTGGCAGCTGATCAAGACTGAGAGCGAAGGCTGAAGGGGAGGTCAGACGTCCGCATGCGCTGGAGCTTCCTGCGTGGTGGCACCGCTCTGCTGGTCGCCACCGGCCTCCTGTCTGCGTGCGCGAGCGGTGGCGGAACCGCCGACGAGAGCAAGGTGCGCATGGCGCCGATCTCGTTTAACGAGATTCCCGGCTGGGCCGACGACCGGCAGGGCGAAGCGCTGGTCGCCTTCAAGCGATCGTGCCCCAAACTGACAAGCGGCTCGGCATCGAAGATCGCAACTGACGGGGGCGAGAAAACGATAACTGCGGCGGAGTGGAAGCTCATCTGCCATAGCGCTCAAGGGGTGAAGGATACCGATACTCCTGCTGCTCGACGCTTCTTCGAGGAGAATTTCCGGCCTTTGATCGTGCAGGCTCCCGGAAGCTTTACAGGCTATTTCGAGCCCGAACTGCGCGGCAGCCGCGCTCCATCGAGAATTTACACCGTCCCGGTCTATCGGCGGCCATCCGATCTCGGCGATGCCCCCTACTACACGCGGGCTGAGATCGAACAGGGTGTACTCAAGGGCAAGGGGCTTGAGATTGCGTGGGTTCAGGATCCTGTTGCGTTGTTCGAAGTGCAGGTCCAAGGCAGCGGGCGCATTCATCTCGCCGAAGGCGGCACGCTCAGCATCGGTTTCGACGGCTCGAACAATCGTCCCTATACGGCAATCGGCGGCGTCCTGGCAGACATGGGCGTGATGCGGCGCGAGGAGGCGACTTGGCCCGCGATACGCAACTGGCTGAAGCGCAATCCCCAAAAGGGCCGCGAAGTGATGCGCAAGAACGAGCGCTACATCTTCTTCAAGGACACGAGGAGCACCGCCGCCGCCGGCTCTCAGGGCGTGCCGCTGACAGCGCAACGCAGTCTGGCAGTCGATCCCCGTTTCACACCCTTCGGCACTCCGATCTGGGTCGACACCCAGCGTCCGGTGATCGGGAAGCCGGGCCAGGTCGAGATTTATCGGCATTTGTTCATTGCCCAGGATAGCGGTGCCGCCATCAAAGGCCCGGCCCGCGGCGACGTGTTTTTTGGCGGCGGCGCCAACGCCGCCGACTGGGCGGGCCGCATGGTAGGCACCGGCCAAGCCATCGTGCTTGTACCGAATCGGGGCTGAACCGCGACGGATTATCCGGAGCGGCACCGTTGCACCGCGTTTTTGCGGCTGCCATGGTGGCCGATGTGTCCAGTCCGCCCGCCAACAACCGCCCGCGCCGCGTGGCGCTCTTCGTCACCTGTCTTGTAGACCTGTTCCGACCGTCTGTCGGCTTCGCGGCAGTGAAGCTTCTGGAAGATGCGGGCTGCACGGTCGAGGTGCCGCCCCTGCAGGTGTGCTGCGGGCAGCCGGCCTACAATTCCGGTGATCGCACCACGACACGGGCAATCGCCGCCCAGATCGTCGAAATGTTCGAGGGGTATGAGGCCGTAGTGGTACCATCTGGCTCCTGCGGTGGCATGCTTTCTCGCCACTATCCCGGCCTTTTCGACGACGAGCCGGCGATGAAGGCACGAGCGGAGAGACTGGCCGCACGCAGTCACGAGCTGGTGTCTTTTCTGGTCGACGTGCTGGGCGTGACCTCGGTAGCCGCGCATTACGAGGACGTCGTCACATATCACGATTCCTGCTCGGGCCTGCGCGAGCTCGGCATCAAGCAGCAGCCTCGCCGCCTTCTCGACTCGGTACGAGGCCTCACCATGCGTGAGATGAGCACACCGGAAGTCTGCTGCGGTTTCGGAGGCACCTTCTGCGTGAAGTACCCGGAGATCTCCAATGCCATGGTGGGCGAGAAGTCGGCCGATGTCGCGGCATCCGGCGCCGGTACGTTGCTGGCGGGCGATCTTGGCTGCCTCTTGAACATGGCAGGCAAGCTGCAGCGCGACGGCAACCCGGTCAGGGTTCGGCACGTCGCCGAAGTGTTGGCCGATATGGGCAGCCTGCCGCCGATTGGCGAAGTCGGGCGTCAACGCTGATGCAGTCGACCAGCCGCAACTTCCATCACAACGTCGAGGACGCCCTCGCAAATCCCAACCTGCAGGATTCGCTGGCCAAGCTGAAGGTCGGGTTCTCGGAGCGCCGGCGGCAGGCGGTCGAGCGGCTGCCCGAGTTCGAGGCCCTGCGCGACGCCGCGCGCGACATCAAGAATCACACGCTCGCCAATCTCGATTTCTACCTCGAGGAGTTCGAGCGAAAGGTTACGGCGCTGGGCGGCCACGTTCACTGGGCACCGACGGCGGCAGATGCGCGACGCATCATCACCGAGCTCTGCCTAAGCGTTGGCGCACGCACGATCGCCAAGTCGAAATCGATGATCTCGGAAGAGATCGGGATCAACGATCATCTCGAGGCGCAGGGTATCGCGCCGATCGAAACCGATCTCGGAGAGTATATCATCCAGCTGCGGCGCGAACCGCCCAGCCACATCATCGCGCCGGCAGTGCATCTCACGAAGGACCAGGTCGCCGACACGTTTCTGGAGCATCACCGGGCTCTCGGCTTCACTCAGCGTCTGACCGAGCGTAGCGATCTGGTGGCCGAGGCGCGCCATGTGCTCCGGCAGAAGTTCCTCGACGCCGATGTAGGCCTTACCGGAGCGAATTTCCTGGTCGCCGAGACCGGCTCGTCGATGCTGGTGACGAACGAGGGCAATGCCGATCTTTCCAATACGCTGCCCAGGATGCACATCGTGCTCGCCAGCATCGAGAAGGTGATCCCGACACTCGAGGACGCCGCCGTGCTGCTGCGGGTGCTGGCGAGATCGGCGACGGGCCAGGAATCTTCAGTTTACACGACGCTCAACACAGGACCCAAACGCAGCGGCGATCTCGACGGGCCTTCGCAGTATCACGTCGTCATCCTCGACAACGGGCGCTCCTCGGTGCTGGGGACCGATATGCAGGAGATGCTACGCTGCATCCGCTGCGGTGCCTGCATGAATCATTGTCCCGTATATGGTGCGATCGGCGGCCATGCTTATGGATGGGTCTATCCCGGCCCGATCGGTGCGGTCCTGACGCCGCAGCTCATCGGCGTCGAAGAAGCGAGTAATCTCCCCAATGCATCCACCTTCTGCGGCCGGTGCGAAAGCGTCTGTCCGGTGCGCATTCCGTTGCCCAAGCTGATGCGGCACTGGCGCGAGCGCGAGTTCGAACGCCATCTAACTCCGAAGGCCGTTCGCCAGGGCCTCGCGCTCTGGAGCTTTCTGGCACAGCGCCCGAAGCTCTATAGATTGCTGACAGGCTGGACGAACCGTACGCTCGCGCTGTTCGGGCGGGGCGAGGGCCGTTTTCGCGCCTTGCCGCTGGCGTCGGGGTGGACACGGTTCAGGGACTTTCCGGCGCCCGAGTCCGGTGGCACGTTTCACGCGCAATGGGCCCGGCACGGCGGAGCCCGCCCGCGGCCATGAGCGCGACGAACGGTGGAGCCCGTACGCAGATCCTGAACGGCATTCGCCGTTCGCTCCGGCGCGGCGAATTGGCCGGGCCTGCGAGGGAATCCGTCGCGGCGCGTCTCAACGCGCCGCTGCGCGGCCCTCTCGTCGGCCGCGCGCAGCTTCCGCAGCCGGAGAAGGTCGCGCTTTTCTGCCAGTGGGCGGAAATCAACAATGCGACCGTGGCGCGCGTGGCGGCAGGCGAGGTCGCCGGCGAGGTCGCCGCCTACCTTGTCCGCAACAATCTGCCCGCGGAGGCCGCAATGGCACCATCGCCCCTGCTCGACCGCTATGGCTGGTCTGGGCAGAAGTTGCTGACGCTGCGGCGTGGGCGCGGGGAAGGCCGCGACCAGGTGTCGATCACCGGCGCGTTCGCCGGCATCGCCGAAACCGGGACTCTCGTGATGGTTTCGGGAGCCGATCATCCGGTATCGCTGAACCTGTTGCCCGACACCCACATCGTGGTCCTGCGCGAGGAAGACGTCGTCGCTGGCTATGAAGAGGTCTGGGCGCGGCTTCGGGAGCGCTACGGCAAGGATGCCCTGCCGAGGACCGTGAACACCATCACGGGCCCGTCGCGCACCGGCGATATAGAGCAGGCCATGGAACTCGGCGCGCACGGGCCGCGCCGCATGCATATTGTCGTGGTCCCCGAATGACCCCCGCCGGCGGCGCGCCCCTCCCCCCACGCAAGGGTGAGCTGCGCATCGTCGGCACGAGCGTGACACGGGAGATCGATCTGATGCTCGAGCGGGTGGCCGAATCGGTCGGCGGTCGGGCGCCCATGGTCCTGCAGGTGGGGGCCAAGTCGTCAGTATCGGATCGCAACGAGCGAAATTGGCGCGCGCTGATTTCAAGGCGCTTCAAGGATCGGATGCGCTTCGTCGGCATCGACCTGGCTGACGGGAGCAATGTCGATCGAAGGCTCGACATATGCAGCTCGCCGAGGACGATCGAACAGGCCTTGGGCCGGGGATCATTCGACCTCGTCGTGTGTTGCCACGTGCTGGAACACACCGTCTCGCCTTGGAAAGCCGCGCGCAACATTGCGTCTGTCCTGAGGCCGGGCGGCCTCGCTTACGTGTCGACTCCGTGGTCACAGGCCTTTCACGCGGCGCCCGACGATTATTGGCGCTTTTCAGTTCGCGGCTTGACGTTGCTGTTCGAAGGTTTCGAGTTCGTCTCATCGTTCTATAGCGGCGGCGACGTTGGCCTGGACGTCGCCTATCGCGTCGAGCGCGACGGAGGTCCCTGTCTTGAAGCGGGAGCCGGCGCCGTGGAGCAGGGGCTTTTTCAGCTCGTGCTCGATCACGAGGACAATCGCGCCGTGCTGGCGCGACAGGTTACGGAGCGCCTCCCGGTGTCGCGCACTTATCTGCCGACCCTGTTCGTGAACGTGGTAGGGCGCAAACCTCTCAAATGAAAAGAGCGGGCTTTCGCCCGCTCTTTCCCAATCTGCCTGCAGTCGTTTGACTAGAAGCGCAGGTCCATGCCGAGCATGGCCGCCCACGCCCTGCCCTGAGTGCCGTTGACCGGACCCTGGACGTTCCAGTAGATGCCGCCGCCGACCAGCTTGATGCCCGGTCCGAGGGCGTAGTTGACGCCAAGCTCGAACTTGTCCGTCTGATAACCTCCGAACACGGCCGCGCCCGCGAAGGGATCTGTGCCGAAGTTCGCCGACGCCGAGCCCGCAGGACCGACTGTGCCGATCGCGCTGGTGGTACCCTGCCCGATCACGCCGAGCTGAGATGCGCCGTTGCCGTTGTCGGTATTGACGTGGCCCCAGCCGAACGACATCTGCCAAGGACCGGTTTCGTACATGATCGACGCCGCCCACTTGCGGCTCTCGCTCGCCTGGCCGGTGTAGTAGTTGCCGCCGAGACCGTTGTTGTCGTAGCCGTAGGAGCCGCCAACCGTGAAGCCGGCGAAGCCGAACTGTGCGCCGACGACCCACTGCTTCCAGTTCGAGTAGTTCGCACCGGTTGCCGTGTTGGCATTGTTCGTGTTCTGGTTGAAGCTCGGATTGAAGGTAAGGTACGAGAACGCGCCGAAGAGAGCGACGGTCACGTCTCCGAACTTGTTCAGGTAGTTGGCGCCGACGTCGAACATATTCTGAAAGGAATTGTCGTTGATCGGGCAGTTGCTTGCCGAAGTCGGATCGTTCAAGCCGCAGATGCCTGCAACGCCGCCGGGGCCGACGCCGGTAAGACCGCGCGCTAGCTGGGCGTTCGGAGCAACGTTGATCTTCGGCGCGTAACCGACACCGATCTGCAGACCCATGAAACGCGGGGTGAAGTAGTTGATGCGGTTCACGTCCTGGTATTGGCCGCCGATCGTGAAGAACGTCGCCGCACCTTGAGATGGGTTAGCGAGCATGGCGCCGCTGGCCCAGTTGAAGTTCGAGTTGTGCTGGAAGAAGCCCCAGCCCAACAGCGCCGAGGGCGCGCCATAATACATACGATAAGAGGCCTGGTCGCGCGCACCGAACTCGACGCGGCCCCAGTCACCGAAGGCGAACAGGTAAGCTTCGTCGATCTGACGGCCGTGGCTGGTAGCGACGATACTGTTGTCCCAGCCTTCGAGCTCGACGGTCAGACCTACCGTGGTGCCGTTGTCCAGCTTCGACTGGCCGATGAAATGGATTTCACCTTCCTGGATGAACTGGAGACCCTTGTATTGGACTGACGGGGTCGCACCGCCCGGCAGCCGGGTGAAATTCCCGCTTCCAAGCAGGGCGGGGCTACCATAAACGCCTTCGATATTGCCGGCGAGCGCATAGAACTGATAGTAGCCGCCAACGCCGATCTTGATCGGGTCAGCTGCCATGGCCGGGGCGGCCATCAGTCCACCGGCGACCAAGGCGGTCGATCCCAGTAGAAGCTTTTTCATCATTCTCCCTCTCTCGTTGATCAGAAACTGGTACGTACCAAAGGCCTGCCCGACCGGCGGAAAGTGGAAGCTAGGAACGCAGCGACGCACTGCCCCCGCCAAGACGGTCAATCAATAGAACACGGTGCCGAAACGAGGGTCAAGAAATGGACGCTCCATTGAACGATTCTCCCCTCACCTGTGGCGCCTTTGTCACATTTTGCATAGGACTGAATGCACCGTTGTCGGTCTTTCAAAGCAACTCTCGGTGCGCCAACCGATCGCTTGAAGTCGGACGAGGCGATGCTTATCGTCCGCCCGCCATTGCGCCCTGAAAAGGCCGGGACGCTACGATATCGTGACGGTATCAGGCCAAAACCGTCGGGGAATTGACGACATGTCAGGTTTATCCAACGCCATTCGCTTTTCGCTGCTGGGCCTGACGGCGCTGAGCCTAGTGGCGTGCGGCGATCCGAATGCCGTCAGCGAGAAGAGGTCGGGGCCGTCGGGGGATCGGAACAGGCGCGATGCCTCTGCGGGGCTGGGCGGCCGCACCCAGGAGGAGGGCACCCTTTTCGGTCCGGGCGGTCTGTTCGGAAGCCGGGCCAACAACAACAAGGAAACTTCCGGGACGGGGGTCGCGGTGAACGCCTTTCTGTGGCGGGCATCGCTCGATACCATCAATTTCATCCCGCTGATTTCGGCCGATCCGTTTGGCGGCGTCATCATCACCGACTGGTACACTCCTGCCGAAGCGCCGACCGAGCGCATGAAAGTCCAGATCACCATCCTCGACCGGGAGCTGCGGGCGGATGGCGTGCGGGTTTCCGTGTTCAAGCAGCAGCAGGGGGCCCGGACCGGCAGCACCTGGGTCGACGCGCAGGTCGATCCGCGCACCAACACGGAGATCGAGAACGCCATCCTGACACGCGCCCGGCAGCTCCGCATCGCCTCGGGGAGCTGATCGCTCCCGGTCCGCGTCACAGGGCTTGACTTGAGAGGCCGCAGCTTGCATCCGCTGCGGCCTTGGTATTTTCGGGAGTCCATCCGTGTCGTCGCCCCAGGCGCCTCAACCGGCGCGCTACAATTTCCGCGAGACAGAAGCGAAGTGGCAGAAGCTGTGGGAGGACCGCCAGACCTTCCGCGCCGTCATGGATAAGGCACGTCCGAAGTACTATGTGCTGGAGATGTTCCCCTACCCGTCGGGGCGCATCCATATGGGTCACGTGCGCAACTACACGCAGGGCGACGTGATCGCCCGCTACAAGCGCGCGAAGGGCTTCAACGTCCTGCATCCGATGGGCTGGGACGCCTTCGGTCTCCCCGCCGAGAACGCGGCGATGGAAAAGAAGGTCCATCCCAAGGCCTGGACCTACGAAAACATCGCCACCATGAAGGCACAGCTCAAGTCGATGGGCCTGTCGCTGGACTGGAGCCGCGAGCTCGCGACCTGCGATCCCGCTTATTACCGCCATGAGCAGAAGATGTTCCTCGACTTCTGGAAGGCGGGCCTCGCCTATCGCAGCGAGGCCTGGGTCAACTGGGACCCCGTCGACAATACGGTGCTGGCGAACGAGCAGGTGATCGAGGGCAAGGGCTGGCGAACCGGCGCGACCGTCGAGCGGCGCAAGCTCACCCAGTGGAACCTCAGGATGACGGCTTTCACCGAGGAGCTTCTCGAGCGCTTGAACACGCTCGACCGCTGGCCCGAGAAGGTGCGCCTGATGCAGGCCAACTGGATCGGCAAGAGCCGCGGTGCGCGCGTCTTCTGGGCGCTCACCGATTCTTCCGGGTCCGATCACGGCAAGCTCGAGATCTTCACGACCCGCCCCGACACACTGTACGGCGCGTCGTTCGCCGCCCTGTCCGTCGATCATCCGATCACCGCGGAAATCGCGGCAAAGGACCCCGGCCTGCAGCGCTTCATCGAGGAGTGCCGCAAGACCGGCACGGCTGCGGCCGAAGTCGAGACTGCGGAGAAACAGGGCTACAAGCTGCCGTTGCTCGCCAGACATCCCCTGCTGCCCGGCAAGACTATGCCGGTCTATGCCGCAAACTTCGTGTTGATGGAATACGGGACCGGCGCGATCTTCGGCTGCCCCGGCCACGACGAGCGTGACCACGAGTTTGCCACCAAGTACGGCCTGCCGATCCTCCCGGTCGTAATGCCGAAGGACGCCGATCCGGCCACTTTCAGCGTCGTGCAGGCGCCGTTCGTCGAGGATGGCGTGATCATCAACTCGGATTTCCTGAATGGCCTCGACGTCGAGGAAGCGATCGCGAAGGTCGTCGCGCGTCTCGAGGAACTCGGTGTCGGCAAGGGGACCATCCAGTACCGTCAGCGCGATTGGCTGGTGTCGCGGCAGCGCTACTGGGGCACGCCTATCCCGGCGATCCACTGCGAGACATGCGGCGTCGTACCGGTGCCGGAGAAGGACCTGCCGGTCGAGCTGCCGGAGGACGTCACCTTCGACAAGCCGGGCAATCCGCTCGACCATCATCCGACCTGGAAGCACGTGGCCTGCCCCAGCTGTGGCGGCGCGGCTCGGCGCGAGACCGACACGTTCGACACCTTCGTGAACTCGAGCTGGTACTTCGATCGCTTCACCTCGCCCAACCTCGCGAGCGCGCCGTTCGACCGCGAGGAGGATCACTACTGGATGCCGGTCGACCAGTATATCGGCGGCGTCGAGCACGCGATCCTGCATTTGCTCTATTCGCGCTTCTGGACCCGCGCGATGCGCGAAGTGAAGATGACGAGTCGCGACGAACCCTTCGACGGGCTGTTCACTCAAGGCATGGTCTGTCACGAGACCTATCGCGCGCCTGACGGCACATGGTTGCTGCCCGAAGAGGTCGAGCGGGTCGATGGCGGCAAGGTCGTCCGCGTTTCCGACAAGGCTCCGGTCGAGGTCGGCCGTTCGGAGAAGATGTCGAAGTCGAAGAAGAACGTCGTCGATCCCGACCAGATCATCCACGACTACGGCGCCGACACGGCGCGCTGGTTCATGCTGTCCGACTCCCCGCCAGAGCGGGACCTTGAATGGACCGAAGCCGGCGTAGCCGGTGCGTGGCGATTCCAGCAGCGACTGCATCGCATCGCCAGCGAGGCGATCACCAAACTGCCGGCGGCCGATGCGTCACGGCCCGACACGTTTTGCGATGCGGCGATCGCGTTGCGCCGTGCCGCGCACAAGACGATCGCCGGGCTATCGGCGGACATCGAAGCCTTCCATTTCAACAAGGCGGTGGCTCGCTTGTACGAGCTTGCGAACACGATCGGCGGCTTCGAGGCAACGGACGAGACCAGCCGCTGGGCGTTGCGCGAGGCGCTGGAGATCTTCGTCCGCCTGATCGGCCCGATGACTCCCCACCTTGCGGAGGAGCTTTGGGGCGCCCTCGGACACACGACCCTGCTCGCCGATTCCGGCTGGCCGGTCGCAGAGGAGACACTGCTCCGCGACGACACGCTCACGATCGCCGTGCAGCTGAACGGCAAGCTGCGCGGCACGGTGCAACTCCCCAAGGATTCCGGGAAGGACGTGGCGGAAGAGGCGGCGCTGGCGCTGCCGGAGATCGCGCGGGCGCTCGGCGGCCAGTCGCCCAAGCGGGTGATCGTGGTGCCGAACCGCATCGTGAACGTCGTGCTATAAGCGCCTTGTGAAGATCGAGGCGCGCCAGTTCGATGCTTTTCTCAGGAGGCCGGATCCCCGGATCCGGGGCGTCGTGGTCTTCGGCAACGACGACGGACTGATCGCGGAGCGCGCCGCGCAACTTGCCCGGTCCGTGTGCGACGACCTCAACGATCCGTTCCGGGTCGTCGACATCGCCGGCGACGTGCTGAAGAACGATCCGGCACGTCTGGCCGACGAATTCTCGGCCATGTCCTTGATAGGTGGGCGGAGAGTGATCCGGGTGCGTCCGGCTGGCGAGGAATCGGCGGCCGCGCTCGAGAACCTGGTGGCGGCGAGCGCAGGCGACGCGCTCGTCGTGCTCGAAGGCGGCAATCTTACGCCGCGCTCAAGCCTCCGCACGCTGGCCGAGACCGAAGACACCCTTGCCGCCTTGCCCTGCTACCCCGACTCAGCGGAGGACCTCGAGCGGCTGGTCGAGAGCACGGCCAAGGCCCATGGTTTTAGCGTGGAAGAGGATGCTCTGCCATGGATCGTCGATCGGCTGGGGGGCGACCGCGGTCAAACCCGTAGCGAGATCGAGAAGCTTATGCTTTACAAATTCGGCGACGAGTCCAAGGCGATCACGCTCGCGGATGCCGCAGCGGTAATGGGCGACAGCTCGTCGATGGAGATCGACGACGTGGTCGGCGCTACATTCGATGGCAATCTCGTAACGCTCGACCGGGCACTGGATCGTGTCTTCTCCGAAGGAGGCAATCCCGTACAGCTCCTGCGCGCGCTCCAGCGCCACGCAGACCAGCTGCATCTCGTCTCCGCCCATGGCGGGAACTCGGAGTCCGCGATTTCGAAGGCGCGAGGCTTGCCGCGCTTTGGGCCACAGCGCCGACGCTTCGAAAATCATCTGCGAAGCTGGCCGATGGGTCGCGTGGGAGAGGCGCTGCAGCGCATTCTCGATGCCGAACGCGAGTGCAAGTCCACCGGGCTACCCGACGAAGCGATCGCCCGCCGGTTGTGCCTTGCACTGGGACGCAGCGCGGCTGCCCGCCGGCCCCAGCGTCGAAACTGAAGTCGCCATGCGCCGCCCGGTCGTATGATCGAGCGGCGCGCGATATTACGGTGCCGGCGTTCCCGTGCTGAGCGGAACTGCCGCCTGCTCGGTCAGGATGAGGAAGGTGAAGCTCTCTTCGATATAGAGGCGCACCCGCTCGGTATTGTGCTCGAGATAGCCGATCGAGAAATCCTGCCCGACCGACAGCTCGAAGTCCCCCCCTCGCTGGGAGATGACCAGGCCGCCGTCGATGCCGGGCGCCCAGACGATGTCGCCCTCGATCAGGCGTTGTACATGGCTGATGATCGGATAGCCACCATCGGTGCGCGCCGAGAGGTCCTTGTAGAGCTGCTCGTTCAATACGACGGCGAAGGGCCCCTCTATGCCATCGTCCCGCAGCTTCATGAGAGCCGTCGCCACCGCGAGCGGATAATCGGCATGACTGCTGCCCAGGGGAACCGCCGAACTCTCGAGCTTCTCGCAAATGCCGGTGATCTGCGCGGCTGAGTAACCGTGGAAGATCGAGCGATCCTCGGCAATGGCAATCTCGCGTGCCGCGGCTGTCACGGAATCCAGGTCCGGATCGCGTGCCCCGCGATCGATCGCGTCGAGTTCTGCCCGACTGACATCGAATGGAATGCGCAATTCCACTAATGGTTGAATGCGGCGCAGGCGGGCCTGAACGTCCTTGCCGCTCGGCGGCGAGGCAATCGGATCGGCGCGACCCAACTCGACATCCGAAGCACCCCAGCCCAGAGGACCTTTGAAGTCGACGACGCGGCGCGCCGCCAGCAGTGCGCGCAGGGTCCGGCGCGCTTCCTGCTCGATCTCTTCCCAGCCGGCCGGAGTGATTGGCGCGCGATCGCGAAAAAGATGGTTCACTTGCTGCCTCCCGCCTTGCGCAGGCTGCCGATGCCCAAGCTGCCGTCGCTTGCGGCGGCGCTCGACCCGGCTGGTTCGTCGCCCCCTTGACCATGGACCATCTCGGCTTCGATCTCCGTGATGGGCCCCTTGGTGAAGAGAAAGGTCTTGAGATGCTGGGCGAATTTTGCATCGGTTCGCCGCAGCCATTCGAGCGCCATTGCCGCGTGCTCCTTCTCCTCGTCCCGATTGTGCTCTAGAATGGCGCGGAGTTCGGGGTTGCTCGTGGCCTTGGCCCGCTGGTTGTACCAGTCGACCGCCTCGAGCTCTTCCATCAGTGAAACAATGGCGCGATGGGTATCGATCGCCTCGGCGCCGATCGCCTCGGCGCTCTCGTGCAGTGACTCACTCGACATTCACCCTATCTCCCCGCTCTGCGGACGAACGCATAGTCCGACCGTTCCTTCGGATGAACGCATGGAACAGCGTACCGTTCCATACGAGCCATTAACTCTATCAGTCGTCCGGGGGCACGAACATATAGCCAGCGCCTCGCACCGTGCGAATGGAGGTCGGGCGCGCGGGGTCGGTCTCGATCTTGCGACGGATTCGCAGGATACGAATATCGATGGCGCGGTCGAACGCTTCCATCTCGCGATGACTCGTTGTCTCGAGCAGCCAATCGCGGGACAGAGGCCGATTTGGGTTCTCGGCAAATAGCTTCAACAGCTCGAACTCGCCGGCCCGCAACGGCACGTCCTCGCCTGTAAGTGCCGTCATTCGACGGCCCGCCAAGTCGAGCAGGCATTTTCCCATGCGCACGCGTTCGCCCGGGGTCGCAGCCTCCGCGCCGCCCGCGCGGCGGAGGACGGCCTTGATCCTGGCAAGCAGGGCGCGCGCCTCGTACGGTTTTGCGATGTAATCGTCGGCCCCCGTCTCGAGGCCGACCACCTGATCGACGGTGTCGTCGCTGGCCGTCACCATGATAATCCCAAGGCGGCGGCTGCGCTCGCGCAGATACCGTGCCAGGGAAAAGCCGTCCTCGCCGCCCGGTAGGCGCAGATCGAGCAGAACCAGGGCAGGCGGGTCTTTCTCGACCAACTTGCGCAGTGCAGAGCCGGAGTCGACACCGGTCGCGCGATAACCCCTGTCGTCGAGAAAGTCGACGAGCGTTTCGCGCTGAAACTGTTCGTCCTCCACCACAATGATGTGGGGACGTGTATCCTTGGGCCGAGCCGCCATCGGCACATCCTGACTGCCGAACCGAGCAATCTCAAGGACGCAGACGTGAAGACGGCGCCCCGGGGCGGGGCGCCGTCTTGTACGGTCGGATAATTGGGAGGGGCCGACCGTAGGAGCGTCGGTGGTGTGAGGCCGACGCTTGGGAAACTCGAGAGCCGCGATGCCGCTTCGAACCGCAACTGAGGGCTTGTGCGTCTTCGATGGAAGCAACGGTACGCCGAACCCGTGTCGTGCAAATTGCGCCGAACCGGGAACTGGTTTCATTTGTTTCGTCGCGGCTCCTTCGTGTAACCGAAGAAACATTTTGTGGCGTTCGCGTTACCGCGAGGAAACGCTTAACGCGCGATCTTCGTGGGACGATACGCCATGGATGGGCTTGTAAAGGCGGACACGCCGCCGCGCGAAATCCCGGCGGGAGAACCGGATGCCGCTCGCGTGGAGCGTGCTCTTACCGACCGTCTTCTAAGCAGCAGCAGTCATCTTCGCTTCCTGGCACTCGGGCTCTGGCCCATGTTCGGGCTCGCCTATCACGATAATGCTCCGTGGTGGGCATTGGCTCTTCCATTTACGATGCATCTGCTGTCGATTACCGGCTTTATTTGGCTTACGCGTGCCTATCGAAGCGCCCCCGCAGCCAAACCCGTCGAAACTTGGCGGCGACTTTACATTCTTTACGCCAGCCTGACGGGGCTGGCCTACGGTATCGGGGGCGGTCTGCTGGTGTCGCTACCCTACAGCCCACCCCGGCTGCTTGTCGCCGCAACGCTTGCGCTCGCAGCGACCATGGCACCAGGACGGTACTACGAGCCGCGCAGCTACCTCGTATTCGTCGCTGGCAACCTCGGATTTCTCGCTCTCGGCGCATTGCTGTCAAGCGATCCGCTGGCGCTCGCTCTCGCAGCCGGCGCGTTGCTCTTCATGGTTGCCCTGCTGATGCAGAATTCCGTCCAGTACCGCAACCAGCGCAATCAGGTCGCCCTCTCGCTGGCGCATCAGGAGCTGGCACGTCGGCATGCCGAGGCGGAAGCAAGCGCCCGCGCCGCACATAGTTCACTGCATGATGCGATGGAGAGCCTGCCAATCGCGATCTCCATCTGGGATTCTGAAGACCGGCTGGTTACATGCAACCAGACTTACGCACGTCACCTGCAGCACCTGCCGGAAGCGACGACACCCGGCGTTCGATTTGCGGACGCCGTACACGCAGCCACCTACAAGCTGCCGGTGCCGCTCGCGCGGCCGGGGCGCGAGGAGCACTTCCTCAAGACGGCAATCGACCTCCACCACAGCGACGGCGGCGTCTCGGAATACCGCGTTGGTCCGGACCGTTGGCTGCGCGGCCAGTCGCGCCGAACCAGGTCGGGCGGCGTCGTCACCAGCCTAGTCGAGATTTCCGAGGTCAAACGGCGAGAACGCGAAGCGATGCAGGCGCGTGCCGTGCTGCAGTCGGTATTCGACAACATGAGCGACGGCGTGCTGCTCTACGAGGCGGACGGGCGATGGGTCTATCAGAACCCGGCGATGGCCAAGCTGCACGACATGTCGGACGAACTCCTACACACGCTGCCCACCTTTGCCGACATCATCCGTTATCGCGCCCAACGCGGCGACTACGGTCTGCTCGACGACCTGCCCGGTGGGCTCGAAGGCTGGATCGAAAGCCGGGTGCGCCGCTTCCATCTTGCCGATCAGCCGCCGGAACGGCGCCGCACTACGACGGGCCGCACGGTCGAGGTCACTTATCGACGCCTCGCGGACAAGCGCGTGCTCACCATTCACCGTGACCTAACCGACATCGTCGAGCAGGAGGAACGGCTGACCGCGGCGCGCATTGAGTCGGAGAAGACGCGCGAAATCCTGCAGAGCGTGCTCGACAACATGATCGATGGCGTCATGCTCGTCGATCGGGACTTTCGGGTCCGCTTCGTGAACCGCCAGGTCAACGACTTCCTGCAGCTTGAGCCGGAGGTCACAGCGCCGGGCGCGTCAGGCTACGACATCCTGCGCCACCAGGCGCGACGTGGCGACCTGGGTCCCGCCAACAGCGATAGCGGGGTCGAGGCCGAGGTCGCGCGGCGCGCCGATCTCGTGCGCCAGCCGTCGGGTGTGCGGTATGAGCGACGAAGCGTGTCCGGGCGCTTCATAGAGTTCAATTTCCGTCCGATTCCCGATGGCGGCATGCTCGCGATCTACCGAGATATAACGGCGTTGAAGGAACAGCAGGCCGAGGTCGAGAGGGCCCGCGCCCGCGCGGAAGCTGCACAAACGCTACTCGACGATGCCCTGGGCAGCATGACGGGCGGCGTCGGGATCTGGGGGCCGGACGAGCGGCTAATCCAGTGCAACGACGCCTATCGGGCGGTCAATCGCGACATCCCCGAAATCGTGGCGCCCGGCACGACGCTCGAAGTGGCGGCGCGCAGGGCGATGCGGGCCCAGTACGAGCTGATCAACCTGCCGGTTCCAGTCGACGAGGTCGAGCACCTGGCGAAGTCGGTGGTGGAGCTGCACCGGCGCGGCAAGGGGGCGCTGGAATTTCCGATCGGACCGAATGCCTGGACCCGCCTTACCGCCGCGCGCACGAAATCGGGCGGCTGTGTTTCTCTGTTCACCGACATCAGTGAGTTGCGTCAGCGCCAGAGCGAGCTGCGCAAAGAGCGCGACCTCGCCAAGGCCGCACGGGACGAGGCGGAGGCGGCAAACCAGGCAAAATCGACATTCCTTGCAACGATGAGCCACGAGATCCGCACCCCGATGAATGGCGTGGTCGGCACGGCCGAGCTGCTTGCGCGCGAGCCGCTTACGGAGCGTCAAATGCGCATGGTCAGGACGGTGCGCGGGTCGGCGGCGGCACTGATGCGCATCATCGATGACGTCCTCGATTTCTCGAAGATCGAGGCTGGTCACATGGATCTAGAGGAGGCGCCGCTCTCGCTGCGCACGTTGATCGCCGGAGCGGCCGAAGCACTGTCGTCCCAGCTCGAGAAAAAGGCCCTGCGCCTCACCATCGATATCGATGCAGGGACCCCGGATGCGCTGCTCGCCGATGCGACACGTCTGCGTCAGATACTGCTCAACTTAATTGGCAACGCCGCAAAATTCACCGAGGTCGGCAGCATCGCCGTGCATGCTCGGGCGATCGATATCGACGACAGCTTCGTCACACTGGCGCTATCGGTGGCGGACACGGGAATTGGCATGACCGCTGAGCAGCAGGCGCGACTATTCACGCCATTTTCGCAAGCTGACAGTTCGACGACCCGTCGCTACGGCGGTACGGGTCTCGGCCTGTCGATCGTACGGCGGCTGGCGGAGCTGATGGGCGGCACCGTGTCGGTGGAAAGCACGGTCGGCGAGGGATCGATCTTCACGGTCACAGCCAAGCTCAAGCGCGGAAACGAACCTGCCTTGGTCGAGGAGGCGCCCGAGCCACTGCTTCAGGCTCGCAAGGGCTTGCGTGTCCTGGCTGTCGACGATTCCGAGGTCAATCTCGAGGTGCTGGTGGGCCAATTCGAAATTCTCGGGCTTCCGGTCGACACGGCGCTAAACGGCGTTGACGCGCTCAACCTCTGGCGCGAGCGGCAGCACGCCCTGGTGCTGACCGACATCCACATGCCGGACATGGATGGCTTCGAACTGACCCGCCAGATCCGCGCAGAGGAGAGCGTAGTGCCGGACCATGTGCGGACGCCGATCGTTGCGTTGACGGCCAATGCGCTCAAAGGCGAGGCGGAACGCTGTCTGGCAGCCGGAATGGACGACTATCTGACCAAGCCCCTGACCTTGGATCGGTTGCGCGAAGCCGTGACGCACTGGGCGATGGGCCACATCGACGGACCGGCCGTCGACCGCTCCGTGGTCGGAAGGATGTTCGATGGCAACGAGAAGGCAGTCGCACGCGTGCTGGCCCGCTTCAAGGATGCCGGCTCCCGGATGATCACCGAGATCGGCGTCGCGCGCGGCAACAAGGAAAAACTCAAGGAACTCGCCCACAAGTTGAAAGGCGCAGCGCGCGCTGCGGGCGCCACGGCGCTCGGCGACCTCGCCGCAAGACTGGAAAAATCTGGACGCCTTGCGGATGTCGATGCGCTGGAAATGGAGTGGCACCGCGTGGCGGCCGAGCTGGCTACGGCATGAGAAGGCGGCCCGACATTAGCGGCGGGTCAGACGGTCAACTACGGTGTCGAGCTGATCGTAGTCGTCGATCTCGAGAACAAGCATTGTCCTCTCGCCGCCGCGCGAGGTCAGCGCAACCTTGAGACCAAGCGCCTCTTCGAGACGCTTTTCGAGCGCGCGCGTGTCGGCGTTCTTGTTTTGCATGCCGGCCGTGCTTTTTTTGGTACCAGACCCATTTTTCAGCCGCTCACCGGAAGCCAACCGCTCAAGATCCCGGACGTTGAGTTTCTCCGCCACAACGCGCTTCGCCATTGCCTCGGCATTGGGAAACGCCAGAAGCGCGCGACCGTGCCCCGCTGAGATCTCATCACGGCGAATCATGTCGCGAACCGTCTCTGGCAGATCGAGCAACCGCAGCGTGTTCGCGACGTGCGGGCGGCTCTTGCCCATGGTGCGGGCGACGTCTTCCTGCGTCTGATGGAAGTCCTCGATGAGGCGACGGTATCCTTGCGCCTCATCGATCGCGGTCAGGTCGGTACGCTGGAGATTTTCAACCAAAGCGAGCTGCAGCGTATCTAGATCATCAAGACTGCGGACAACGACGGGCACCTCATGAAGCTGCGCCTTCTGCGCCGCCCGCCACCGGCGTTCCCCAGCAATGATTTCGTAGGACTCCGTCTCCCCTGCGATCGGCCGCACCAGGATGGGTTGCAACAGGCCGAACTGGCGCACCGAGTCGACTAACGCGTCGATGTTCTCGAAGGTCGTCCGGGGCTGGTATCTGCCGGCGCGAAGGTGCGCGATTGGCAATGTGACCTGCGCCCGGGTAGGAGAGCGGGGGGGTGTACCGGACGCGACGGCCGATGAAGTGACTGCCGCAGCAACATCCTGATCCCCAAGCAGGGCCGACAAACCGCGGCCAAGGCCGCGCGACTTGGGAGGCGAGCTCATGACGATCCTATAGTTGGCGGGTTCGCGTCCCCCGAATTGTCGGCGGCGGCGGCGATACTGCGGCGGCGGATGAACTCACTCGCCAACAAGATGTAAGCCTGCGAGCCGGCGCAGGCGTTGTCATAGATCAAGACCGGCAGGCCGTGCGACGGCGCCTCGGCGATGCGAACGTTACGTGGGATTGTCGTACCGAACACCAACTCACCGAAATGGCTGCGTACGTCGGCTACGACCTGCTGGCTGAGCGTCATGCGGCGATCGACCATGGTCAGGATGACCCCGGCAATATGCAGCCGCGGATTGAGCGATTTCCGGACCCTTTCCACGGTGTTACGAATTGCCCCAATACCCTCCAGAGCGAGGAATTCCGCCTGCAGCGGTACCAGGACGGCATCGACGGCAACCAAGGCGTTCAGGGTAACCAACCCGAGCGATGGCGGGCAATCGATCAGGATGGTGTCCCATCGGTTCCGGGCGTTGTTGCTTGAGGCTGCGAGCGCGTCGGCCAAACGGTGTTCGCGCCGCTCCATGTCGATCAGCTCGATCTCGGCACCGGCAAGAGACTGGTCGGACGGCATGACCGCCAAGCCCGGAATCTGCGTCGCGCGGATCACATCATCAAGCGACGAAAGGCCGAGCAGGAATTCATATGATCCAGGCGAGCGCTCACTCCTGCCGATACCCAGTCCGGTGGAAGCGTTTCCCTGCGGATCCATATCTATCAGTAGTACTTGCTCCCCGACCGCAGCCAAAGCGGTTGCGAGATTCATGGCGGTGGTGGTCTTCCCGACGCCGCCCTTTTGATTAGCGATCGCGAAGACCTTTGGCGCTGAACTGGGCAACTCGGAGGAGAACGGCGTCACGGTCGGTCACGCTGGAAAAGGACTGGGACTGGATGTCCCAATCCTTCATGGCCTCGGCCAGTTCGAGTTGCCAGCCTTTGCCTTTGTGGAAAAGACAAATAGCGGAAGCGGAGCGGTGAGGGGCGGCCCATGCCAGCAATTGAGCAAGCGGAGCGAGTGCTCGCGCAGTAATGATATCGGCATTCAGCGGGGGCGTCGCCTCGATCCGGCTTACGATGACCTTCGGCTGCTTCTTCAGGCGCATCTGCCGCCCGGCTTCGCTGAGGAAGGCGCTTTTTCGCGCGTCCACCTCGATCAAGGTTATTTCCAGCTGGGGACGAAGCGCAGCAATCACCAAGCCGGGAAAACCACTGCCGCTGCCAAGGTCGACAAGAGAGTCGGCCTCTCTCGGAAGCAAGGGGAGCAACTGGGCAGAGTCTAGAACGTGACGCGTCCACACCTCCGCCAATGTGGCCTTTCCGACGAGATTGATTGCCTTTTGCCATCGCTCCAACGTGTAAACCAAAGCTTCCAACTGGTCACATGTTTCACGTGAAACATCGATGCCGAGATCGCGCAATTTTTCTAATGCCAGATCCGAGCCTGCGTGAAGATGACTCATTCAAGCAACTCTGCGCCGGACGAAGCGCAGCAGTGACACCAGTGCCGCCGGTGTCACACCCGAGATCCGGGCCGCCTGGCCGAGCGTCCCCGGACTATGGGCCTTGAGCTTTTGGCGGATTTCCGTGCTCAATCCTCCGATCTCCGAATAGTCGAGGTCAGCAGGCAACGCCAACGCCTCGTCTCGGCGATAGGCGACGATGTCCCGACGTTGACGACCCAAGTAACCTTCGTAGCGGGCATCTATCGTCAACTGTTCGGCAATTTGGTCTGGCACCGAGCCAAGTTCAGGCCATAGATCGACCAAGCGGGGCCAGTCGACATCAGGGTACGCCAACAAGTCCATAGCCGAGCGAACGACACCATCCTGGTTGATCGCAACGCCCCGCTTCGCCAAGGCCGAAGGGCTGGCCCGGAGATCGAGCATAAGAGCTCGACCACGCTCCAACGCTTTATGTTTCACGTGAAACATCGTGGCCCTCTCCGCACCCACGCAGCCACATGCCAACCCTTTCGGCGTCAGACGCTGGTCCGCATTGTCGGCGCGCAACCACAAACGGTACTCCGCTCGCGAGGTGAACATCCGGTAAGGCTCAGTCACTCCGAGCGTGACCAGATCGTCGATTAAGACCCCCACATAGCCATCAGCCCGGTCGACTTGGAACGGCGGTGAGCCAGCGGCGGCAAGCGCCGCGTTGAGCCCCGCGACCAGGCCCTGCGCTGCAGCCTCCTCATAACCGGTCGTCCCATTGATCTGGCCGGCCATATACAAGCCCGGTATCCTACGGGTTTCCAAGGTCGCATAAAGCTCTCGGGGATCTATGTGGTCGTACTCGATTGCGTAACCCGGCCGAAACATGGTCGCGCGCTCCAGCCCAGGAATGGTGCGAAGCAATTCGACTTGGATTTCACGCGGCAATGACGTGGAGATTCCGTTGGGATAGACCGTCGGATCGTCCAACCCTTCGGGTTCGAGAAAAATCTGGTGGCGCTGGCGATGGGCAAACCGGACGACCTTGTCCTCGATCGACGGACAGTATCGGGGGCCAACGCTTTCGATCTGGCCGGAATACATCGGCGCAAGATGGAGGTTGGCCCGGATGATCTCGTGGGTCGCCGTCGTCGTCTCGGTAATATGACAGGCGATTTGAGGACTGACGATCTCACGGGTCATATAAGAGAAGGGCTGCGGCGGCGCATCGCCGTCCTGCCGCTGCAAGGAACCGTAATCGATCGTGCGCCCATCGAGGCGAGGGGGTGTTCCGGTCTTCAGCCTTCCCATGACAAAGCCCGCCGCCTGCAATCGCCGGGCAAGCGCCCGGGACGGAGGCTCGACGGTACTTGCAGAGAGATCCCAAGGCGGGCCGCCCTGTTGTCCACATGCGCGGCCAGCCGGGATCTTCTCCTCTCCAACATGGATCAATCCGCGCAGGAATGTCCCGGTGGTCAGCACGACACGGCCGGCACCGAACTCTTCCCCATCGTCCGTGCGGACGCCGATGCAGGTACCACTCGAATCGACGATAAGATCGGCGACGGGCTTCGCGCGTACCTCGAGGTTCGCTTGCTCGGCGAGCAGAGACTGCATGGCTTTCCGATAAAGCATGCGATCTGCTTGGGCGCGGGGCCCGCGAACCGCCGGCCCCTTCGAAAGGTTGAGCATCCGGAACTGGATGCCGGCCTGATCGATTGCCCGCGCCATCACGCCATCGAGCGCATCGATTTCGCGCACCAGATGGCCTTTACCCAACCCGCCGATCGCTGGATTGCAGGACATTTCCCCGATCGTGTCGAGCCGATGAGTAAGCAATAGCGTCCGCGCGCCAAGCCGAGCTGAAGCCGCCGCCGCTTCACAGCCGGCGTGTCCACCACCCACCACGATGACATCGTAACGAAAAACTGTGCGCATGCCGCGGTACGTCCGCGATTACGCTTCCCCGGTCAAGTGCCGTCGACGCACGCCATTGAAGGACCGGATGCGATTAATCGACGGCCGTCCACTGCCGCTCAAGCGGCGCGCCTTGGGGACGGCTTCCTTTTCGCCTTCGCCGCGCCCTTCGGTGCAGCCAAGAAACGCTCGGCCTTCGCCCGCGCCGCGCCATTGCCCTTCAAACTGTCTCGCAGGGCCGCCATCAGGTCCACGATCTTCTCGTCTTTCTGATCGGGCTCCTCAGCCGTGACAGGCTGCCCCTTCTTCTTTCGGGCGATGAGCTCGCGCAGGGCCTCCTCGTAGCGGTCCTTGAACCGGGTAGGATCGAACGCCGCCTCCTGCTGGGCGATGATCTTCTCGGCGATGTCCAGCATACCCGCTTCGGGCTTCGGCAGATGACGGTCGAAGATGCCGGCACTGCTTCGAATCTCATCGTGGCTCCGCAGCGTGGTGAGCAAAATTCCCCCATCTCGCGGCTCAAGCGCGCACGGGTGTTCGCGCTGATGCAACACGAGTCGTCCCAATGCAACCTTGCCCTGCTTCTTCATTGCTGCCTGGATCACCGCGAAAGCTTCGATGCCGGTCTTGCCGGCCGGAGCAAGGTAGTAGGGTTGGTCCCAATAGATGCGATCGATGGCATCCGCGTCGACGAACTCCTGAATGTCGATGATCCGCGTCGACTCGAGCTTCACCGCATTCAGTTCGTCCTTGTCGAGCAGTATGTACTTATTCTTGGATACTTCATATCCCTTCACAAGGTCCGCGCGATCGACGGCGCGGCCGGTAACCGCATCGACCGTCTGCATCCGGATGCGATTCTTGGTTTTGGGATTGATAAGATTGAAATGAACGTCCGCCGCACGCTCCGTCGCCGTATAGAGCGCCACTGGGCACGTCACGAGGGACAACCGTAGATGGCCCTCCCACGTGGGGCGCATCGCCTTGCGTTGTGCCTTGGCCATATAGTGCTCACTCCTTCGAATCGATCAGCGCCTGGATTGCCTGCCTTAGCGGGACCGCGCCCTCGTCGTAGTCTTGCCAAGCCTTCGTCTTTCTGAGCAGGGCTGGCACGGTCCGGATTGTGAACCGCCCGGGATCGAGACCCGCTTTCACTTGGCTCCAAGTCAATGGCATCGACACGGGGGCGCCATCCCGCGCACGCGGCGACAATGGCGCCACCGCCGTCGACGTCCGGTCGTTACGCAGATAGTCGAGGAAGATGCGACCTGTACGATCCTTCTTCGCCATGCTGAGCAGATAGCGGTCAGGTCGGGAATCCGCCAAGCGACGGCAAACCTCCTTGGCGAAGGCCTTGGCGGCATCCCAGTCAGGACTCTTCCTGTCGTTCGTAAGCGGCGTTACGATGTGCAGCCCTTTGCCTCCGGTCGTCTTGCAGAAAGTCGCAAGGCCGAGCATTTCCAACCGCTTGCGCAACTCAAGCGCGCCTTTCACCACGTCATCAAAGCCGACGTCCGGTGCAGGGTCGAGATCAAAAACCAATCGCCCAGGCAAATCCGGCACGCCGGGCTGATTGTTCCAAGGATGAAGCTCCGTGGTGCCGATCTGGGCAACTGCGGCGAGGGCTTCCTTGCGGTCAATCTGGACGTAGGGCTTCCTGTCGCCACTCACCTTGACGTCCGTGATCAGGTGCGAGCCACCGGGCATGACATGACGCTGGAAGAACTTCTGATCGCCCTTGATGCCATCGGGGGTCCGCACCAGAGAGCAGGGCCGACCTTCAAGGTGCGGCATCATCCAATCGCCGACCTCTTCGAAATAGCGCGCCAACTCGATCTTCGTGACCGGCGGTTTCTCATCCGGCCACAGCGCCTTGTCGGGATGAGAGATCGTCACTCCCATCACCACGGCCGGTGCCGATGAGGAAGGCTTCGGTCGGGCCACCTTGATCTTCTCCGGCTTCGCAGGCTTCTCGGCCTCGATCTCCTCGGCCGGCTTGTCGGCGCGAAGTCCTTTGAAGGCAGCCTGCCGCACATTGCCGTCGCCGGTCCATCCGGCGAACTCGATCTCGGCGACCAGCTCCGGCCTCGCCCAATGCATGTTCGCTTCCTTACGCGGGCTCGCGCCTGCAGCGAAGGGACTGGTCTTGCTCTCGACCTTCTTCAGTTCGGGCAGGAGCTTGCGCATCACCGCTTCGCTGAAGCCCGTGCCCACCCGACCGACATGCACCAGCTTCGCGTGCGTTCCCTCGCCTCGGTACACGCCCGCAATGAGCGAGCGAAGCTTCCGCCCTTCTTGCGTCCAGCCGCCGATGATCACTTCCTGGCCGCCGCGGCATTTGGCCTTCGTCCAGGTCCCCGAGCGCGTCGACTGATAGGGCGCATCCAGCTGCTTCGAGACGATGCCTTCGAGATGCATGTGGCAGGCTGAAGCGAGCACCGCATCCCCTGCAGTCTCCAGATGCTCGACGTAACGGATCTGCTTGCGCTTGTCCTTCAGGGCGCCGAGCAGCTCCTCCAGCCGAGCCTTGCGATCGACCAGCGGCAACGGCCGCAGATCCTCGCCCTCGGCGAACATCAGGTCGAAGGCGAAGTAGATGAGGTCTTGGGATCTGCCAGCCGACAAAGCGGCCTGCAGCCCGGCAAAATCTGGCGCACCGGTATGGTCCAGCGCGCACGCCTCGCCATCGATCATGCAGTCGGGCAGCTGCTGGGCGACGTCCGCAATCGCGCGGAATTTGCTCGTCCAATCCAGGCCCTTGCGCGTCTTCAAGGTCGCCTTGCCGTTCTCGACGCGCAGTTGCAGCCGGTAGCCGTCGAGCTTGATCTCATGCACCCAACCGGGCTCGGAAGGCGCGCGGTCGACGAGCTTCGTCAGCTGCGGCTCGATGAAGTCCGGCATCGCGCGGACTTTCTTCGCCCTGGCTGCCGGCTCGGGCGCAACCGCCTTGTCGCCTCCGCCCTTCTTCTTACTGTCCCACACGGCGCCGGCGGTTCGCCTTCTAGAGGTCATGAAAGGAGTGGGTGCCTTGCCGCTGCCGATCGCAATCTCGCGCAAGGTGCGGCCCGACGCCACCGACGTTTCGTTCTCCCGGAGAATGGCGTCTTCGCTGCCGTCCTTGGATACCTCGTCGCGATGCTTGATCAACAGCCAGTTGGTCCGCTTGCCGCCGCCCCCTTTGCGATCCCATTTCATCCGAACGAGGACCCAGCTGCCGGACAGGCGCTCACCCACCAGGGAGAATTTCAGGTCGCCTCGCTTCAGACCCTCATGCGGATCGCCCTCCGGAAGCCAATAGCCACGGTCCCAGAGCTGCACCGTTCCGCCGCCATACTGACCCTTTGGAATGGTACCTTCGAAGTCGCCATAGTCGAGCGGATGGTCCTCGACCTCGACCGCCAGCCGTTTGACCTTGGGGTCAAGCGACGGGCCCTTCGTAACGGCCCACGACTTGAAGACGCCGTCGAGCTCGAGCCGAAAATCGTAATGCAGCCTCGTTGCGTCGTGGCGCTGAATAACGAATCGCAGCTGCGGCGCCGCCGAGACAGAGGCCTTGCCCGAAGGCTCGGCCGTCTGTTTGAAGTCACGCTTGGCGCGATAGGTCGCGAGACTGTCTCGACGCATGGCTCACCGTGGCGGATTCACCAGATTGTCCCGCTCCCAGATCTTATGTTCCTTCGCCACCGCGATGAAGTCGTCGACGCCTTTGGCCACCGAGACAATCCCGGGCGCCGCCGCATCGAGGCCGGCCTTGCCGAACATCGCCTGCGCGGCATTGTTGAAGCCGATCGCCTTGAGATGGCCGAACGCATCGCGGAGCCAATTGATCGATGACGCCATGCCCAGCAGGATCGGCATCTCCGCCTGTCCCGGAAGCAACACCACAGCATCGAACAGGCAGGACGGCCCGCCGTCGATCGTCATATCCGGCGTCAGCCCGTTCTTCATCGGCCCGATCTTGGGGGCGATGAGCTTCAGTTGTGCGCCTTCCTTCTTTAGCGCCTTCTGCAGCGCCGCAACCGCCTTGGCATCGCTGCTGTCGGTAACCAGGGCAGCGAGCGTACGACCCTTGATGGTCTTGGGCGCCTTGGCGACGAGGCTGAGCGCCTTGGAGGGCTTGAGATCGTCGCGCGGCTCTACCGCCGGGGTGATCTTGTCGGCCTGGCCCGTCATCGCCATGGCAGCAGCGACCCGCTTACCGAGGTCCGGCTCGATCAGGTCGAGATGGCCCAGCATGCGCGTGCGCACCGCGACGGTTTCTACTTTGCTGAGCTCGAAGGTCAGAGCGCTCACGATGTTGGTCTGCTCCGGCGGTGTCATCGACCGGTAGAATTGCCGCGCCTGGGAATAGTGGTCAGCGAAGGTTTCCGGTCGCTTGCGCAGCTTCGGACCGGACTCGGGATCGGGAAAGCTCTTGAACCCTTTCTCCGGGTTTTCGCGCGCCCCGTTGGGATCGAGCGAGTTGGGCTCATAGGCGACGCGACCAACGGGCACCTGCATCTGCATATGGCCGTCGCGCTGGAAATTGCGGAACGGACAAACCGGCGCGTTGATCGGGATCTGATGGAAGTTCGGGCCGCCGAGGCGGATGAGCTGCGTGTCCTGATACGAGAACAGCCGCCCCTGAAGCAGCGGATCGGGCGTCACGTCGATGCCGGGCACCAGGTTGCCGGGATGGAAAGCGACCTGCTCGGTCTCGGCGAAGAAGTTCGTCGGGTACCGGTCGAGCACCATGCGGCCGATCGGGGTCAGCGGAATGATCTCTTCGGGAATGATCTTGGTGGCGTCGAGGATATCGAAATCGAGCGAATCGGCCGTCGCCTGGTCGAACGCCTGAACCGAGAGCGTCCATTCCGGAAAGTCGCCCGCCTGGATCGTCTCGAACAGATCACGGCGATGATGGTCGGGATCGGTACCGGCGATCTTCACGGCCTCGTCCCATACCGTCGACATGGCGCCGACCGACGGGCGCCAGTGGAACTTCACGAAAGTCGACTCGCCGTCCTGATTGATCAGCCGGAACGTGTGGACGCCGAAACCTTCGATATGGCGCAGCGAGTAGGGGATCGTGCGATCGGACATCGCCCACATCACCATGTTCATGCTCTCCGGCATGAGCGAGATGAAGTCCCAGAAGGTGTCGTGCGCGGATGCCGCCTGCGGGAAGCCGCGATCCGGCTCCATCTTCACCGAGTGGATGAGGTCGGGAAACTTGATCGCGTCCTGGATGAAGAACACTGGGATATTGTTGCCGACCAGGTCGAAATTCCCTTCCTCGGTGTAGAACTTCACTGCAAATCCGCGCACGTCTCGCGGCGTGTCGACCGACCCCGCGCCGCCGGCCACGGTCGAGAAGCGGGCAAACACCTTGGTGCGCTTGCCCGCCTGCAGGAAAGCCGCCTTGCTGAGTTTCGATGCTCCTGGCGCTGCTTCGAAGTAGCCGTGGGCTGCCGAGCCCCGGGCATGAACGATGCGCTCCGGAATGCGCTCATGGTCGAAGTGGGTGATCTTCTCGCGAAGAATGAAGTCCTCGAGCAGGGCAGGACCGCGCGAACCGCTGGTCAGTGAGTTCTGGTTGTCCGCAACAGGCATGCCCTGGTTTGTCGTCAGCGTGCTGTCGGCCGACGCAGCGGTCTGATGCGTTTCGCCGCCTTCAGACACGACTTTAGAAGGCGTCCGCGATGCGCGCTTGGTCGGCTTGCTCATGAATATTCCCCACGGCCTGGCGATGATCTCGGCAAGGTGAACGTGAGTCGCGCCCTCCGGTTCCAGATCGCGGTGTCCTGCGGCTCTCCTATCTTACTGCGCAAAGGCGTCTACTTGCCGATGCAGAAATCCCGGAAGATCACGTCGAGCAGCTCGTCGATGCGCACCGTCCCGGTGATGCGGCCCAGCGCACGCATCGCGAGGCGCAGATCTTCTGCCGACAACGCAATTTCCGGCGCTTCCAGCGCACGGCAAAGCGCTGCGTGCGCCTCCATCAGCGCCTCCCGGTGCCGCGCGCGGGTGAGTGGCGGTGCGACGGCACCGTGCTCCATCAGCTGGCTGGCGGAGCGTTCAATGCGCGCCAGGAGGTCCGGTAGCCCGGCGCCCGTCTTGGCCGAGAGAGACACAGCGCCCGCCGTCGCCACAGGCGCCATATCTGTCTTGTTGGCGACGACGATGTCCCGTGCGGCCACCCAACTTGTGCCCGCCGCGGTCAGTGCCTGCATCGTGTCGGGCCAGCCGGGATCGCTGGCGTCGAGCACCAGGATCCGCAGATCGGCTATGTCGGCCCGTGCCCGGGCGCGGCGTACCCCCTCCTGCTCGACCGCATCGCCGGTCTCGCGCAGGCCTGCGGTGTCGGCCAGCACCACCGGCCAGCCGCCGAGATCGAGATGGACCTCGATCACGTCGCGCGTGGTGCCGGCGGTCTCCGACACGATCGCTGCCTCGCGCCGTGCAAGCAGGTTGAGCAGCGAGGACTTTCCCGCATTGGGTGGCCCGATGATGGCGATGCTCAAGCCGTCCCGCAGCCGCTCGCCGCGCCGGTCCCCGAGATGGGCCGCGATCTCTCCTTGCAGCTGCGTGATGGCGATCGTCACTTGGTCGGCAAGACCGTCGGGCAGATCCTCATCGGGAAAATCGATCGCCGCCTCGAGATGAGCGAGAGCCCCGAGGCCCTGCCTGCGCCAGTCCTCGTAGAGGCGGTGCAGGGCACCCTCCATCTGCAGCAGCGCCAGCCGGCGCTGCTGCTCGGTCTCGGCACCGACCAGATCGGCAATCGCCTCGGCTTCGGTGAGGTCGAGCTTGAAATGCTCGAACGCGCGGCGGGTGAATTCCCCGGGCTCGGCCAAGCGGCAGAAGCCCAGTCTCTGGATTGCCGCCAGCGCGGCGTTCGCCACGGCGCGCCCGCCATGCAGATGCAGCTCGGCCATCGTCTCGCCGGTTTCCGTATGCGGCGCCTCGAACCATACGACCAGGCCGCGATCGATCTTTTCACCACTCACCGGATCCCGCACCGTCCGCAACGCCATACGGCGCGGCGCGGGCAGGGCGGGATTGCGCGCCGAACGGCCGCGTTCGAAGGCCTTCGGCTCGGTCAGGAAGATCAGCGCATCGGCCGCCCGCGGACCGCTGAGGCGAATGACCGAGAGCGCGCCGGGATGGGCGCGCGACGGCGTCGGCGTGCCGAGCGCGTAGATCGTCATGTCGTCCATGGCTTCAGCCGCGCTTTGGCGGCGCTGCCGGAGCAGGTTTCGGCGGCGGTGGCGCGGGCGGCGGCGGACGGGCGAAGACCTTGTCGGCGATCTTCTCGTACAACGCCTCGGGGATCAGCCGGCGCTCCACCAGCTCGGTCTTGGCCTTGAACGGCCGCGCGCGGATGATCGCATCGGCCCGCACCTCGCCGATGCCGTCGAGCGTCATCAGCGCGTCGCGGCTGGCGCTGTTGAGCTCAAGCTGATTGCTGGCCGGCGCGGGCGCCGGCGCCGGCGCAGGGCGGGTCTGCGCCGAGGCGAGAGGCCCCAAGAGCCCCACCGCAAGAGCAATGAAGACGGCGACGCGCATGGGCGATTATCGCACGATCTCGTCCCAGGCGGGACAGGGCCGCTCGACCATCGGCACTGTCCATTGCCCGATATTGCCCCGGTCTATGAGCGCGGCCGGCACCATGATCTCCTTGGGGACCGGCTGGCCGCGGAGATGACGCAGCACCGCGCGGGTGGCGATGGCCGCGATGTTGAGCGCGCTGAAATCGGCGGTTGCCAGCATCGTCCCGCGCTGGATGTTGGCGATCGCCTCGGGCAGACCGTTGACGCCGACTACCTGCGCGCGCCGGCCGGCGGCCGCCAGGGCATCGACCGCCCCGAAGGCCATCATGTCGTTGGCAGTCCATACGCCGTCGATCTCCGGATGCCCGGCGAGGAGCTCGGCCATCGCCTCCCTTGCCGGCGCGCGCTGGAGATAGCCCACCCGCGCCGCCAGCAGCTCGATCCCGGGATGCTCGGCGACAGCTTGGCGCAATCCCTTGCCGCGGTCGCGGGCGGTCGGAGCGGTGGGTGTGCCGTCGAGGGCGACGATGCGGCCCTTGCCGCCTAGACCGTCGATCAGCGCCTTCGCCACGCCATGGCCGATCGCCACGTCGTCCGATCCGACGAATGTGAGGGCGGGGCCGCTCATGCGGTTGATGAACACCGCCACCGGGATGCCAGCCGCTGCAAATCGGTCAAGGTCCTCAACCATCTGCTGATCGTCGGCCGGGTTGAATACGACGCCCGCCGGCCGGGCCGCCAAGGCTTGCGTAACCAGCGCCTTCTGCTCAGCGACGTCGTCGGGAGTGTCTGGCACGTAGTGGGCCGTCCGCAACCCCGACTCCGCGGCGACCCGGTCGGCGGCGACTCGCGCGGCATCGTAGGCCGGATTGAGCCGGTTCTTGGTGAAAACAGCAAGCGTCGGTGAGTTCATCATCCTATTTTAGCCCTTCCGGGCGCTGTAGTATCCGGCGCAATGGCAACTCCCTACGATTCCATCCCCGATCGCCGCGCGATCTTCCGTCGCCGTGAACTGGGGGAGTCGCTGGCCAAGCTGGTCGAGGATGTCCCGACCGGTGCTGACCTGCCTCGAACCCGGATACTTGGGCTGATTCGCGAGGCGTTGACGATCGGCCGCGCCGAGATTCGCCATCGCTTCGAGACACCAGGTCCGCTCAAGAATGACGGGCTCGCGGTGCTGGCCGCCACCTCCTTCCTGATGGATCAGCTGATCCGCGTGATCTTCGACTTCGCCGACGGCCGCGCGTATCCCGCCGCGAACCCCAGCGCCGCTGAGCGTCTTGGCGTGGTCGCAACCGGGGGGTTCGGACGCGGCGAGATGGCACCGCTGAGCGACATCGATCTGTTGTTCTTGCGGCCCTATAAGCAGACACCGCGCGGCGAGCAGATCGTCGAGTTCATGCTCTACCTGCTCTGGGACCTCGGGCTGAAGGTCGGGCATGCCACGCGTACGGTCGAGGACAGCCTGCGCTATGCTGAACGCGACCAGACGATCCGCACAGCTTTGCTCGAAGCACGCTATATATGGGGCGACCGTGAACTGTTCGACGAGTTGGTAAAAGGCTATGCGGCCAAGGTCGCCACCGGCGACGGCCGAGACTTCGTCGAGGCGAAGCTGAGCGAGCGCGATCAACGCCACACCCGCATGGGCGATTCCCGCTACGTCGTCGAGCCCAACGTCAAGGAGGGCAAGGGCGGCTTGCGCGATCTGCACACGCTGTTCTGGATTGCCAAATATCTCTATCGTGTAAGCGCGCCGTCGGAGCTGGTCGACAAGGGCGTGTTGACCAAGGACGAGGCACGCCATTTCGAGCGCGCCGATCGCTTCCTCTCCACCGTTCGCTGTCACATTCATTATCTCTCGGGGCGCGCCGACGACCGGCTTTCGTTCGATCTCCAGCGCGAAATAGCCGCGCGTCTCGGCTACCAGGATCGGGCCGGCAGCCGCGGCGTCGAGCGTTTCATGAAGCATTATTATCTTCATGCGAAGACGGTCGGAGATCTGACCCGGATCTTCGTCGCCGCACTGGAGGACAGCCGCCGTCGCAAACCAAAGCTTGCGGCCCTGTGGCAGAGTCTGCGGCCACGACAACTTGACGGTTTTCGCCTAGACGGTGAGCGGCTGGCGGCAGCAACGCCCGATACCTTCGTCAAGGATCCCGTGGCCATCCTGCGGCTGTTCCATGTCGCGCAGGAGAATGGCCTCGATATCCATCCCGCCACGCTGCGGCTGATCACCCAGAACATCCGTCTCGTCGACCGGCTGCGCAACGATCCGGAAGCCAACCGCCTCTTCATGGCAATGCTGACCTCGCGCCACGACCCCGAGACAACCTTGCGTCGGCTCAACGAGGCCGGCGTGTTCGGCCGCTTCATCCCCGACTTCGGGCGCGTCGTGGCCCAGACGCAGCACGACATGTATCACACCTACACTGTCGACGAGCACACGATACGTGCCATCGGCATCCTGGCGCGAATCGAGAACGGAACGCTGAAGGAGGACCACCCACTCTCGGCCGACGTCGTCCACAAGATCCTGTCACGACCCGTCCTCTACCTCGCCGTGCTGCTGCACGACATCGCCAAGGGTCGCGGCGGCGATCATTCGATCCTCGGCGCCGATGTCGCCATGGCGCTAGGCCCGCGCCTCGGTCTGAGCGAAGCCGAGACCGAAACCGTCGCCTGGCTGGTGCGCTATCACCTCGCCATGTCGGCAACCTCGTTCCAGCGCGATCTGATGGATCCCAAGACGATCGAGACCTTTGCTGCTTTGGTGCAATCGCCGGAGCGGTTGCGGCTACTGCTGGTACTGACGGTGTGTGACATCCGGGCGGTCGGTCCCAACGTATGGAACGGCTGGAAAGCTGCCCTTTTGCGCCAGCTTTACAACGCCGCCGAGCGGGTGATGTCGGGTGGCACTCTATCGGGCGGCCGCGCCGAGCGGATCAAAGCGATCCAGACCGACGTCGGCAAGCGTCTCGTCGGCTGGAGCGACGTCGAGAAGGAAGAGCATTTCGCGCGCGGCTATGCGCCTTACTGGCTGTCGTTCCAGATCGATGCCCTGGTGCGTCAGGCCGAGCTGGTGCGTCGCGCAGAGCGCGACCACCAGCCCCTCGCAATAGAGCACCGGGTCGAGGCCGATCGCTCGGTCACCGAGATCACGATCTATACACTCGACACACACGGCCTGTTTGCCCGCCTCGCCGGCGCCATGGCGATCAGCGGTGCCAACATCGTAGACGCGAAGATATTCACTTTGGCCAATGGCATGGCGCTCGACGTCTTCTGGATCCAGGATCTGGAGGGCAAGCCTTTCGACGGGCCGCAGCGTCTCGCGCGCCTTGCCGCGCGGGTCGAGATTTCACTCTCCAACCGCCTCGACATCGCTCGCGAGCTCGAATCGCAGAGGAGTTCCTGGCCCAAGCGTGACCGCCTCTTTACGGTGCCCCCGCGCGCACTGATCGACAACAATGCGTCGGACACCTTCACCGTGATAGAGGTAAACGGCAGAGATCGGCCGGGCTTCCTGCACATCGTCACGCGCGCCCTTACACGACTCAATCTGCAGATCGCCTCGGCCCACATCACAACCTACGGCGAACGCGCCGTCGACGTATTCTATGTCAAGGACCTGTTCGGACTTAAGGTGGTCAACGCCGACAAGCTGAAGCAGATCGCCGCCGAAGTAGAAAGATCGATACGCGACTTCGACGCCCGCTTCGAGCCCGCGATGAAGGCGGCGGAATAATAAGGCTTCGTGCAGTGCGCGGTTCGGTTGAATTATCTTCTGAGTGCTCTCTGAAGAAAAATTCAGTCAGAGGCCTGATACCGAGTTCGCATCTACCGCGGCGCAAACTTGTATCGGAACGTGCAGCTCGGCGCGCCCTGCATGATTGTCTGATTGCGCTCCAGGCTCACCTCGCCGCCGCTGGCAGCGGCAATGTCGAAATCCGTCTGGCATGCGAGCAATGCGCCCAGCTCCGGCTCATCGAGAGCCCGGAAGAATTCGGCGAAGCGACAGCGAGTCACGTCGAACTCGAACGCTTCCCTGTCCTTGCGATGTGTTTCGAATTCGACCGAAGGTCCGGAGACCTCATTCATGTGGCCCTGCATTACCGCCCATTTGCGGCGCGGGCTCGCATCGATGTCCCTGCCGATCGTCGCGAACATTTCCCTGGACCAGGCACCCAGCGCCTTCTTCACGATCGCATCGGCATTTTCCTTGCCGAGTTCCGTACGCAGGGCATGCAGCACCGGCACGAGGACCTGCGCCTGCAGCCGCGTCTTGTCCAGAAGCGACAGGGAGGGATTTACCATATAGTCGTCGAGCACACCGGTCATGTGTTCCTCCGCCTGCGTGTTTGCCGCAAGCGTGCCCCGTTGGCGCCGCCTGCGCCAGCGCAGAAAGTGCTTACTCCGGCTTATAGCCCGCGTTGCGCAGCAGCGTCGTATTCGTGTCGACCTCGCTCTTGATGAACGCGGTGAACTCCTGCGGTCCGCGTCCGGTCGGGACGAGGCCGAGCGATCCGCACTTGGCGATGAAGCCCTTGTCCTTGTTGACTTCGGCCATTGCCAACGCCAGCCGATCGACGACGGCATCAGGCGTAGCCTTGGGTGCCCACACGCCGTACCAGGAGCTGAGGTAGAAATCCTTTAGACCGACCTCGTCCGACGTCGGGATATCGGGAGCGAGAGGCGTGCGCGTCCTGGAGGTGACGAACATCGCCCGCGCCTTGCCGGCGCGCGCGAGCGGCAGCAGCGCCGTCCAAGGATCCATGAAGAGCTGCACGCTGCCGCTCAGCAGGTCGGCGTTGGCCGGGGCAGTGCCCTTGTAGAGCACTGTGTCCAGCGGCAGCCCGGTACGGCGCAGGAACTCGAGCGTCGCGACATGGCCCGCCGAGCCGCCGGACGACAGAGCGAAGAAGTACTTCTTCGGCTCCTTCCCGATCGCGGCCATCGTACTGGCATAGTCGGTACCGGGCACATCGATATTGACCAGCAGCACCAGCGGGGCCTCGCCCGCCTGGGCAATCGGCCGAAAGTCGGCCTGCGGGTCGTACGGACAAGAGGCGACGACGTGCTTGCCCAGCACGAACAGGCTCGCGTTGAACAGCAGGGTATAGCCATCCGGCTCGGAGCGCCGCACCGTGTCGGATCCCGTTACGCCCGAGGCACCGCCGATATTGCGGATGATGATCTGCTGGCCGATCTTCTCGGACAATATGTCCGAGGTGATGCGGCCGAAGCCGTCCGTCCCGCCGCCCGGTGGATACGGCACGATCATCTGGATTGGCTTGCTGGGATAGCTCTGCGCAATCGCAGGTGCCGCGAGCAGCGACGCGGCCGCGCCGCCGAGGATCGTCCGACGCCTCACGGCTGGATGCTCACCGAAGAGTTGCAAGCCTTGCCAGCGGCTTCGCAGATCGTTCGAGCGACGCTGCGGACCTTAACGTCTGCGCAACCGACACCCAGCGCGCGTGATGTATCCAGATGCTGTTTCAAGGTCGCTGTCTCCCCGGGTGCGATAGGAAAGAGCACGCCCTCCCGATAGGCCGACATCAACTCGACGGTTTGCTGACGGCCATCGCTCAGTGCAACGACCAGATCGACCTGAAGATAGTCGATCGTCTCCGACGACTTGTTCTCGACCACCAGGCTCGGCACGCAACTGCCGTACACAAGACTGTCCTCGCCGCGTTTAACATCAATGCCGTTTGCCGCGAGCGCCGACGACGTAGCAACAATCAGACCAAGCGCAATCAGGGAACGCGTCCGCATCATCAAGCCCTCCCCTCGTTCTTCATCCAGCGCTACAGGGTCTCCTGCTTCCGGGCGCGCCGGGTTGCCAGCATCTGCATGATTGCAGCCGCCGTCTCCTCGATCGAGCGGCGGGTGACGTCGATTGTCGCCCATTTGCGTCGAGCATAGAGCCGGCGCGCGTCCTGGATCTCGCTCTGCACGCGCTCCATGTCGGTGTATTCACTCTCAGTGTCCTGCTGCAGCAGCCGCAGACGATTGACGCGAATCTGCACGAGACGCTCGGGATCGGTGATCAGGCCGACGACCAGGGGCCGCGTTGCCGTTTCGAGCTCCGCCGGAGGTGGCACCAGCGGGACAAGCGGCACGTTGGCGGCCCGCACGCCGCGGTTCGCGAGGTAGACACAGGTCGGCGTCTTGGAGGTTCGCGACGGACCGACCAGAATCACGTCCGCGTCGTCGAGATCATGCGTCGACTGTCCGTCGTCGTGCGCCAGCGTGTAGTGCATCGCGTCGATCCGATCGAAATAGCCCTCGTCGAGCTGGTGCTGGCGGCCGGGCCATTGTTCGCTCTTGGAATGAAAATGCAGCCCCAGCACGCTCATCGCCTGATCGAGCACCCCGACGCAGGGCAGCTGAAGGCTGCGGCAGCTGTCACGCACCTGGTCTCGCAGCTCCGGATCGACCAGCGTATAGAGCACTGGTCCACGGTCCCGTTCGACCGCCTGCATCACTTTCTCCATCTGGCCCTTGGTCCGGACAAGCGACCAGACATGCTCCTGGACGAAAATTCCTTCGTACTGCACCAGGCAGGCGCGGGCCACGCTCGACACGGTTTCGCCGGTGGAATCCGAAACGAGATGGACGTGGAAATTGCGATTGGCCACAGCCCAACTTACCCCACAGATCCCCCGGGAGAAACGCGGGATTGCCCGCATGTCATCGGGGATAGTACGGACACTGTCCGGAAGAGCTCCGCATTGAGACCCGGATTGCCTCTTGCGCCCCGCCTTTCGTCCCCTCGGGATAGTCTGCTCCCGGCAGCGACCGAGTCGGGAATTCAGCCGAGCGACGCTGCTTCATGGGCGATTCCCATCCACAAGCTGCTGGGGACGGGTGTCTAATGACACGCATCCCCACGTTCCTCACCCCCTACTACTGCTACTACCTATTAAGAAAGGATAAGAGTGACACATGAGGGAAAGAACTTGAGCAGCGGGAAATTCCTGGAGACGCTCGCCGGGACGCGCTTTCCGACGCCGCCGATCTGGCTAATGCGCCAGGCCGGACGCTATCTGCCGGAGTACCGTGCCGTTCGGGCAACGACAAAGTCGTTCCTCGAGTTCTGCTATACACCGGAGAAAGCCGTCGAGGTCACGTTGCAGCCGATCCGGCGGTTCGGGCTCGACGCTGCCATCATCTTCTCCGATATCCTCGTGGTGCCTGACGCGCTGGGCCAGAAAGTCTGGTTCGCCGAGGGCGAAGGTCCGAAGCTCGAGCCACTCACGGACCCCGCACAGTTCGGACAGCTCTCGCGGGCGCGGCTCACCGACCATCTGGAGCCAGTCTATGCCGCCATATCTGCGACCCGGCAGGCGCTCCCAAATGACATTGCGCTACTGGGATTTGCCGGCGCGCCGTTTACGCTCGCCTGCTACATGATCGAAGGCGGCAGCAGCAAGGACTTCGCCAAGGTGAAGCTCTGGGCCTATCGTCATCCGGAGTCCTTCGCGCTTCTCGTCGATCTGCTGGTCGACTCGGTGGTCGACCACCTCGCCAATCAAGTCGAGGCCGGTGCCGATGCTGTCCAGCTGTTCGACTCGTGGGCGGGGATTCTGCCGGAGGAGCAGCTGTTCGGCTGGTCACTGGAACCGATGGTGCGCATCGCCCACGCTCTGCGCGCCCGCCATCCCAAGGTGCCGGTAATTGCCTTCCCACGCGCGGTTGGTCCGGCAGCGCTGATGTACCGCCGGCCGGACGCCTTCAGCGCTCTCTCGATAGACACCGGAATCGGTGCACACTGGGCCGCTCAGAAGTTGCAACCCCACATCCTGCTGCAGGGAAATCTGGACCCCATCATGCTCGTGGCCGGCGGTCCCGCGCTCGAGCGCGAGGCGACGCGGATTCTGGACAAGCTCGGTCAGGGTCGCTTCGTGTTCAACCTGGGTCACGGAGTAATCCCGCAGACGCCGCCGGAACATGTTGCCCAGCTCGTCGACATCGTGCGCAACTGGAAGCCGTCGGCATGATGATGGTCGATTCTATACCCTCTCGGATTGTCTTTCCCCTGGCAGAGGCGGAGAGAACAGGCAGAACGCTCGCGTGAAAATCGCCATCATCCTCTTCAATCTCGGCGGCCCCGATTCTCCCGACGCCGTGAAGCCCTTTCTGCGCAACCTGTTCAGCGATCCCGCGATCATCACTTTGCCGGCCTGGCTGCGTTTGCCGCTCGCCAGCTTCATCGCGTCTCGTCGCGCGCCGAAGGCACGCGAGATCTACGCGAAAATTGGCGGGGGCTCGCCAATCGTCGGGCAGACCGAGGCGCAGGCGCGGGCGCTCGAAGCGGCGCTCGGCCCGGAGCACGAATGGCGCGGCTATGTCTGCATGCGCTACTGGCATCCGATGACGGAGGCGGTCGTCAGCGCCGTGCAGCGCTTTGCACCGGACCGCATCGTGCTGCTGCCGCTCTATCCGCAGTTTTCGACGACGACGACGGCATCGTCATTCAAGGCCTGGAAGAAGGCATCGAGCCTCAAGGCGCCGACAGTCGAGATCGAGAGCTACCCTACCGAACCAGGGTTCGTTCGGGCTTCGGTAGAGCTCATCACGCAAGGACTCGCAGCGGCCGGCGATGGTCCAAAGCGCGTGCTGTTCTCCGCCCATGGCTTGCCGGAGAAGATCATCAAGGCGGGCGATCCGTACCAGGCCCAGGTCGAGCAGACGGCGGGGGCGATCGGCCAGCATCTGGGAGGAGTGGATTGGTCAGTCTGCTACCAGAGCCGGGTCGGGCCGCTGAAGTGGATCGGGCCGTCGACAGAGGCGGAAATCCGGCGCGCTGCTGACGACGGTAGGGGAGTCGTGCTTTATCCGCTGAGCTTCGTGTCGGAGCATTCGGAGACGCTCGTCGAACTCGACATCGAGTATCGCCACCTCGCCGAGCAGGCCGGTGTGCCAACGTACGTACGCGTGCCCGCCGTCGGCACCCATCCGCTATTCATCCACGGTTTGGCCAATCTGGTTCGGGCGGCGCTATGGTCTACGAGATCCTGAAGGCCCTTCATATCGTCGCGGTGATTTCGTGGATGGCGGGTCTGCTCTATCTGCCGCGCCTGTTCGTCTATCACGCAGACACTCCGGCCGGATCGCCGCAGAGCGAGACCTTCAAAATCATGGAACGTCGGCTGTTCCGCGGCATCATGAACCCGGCGATGATCCTCGTCTGGATCTTCGGACTGGTGCTCGCCTGGCAGGGCCAGTGGTGGCACGCCGGGTGGTGGCAGATAAAGTTCGCGCTCGTTGCCGGGTTGACCGCCGTCCATCACCTCTACGGTCGCTGGCGCAAAGATTTCGAGGCGGACCGTAACAGTCGTCCGTCCCTCTATTTCCGGTGGTGGAACGAGGTGCCGACACTGCTGATGATCGCCATCGTCTTCCTGGCGGTCCTGAAGCCCTCCTTCGCATAGGCCGTAGAGTTACGTAGCGGTACGACCGAAAAGTACGCGGTGTTCACCGGGCAATCGCGCGCCGCGCTACCCGCACGGTGAGTTGCGAAGAGGATGCGCGCATCGCGGGTCGTCGCGCCGCGCGAAACCGGTATGGTGCGTCACGCCGCCGGCGCTATAAACTGTCGCCATGAACGATTGGCGCGACGACATCTTCGAGGTCTTTCAGGACCATGACATCAAGCAGGTTTATCATGTGCCGGATGCGGGGCATTCGCGCCTCATAGAAGCCTGCCAGAAATCGAACTCGGTGCGCACTATGGCGCTGACGACCGAAGAGGAAGGCATTGCGATTGCCGCCGGCGCCTGGCTCGGCGGTCAGCGGTCCGCGATGCTGATGCAGAGTTCCGGCGTCGGCAACACCATCAACATGGTGGGACTGACAAAGACGCTGCGGTTCCCGTTCCTGACGCTCATCACGATGCGGGGCGACTATGGCGAGTTCAATTCCTGGCAGTATCCGATGGGACAGGGGACGCCCAAGGTGCTCGAGGCAATGGGCATGCTGCTCTATTCGGTCGACAAGGCCGAGGATGTGAAGGCAACCGTCGATGCGGCCGCGCGCTCGGCGTTCCATGGCGGCCAGTCGGTGGCCGTCCTGCTGCGCCAGAAGCTCATCGGCATCAAGACATTCGGGAAGAAGTGACATGAGCCAGGCCACTCTTCAGCGCCGTCCGCTGGTGAAGAAAATCCTCGCCGGTGCCGACGACAATCTCCTGGTGATTGCAGGCCTCGGCTCGTCCAACTGGGACATCACCAACGCGGGCGACCGACCACTGAACATGCCGCTGTGGGGCGCGATGGGAGCGCCGGTCGGCATGGGCCTCGGCCTCGCCATCGCCCAACCGACCAAGCGCGTGCTCGTGATCACGGGCGACGGCGACATGCTGATGAGCCTGGGTTCTCTCGCCACCGTCGCTGCCCAGTCTCCCGACAATCTCGCGATCTGCGTGCTCGACAACGAGAAGTTCGGCGAAACGGGTAATCAGGCGACGCATACTTCGCCGCGCAACAACGGTCCGACCGATTCGGGCGCCGGTACCGATCTCGCGATGATTGCCAAAGGCTGCGGGATCGCCGATTGCAGCACCGTCACCGAGAAGGCCGAAGTGTCCCAGCTCGTGAAGGATCTGCGCGGCAAGAAGGGCCCGATCTTCCGCTTGGTCAAGGTGATGGTCGAGAAGCTCGAATTCGTCATGCCGCCCCAGGATGGCGCCCATCTCAAGGACCGGTTTCGTCAAGCACTGCTCGGGAACCCCTGATGGCCTATGCACCCTTTCCGCTCGTCGAGCTGAGCGGCAGCCCGCGCGAGCGCGGTCGTCAGCATGGTCATGCCGCTCCTGATCGTATCAAGTGCGGCATCGAGATGTATTCGGAGTCGCTGGTAAGGAACGGCGTCGACTGGAAGCATCTCGAGCAGCGCGCCAATGCGCTCGTGCCAGTGGTCGAGAAGTTCGATCCGACCTACGTCGACGAGATGCGGGGAATTGCCGAGGGGGCAGGGGTATCGTTCGCCGGTGTGATGCTGATGAACGCGCGGACCGAGATGGTCGCCGCGGCGCGCAAGCAGCACACCCACCAGCATTTCCCGGACGGCTGCACGGCGGCATTTGCCCTGCCCGAAGCCAGCGCCGATGGCGTGCTGCTGCACGGCCAGAACTGGGACTGGCGCGCCGAATGCGCCGAAACCGGCGTGGTGCTGCGAATTCGGCGCGATGACGGACCCGATATCCTTACCTTTACGGAGGCAGGAGGCCTGGCCCGTTCCGGCCTGAACTCGGCAGGCATCGGGCTTACCGCCAATGCGCTGGAATGCGATCGCGACTATCAACGTGGCGCAGGCGTTCCCCTGCCCTTCATTCGCCGCAAGGTGCTGGAGAGCAGCCATCTCGCCGAGGCGATACGCACGATCTTCTCGACTCCCAAGCTGGGCTCAAACCACATGGCGGTCAGCCATTGCGGAGGTGAGGCGTTCGGCTTCGAATGCGCTCCGGACGAGACGTTCTGGGTCGCTCCCGAGCGGGGCATCTACGTTCATGCCAATCACTGGATCGCGGACGCCGCCCGGGCGCGCGTAAAGGACACGGGCATTCAGGAAACCCCCTGCTCGCTATATCGCGACATGCGGGTGCGTGAGCATCTGACGCCCAAGCAGGGCCACCTGACCTTGGAAGATCTCCGGCAAGCCTTTTTCGACGATTACGGCTCGCCATATTCGGTGTGCCGTCCGCCGCGACCCAATAATCGCGGAAACACCGTTGCGACATCGGCGATGATCCTGATGCGACCAGGCGAAGGCCACCTCGAAGCTTGCCCCATGCCTGCGCTCAACAGGCAGTTCACGACCTATACACTCACGCCGGACAAGATGGCGCAGAAGCAGGCCGCGGAGTAATCGCTGCGGCCCGCCTGATGCTCGGATTAGTCCGGGTACCACGAGGGCTTGCGCTTCTCCCTGAAGCTGGCCAGCCCCTCCGTCGCCTCGTCCTGCTGGCGGGTACGGGCATGCTCCTCAATCAGGTCTCGCATCTCGCCCTCGTCGATGAAGGCCCGCGCCGAGGCAAGCGCGCGAAGTTTGGTCGCCGACGTAGCGGCCGGGGCATTCATGAGCACTGCTTCGATGATCTTCCCTCCTGCCTCCTCCAGGCCCCCAGTTGGGCAGACCTCGTGGACGAGCCCGAGCCGTTGTGCCTCCGCGGCACCAAACCGTTCACCCGTCAGGGCGTAACGGCGGACCTGACGCAAACCAATGGCCTGGCAGAGTTGCGGCAGAATGATTCCTGCCATCAAGCCCCATCGTGTTTCGCTTATGGAAAAAACAGCATCCTCGCTGGCCACGACGACATCGCACGCCGCAGCTATTCCGGTACCGCCGCCAAAGCATCCGCCCTGAATCAAGGCCAGCGTCGGCACTGGCGTCGTATCGAGGCGGCGGATCGCCTCTGCCGTCAGCCGGCTAACGGCTTCGTTCTCGCGCGGGCTTTGTCGGGCGACCCCGCTGATCCAGGCCAGATCCGCCCCCGCCTGGAAGTGCCGTCCATTGCCTTTCAGCACGACGATACGCAGTGAAGGCTCGCGGCCCAGCGCATCCATGGCCGCATGCAGGCCGCCGATGAGATCGCCGTTGTAGGCGTTGTTGACCTTGGGGCGATTGAGCGTGACGGTGGCGACGCCGCGCCGATCGACGTCCCAGAGAACGGTGTCGTTCATGTCACTCGGTCTTCAGGTAACTGTCCTTGAGGGAGATCTTGCCGTCCTTCACCTCATAAAGATCGATGCCGTATCGGTCGAACGCCTTGCCGGCATGATCGATTCCGGTGACGCGGAAGGTCCCGAACAACTTCTCGCCTGCACGATGGATGCGCGCCTCCGAAAAGCGGGCCTCTCGATGCGCTTTGCTCTTGTCTGCAAAGTGAGCGCGCAGATCGTCTTTCCCCTTCAGCACACGCCCGGTCGGGGCTGCGCCGGCATTCAGGCGCCATTCGAAATCGTCGGTAACGCATGCCGCAATCTCTTCGACATCGCCCTTGTTGAAGGCTCTTCCAAAACGGCGAAACAGATCGTCGATAGCATCCGTCATGATTACAGCTCCGAAGGTTGCCCGATAGGGTGAAATCGAACAGGTCCGGCTAGGCCCTTGCCGCCGGCGACCTTTCTATCTCGGCCTTTCCCTCACCCGCGAAGGCCGCAACTCTGTGACATTGGCTACGGGTGATTTCATTCGCGAGTCTGGTCTATTTCGCGGGCTTCAAGAGAAAGGACTCGCGCTTGCGGCCCGCTTTCTCGGCTGCGACCAACCACAACGGAGGCCGGCCGCGACCTGTCCACTTGTTGCCCTTCTCGTCGGCATACTTGACCGGCACGGGTTTGCCGGCACCGCGGGACATACCCCGCTTGCCGCCCTTGCTGAGGGCGACGGCCTGCCGCCAGTCGGCCGGCGACAGCGAGTGGAGCGAAATGAGTTTCGCCAATGCCGTGATCCGCTTATCCGCCTTCGCTTCTATGGTCTGGGCGCGTTTCTCCAGCGCCCGTATCTGGGCACGAATGGCGGAAAGAGATTTGGTGCGCGGCATGGACGATTCCTCGAAGAAGGTAGCAAGTGCTTAGACGAGTATTGCAAGATTAAGTACTACATAAAATTTCAGGGTCTTTGCAGGTTGTCCACAACCAATTCTGCATTTCATTGAAGCACCTCGGCACGGGAATCTGTCCACCCCGGACGATAATTGGCCAATTATCATGAAGCATTCCTCCAGCGCGGCGGACGTATTTTGCCTCCGAGGTCGCTGCGGTATTCTCCTCCCCAATGGTCCGCGCAAGCAGCCCGAGAGTTTTCCATGGCGAGGCAGCAGCGGAAAACGTCCTGCGCCAGCTCGACATCTGCTCAATGGTGTAACGGCCCTCCGTCCGAATAAATCGTGGTTGAAATGCAGATGGGCCTGCCCGCGTAGCGTCTGATGCTCGTCCGAGTGTGATCGGCGGAGCGCATCGCCAACCGCGCGCGACATCGAGTACCGCTCAGGCGGTTTATGCGGTCCCTCACACTGGCGGGAGCCTTTGGTGCAGTTCGTGCGTTGTTTGCGCATGACACAACGCCCTTGGACCCACCTCGTGAATGAACCGGCCGCTCGGCACCTCGTCGCGGTCAGGCTCGCACCGAAGGCCGCGGACGAACCTGCGGCGCTTCTGACAACGCTCATCGAAGGCTTATGTCCGAACGCTGACTTCGCGCTCCTGACGCGATGCGAAGAAGAATGCGCGGTGACCTTCTGCGCCTTTGCAACCCCTCGGGACGCCGAGCAACTCGCATCCGCTGTCGGCGCGGAAGAGACGGAGGATTACCCGGAGTGGGCAAGCCAGCGCTGCTTCACCCTCGACGAGCCGACCGTGCAGGCAATCACCGAAGCGATCGAAGCGAATGTTTATTCCGGGGGCATGCCGCAACAACATCGCCCCACCGACGTTCTAACAGTCCAACACTGATAGAGGAGAGACCGATGAGCAGCACGACCGACAAGATCAAGGGCGCCGCCAACGAGGCGATCGGCAAGGCCAAGCAGGGTATTGGCGCGGCCGTCGACAGCGACAAGATGCGGGCCGAAGGCGCTCTGCAGGAGGCCAAGGGCGACATGCAGCAGGCCAAAGGCAAGGCCAAGGATGCGGTGAAGGACACGATCGATAAGGTCTAACCTATCGACACGACCCACACTCTAAAGCAGGCGCCGGCCTTCACACCTCGGGCGTGAAGGTCGGCGTCTCTATGTCTTTTTTTCGCCATTTGAACCGCAACTCTGCCAGGCCGGTCGAGATCACATAGAAGACGGGCGTGAAGATAAGGCCGAAGATCGTCACTCCCAGCATACCCGCAAATACGGCCGTGCCGAGCGACTGGCGCATCTCCGCTCCGGCCCCGGTGCTGAAGACCAGCGGGACCACACCCAATATAAAGGCCAGGGACGTCATCAGGATTGGGCGCAAGCGCGTCCGTGCCGCCGAAACCGCGGCTTCATAACGGGTCATTCCGGCTTCATGCGCCTGCTTGGCAAACTCCACGATCAGAATGGCGTTCTTTGCCGCGAGGCCCACCAGCACCACCAAGCCGATCTCGACCAGAATGTTGCGGTCGAGACCCCGAATATTCACGCCGATCATGGCGGCCAGGATGCACATCGGCACGATCAGAATGACCGCAAGCGGCAACAGCCAGCTCTCATAGAGCGCGGCAAGCAGCAGGAAGACGAACAGCACCGCGAGGCCGAACGCGAGGATCGCGGTGTTGCCTGCCAGCTTCTCCTGGAGGGCGATCTCCGTCCATTCGAAGCCGAAACCGGACGGCAGCACCTTGCTGGCCAGATCCTCCATCGCTGCGATTCCCTGTCCGGACGAAAACCCCCGGGTGAGGGCGACCTGCACTTCTGCCGCGGGATAGAGATTGTAGCGGGCCACGCGATACGGCCCCGTCGTGTCGCTGAAGGTTGCAACCGAGCCGATCGGCACCATCTCTCCACTCGCACTGCGTGTCTTGAGGTTGGCCACGTCGCGAACAGTAAGGCGATAAGGATCGTCGGCCTGCGCCGTTACCCGGTAGGTGCGGCCGAGGATGTTGAAGTCGTTCACGTACGCCGAGCCCATGTAGACGGATAGTGTCTGGAAGACGTTACCGATCGGCACGCCGAGCTGTTCGGCCTTGGTGCGGTCGATGTCGGCGAATATCTGCGGTGTCTTGGTGCTGAACAGAGTGAAGGCCTGTGTGAGACCGGGCGTCTGGCCCGCCGCGCCGGCCAACGCCCAGGTTGCGCCCTCCAGTGCCGGGAGACCGCGCGCGGCGCGATCCTGGACATAGCCCTTGAGGCCTCCGCCGGTGCCGATGCCAGGGACCGAAGGTGGCTCGAGCACGAAGACGAACGCCTCGCGCAGCGAGAACATCTTGCCGCGCAGCTCGTTGAGGATCTGCTCCTTGGGCAGGTGTGCGCGCTCGGCGAAAGGCTTGAGGGTGACGAAAATGACGCCCGTGTTCGGGGCATTCGTGAAGGTTGCCCCATCGAAACCGACGAACGACACGGCGTGCTCCACGCCTTCCGTCGCCATGATCATTTCCGAGGCTTGGCGCACCAGCCTGTCGGCGCGTTCGAGCGTCGAGCCGGGCGGCAGCTGCATCGCCGCGATCAGGTACGAGCGGTCGAGCTGCGGGATCAAGCCGGTTGGAGTGCTCACCAACCGATTGTAAGTGAGGAACAGCAGGCCGGCGTAGATGACCAGCACGACCACGATCATGCGGACCGCTCGAGCGGTGAACCTGCCGTAAGCGTCGGCCAGCCATTCGAAGGCGCGATTGAATCCATTGAAGAACCAGTTGATCGGGAACATCAGCCGGTCGCCGATGGTCGGCTTGCCAGACTCGACATGTGACAGCGCGTGGGTCTTGAGCAGCAGCGCGGCGAGCGCAGGCGACAGCGTCAGCGAGACGAAGGCCGAGATCGCCGTCGACGCCGCAATGGTGATGGCGAACTGCTTGTAGAACGAACCCTGCAATCCTGTGATGAAGGCTGTCGGCAAGAAGACGGCGATCAGCACGAGCGAGATCGCGATCAGGGCGCCGCCGACCTCGTCCATGGTCTTGTGCGCAGCTTCCTTGGGCGACATGCCCTGCGTCAGGTAGCGCTCGACGTTCTCGACGACCACGATTGCGTCGTCGACCACGATGCCGATCGCCAGCACCAGGCCGAACAGCGACAGCGTGTTGAACGAGACGCCGACCGCCGACATGACGGCGAACGAGCCAATCAGCGACACCGGGATGGCCAACAGCGGAATCAGCGCCGCGCGCCACGTCTGCAGGAACAGGATGACCACGACCACGACGAGGATCAATGCCTCGAACAGCGTGTGAATAACGGCGTCGACCGACGCCTGGATGAATTCTGTCGGGTTGTAGACGACGGTATAATCGATGCCGGGCGGAAAAAGCTTCTTGAGCTCCTCCATCTTGGCCTTGATACCGTCGGAGGTGGACAGCGCGTTCGATCCAGGGCGCTGAAACACACCGAGGGCCACGGCGTTCTTGTTGTCGAGATAGGAGTTCTGGGTGTAGTCCTGCGCGCCCAGCTCGATGCGCGCGACGTCGCGCAGGCGGACTACCGAGCCATTGGTCTCGGCGCGCAGCACGATGTTCCCGAACTCGTCGGGCGAGGTCAGGCGACCGAGCGTGTTGACCGTCAGCGTGAATCCGCCGGGCGACGAGGCCGGCGCCTGATTGATCGCTCCCGCCGCGACCTGCAGGTTCGCCGCGCGCATGGCCAGCACGACTTCGCCGCCCGTCAGATTGTGGGCCGCGACACGTGCCGGATCGAGCCAGATCCGCATCGAATAGTCGCGTGCACCGAATACGATCACATTCCCGACGCCCTCCACGCGCGTGAGCACGTCCTTCACGTAGAGCGTCGCGTAGTTCGAGATGTATTGCTGGTCGCGCGAGCCGTCGGGCGAGGTCATGTGCACGACCATCATCAGGTCTGGCGAGGCCTTGCGGACGACGAGTCCGAGGCGCTGCACCTCCTCCGGCAGGCGCGGCTGAGCGACTGCCACCCGATTCTGCACAAGCACTTGCGCCTGATCCACATCGACGCCTGGCTTGAAGGTCACGCTGACCGTGAGCTGGCCGTCGCCGGTGGATTGCGACGAGATGTAGAGCATGTCGTCTACGCCGTTCACCTCCTGCTCGATCGGCGTGGCGACCGTCTGGGCGATCACCTCGGCGGAGGCGCCGGGATAGGTCGCATTGATGGTGACCGTGGGCGGCGCTATCTCGGGATATTCCGAGACGGGCAATCCGAACTGGGCGATGGCGCCGACGATCAGGATGATGAGCGACAGGACCGACGCGAAGATCGGCCGATCGATGAAAAAATGGGAAAAGCGCATGACCTACTTCGCCTGCGCAGTGATCTGCCCCTTTTGGGGCGCGATCTTGGCGCCCGGGCGCACCATCGGGTTGGCAAGCCCGTCGAGCACCACTCTTTCGTCGGCCTTGAGGCCATCGCGAACGACCCTCAGCCCGTCGACCAGCGGGCCGAGCGTAATCGGTCGCGCCTGCACGACGTCGTCCTTGGCGACCACGAACACGATCTTGCGAGCCTGGTCGGAGATGACAGCCGAGTCGGGAATCAGCAGGGCGTCGTATTCACCTCCATAAAGCTGGACGCGGCCGAAAACGCCGGGCGTCAGCAGGCGATCCTTGTTCTCGACGATGGCGCGGGTGCGGATCGTGCCCGATCGCGGGCTGAGCGAATTATCGACGAAATCTACCTTGCCGGTGCGCTTCCAGTCGGCTTCGTCCGCAAGCTTGATGCGCACCGGAATGGCCGAGCTGCCGGCCTGCGCCCGCTCGCCGGCGAGGAACAGGCGTTGGTAACGCAGATGGTCGGCCTCCGAGACGTCGAACACGAAACGGATGGGATCGGTGCTGACGATGGTTGCGAGCAGGGTGGCTCCGCTCTGGCCGCCCTGGATCAGATTGCCGGCGTCGACCTTGCGGTCGGAGATTCGGCCACTCAGCGGCGCAGTGACCCTGGTCCACTCGAGGTTGAGCTGGGCATTGCGTTGCGCCGCCTCGGCCGCCTTGAGCTGCGCTTTGGCCACCGCGAGGTTCGATTTGCGCGTGTCGTTGTCCGCTTCGGTGATGGTACGCGAACCGATCAGCGCCGCGCCGCGACCGACCTGCAGCTCGGCGAGCTCCACCTGCGCCTTGTTGCGGGCCACGTCCGCTGCCGCCACGTCGACGGCGATCTCGTAGGGGCGCTGGTCTATGGTGAACAGCGGATCACCTTCGTTGACCCACTGGCCGTCCTTGAAATGAAGCTTATCGATGAAGCCGGAAACGCGGGCTCGCACCTCGACGGTGGCGACCGCTTCGAAACGACCCGAATACTCGTCCCACTGGGTGACTCTTTTCGCGACCGGCTCCGAGACCGAGACAGGCATCGCCTGCGGCGGACCGCCCTGGGCCCACGAGGGAAGGGCAACCAGCATTAGAGCTGCAGCAAAGGCGAGGCGACGGATTGGGTACACGGTCAGAAACTCCCCCAGCCGATTTGCGGCGCGAAAGGCTCATGTGGTTGCGTTGCAGCAAACTGTCAATTGGTTGCATGTCTCGGCAGGAGAGGAAATCTCGGGGACACGAGCACAAAATCTCGCCCCATTGCCATATCCGTCCTTTCGAAGTTGCCGCTTAGCAGTCATCGGGAGAATTCAGACTGGCCCTCGACAGGAAACTCACGCCCAACATCAAGCCGGCCGGGTCGTGATCCGAGTTGCTCGGAATTCATCAGACATATGCATTGCCACCGCTCGCGCTTCGGACTAGCCGCGCGCCTTTAATCGTGCCTAGCTTCCAGCAAACTCTGGGGAGAGGGCATGAATATTCTTGGGTGGGTGATAGCGAGTACCATTGCGCTGCTGTTGGCCGTGCCGGCGGCGGCACAGTCGACACTCGAGACCGTGAAAAAGCGCGGCCAGTTGATCTGCGGCGTCGACGGCACACTGCCGGGCTTCTCACTGTTCAATGCGGTGAAGGAATGGGAGGGTCTTGACGTCGACCTCTGCCGCGCCGTCGCCGCAGCGGTGCTGGGCGATGCGACCAAGGTGAAGTTCGTCTCGGTCTCGGCCAGCGACCGCTTCGACAGGCTCGCGGCCGGCGATTTCGACGTGCTGGCGCGCAATTCCACCGTGACGCTGCAGCGCTCCGCAGGCAAGAAAGTCCGCTTCGCTGTCGTAAACTACATCGACGGCCAGACCTTCGTGGTGCCCAAGAAGCTCAAGATCGAGCAGCTCGCCAATCTCAGCGGCAGCACAGTCTGCCTCGCCAAGGGAACGACCCACGAATTCAATCTGAAAGCCTGGTTCGGCGCTCGCCGGCTATCGATCACGCCAATCAGCCTCGACACGGCGGAGGCGATGTACGGCGCGTTCTATGCGAGTCGTTGCGCCGCGGTGACCGCCGATTCGACGGCGCTCGCTGCTGCCATCGTCCGAAGCGGCCGTGCCGCTGAATACAGGATGCTGCCGGAGGTGATCTCCAAGGAGCCGCTCGGCCCTTATGTGCGCGATGGCGATTCACCCTGGCTCGACGTTGTGCGCTGGACTCATTACGCGATGCTCGAAGCCGAGGATCGCGGCATCAGCGCGAAAAACATCGATGCGCTCAAGCGCGAGCTGAACGATCCCATCCTGCGCGTGCTGCTGGGGGTGGATCCGGGCAACGGAAAGGCGCTCGGGTTGAGCGAAGAGTGGATCTACAACATCATCAAGCAGGTCGGGAACTACGGCGATATTTACGAAAAGAATGTCGGCCAGGGCTCGCCGCTGAAGTTCGCGCGCGGGATCAATGCGCTGGCGAGCAAGGGCGGGCAGATGTACGCGCTCCCACTGCGCTGAGCTTTGCCGGACGCTACGCCGCGGTATCGGTCGTTCCGGCCGCGTGCTCTACTGGCGAAAAAGCGGGGAGGAGCAATGAAGATCGGCGTCCTGCAATTCTTCAGCTGGCCGGGCCGCCACGGACCGCTGGAAGACGTCTTCGCCCGTGCGCTCGAGCGCATCGAGATCATGGACAGAGGCGGCTTCGACGCCGTCTGGCTGGCCGAGCATCACTTCACGACCTTCAGCGTCTGCCCTTCGGTGCACATGCTGGGCGTGCTGGCCGCGGCGCGCACCAAGCGGCTGCGGATCGGCACGGCGGTGTCGCTCGCCGCACTCTACCACCCGTTGCGACTCGCGGAGGAAGTGGCGCTGCTCGACATGCTCTCCGGCGGCCGGGTGAACTGGGGCGCCGGCCGCGGCTTCGCGCCTTCCGAGTTCAGCGCGTTCGGCGTACCGGTCGAGGAAAGCGCCGAGCGTTTTCGCGAGGCCGTCGAGATCGTGCTGGCGGCCTGGACGCAGGAGCGCTTCAGCTTCCAAGGGACGCACTATCGCTTCGACGATATCGAGGTGTTGCCCAAGCCCCTGCAACGTCCCTTGCCGGTCTGGATGGCTGCCACGTCGGAATCGGCGATCGACTGGGCGGCGGGCCGCGGCTTTTCCATCCTCATGGATCCCCATGCCTCGACCCGGGAACTCGGCGTCAAGCGCCGTCGCTACGCCGACAAGCTCGCCGAGGCAGGCTTTTCCGACGCCGGCCGCGATATCCCGATGGCCCGCCTGATCGCGCTCGCACCGACGACGGTCGAGGCCGAGGCGATCGCGCGGCGCGGCGCGCAATGGTTGGTCGACGCCTATGCCGGCCCTCAACACGCGCATCGCAAGAGCCTCCCGCCACGCACCTACGACGGCAAGGATCCCGCCCAGCACTATGTCGACAGCGTCATCCTGCACGGCACGCCCCAATCGCTCGTCGACCAGATCGCTCGCCTCGAGGAGGAAATCGGCCTCAACTACCTGATGTGCGCACCGCTCAGTCGCGAGACATTCCGGCTGCTTGCCGACGAGGTACTACCGCGCCTCGCCTGACCCAGGAGCCCAGCCGCGCAGCACCGCGGCCGTGGCGCGATCCATCGGGAAGAAGCTCTCGATGCGCAGCTCCTGCGCGGTAATGTCCTGCGGCGTGCCGAGCGTGGCGATGGTGGTGAGGAGCTTCAGCGCGACAGCGCCCTTGCGGAAATGCATCGGCAGCACGGCGACAGCCGCATCTCCGGTCACGCCCGGCCTCAACAGCGCCCGCACGCCACCGTAAGACAACAGGCGCTCGAGCAGCGCCGCCGTCTCGGGCCGTCCGTCGGCCGCGGCATCGGCTTCGACGCTGCGCAGGAAATAGCGCACCACCTCGGCCCAGTTCAGGAGATAGGGACGCAGGACGTCGGGACCGACCAGCGCATCGGCGAGGTTGACCGCGGTGCCGGGCGCCAGCGGACCCACCAGGAATTCGACCAGGCGCAGCGCGCCGCCGTTCGCCTTGAGCAGGTTCCAGTGGCGATCGACCGCGACGACGGGAAAGGGCTCCTGCTGGGCGAAGATGTAGTCGATCGCCTCGCGTACCTCGGCGAGCTCCGGCGCGTCGAGATCGGTCTCGCGCCACACCGGCGCAAAGCCTGCCGCGATCAGCAGCGCGTTATGCTGGCGGAGCGGAATGTCGAGCGCACTCGCGAGCCGCAGGACCATGTCGCGGCTGGGCGACGCGCGGCCAAGTTCGAGGAAGCTGAGATGGCGCTGCGAGATCTCGGCGCGACCCGCAAGCTCGAGTTGCGACCAGCCGCGGCGATGACGCCAGAAGCGAAGCTTCGATGCGAATTCCTGCTCGCGCGACATCTGTACCTGCCGGGTAGTTGCGGCTCTGCGGACCGACCGCAACATTGCACGCGCATTCCGGGAACGACAGGAGACAGACATGGGAGAATGGATCGGCGTGCTGATCGCCCTCGTGTCGAGCTCATTGGGAGGGACGGCCGCGGCGGTGACGCGCTATCTCGTCGGCAGCGGCGATCCGCTCACTTTGTCGATCCTGCGCTGGGGTATCGGCTTCCTGTGCGTGCTGCCCGTCGCGCTGGCGCTCCGCGTGCGATGGCCCGCACGCGCCGATTGGCCAGGAGTAGCGTTTCTTGGCTTCTGCCTCTACGGGCTGTTCTTCGTTTTCTACAACCTGGCCATGAGCTACACGACCGCCGCGCGCGCGAGCCTCGCGCTGTCGACGCTGCCATTGCAGACCATGATCGTCGGTGCGCTGCTCGGCATCGAACGCCTGACGGCCCGGAAGACTATCGGCGTCACCATTGCCGTCCTCGGCGTGTTCGCGGCGCTCGCTTCGGGGCTGGCGGAGGCCCCGGAAGGTGCCTGGCGCGGCGAGCTGATCATGGCCGGCGCAGTTCTGTGCATGGCTTTCTACAATGTCTTCTCGCGGCCGTTCATCCAGCGCTCGAGCGCGCTCGGCTTCCTGGCGGTCGGCATGGGCAGCGGCGCCCTCGCCTTGATCCTGGCCGGCCTGCTGACCGGCCGCCTCGAGGTGCTCGCGAGCTTCGGCCCGGCGCAGTGGTATGCCGGCATCTATCTGGGTGTCGCCGGCGGCGCGCTCGCCTTCATTCTGTGGGTGATGGCCCTGCAGCGCGCCTCGCCGACACGCGTGGCGACCACCATGACGGTCAATCCGATCGCCGCCGCGCTGCTCGCGCAGCAGCTCGTGGGCGAAGCGATCACCCTCGATCTCCTGCTCGGCCTCGTCGCGGTGTTCGCGGGAATCTGGATCGCCACATCCGAAGGCAGAAAACGTCCCTGGCTCGGGCCGCACCGTGAGGCCCCGCCCCGGTGACGTGCACAACCGCCACCCGGAGGCTGGGCACGCTCCTGGCGCGGTCAGCTCCTGAAAGTGCGCTCAGTGCCGGAAGTGGCGCATGCCGGTAAAGACCATGGCGAGTCCCGCCTTGTCGGCCGCGTCGATCACCTCCTGATCGCGCATCGAGCCGCCGGGCTGGATGACGGCGGTGGCGCCCGCTTCGGCGGCCGCGAGCAGGCCGTCGGCGAAGGGAAAGAAGGCATCCGACGCGACCACGCTGCCGATCGCGGGGCTCTGCGCGAGCTTGGCGATCTCGCCCGACTCGGCAGCGCGGAGGGCCGCGATGCGCGAGGAGTCGCGCCGGTTCATCTGTCCCGCCCCCACGCCCACCGTCGCGCCGTCCTTGGCGTAGACAATGGCGTTCGACTTCACGTGCTTGGCAACGGTGAACGCAAACAGGAGGTCCGCCAGCTCGCGGTCGGTCGGCGTCCGTCTGGTGACGACCTTGAGGTCGGCCCTGGTGACACGACCGCTGTCGCGCGTCTGGAACAGATACCCGCCGGCGACGCTCTTCAGCATCATCCCGGTGCTCGAAGGATCGGGCAGCGTGCCGGCAATCAGCACCCGCACATCCTTGCGCCGCGCCAGGATCTCGAGCGCCTCCGGCGTCGCGTCGGGCGCGATGATCACTTCGAGGAAGCGCTTGGCGAGGTCGGTGGCGGTCTGTGCCTCGAGCGTGCGATTGACGGCGACGATGCCGCCGTAGATCGACACCGGATCGCAGGCGTAGGCCTTGAGGTAGGCGCTGTATTGATCGGCCGCGATCGCGACGCCGCTCGGGTTGGCGTGCTTGATCACCACGACGGCGGGCTCGGCGAACTCGGCCACGCACTCGTAGGCGGCATCGGTGTCGTTGATGTTGTTGTAGCTGAGTTCCTTGCCCTGGACCTGGCGGGCGGTGGCGACCCCCGGCCGCTTGCTGCCGTCGCTGTAGAAGGCCGCCTGCTGGTGTGGATTTTCGCCGTAGCGCAGGGTTTGCACGCGGTCGGCCGCGAGCGTCAGCCGCTCGGGGAAGGTGTCGCCCTGCTGCCCGGAGAACCAGGCGGCGATTGCCGAATCGTACGCGGCCGTGCGCGCATAGGCCTTGGCGGCGAGCTTGCGGCGCAGCGCGAGGGTGGTGGCGCCCCCGGTCGCGGCGAGTTCGTCGAGCACCGGCGCGTAGTCGGCGGGATCGACGACGACGGTGACGAAGTCGTGGTTCTTGGCCGAGGCGCGGATCAGCGCCGGCCCGCCGATGTCGATGTTCTCGACGCAGGTCGGGAAGTCCGCGCCGCGCGCCACGGTCGCCTCGAACGGATAGAGATTCACCACCACGAGATCGATCGGCGCGATCTTGTGGTCGTTCATCGCCTTGGCGTGGCCAGGGTCGGTGCGGCGGGCAAGAATTCCGCCGTGGATCGCGGGCTGCAGCGTCTTCACCCGCCCGTCCATGATCTCGGGGAAGCCTGTGTGGTCGCTGACCTCGACCACCTCGATGCCGGCCTCGCGCAAGGTCTTGGCCGAGCCGCCGGTCGACAGGATCGCGACGCCATGCGCGGCCAGCGCCGTGCCGAGCTCGACGAGGCCGGTCTTGTCGGACACGGAAATCAGCGCGCGCCCGATCTTCGCGAGGTCGGGCGTAGGCGACGGGACGTAGGTGGGGGCGGTGGACATGGCGGGTCTTTTAGGGCGCGGGCGCGACGATCGCTACGTCTCGCGCCGCGTCATTTGGGCATTCTTGTCCGTCTCGGGCTATCGTAGCGCAGCGCCTCAACGGCCGAAGATATTCGGGATGTGGGGCGTGGGAATGTGCGGCACGCGAATCGGAATGTCGGGTAGGGGCACGTGCGGCAAGTTGTGGAAGATGCCGATCACGCCCGGCGGATCGCTGGCGGAGCCGCGCACCGCGTTGAATGAGGGCGACGTCAGCGCGCCGTGGGCGGTGACGATCAGGTAAGGCGCCGATGGCTCCTCGGCGAGCATGAAGTTGATCGTGGTGTCTGTCGTGGCGCGGGCGAGATCGGTGCGCGTGGCAATCCTGGCCAAAGCGCGGTTTCCCTGCAGGTTCAGGTTGCGGTCCGTCAGTACGCCGCCCGCGATCTCGACATCGCCCGACAACGGGTTGTCATGGTTGACGAAGCGATTCAGCACCAGCGAGATCGCGTTCAGCAGGTTGCCAATTCCGACGCCACCCTTTTCGCCGAGAACGCTCATGACGTTGCCCAGCGTGAGGTCGATCACGCCGCCCGCGGCTCCCGTCGCCGCCGCGCCGAGAACCTGCAGGAACCGGTCGGCCCGCGCCTGGACATGACCGCTCAGCTGCGCGCTCCCGGCCAGCGAGTTCTTGATTTCGGCAACGGTCGTCCCGTTGCCGCGCAGCGCCATGCCGTTCGCGCTCAGGCGGCCGTCGATCGCGATCTTGATGAGGCTGCCGATTTCGTTGCTGCCGGAGCTGCGACGCAGCATCTCGCCGAGACTGAGGTCGCGGGCCTCTCCCTTGAAGTCGAAGGACAGCGACGGCTCGCGGCCGTCGACGACGCCGGCCAGGCTGATCGTTCCGCCATAGAGCCCTCCCTCGAACCGGGAGACGGTGAGCACACCGTCCTTCAGGGTCGCCGCGATTTCCGCATTGCCGAGGGGCATCGGCGCGCCCCCAAGGCTCGCCACCGAAACCTTCAACGTACCGTCCACGCTTCGCAGCGGCGTGCCGATCGGCCGCGAGGCGAGAGTGGGCGCAGGCCGCTGCGGCCGCGGCGCGGCCGTCCCGCCGCCGAGCCGGCCGAAATCCAGCGTACTGGTCCGGAGATCGGCGGAGATGACCGGCTTGTTGCCTGAGAGGTCGGCGTCGAGCACGGCCTCGATCGGCTGGCCGTTGACGACCAGGCTGCCCTGGTACGATGCCCTCTTTATCGCGCGTTCGCCGGCGCCGGGCAGGGCGAGTTTGCCGTTCGCCAACAGGCTCCATCCCGCGGCATCGAGCGCGCAGTCCCGCAGCGCGAGGCCTTCCCAATTGCCGGCGACGCTGCCACGCAGGCCCAGCGGCCCGAAGCCGGCCGGCGCGCCACCCGCGAGCCTCAGCAGCCGATCGACGTCCGGCGTCCCGAGATCGAAGGCGAGATCGACCTGCGGCCGGGGCGTCCAGTAGCGGTCGACGGCTCCGCGCAAGGCCATATGCCCACCCGCCAGGTTGGCTACCTTGACCTCGTTCAGGAGAAGCTTGCCGGCATCCCGCGCGACGTCGAGGGCGACCCCGGTGATCGCATCGCCCCGAAAGTGGATTCGCGCCACCGTGAGCTTGAGGCCGATCGAAGGCCCCAGCAGGGCGAGGATGGGCGTGACCGACGCGATCGCCGAGGTTTCCTCTGCCGGCGTCGGACCGGGTGGCGGCATATACGAATCGAAATCGAGCGTTCCGAGGTCGACACGGGTCACGACCGTCAGCGGCACCGTGAAGCTCACCACGATGCCGCCCGCGCCGGTGAGGTCATCGAGGGCGAAGACGGCATCGGTCACCTGGACGTTGCCGTCTCTCGAGCCCATTTGTCCCTTGGCGCTGAGCTGCGTCAGCTTGTTCGCTGGTATCGACGAGACATCGATCGCGAGCCACGCCAGGGTCTCGCGCAGCTTCGGCCCGACCAGGCTGAAATCACCGGACACGGTGGGTCGTGCCGGATTTCCCGCCAGAGTGGACTTAGCCTGCACGACGAGGTCACCCGGCAGCGTGGCCGCAAGTCTCGGCACGGCGACGACGCCGCCCCGCGCTTCGAGCTCCAGCGCGAGGCCGCGGACGGCCTGCTTGTTGTAGATCACTTCGCCGATCTCGAGCGCGAGCTTTGCGTCGAGGCTTGCGAGCCAACCGGGACCGGACGGCTGCGGGGGCGTCGCGGGCGCAGCGACCGAGGCCGGCAGCGCGGCCGATCGATCCAACAGCTGATCGGGAAGCGCGATCGCCGCCAACCAGCGGTCGAGATCGAACCGGGGCGCCGTGAATCTCGCTTCGACCGCGAGCGAGGGTGTCAAGGTGAGCGCGAGCGAGCCGGACCCGGCATCCTCGCCCACCACCAGCCTGTAGTCCCTGGCCGTCACTGACTGGGGCGAAAGCTCGACGGGACCGTCGAACCTGAATTTGCCGGCCAGCAAGGGCGGCACGCGGACCTGGGACTGACCGGCGATCCCGAGCAGCGTCTCGGCGAAATTCAAGAGATTGTCCGCCGCCGCCGAAACTGTGCCCGACAGCCGTGCTGCGGGACCGAGCTCGCTCATCGTGCCGTTGTACGAGAGCTTGCCGCCGCCGGCTTCCAGGGCGACGTCGACGGTGTGGCCGGTCGCGCTCCTGGTACTCACGGCCAGATCGATCTTCAGCGGCGCGCCGTTGACGGTTGCGCTACCGGCCAACGAAAAGGGCCCGTCGATCGAGCCCACCGCGGCGCTGAAACTGGCCTTCCCGGCCGCCACCGACAGGCCTGTCCTGGAATCACTGAAGATTATCGTTCCGTTTTCGACGGTGAGCCGGCCGAGCGACAGAGGCTTGGGCGGGCTGGGCTTCGCCGCCGCGGGGCCTACCTCGGCCGCGGAGGGAGCGAATTCCCAATTCGGTTTGCCCTCGGCCGTGACCTCCAGAACGATCTTCGGTTCGACGAGCGTCACCCCGTCGACCTCGATATCGCCCGCCAGCAGGGAGAGCATCGAGGGTTTCACGGTGACCGACTTCACCTCGACCATGATGGGGCTCTTCGATCCCGCGAGGTTGAAGAACTTGACGCCATCGAGCTCGACGCTGGGCGTCGGCATCAACGACAGCCGGATCGGACCGTCGATGGCGACGTCGCGACCCGTTGCGCGCTTCACCTGCGCAACGATCTCCGGCTTGTAGGCCTCGACGTCGATGAGCCAAGGCAAGGTCAGCAGCGCGGCGATCAGCAGGCCGACGATGCCGCCAACGCCGATCAGAAGCCGTTTGCGAATGCTGCGTGCCATGGAACGTTCCATTCTCCCGATACCGGGATACTAGCGCATCATCGATGCCGGGCCACGGAGCGGAAAGTGCCGAAGCCGCTCAGGGACGCTCGCGGGCTTGCGCGCAGGACAGCCTTACGCTTCCACACCCTCCAGCACGCGGACGGCGAAGCCGTCGGCCTTCGGGGCCGAGACCAGCTCCCCCATGTGATGGCCGTCGCGCGTCTCCACGGTGACGTCGAGATCGGCAGCCTTGGCGACCACGCCACCGACCAGGCGATGGTGCCGGACCTCGAGGTGTCCCGCACTGCAATGCCCTTCGCGATCATGTCGCCGCCGCCGGCTCGCCGGCGAGGAGCTGGTTGGCGGAGCGTTGTAAGGCGCTGCTTTCTAGACTAGATAGACGAATTCTAGAAACGTGGAGAAATCCATGGGCATCAGCATCAAGAGCGTCGAGGCCGAGCGCAAGCTTCGGCGGGCGTCCCGCCTGATGGGCAAGAGCCTGACCGCGACGGTGATCGAGCTGGCCGACGCCAAGCTGAAGGAGTTCGATGCCAAGAAGGATCGTGACAGGCGAATGCGGAAGGTCGAGGAAATCGTTCAGCGTATCAAGAGGTTGCCGGTTCTTTCGACCGCGAGTGAGGACGAGATTCTCGGCTACAACGAAAAAGGCTACTTCGATTGATCGTCGTCGATAGCTCGGCATTGCTTGCGATCTATTTGGGTGAAGCCGAAGGGCCTATGTTTGCCCACAGTATGATTTCTGTCGATGGTCCGTTGATCGGAGCTCCGAATCTCGTCGAGGCATCAATGATCGCTGAGGGACGCAACGGCGAGCGTGGGTGTCGTGATCTCGACGAATTGATCGAGGCGCTTGGTATCAAAGTCGTCGAATTCGGCGCACATCACGTCGAGGCGGCGCGGGAGGGATTTCGGCGCTTCGGGAAGGGCCGGCATCACGCAGCGTTGAATTTCGGCGACTGTTGCGCGTATGCGCTCGCCAAGACGCTCAACGTCCCCCTGTTGTTCAAGGGCGACGACTTCACCCAGACGGACATCAAGTCGGCCTTGTGACGTGCGAGTCCTGCCGACGGGCGCCAACGGGTTCATCGGCGGACAAGTGCTGGCCGGGCTGGCCGCGCGCGGCCATGCGGTCATCGCCGCCGTCCGCGATCCGCAGGCGCTTCGTCGCAAGATGCCGAACGCAGAGACGGTCGCCGTCGACTTCAACCGAGACCTTTCGCCCGAGACATGGCAGTCGCGCCTTGCCGGCGTGGACGCCGTGATCAACTGCGCCGGAGTGCTGCAGGGTGGACGTGGGCAGAATATCGGGGCGATCCATGCAACCGCGCCGATCGCGCTTTTCGAGGCCTGCCGACAGGCGGGCGTTTCCAAAGTGGTGCAGATTTCCGCCATCAGCGCTGACGCGGAGGTCGGTACTCTTTACGCCCTGACCAAGAAGCGTGCCGACGATTACCTGCGCGGCCTTCCGCTCGATTGGACCGTGTTGCGACCGTCGCTGGTCTATGGCGAAGGCAGCTACGGCGGGACCTCGACGCTGCGGGGACTCGCCGGGTTGCCACTCATGACTCCGCTGATCGGCGGCGCAAGCACGTCGTTCCGACCGATCCATGTCGACGATCTGGTCGAGACCGTGGCGCGTGTCCTGAACGGCGGTTTTGCGCGCCGGACGCTCGAACCAGTCGGCCCCGAGACATTGAGCCTGCGCGACGTCGTCGCGAAGTACCGAAAATGGCTCGGCCTCGCGCCGGCCTGGGAAGTGAGCGTGCCGCTGCCGCTCTTGCGTCTGGTTGCCCGCCTCGCCGACTGGGCAGGCGGCGGGCCGATGGGCAGTGCAGGGCTTGCCCAGACGCTCGCCGGGAATGCTGGCCATGAACCGGCCGGTGCCTTCGCACAGGCAATCGGCTTTGTACCGACCTCGATCGACGAACGTCTGGCGCGCCGCCCGGCCCAGACGCAAGACCTCTGGCACGCGCGTCTCTATTTCCTGCGTCCGGTTCTGCGGACCGGGCTGGCTGCGATGTGGCTGGGCTCGGCGGCGGTGGGGCTGTTCACGCCACCGGAGCGGTATGCCGCGATCGCCGCGCCGTGGGTGGCGTGGCTGTTCTCCGCAATCGATCTGCTGATCGGCCTTGCCTTGGTTACGCTTACCAAGCCGCGGCTGCTCGGCCTGGCTCAACTCATTGTCATCGGCGGCTATACGATCGGCCTGACCATGCTGGCGCCGTCACTCTGGCTCGATCCCTACGGCGGCTTGCTCAAGAACCTGCCCCTCCTCGCTGCCGTATTGGCGTGGATGGTGCTGGAGGAAGAGCGGTGATTCTGGGCTTCGACTCCTATCTCTGGCTGAAGTGGCTGCATGTGCTGAGCAGCACGGTCTTGTTCGGCACCGGCATTGGCACTGCCTTCCAGATGTGGTTTGCGCACCGGCGTGGCGATGTGACCGCCATCGCCGTCGTGTCGCGCAATGTCGTGCTGGCCGACTGGCTGTTCACTTTGCCGGCCGGAATCGTGTAGCCGGCCACAGGGCTCGCGCTGGCGATGGCAAGTGGGCTCAGCCCCTTCACGTCATGGCTGGTTGCGACATATGCAAGCTACCTGATCGCCTTCGCCTGATGGGTGCCGGTGGTGGCCCTTCAGATTCGTGTTCGCGACCTCTTCGCGCAAGCGGCGGCGACCGGCGCTGCGTTGCCCGTAGAATACGATCAGGCGATGCGGCTGTGGTTTGCGCTCGGCTGGCCGGCCTTTATTGGGCTGATTGCCGTCTTCATGCTGATGATCGCCAGGCCCGATCTTTGGTGAGGCCGTCAGGCCTCGACGCCCTCCAGCACCCGGACGGCGAAGCCCTCGGCCTTCAGGGCCGAGACCAGCTCTCCCATGTGATGACGGTCGCGCGTCTCCACAGTGACGTCGAGATCGGCGGCCTTGGCCACCACGCCGCCGAACAGGCGTTGGTGCTGGACCTCGACGATGTTGCCGCCGGCCTTGCCGATGATGGTGGCGACGCGGGCGAGCTGGCCGGGCGCGTCGGTGATCCGCAGCCGCAGGCGGACGATCCGGCCGTCTCGCACTAGGCCGCGCATCAGCACCGAGGCGAGCAGGCGGGTGTCGATATTGCCGCCGCTCAGGACCAGGCCGACCTTGCGGCCGGCGAACAGCTGCGGATGGGCGAGCAGCGCGGCGAGCCCGGTGGCGCCGGCGCCCTCCGTCACCGTCTTCTCGATCTCGAGCAGCAGGGCGATGGCATGCTCGATCTCGGCTTCGCCGACTGCCACGACCCGGTCGAGCAGCGCGCGGCAGAGCGCCAGCGGCAGCGTGCCGATGTCGCGCACGGCGATGCCCTCGGCGATCGTGTCGCCTCCCGCCGTCACAGGCTCGCCGGCAAGAAGCTGGCGCATCGCCGAGTAGCCGGCCGATTCGACGCCGATCACCTTGACCTCCGGCTTCAGCCCGCACGCCGCGACGGCGCAGCCGGCGATCATGCCGCCGCCGCCGACCGGCACGACCAGCGTGTCGAGCTGCGGCACGTCCTGCAGCATCTCGAGCGCGATCGTGCCCTGGCCGGCAATGATGCGCGGATCGTCGTAGGGATGGACGAAGACGAGCTCGTGCTCGGCGGCGAGGCGATGCGCTTCCGCGCCGGCCTCGGCGAGCGTGTCGCCGTGCAGCACGACCTTGGCGCCGTGGCCGCGCGTGTGCGTGACCTTGGTATTGGGCGTGAAGGACGGCATCACGATGGTCGCCGGGATGCCGAGCCGGCCCGCGTGATAGGCGACGCCCTGCGCATGGTTACCGGCCGACATGGCGATCACGCCGCGCTTGCGCTCCTCCGGCGTGAGCTGCAGCAGCGTGTTCAGCGCGCCGCGTTCCTTGAACGAGGCGGTGAATTGCAGGTTCTCGAACTTGAGCCAGACATCGGCCTTTGCGATGCGCGACAGCGTCTCGCTGCGCAGGCAGGGCGTGTGGACGACCGCGCCGGCAATCCGCCCGGCGGCCTCCTTCACATCATCCAGCGTGACGGGGAACTCAGTCATCCTTGCGCTCGCGATAGTCGGCAAATTGCGCATCGCGCTCGGTGAGCAGTTTCGAGACGCTGGCGCCGTCGCGGCGGAAGCGGGTCATGTAGTCCTTGCTCGGTTCGGTCTGGAAGGCGAGCGCCTGGATCTCGGTGCCGGCCCGGATCGCCGCCCGCATGCCGGAGATCTCCATGGCGCGGTGGACGGAGCGCTTGTTGATCTGCGCAAGCTCGGTCGGCAGCTTCGCCACCCTTTCGGCGATCGCCAGCACCTCGCGTTCGAGATCGGCCGCCGCGTAGGCGCGCGTCGCCCAGCCCTTGTCCGCCGCCTCGCGGCCGCTCAGCGCATCCCCGGTCAGCATCGATTCCATCGCCTGCCGCATGCCCATCAGCCAGGGATGGAACTGCATGTCGGGCGGGCTCATCAGGCGCACCGGCGGATAGCCGATCTGCGCATCCTCCGCGACATAGACGAGATCGCAGGCCGTCGCGAGCTCGGTGCCGCCAGCGAGGCAATATCCGTGGACCTGGGCGATCACCGGCTTGGCGAGGTCCCAGACCTTGAACCAGCCCTCGACGACATGGCGTGACCACTGCCCGAGCCCGGCCGCCGAGTGATAGGGCTGCCCGACCCGGTTGTCCGCCGACAGGTCGTAGCCCGAGCAGAAGGCGGGTCCGGCGCCCCGGATGACGGTGACCTTCACCTCGCCGTCGCCGTCATGCGCTTCGAGCGCCTTGAAGATCGCGCCCCGCAGCTCGTTGTTCAGCGCATTGCGCTTCTCCGGCCGGTTGAGGGTGAGGCGACGCACGCCGGGAATCGGCGTGTCGACGAGCAATACGGTCATGAGGAACTCCGTCTAGCCGGCCAGCCGCCGGTCGAACCAGTCGCGCGCGCGGTACCAGGCGCCGATCGCCGGCAGGAACCACGATGGGTCGCCGTTGTAGAGCGGATAATCTGGAAACACCCGGCCGTCGAGCGGGTTGACCGGCGTGTTGCGGCCGCCCGCGATCTTCCTGGCGGTCTGGGTGCCGAGATAGGTCATCATCGCCACGCCGTTGCCGTTGCAGCCCAGCAGGTAGTGCAGCCCCTCGTCGGTGCCCATGTGCGGCATGTAGTCGAGCGCGAAGGCGACGTTGCCCGTCCAGACATGCGTGATGCGGATGCCGTCGAGCTGCGGGAAGCGGTCGATCATGTACCGGTAGAGCGCGGGCGCGCTGACTTCCGGCGGTGCGGCGGTGAAGCGGGCACGGCCGCCGAAGATCAGCCGTTTGCCGTCGGGCGACGGCCGGTAATAGGTCAGCACCCGCTTGGTGTCGCCGATCGCGCGCATTGCGGGGATCAGCATCCTGTCGGCCGGCTCGGGCAGGTCCTCGGTGGCGATGATGTGGCTCGCAACCGGCACCACGCGACGCTTCAGGCGCGGGGTCAGGTCGCCGGTGTAGCCGTTGGTCGCCACCACGACCTCGCTGCACTCGATCGGTCCCTTGGCCGTCAGCACGCGCCAGCCCGTCGCCGTCTTCTCGGTGCGCTCGGCCTCGATGTTGGCGCACAGGATCGCGCCCTGCTTGTTCGCCGCCTCGAGCAGGCCCTTGTAGTAGAGCGCCGGATGGAGATGGCCGGCACGGGTCGAATGCATGCCGCCGTAGTAGTAGTCGGACTTGATGAACTCGTGCTGCCGCTCACGCGGCACCATCGAGGCGCCCGCGTCGGCATATTTGTTGTAGCTCTCGACCTTGGTCGCCATGTCGTCGTAATGGCGCGGCGTCCAGGCGCCGACGAAGCGGCCGTTCCGGTGCAAGCCGCAGTCGATGCCCTCGCGGGCGATGATGTCCTCGAGCACCGTGAGCGAGTCCGCCCCCGCGCCCATCAGCTCGGCCTTGTTGCGCTCGAACTCCTCGACGATCGGGCTCTTGCCCCCCAGTCCCTTGCCGAGGCTGGTGCCGCCCGAGATCATGCCGCCGTTGCGCGTCGATGCGCCGATGCCGAACACGCCGCGCTCCAGCACCGTGCAATCGATGCCGTTGCGCCGGAGCTCCAGCGCCGTCGACAGCCCGCCATAGCCCGCGCCGACGATCACGACCTGCGTCTTCGCCGGCGGGTCCTGCGACAGCGCCGTGTTCGGCGTCCACGCTTCCCACCACCAGGGCTGCGCCTTGAAGTCGGGCGCGTAGATGTCTTTGCGTGTCATCAGATCATCACTCAGTTCGGTCGTCCTGAGCGAAGCGAAGGAGCTAACGGAGCGACCAGCGATTCTGTTGCCGGCGTGAGGTCCTTCGCCTCGCTCAGGACGACAGCGTTGCAGGTCTGCCGCCTCCAGGGCGACAGGTCGCTAAAAATCCGTCACCTTGCCGTTGAATTGCCAGTCCCCGTAGCGGGTCGGCTCGGGGCCCGGCGGGCCGCCGATCTCTTCGACTTTCTTGGGCTTCTCGGACGGGACGGGCTTGGCGGCGGGGTCGGGCTTCTCACCCTCGGGAGGGGCTTTGGGAGTGTCGATCATGGGCCTCATGATGCCGCCAGGCGACTTGATTCGCCACCGTCCGGGGCCATGTTTCCGCGCATGAACTACTTTCGCACCGCCCTCCTTCTGGCAGCCCTGACCGGCTTCTTCCTGGTTGTCGGCTATATGCTCGGCGGCCAATCCGGCCTCGTCATCGCGCTCGTCGTGGCGCTCGGCATGAACCTCTTCGCCTATTGGAACAGCGACAGCATGGTGCTGCGCATGGCGAACGCGCAGGAGGTCGGCCCCAACGAGGCGCCCGAGCTCTATGGCATCGTGCACCAGCTCGCCCAGCGCGCCGGCCTGCCCATGCCGAAGGTCTACGTCATCCACGAGGACCAGCCCAACGCCTTCGCCACGGGCCGCGACCCCGAGCACGCCGCCGTGGCCGTCAATACCGGCCTGCTGAACCATCTCTCGCGCGAGGAAGTGACTGGCGTGCTGGCCCATGAGCTCGGCCACATCAAGAACCGCGACACCCTCACCATGACGGTGGCCGCGACCCTGTCGGGCGCCATCGGCATGCTAGCGAGCTTCGGCGGCCTGTTCGGCGGCGGCCGCGACGAGAACGGCCGACCGCTGGTCAGCCCGATCGTCGCCATCGCCGCCATGTTCCTGGCGCCGCTCGCCGCCTCGCTGGTGCAGATGGCGATCAGCCGCAGCCGCGAGTACGAGGCCGACAAGGCTGGGGCCGAGATCTCGGGCAATCCACTTTGGCTTGCCTCGGCGCTGAACCGCCTGCATGCGGGCACGCAGGCGATCCCCAACGCCACGGCCGAGGCCAATCCGGCGACGGCGCATCTCTACATCGACAACCCACTGTCGGGTGGCGGGATGCGCAGTCTGTTCTCGACCCATCCGCCGATGGAGGAGCGCATCGCGCGCCTGCAGGCGATGGCGGGACAGTATGCCGGCAGGGCGTCGGCGGCGCCGTCGGGCTTCCGGCGCGGCGGCTCGGTGCCGCGGACCAGCCGCGGCCCCTGGGGCGCCTAAGGCTTCGGCAGCGCGTCGGGCCGCTCGCCCAGCTCGACGCTCAGGATGCGTTCGCCGCGGCGCATGATCTGGGTGCTCGAGGTGTCGACCTCGCGCAGGTCCTTCTCGGTCATCGCGAAGTGCTTCTTGAGATTGTCGACCCTGTCCTGCAGCCGCCGCGTGTCGCCCAGCATCAGCCCGACCAGCTTCTGAATCTCACCCGCCTGCTCGCGCATCTCCACGTCCTTCAGCACGGCGCGAACGGTGTTGAGCGTTGCCATCATGGTCGTTGGCGAAACGATCCAGACGCGAGCCCGATAAGACTCGTCGACGATGCCGCCGAAGTTGGCATGCAGCTCGGCGTAGATCGCCTCGGACGGCAGGAACAGCAACGCGGACTCCGCCGTCTCGCCGGGCAGGATGTACTTGTCGCGGATGTCGCCGATATGCTTGCGCATCGCGGCCTGGAAGGCGCGTTGCGCAATGGCAAGCGCCGAAGCGTCGCCGGCCGAGACGGCGCGCAGCTGATGATAGCTCTCGAGCGGGAACTTGGCGTCGATGGCGATCGAGCCCGGCGGGTTCGGCAGCTTGAGCAGGCAATCGACCCGCGTGCCCGTCGAAAGCGTGCATTGCAGCGCGTAGGCCGAGGGCGGTAGCGCATTCGAGACGAGGTCGTTCAGCTGCACCTCGCCGAACGCGCCGCGCGCCTGCTTGTTGGTGAGGATATGCTGCAGGCTCACTACCTGGGTCGAGAGATCGCCGATCTTCTTCTGCGCCTCGTCGATCCTGGCCAGCCGCTCGCGGAGGTCGGTGACGACCTGGCCGGTGGCCCTCTCGCTGCGGTCGAGCCGGTCGCTCACCAGCGCGGCCAGTGCCCGCTCCTGGTCCCGCAACGACTCCTGGATGCGCTGCACCGTGTCGGCCAGCACGATCTGGCCTTGGGCGTCGTTCCGGCGCAGCATGAGCGCCACCAGCGCCGCGCCGAGAATGACGACCGCCGCCACAAGGACATAGACCACGATATCCATTGCCAGCCCTTATAGGCGGCATTAAGCAAAACTCCCAAATGCCCATCCCCACCCACGATCCCGACGTCTGGCTGTTCGATCTCGACAACACGCTCTATCCGGCGAAATGCAATCTGTTCGCTCAGATCGACGTGCGAATCGGCCGCTATATCTGCGACTGGTTGAAGGTCGATTCCGAGGAAGCGCGGCGGGTGCAGAAGCAGTACTGGCGCGAGCACGGCACCTCGATGCGAGGCATGATGACCCTGCACGGCGTCGACCCGAAGCACTACCTCGATTTCGTGCACGACATCGACTACTCGCCGGTCGAGCCCAACCCGGCGCTCGAGAAGTCGCTGGCCGCGCTGCCCGGCCGCAAGCTGATCTTCACCGCGGGGGACGTGCCGCATGCGGAGAAGGTGATGGAGCGGCTCGGCGTGGCGCATCACTTCGAGGCGATCTTCGACATCGCCGCGGGCGACTATTGGCCGAAGCCGCACCAGGCGATCTACGACCAGCTCGTGCGCAAGCACGACATCGATCCGGCGCGCGCGGCCTTCGCCGACGACATCGTGGTCAATCTAAAGCCGGCGCACGACATGGGCATGCGCACGGTGTGGATCCGGACCGACGAGAGCGTGAAGCGCGCGGCCGACACCAGCCTCGACCATATCCATCATCAGACCGACGATCTCGCGACCTGGCTCGCCGACTGGATCGCGGAGAGGAGCGTGAAGAAGTGAAGATCCTGATCCTCGGCGCCGGCGCGGTCGGCGGTTATTGGGGCGCACGCCTTCACCAGGCCGGCGGCGATGTGACCTTTCTTCTCCGCGAAAAGCGCGCCGAGGCGGTGAAGCGCGACGGTCTGGTGGTCAAGAGCCCGCGCGGCGACGCCACCCTGCCGGTCAAAGTGGTTACGAAGGCAAGCGAAGGCGGGCCCTATGACGTCATCATCCTGGCCTGCAAGGCCTACGATCTCGATTCGGCGATCGCGGCGATTGCCCCGGCGGTAGGCGCCGGCACGACCATCGTGCCGATCCTGAACGGGCATGCGCACTTCGCCATGCTCGATGCGAAGTTCGGCGCCGATAAGGTCGCGGGCGGACTGGCGCGTATCTCGGGCATGCTCGGCCCGAACGGCGAGATCCTGCACAGCGGCGCCAGCGGCGTGTCGTTCGGCGAGCGCGGCGGCAAGCCCGCACGCGCTTCCCTCGTCGAGCTCGACGCCGCCTGCAAGAAAGCGGGTATCGACGGCGGCCTCAACCCGGACATCGACCAGGATCTCTGGGACAAGTGGATCATGCTGGGCTCGATCGCCTCCATGTGCTCGGCGATGCGCGGCAGCGTCGGCGACATCATGGCGTCGGAGGACGGCGAGGCGATCATGAACGAGATTCTCGAGGAATGCCGCCAGGTCGCGGCTGCGGCCGGCCATGCGCCGAGCGAAAAAGCGCTGGCGGCCGTCCGAGGCAGCCTGACGCAGAAGGGCGGCAAGGCCGTCGCCTCGATCCTGGGCGACATGGAGAAGGGCGGCCCGGTCGAGGGCAAGCAGATCGTCGGCGACATGCTGGCGCGCGCCCGCAAGGCCAGCATTGCCGCGCCGAACCTGCGCTTCGCCTACGCGCACCTGCAAACCTATGAGGCGCGCCGCGCGCGAGGAGCGTTGAAGTGAAGACCCTCATCCTTGGCGCCGGCGCGATCGGCGGCTATGTCGGCGGCCGGCTGCAGCAGAGCGGCGCCAACGTGACGTTCCTCGTGCGGCCGGCGCGCAGCGAAGCGCTGCAGCGCGATGGGCTCGTGATCAGGAGCCCCAAGGGCGACATCACCCAAAAAGTGAAGACTGTGCTGAGCGGTAGCGAAGGCGGCCCGTACGATGTCGTGCTCCTGACTTGCAAGGCCTACGATCTCGAGTCGGCCATCGAGGCGATTGCGCCCGCAGTCGGGCCGAATACGACCATCGTGCCGCTGCTGAATGGCATGGGGCATCTCGATGTGCTCGACGCCAGGTTCGGCAAGGACAAGGTCGTGGGCGGCCTCGCGCGTGTTGGCGTCGCCATGTCGGCCGAGGGCACGATCCTGCACACCAGCCCGTTCGCGGCGATCTCGTTCGGCGAGCGCAACGGCAAGCCGCCGCGCGCTTCGCTTGTCGAACTCGACACGGCGATCAAGAGATCCGGGATCGATGGCGGACTCAACCCCAAGATCGTTCAGGATCTCTGGGACAAATGGGTCATGCTCTGTTCGCTGGCGGCGACCTGCTGCCTGATGCGCGGCTCGTCCGGCGACATACTGGAAGCCGACGAGGGCCAAGCCATCGTGCTCGAGACCGTGGACGAATGTCGCAAGGTGGCCGCCGCCGCGGGCCACGATCCCGGCGAAAAGGGCATGCAGACGATCCGCTCGTTCCTGACCGTGAAGGGGTCGCGCTTTACGGCCTCCATGCTGCACGATCTCGAGAAGGGCGCGATAGTCGAGGCCGATCACGTCGTCGGTGACATGATTGCGCGGGCACGACAGGCGGGAATCGCCACACCCAACCTGCGCATGGCCTACGCGCACCTGCAGGTGTATATGGCCCGTCGCTCCCGAGGCGGTTGAAACGGTCGCTTGCGACGCCCACCTTTGGAGGATGGCTACTCGCACCCGCTCCGTTCCCGGCATCGTGGTCAGCAGTGCTGACTACGAACGGCTCACCGATCTGGCCAGCGCTTCGCTCGAGCGCCTGCCCGATGTCGCGCAGGAACTGCTCGACGAAATGGAGCGCGCCAAGATCGTCGACGAGGCCAAGCTGCCGGCCGATGTCGTGCGGATGGGCTCGACGGTCACGTTCGAGTCCGACGACGGGCAGACCCGCACCCTGAAGCTCGTTTGGCCCATAGACGAAAGCCTCGATGAGCATCGCCTCTCGGTGTTGACGCCTGTAGGCGCGGCGCTGATCGGACTCGGCACTGGCCAGTCGATCTCCTGGACCGCGCGTGACGGCAAGCACCATCGCCTGACCGTCACCAAGGTCTCCACTCCCTGAGCTTACGCTGCCGCGCCGGCGCTCGCGACCGAGCGCCATGCTGCGCGGCGAGACTCTACTGCGCCGCCATCGCCGTGTTGTGCGCGCCTTGCGAGGCGTTGAAGCGGTCGAGCACGTGCCCCGGGCCCTTGGCGTGCGTCACGTAATCCTTGCCGTCGAAGGTCATGACGCCGTTGCAGAACACGCCGTGCACGCCGGTCGGGCGACGGATCGTGCGGCGACCGCCGCCCGGCAGGTCGGCGACGCGCTCGGCTGGCGAGACGCCGACGGTCGCGGGGTCGAACAGCAGCAGGTCGGCCTGCGCGCCGACCGCTATCCGGCCGCGGTTCTGGATGCCGTAGAGGTCGGCCGGGTGCGAGGTGAGGCGGCGGATGCCCTCGGCGATGTCGAAGTCGCCGCGCTCGCGCACCCAGCGCGCCAGGAAATGCAGCCCGAAGCCCGCGTCGCACATATAGATCAGGTGGGCGCCGGCGTCGGACAGTGCGACCACGCCCGCTTCGTGCTTCAGGAGCCTGGCCACGCCGTCGTCGCCGACATTGAGGAAACGGCCGAGGAAGGCGGTTTCGAGATTCTCGTCGAGCGCGAGGTCGAGCATCACGTCGAGCGGATCGCGGCCCTCGCTGGTGGCGATCTCCGCGACGTAGCGGTTGACGTACTTGGCATTGGCCGGTTTGTGCGCCACCGCCACCATCACACGATGCCAGTCACCCTGGAAGATCATGCCGGGGCGCGGGTTCTGCGCGTTCTCCCGGAACTGGGCGCGCCATGAGGCGTCGCGGAACACGGTCTCGAGCTGCTCGGGCGTGTACGCCTTGATCGGGTCGAACGCCGGATGGCTGTAGAACGGATAGGCGTTGGCCATCGTGAAGTCGAAGCTGAGAGGCTGACAAGGGATCTGGATGTAGAGCCCATTGCCCCGCCGGATGGCGGCGGCGCAATCGTCGAAGATCTTGAGCGAGCGCGCAGGCTCCTGCTCGTTGTACATCGCCATGCCGGTCCCCTGGAAAAAGGGGCGGCCGTACTTCGCGGCCATCGGCTCCAGCTCCTGCGGAGTCTTGACGCCCGAGGCGATGGCGACGACGCCCTTGCCGCGCGGGCCCATCGCGCCCACCAGAGCATCCAGCTCATCCATAGGCGCGATGGTCGAGGGCATCGGCACGCCGCCATAGCCCGAATGGTTGAGGGAGTAGGACGCGCCGAGCCCGATCGCGCCGTTGGTCATGGCGTCGACCACCATCGCCTTCATCTGGGCCAGCTCCTCGGGCGTCGCGTCCTTGCGCTGCGATGCCGCCTCGCCCATCACCGCGGTGCGGATCGTCGAATGGCCGGCGAGCACCGCGACGTTGGCGTAGGGCGAGCGGCGGCGCAGCATTGCCATGTAATCGCCGAAGCTCTCGAAGTCCCACTTGATGCCGGTGCGCAGCGCATCGAGGTCCATGCCCTCGACCACCGACAGGTTGCGGATCACCAGGTCTCGACCGGCCGGCGTCGCCGGCACGATGCCGAAGCCGCAATTGCCCATCACCGCCGTCGTGACGCCGAGCGACGGCGAGGGCGATAGCGTGGCATCCCACGTCACCTGCGCATCGTAGTGGGTGTGCACGTCGACGATGCCGGGCGAGAGCGTCAGCCCGCCGGCGTCGATCGTCTTGGCGCCATCGCCCATGATGTCGCCGATCCTCTCGATACGGCCGTCCTTCACCGCGACATCGGCGCGGCGAGGTGCATTGCCCAGCCCGTCGACGACCGTTGCGCCGCGGATCACGAGGTCGGTCATGGTCTATCCCTTTCGGCTGAGCGCGCCATAGGCGGCGAGCGCTGCGTGGTTGACGAGATCGCTGACGGTCGCGCCCATCTGGACGATCTGCACCGGTTTGGCCAGACCGTCGATGACCGGGCCGATGACGGTGACGCCGCCCAGGCTCTGCATCAGGCGCGAGGAAATGTGGGCGGAATGCAGGCCGGGCATCACCAGCACGTTGGCGGGACCAGTGAGGCGCGTGAACGGATAGGTCGACTTCAGCAGGTCGTAGTCGAGCGCCATGTCAGCCTGCATCTCGCCGTCGTACTCGAAATCGACCTCTTCGGCGGCGAGGATGCGGATCGCCTTGCGGATGCGGTCGATGCGCTCGATCTCGCGGCTGCCGAAGTTCGAGAACGAGGCGAAGGCGATTCGCGGATCGTGCCCCATGGTGCGGGCATTCTTGGCCATCTGCTTGGCGATGGTGGCGAGTTGTTCGGGGGTGGGCGTCTCGTTGATCGCGGTGTCGGCCAGAAATACCGTGCCGTGGCGGGCGACGATGATGGAATAGCCCATCGCCACCTTGTTGAGCTCGACGTCGATGACGCGCTTCACGTCTGCGTAGCACTCCGGAAAGCGCCGCGTGATGCCGGTCACCATGCCGTCGGCATCGCCCAGCGCCACCATGCAGGCGCCGAACACATTGCGGCCCTGGTTTACCATGCGCTGCACGTCGCGCCGCAGGAAGCCGTCGCGCTGGAGCCGCTTGTAAACCATTTCGGTATAAGGCTCGTTGCGCGTCGAGAGCCGCGCATTGTGGATCTCGAGTCCCCTGGTGTCAGTGATGCCGAGGCCCTTCATCGCCTCCAGCACCTGCTCCTCGCGGCCAATCAGGATCGGCGTGCCGTAGCCATTGTCGCGGAACACGATCGCCGCGCGGATGGTGCGCTCCTCCTCGCCCTCGGCGAAGACGATGCGCTGCGGGTTGGCCTTGACCTGCTCGAACAGGCTCTGCAGCCAATGGCTGGTCGGATCGAGGCGGCCCGACAGCGATCGCCTGTATTCGTCCATGTCCGGAATGTTTCGGCGCGCGACCCCGGAATCCATCGCCGCTTGGGCGACCGCCGACGACACCGCCGATATCAGCCTCGGGTCGAACGGCACCGGCACGACATAGTCGGGGCCATAGCGCAGCCGCCGGCCGGAATAGGCCCGATCGACCTCGTCGGGCACGTCCTCCCGGGCGAGCTTGGCCAGCGCCTCGGCGGCGGCGACCTTCATCTCCTCGTTGATCGTGCGGGCGCGCACGTCGAGCGCGCCGCGGAAGATGTAGGGGAAACCCAGCACGTTGTTGATCTGGTTGGCGTAATCGCTGCGTCCGGTGGCGACGATCGCATCGGAGCGCACCGAGCGGACGTCTTCGGGCGTGATCTCCGGATCGGGATTGGCCATGGCGAATATGATCGGCCGGTCGGCCATCGACAGCACCATCTCCTTGGTCACCGCGCCCTTCACCGACAGGCCGAAGAACACGTCGGCGCCCTTCATCGCTTCTTCGAGGGTGCGCGCCTTGGTGCGCACGGCGTGGGCGCTCTTCCACTGGTTCATGCCCTCGGTCCGGCCCTGGTAGATCACCCCCTTCGTGTCCACCAGGATCGCGTTCTCGTGCGGCATGCCCATCGCCTTGACGAGCTCGATGCAGGCGATCGACGCGGCGCCTGCGCCGTTCACCACCATCCTGATGTCCTTGATGTCGCGGCCGGTGAGGTGCAGCGCGTTGATCAGGCCGGCGGCGGAGACGATAGCGGTGCCGTGCTGGTCGTCGTGGAAGATCGGGATGTCCATCAGCTCGCGCAGACGCTGCTCGATGATGAAGCATTCCGGCGCCTTGATGTCCTCGAGGTTGATGCCGCCGAAGGTCGGCCCGAGGTAGCGCACGCAGTTGACGAACTGGTCGACGTCCTTGGTGTCGACCTCGAGGTCGATGCAGTCGACGTCGGCGAAGCGCTTGAACAGGACAGCCTTGCCCTCCATCACCGGCTTGCCGGCCAGCGCGCCGATATCGCCCAGCCCCAGGACGGCGGTCCCGTTGGAGATGACGGCCACCAGGTTGCCGCGCACCGTGTAGTCGTAGGCGGTGTTGGGATCCTTGTAGATCTCCATGCACGGCGCGGCGACGCCGGGCGAATAGGCGAGCGCGAGGTCGCGCTGCGTAACCAGCGGCTTGGAGGCAATGATCTCGATCTTCCCCGGCCGGCCGGTGCGATGCATGATCAGCGAATCGCCGTCGAGATCGCCCATCTCGTTGCTGACCGCCGCTTCCGAGCCTTTGCTCGCCATTCGTTCCACTCCCGATTAGGCAGGCATATTGGCGGCAATCGACGGCGGGTGCCAGAAGCCTGTCCCGCGCTGCAAGGTGGCCTAATTTTATAGCTTGAATGGCCCCTCAGGTGCCGCTCGCCTCAGCCTTGAAGCGCTCCCAGCGTTCATTGAGCGCTGCGGCCACCATCCGATAGTTCGCGTCGCTATCCTCCGCATAATAGACTGATTCCAAGTCCTGGATCAGCAGACCGCCGACATCCTTCAGGTATCCGTCATAGTGCGTATCCGCGAAAGCCTGGCCTTCCTCGCTCAGATCGCTGGGCCATAGCTTGCCGTCCAGATGTTCCATCACGAAGTCTCGGCCCGACATCGTGCCCGTGCGGACCGCATCGATCACATCGGCAGGCGTACCTTCCTCAGCCACGAACAAACCGCGTTCGATTACCCAGCGCACGAACCAACCAATGTGCGTCGCGCCATTCTCCTCAGGAACATCGTCGGGAAAGTCGTCGGCGCCGGAGTGCAAGTCCACTTTATCGATTGATGCCATGACGCACCGCCTACAGGCCTCGGGACACGATGCTAGACTTGGATCGATACGCAAAGCTAGCGGGGAGGTTCGAGGCATTCGGGTGGCCGGACCCCTGCGAGGCGAGGGCGATCGGTCGGGTAGAGGCCCTCTGCGAGCCTAGGAGAACGCGCGCTCGCCGCTCGTGAGGACACGGCCAGCTTGTTGATAGCTTGAAACACCTGTCGTGGCGGGTGCCTCAGCGCGCATGTTAGGCAGGGGCGTGCCCGACAGCGCCTCCCTGCCGCCGATTGCGGCCCCGATTCCGGCCGATGCCACGCCGATGATGCGTCAGTACCTGGCGATCAAGGCGGCGCATCCGGATCATCTCGTGTTCTACCGCATGGGCGATTTCTACGAGCTTTTCTTCGAGGACGCGGTGAAGGCCTCCGCGGCGCTCGACATCGCCCTCACCAAGCGCGGCCAGCATCTCGGCGAAGACATCAGGATGTGCGGCGTGCCGGTGCACAGCCACGAGGCCTACCTCTCGCGCCTCATCCGCCAGGGCTTCAAGGTCGCCGTCTGCGAGCAGACCGAGGATCCGGCCGAAGCGAGGAAGCGCGGCGCCAAGTCGGTGGTCGAGCGCGCCGTCGTGCGGGTCATAACACCCGGCACGCTGACCGAGGACGCGCTGCTCGACGCGCGCAGCCACAATTATCTCTGCGCGCTGGCCGAGGCGCAGGGCGAGCTGGCGCTGGCATGGCTCGACCTGTCGACCGCAGATTTCGCGACCCAGCCGTTGGAGACCGGCCAGCTCGCGGCGGCGCTCGCGCGGCTTGCGCCCGGCGAGATATTGGTGCCCGATCGGTTGCTGGCGCGTGACGGCCTGAAGGCGGCGCTCGAAGACTGGAACTCGGTGCTGACGCCGCTGCCCTCGGCGCGCTTCGATTCCGACAATGCGCGCAAGCGGCTGCAGGCGGCGTTCAACGTCGCGGTGCTCGACAGCTTCGGCGCCTTCTCGCGCGCCGAGATCGCGGCGTGCGGCGCGCTGCTCGACTATGTCGAGCTCACGCAGGCCGGCAAGCGCCCGGCACTCGCTCCGCCGCGCCGCGAGCGGCCTGACGGCACGATGGAGATCGATCCGGCGACGCGGCGCAACCTTGAGCTGGTGCGCGGCCTGGACGGACGGCGCGAGGGCAGCCTGCTCGCAACCATCGACCGCACCTTGACCGGGCCGGGCGCGCGCCTGCTGGCCGAGCGGCTCGCGGCGCCGCTCACCGTGCGGGCTGAGATCGAGCGGCGGCTCGACCTGGTCCAGCTTTTCCTCGAACGGCCCGCGCTCCGCGAGCGGGTACGCGAAGCGTTGAAGCGCACGCCCGACGTCGAGCGCGCCCTGCAGCGGCTGTCGGTCGGCCGCGGCGGGCCGCGCGATCTCGCGGCTCTGCGCGACGGCCTGGATTCGGCCGAGGCGCTGGCGGCGCTGCTGGGCGCAGAGCCGGAGGCGCTGATGCCGGCGCCTGCGCCGCTCGCCGAGATCGTGATGGCTGCCTCAAACCACCGCGCGCTGATCGACTCGCTCGCGGCGGCGCTGGCCGACGAACCATCGCTGCTGGCGCGCGACGGCGGCTTCATCCGCGCCGGCTATCGCGCCGAGCTCGACGAGCAGCGCACGTTGCGCGACGACAGCCGCAAGACCGTGGCGGCGCTCGAGGCCAAGTACCGGACGGCGGCAGGCGTGCCGTCGCTCAAGATCCGGCACAACAACATGATCGGCTACCATATCGAAGTGACGGCGACGCACGCCGACAAGCTCGATCTGGCCGGTCTCGGCTTCACGCGGCGCCAGTCGATGTCCAACGCCACGCGCTTCAGCACGGCGGAGCTCGCCGATCTCGAAACCCGCATCGGCCGCGCGGCCGACCAGGCACTTGCGCTGGAACTGCAGATCTTCGAAGCGCTGGTCCGCGAGGCGATGGCCGTATCGGCGGCCGTCGTCGCTGCCGGCAGGGCGTTGGCCGCGCTCGACGTCTCGGCTGCGCTCGCCGAACTGGCGGCCAGCGGCAACTACGTTCGGCCGGTTCTTTCCGACGACACGTCCTTCACCCTCGTCGGCGGGCGGCATCCCGTGGTCGAGGCGGCGCTGGCGCGTCAGGGCGGGTCGGGCTTCGTGCCCAACGATTGCGAGCTCGGGCCCGCGCGGCGGCTGTGGCTGCTGACCGGCCCGAACATGGCCGGCAAGTCGACCTTCCTGCGCCAGAACGCCTTGATCGCGGTCATGGCGCAGGCCGGATCGTTCGTGCCGGCGAAGCAGGCTACGATCGGCATCGTCGACCGGCTGTTCAGCCGCGTCGGCGCGGCCGACGATCTCGCGCGCGGGCGATCGACCTTCATGGTCGAGATGGTCGAGACGGCCGCGATCCTCAACCAGGCGACGGCGAAGAGCCTCGTGATCCTCGACGAGATCGGCCGCGGCACGGCGACGTTCGATGGCCTGTCGATCGCCTGGGCCGCGCTCGAGCACCTGCACGAGGTGAACAAGTGCCGCGCCCTGTTCGCCACGCACTATCACGAGCTCGGCGCGCTCAAGGAGCGCCTGCCAGCCCTCGCGCCCTACACGATGCGTGTGAAGGAATGGCAGAACGAGGTCGTCTTTCTGCACGAGGTGGCGCCGGGCGCCGCCGATCGCTCCTACGGCATCCATGTCGCCCAGCTCGCCGGCTTGCCGGCCTCCGTCGTGGCCCGTGCCGAGGAGGTGCTGGCCGAATTGGAGAAGGGCGAGCAGTCGGGCGCGGTGACGCGTCTTGCCGACGACCTGCCACTGTTCGCCGCCGCGCCGGCGCGTCCGTCAGGCGGTGTGGTGAAGGTTAAGGAGTCGGAGGTCGAGAAGGCCCTCGCGAGGATCAATCCAGATGAGCTGACACCGCGGGAGGCCCTGGAGTTGCTCTACGATTTGCGGAGACGACTGCCGCCAGGCTGACGTTTATCAAACCTCGGGAAGAGGGGCGGGCTGCCAATTGGTCTTCGCGATGAAGAGACGTGAGGTGCCATAAGCAACCAGATAGAGCGCAAACAGATCCAGCAGTATCGCCAGCACCTGCAAAGCAAGTGCAAAGACAAGAGATTGCGATTGTTGCAGAAGCGCGTTGAGTGATATCAGCAGCGGCCCTACCGCCGCCATCAGCGTGCCCAGCATCGCCAGTGTCATTAGCGAACCCCGGAAGCCGATGGATTCTCGAAACGCGTCGCCCAGATTCCATGTCAGCCCTGCGACACGCGCGGGCAGAAACAACAAACTGGGTGCAAGGACGAGCGTCGCAACACACATCGCCAAGGCTACGGCTACAGCGGATAGCACAATGGTCGATGGCTCCATGCGGCCGCGAAATATCTCTGGCGCCATCACGGAAAATAGCAACATTCCCGTGGCGAATACTATGAAAGCGTAGGTAAAGCCGAAGCCCCAGAAGCTCATACGAGGATACGTAAGGCCTCCCCCCTCCTTCGTTTTCCTCAACGCCAGTTCGCGTTGCTTCCAGTCGGGAAACATTGCGAGCTTCAGCCATTGGTCGAAGAGGAAAATGTACAATCCTGCCAGAACAGCCGAGGACCCGCTCTGAGTTAACATCTTCAGGACTATTGTTGCGACAGTGGCAAACGCGGCAGGTAACCAGAATGTGCGTTGATGGTTGCGCCAATGCTGGATACCCTCTCGGAGCAGTTGACCTGCCGAAGGCAATTCTTCCGCCATTGATGGCGCCGTCATCGATCTTCAGCCAAATGCCTTGCGCGCGATGGCCGCGCCCTGGGCAAGCGAACGCAGCTTGCCGTAGGCGGTCGCGAGGCTCATCGGAGCCATGCCGCAATTGGTGCAGGCCTGGATGCGCTCGGGATCGACGAACTGTGTCGCGAGCTTCAGCGTGGCGGCGACTTCCTCGGGCGTGTCGACCCGCTCCGACGCGACATCGATCGCGCCGACCAGCACCGTCTTGGTCTTGAGCAGCTTCATCAGCTCGGGCGGCACGTGGCTGTTGCGGCATTCGAGCGAGACCTGCTGGATCTTGCTGCGGTCGAGGGCGGGGAAGGTGTTCTCGTACTGACGCCAGCTCTCGCCCAGCGTCTCCTTCCATTTGATGTTGGCCTCGATGCCGTAACCGTAGCAGATGTGCACGGCGGTGGTGCACTTCAGGCCTTCGGCCGCACGCTCGAGCGCCGGCACGCCCCATTCGACTGTCTCGTCGAGATAGACGTTGAAGGCCGGCTCGTCGAACTGCACGACATCGACGCCGAGCGCTTCCAGATCCTTCGCCTCCTGGTTCAGCAGCTCGGCAAAGGCAAAGGCCATCTTCACGCGGTCGCCGTAATAGCCGTCGGCCAAGGTGTCGATCAGGGTCATCGGCCCGGGCAGCGTGAACTTGAGCTTGCGTGCCGTGGCGGCGCGGGCGACGCGCGCTTCCTTTTCGTGCACGAACTTGCGACGTTTGAGCGGTGCGGTGACAGTCGGGCAGTCCGCGTCATAGCGATTGTTGCGGATGCCCATGCGGACCTTCCTGTCGAAGTCGACGCCGTCGACCTCGGCCAGGAAGCCGTGCACGAAGTGTTGCCGCGCCTGCTCTCCGTCGCTCACGATGTCGATGCCGGCCTCTTCCTGGCGCCTGATGGCGAGTGCGGTCGCGTCTTCCTTGGCTTCCTGCAGCGGCGCGCCGGTCAGGGTCCAGGGCGCCCATAGAACATTCGGTGTCGCGAGCCACGAGGGTTTCGGCAGGCTGCCGGCCAAGGTCGTCTCGAACATCTATCCCCCTGAAACCGTGTTCATTGTCGTCATGCCGATCGCCGCCTTGGGCGTGCTGCCCGGCACGAGGATCTGTCCGTAGGTTCCGGGCGCGCGCCAGTGCAGTGTGCCAAAGGCGCCGCAGCTCTCGCACACCGGATGATAGGCCTCGTGATGCGCGCCGCAGGCCGTGCAGCGCCAGGCCCTGTCTGCCGGGGCTTCGGCCGCACGCGCCAGCCAGTCGCGAACCTTGGTCTGGTCGGAGTCCGCCCGCTCCTCGAGTTCGGCCATCATCCGGCAAACGCGCACTGGCGGATTGTCGCCACCCGCCGCTTCGAGATGCCGCCGCGCCTCGCCCCACAGGCCGGCTTCGAGCGTCGCCCGGGCGAGCGCCAGATGGCTCTCCATATCGTCCGGCTTCTGCGCGACGAGCTTGCGCACAACGGACACCCGCTTAAGTGGATCGGTTTCGCCCGACGCTCGCAGATAAAGCTCCGCAAGGTCGGGATGCGGCGTCAGCGACCAGCCACGCTCGATCGTCTTCAGGGCGCGCCGGGCTTCGCCCGACTTGACCTGCAGCTCGGCGAGCCGGGCCGCGGTGGCGATGCGCTCGGGGGCGAGGCCGAAGGCTTCGCGCGCAAGGCCCAGCGCTTCGTTGCCGTGGCCATCATGCTCGGCCGCTCGGCTGCGCTCGACGAGCAGCAGGGCGCGCAGCGTGCGGCCCCGGTCAGCGCTCACCACCTTGCGCCGCATGCCGGCGTCGAGGGTATCCTGCGCCGCCCGCCACTGCTGGAGCTGTGCCTGCATGTCGAACAGTGAATGCACGACCCACGGAGTCTGCGGCTTGAGCGCGAAGGCGCGCTCGGCATAATCGAGCGCCTGCGCCTGGTTGCCGTCGCGGAGCGCCTGGGCGATCAGTCCGCGCAGGCCGAGAAAGGCCATCTGCTCGTCCTCGAGCATCGCCTTGAAGGCGCGATTGGCGCCTTCGCGGTCGCCATTGAGCTGGGCGGCCTGGGCCGAGAGCAGAAGGGTGAGCGCGGGTTCGGAGAGCAGCTGCTCGGCCTTGCGCGCATGGCGCTGCGCTTCAACGCCGTCGCCGGCCGCAACGGCGGCAAGCCCCTGCGTCAGCTCGCGATAGCCGCGTCGCCGCCGGCTCTCGCCCCAGCCTTCGAGAAATGCCCCCGGCGCGCCGACGATCCAGCGGTAGAGCAGCCACAGCGCGACGCCGAGCAGGATGAGAAAAACGACGCCGACCAGCAGCACGCCGACGCTGGTGTCGAGCCGCCAGCCGCGCCACTCGACGACGACGTTGCCAGGCCGTTCGGCGAGCCACACCGCGCCCAGCATCGCGACAGCAGCGACGGCGAACCAGATCAGCGTACGCAACATTGTCATGGCGGACTACCGGGCGCTGCCCAGCTGCGAGACGCCCAGCGCCGCGAGCTGGTCGACCGCGCGCTGGGCGGAGAGATGCGCCTCCGCCCGGGCCAACCAGTCGGCGGTGGCGCGCGATGTCTCCGGTGGCAGCGATTTCACCAGTCCGACGGCGCCGGCAAGATCGCCCGCGTTGATCGCGGCTTCGGCGCGCGCGAGCTTCGCTTCGACCGAATCGCCCTGCACGTCGGCACCGGTGCGGCGCAACGAGACCAGCCTCTTCAGCCTGCCGAGGAGCCGCTGCCAGAAGGAATCGTCAGCGAGGTCGTCCGCGAGAGCCATCTTGGCCATCGCCGGAAACGATGCGGCAAGACTTGCCCGCGAGGCGACGCCTTTCGCGGCCAAGGGCTGCAGCACCGCGATCGGCTCGCCGAGCTTGCTATCGCCCTGTGCCAGCGGAGTCAGCAGGCCGAGGTCGGTGGCGAAGGGCTGCCCGGCTGTCAGGCCTGCGCTGATGCGGGCGGCGATGGCTATCAAAGCCGAGCCGCGCGCGGCGGCAAGCGCCTTCTGTTCGCCCGTGGTGCTGGCGCTCGCTGCGGCGGCAGCCTTTTCTACAGAGGCCTTCTGGCCGGCGACCGCCTGATCCAGCGATTGCAGACCCGCGCGCAAGGCCACGATTTCGGATTTCAGGGCAGAGGTGTCGGATTCCGTGGCCGTAGGCCGACTTTCGAGGGCCTCCAGCTTGCGACGCAGTTCCTCGATCGCAGGATCCGGGCCTTCCTGCCGCTCAGCCGGCGGTCGCTGGGCCTGCGCGGCCGTCGACGCGATGGCACGCAGACGCGTGTCGAGATCGTCGAGGCGGGCGGAAAGGTCGCGCTTTGCCGCATCCAGGGCAGCGGTGTCCATGACGGGCGCGGCCGGCGGCGCGACAGGTTTAGGCGGCGAGGGTTGGGCAACGGCCGGGCCGCGCCACAAGGCGCGCGCCTCCTGCGGCCAATAAGGCAAGGAGACGAGTGCGGCCGCCAGCACCAGCACGGCGGCCAGCACCCCGATTGCGAAGGCGCCGATCACGCCCACTCCCCGGCGCGCGGGCGCCGCAGGGGGCACGGCTGCGGAAGCGACGGCGCGCTCGACCGGTTCGGGGGGCGGCGAAGAGGCGGGAATATCGGTCATGAGGGTGGAGCTTTCTACGCCGGACGGGGGTAGCCGGTCGATCTCATCCAGCACGGACTGCCGGGTGGGACGCTCTGCCGCGATGGTCCTGGCGAAGGGCAGTGCGGCGAGCGGCTCCGCGGCGGCGGGACTGATGGCGACAGCGGTGACGCCGCGGCAGGTATCGACAAGGTTCGCCTGCGTGGCGAGCCGGACGAATGCATCCGAGGCGCGCGGCGAGAAGAAGGTCGCCACATCGAGGGCGCGGGCTTCCAGCGCGGCGCGTGCCGAGTCCGGCAGTGCATCGGCTTCGCGCGCCTCGTAGAGCACGACGCGCCTGGTTTCGAAACCCTCCGGCGTCAGGTCGCCCGCAATGTCCGAGCCGCTGACATGAAGAAGCGGGCCGTTCGCCGGATCGAGCCGTTGGCGCACGAGGTCGGACAGGGAGGCCGCGTCGCCCGACGCCGAGGTGACGGCGCCGAAGCCCAGCCCTTCCGCCGTCGCAGCGGTCGTGTCGCCGACTGCGAAGATCGGCTTGCTGCGCTGCTCGCTCGCTTCGGCCAGGGCGCGGGCGCCATTGGCGCTGGTGATCAGTACGGCCTGACAGTCCGCAAGCGACGCAGGGAAGTCGGCTGGTGGATGCAGCATCTGCAGCCGGAACAGCGGTGCGATGACGGGCGAATGGCCGCGCAAGGTCAGCGCCTGGGCCAGCGCCGTCGCTTCGCGTTCCGGACGGGTGATCAGCACGCGCATATGTTCTCGTAACCCATAGGGCGACGGGCTTCCAGCCGCCTCATTGCGGTAAGAGGCGCACGGTCCCGACGACTAGAGCAGAACGACGCCTTCCAGCGCCAGCAGCTTGCGCTTGGTTGGCAGGCCTTGGCCGCCGGAGAAGCCGCCTTCCCTGCCGCCGCTTCCCAGCACGCGATGGCATGGAACGATGATCGGGAGGGGATTGCGGCCGCACGCCATGCCGACCGCGCGCGGGCCCGAGCCCAGTGCCATCGCCATGCCGCCGTAGGTCGCGGTCCCGCCGTAAGGGATTTCACGCATCATGTTCCAGACGCTCTTCTGGAAGTCGGTACCGCGGCCGGCGAGCGGCAGGTCGAAGCTCCTGAGCCGGCCCGCGAAGTAACGCTCGAGCTGGCGGCGGGCTTCCTCGAGGACAGGCGACGACTTGTCCGAGGTCGCCTCGCCGTTGCTTGCCCACCGCACGCCGGTCAGCGCCTCGCCGTCTGCCTCCAGCGCCAGCCGGCCGACCGGGCTCGCCATATAACAACAAAACGTCATGCCGCGAGCGTAGCCTTCGCCTCGCGCCTTTGCCAACATGCGGTCATGAAGAGGGGGAGAATGAGGCGGCGTACCCTGCTGGCGGCTGCGGCTGCATTCTGGCCGGCGGGGGTGGTCGCCCAACCGCAGCGCCGTCAGGCATCCGAGCCGGGCTTGCCGCCACCCGTGGTGTTCGTGCACGGCAACGGCGATTCGAGCGCTCTATGGATAAACAACATCTGGCGTTTCGAAGCCAACGGCTACAAGCGCAGCCAGCTCTTCGCCATCGATTTCACCAATCCGGTGGCGCTCAGTGACGACTCCAAGATGCAACCGTTCCGCTCGTCCACGGCCGAGGCGATGACCGAGCTGGCGGCGTTCGTGGCGCAGGTGAAGAAGGAGACGCGTCGCCGAAAGGTCGCGCTGATCGCGTCCTCGCGTGGCGGCAATACGGTACGCAACTACCTCAAGAACGGCGGCGGTGCCGATTCGGTGAGCCACGCCGTGCTGTGCGGCACGCCCAACAAAGGCATCGTCATTTCCGACACGATGCTGGTCGGCAGCGAGTTCAACGGTGCGGCACCTTTCCTGAAGGCACTGAACAGCGGGACGGACGACCTGATCCCCGGCGTCGAACTGATGGCGATCCGCTCCGACAAGAACGACAAGTATTCCCAGCCCGACGGGCGCTTCATCGGTCAGGCCGGCAAGCCGACCGGCGTGGGCTTCGATGCATCGGAGCTGCGCGGTGCGCGCAACGTGATCCTCGACGGCGTCGATCACCGCGAGACGGCGTTTCACAAGCTCGCTTTCGCCGCGCAGTACCAGTTCGTCACCGGCAAGGCGCCCGGCACGCTGTTCATCGCGCAGGAGCCGAAGCCGACCTTGAACGGCCGCGTCACCGGCATGGCGGACGGGCTCTACACGAACCTCCCTGTTGCCGATGCGGCGGTGGAGATCTTCGAGGTGGACGCCAGGACCGGCGAGCGCAGGACGACGCAGCCAGTGCATCGCAAGACGACCGGCGCGGACGGCCAGTGGGGACCGTTCATCGCCAGCTCCGACGCCAGCTACGAGTTCGTGCTGCACATGGCGAGCCAGCCAACCACGCATACCTACAGATCGCCTTTCCTGCGTTCGAGCGACGTGGTGCATCTCCGCCCCGAGCCTTTCGCCAAGGCAGACGAGCATGCAGCCTCGGTTGTGATCATGAGCCGCCCGCGCGGCTATTTCGGCGTCGGCCGCGACAAATTCTCGCTCGACGGGAAGGCGCCGCCCGGCATTTCAGACGGTGTGCCGGCTGTCTCGACGGGCCGTATGGCATTCGATGCGAACCCACGCACCGTCGTCGCCGTATTCAACAACGAGACGATCGCTGCCCGCACCTGGCCGGCCAGGGACAATCACATCGTGGTGGCGGAGTTCCTGAACTAGAGTCGATGGCGCTGCACGCGTGGCACGAGCGCGCCTTGGGCGAGACCGCGCAGGGCCTTGTCCGGGCTGGCGGCGCAGACCGGATGCAACGCGAGGATCAGACGGCCCGCTGCCGTCTCGCCCCAGAACCAGTCGGCCAGAACACGCGCCCCGGCGCTGCCGCCCGGCCGGGCCGACGCGGCCTCGGAATACCAGTTGCGCAGGTCTTCCGTCGCGAAGCGCACTGTCTGCGCCAGACTGAGACCGGGGGCCGGCGGCGGCGTGTCGCCGGCGAGGAGCTTGCCGAGGAAAGCAAGCACGCCGGGCAGATCGAGCCCGCTGACACCGACGGTGCTGTTCCCGCGAGTCGACAGGGCAAGCTCGTACCACGGCGCCAGGACGGCCATCTCGGCCTCGACCGCGGCGACGGGATTCGCTGCAGCATCGACCGGCAGGCGCGGCAGGGGCACGGGACAGGCAAGCCCTTCCATCTCCTCCGGCGCCGAGGCGGGCGCGTCCTCGGGATAGTCCTCGAGCACGACGGGACCGTCCGGGCGCTCGAGCAGCGCAAGCGCGGCGCGCAGCGTGCGCCTCTGCAGACCGGCGTCGTGCGGCGCCCCGAACGGCCGCCCGAGCTCGAACGACACCCAGAGCGCGCGCGGCGGGCGCATGGCGACCGTGTTCTCGCGCACCAGGCTGATGCCGGTGGTCGGCACGCCTTCCTCTTCAATGTAGTGAGCGACCGCGCTCACGGCGCGGGTGCAATTGGGTCAAACCGGCACGAGCAGCGCGGCATCGACCTGGTCCTGCTTGAGGAAGCCGGCGATGGTGCGGGCCGTCGCCTCGATTTCCGGCGGCTCCCACAGCGCGCCCATCAGGGCGTAATGATAGCGTGCAATCGAGCCGATCGTCCCGTCGGCTTCGAGCTCGCGCAGCCGATCGATCGGGAAGACGACGTTGCTGTCCTGCTGGAACCCGGTGCGATCGAAGTTTACCGAAGTATGGCTCATCACCAGGTCCCGCCCGGCAACGTCGCCTGAAATGACACGATAGCCGGTGTCGCCGAGCAAGAAAGCTGGCTGGTCGCGACGATGCAGGCCGGCCGTGGTGACGATCGCCACCCGCCGCTCGGCGAGCGGCGGGCCGTATACGAACGGCTCGCCGGGCAACGGCAGGCACGCCTTGGACATCAGGTGCCGGCGCTCGACCTCCGGCATGTCCTCCAGTCTTGCCACGTTTCGTCTCTACCTCTCGTAGCTGTACTTGAAGTCGCAGTGGCTGGCGCCCTGCATGATGGTCTGGCTGCGATCGAGCTTGAGCTTGGGGTCGTAGCCTTCGCAGAACGCGCCGTCGCGATTGCACGACAGCAGATGGCCGATCTCGCCAAGGCCCATAGCCTTGTAGGTCTCGGCATAGCGGCAGCGCACGACGTTGAAGGTGAAGCTCGAATCGGTCTGCTCCTTGACCTCTATCTCGAGCGCGCCGCCCTTGGTCCACAGCGGCATCACGTCCTGGAACGCCTTGAGCGACGGCCCGCCCGGGGCGGCCGCTGCGAAGGCGCGCGCCTGCTCGATGGCCGAGCGGCGTACCGACTCGGCGATGGTCTTCTTCGCGACCTCCTCGCCGTGGCTCGCTTTGAGCGTCTCGTAAACCTCCTTCAGGATCTCCGCCTCTATCGTGCGCTTCTCGAGCATCGACAAGCCTTCGGGATGGGCGGTTGGTTGGACGGCTGGCTGGGGGGCTTGCGTCATCGTGGGCAATCTCCGAATGGAAGAAGCAAGCCTACACCTTGACATGGCGCGTGTCGGATGAAATATCCCGCCGCGATGACATCGTTCGCCCTCCTTCGGTCGCGACGCCGCCGCTTCGACAAGCGGCGCCAAGACGCGCGCGCGTAACACACGCGCCGTTCAATGAAGCCGCTGGAGAGGATCGAGCGGCTTCCACCACCACCTTCCTTCTCCATCGGCCGTGTTTTCCTGAGGCCCTGAACTTGCGAGAGAGAAGACCATGACCGCCAGCAACAAGACCAAAGTCTTCATCGACGGACAGCACGGCACCACCGGTCTGCAGATCCACGACCGGCTGAAGGACCGTCCCGACATAGAGCTGCTCGAGCTGCCGCTGGCCGACCGCAAGGATCTCGCCAAGCGCGCCGAGATCGCGCGCGCCGCCGACATCGCCGTGCTCTGTCTGCCCGACGCTGCGGCCAAGGAGCTGGTCGCCGCGCTCGGCGATTCCGACACGGTGGTGATCGACGCCAGCACGGCGTTCCGCGTCGCCGACGGCTGGACCTACGGCTTTCCGGAACTGGCGAAGGACCAGCGCCGGAAGCTGCTCGACTCCAGGCGCATCAGCAATCCGGGCTGCTATCCGACGGGCGCGATCGCGCTTCTACGGCCGCTGATCGATGCCGGCCTGGTGCGCGCGGACGCGACGCCCACGGTTTTCGGCGTGTCGGGCTATACCGGCGGCGGCAAGGAGCTGATCGCCGTGCACGAGCAGCCGGGTGTGGAGCCGTTCGGCGTCTACGGCATGGAGCTGGCGCACAAGCACGTGCCGGAGATGAAGAAATACTCCGGCCTCAGCCATGCGCCGCTGTTCGTGCCGTCGGTCGCCCACTATGCCCAGGGCATGCTGATCATGCTGCCGATCACGCGCGACATCGCCACGAAGAAGCTCGATGCGGCCGACGTGCAAAAGGTGCTGGCCGAGCGCTACGAAGGCGAGAAGTTCGTCACGGTGCGTCCGTTCGCCGACCGCAGCTGGCTCGAGCGCGACCGTTTCCTGCGCGCCGACCGTCTGATCGACACCAACTCGATGGAGCTCGCCGTCTACGCCAACCCGGCCGAGGAGCAGATCCTGGCCATCGCCTCGCTCGACAATCTCGGCAAGGGCGCGTCGGGTGCGGCGGTGCAGACGATCAATCTCAAGACCGGCGTCGACGAGGCCACCGGCCTCACCGTCGCCTGAGCCGATGCCCGCCGTGGCCACCGCTGCGCGGGTTCACATGGGTATGCCGGTTGGCCACGGCATGGAAACGCACAGTCAATTCTCGGTCGTGTAGCCGGCTTCGCGCGCATGGCGGATGGCAAGGACGATGACGGTCTTGCCGTCCAGCCGGTATCGCGCGACGTAGCCTGAGTCGCCGAAGGCGATCAGCAGCTCGCGCTCGTCGGGCTGCTCGTGATCGATCCGGCCAAGGCGGGGATGGCGCGCCAGAAAATTGATCTTGTCGCGAATGGTCCGGACAGCACGCTGGGCCGCAACTGGATTCTTCGCCGCAAGAAATCGGAAGAGACGCTCGATATTGGCCGAGGCATTCCGCGAATAGGCTATTTTCGCCAATTTGGGCGGCGCTTGGGCTCGAGTGTCCCCAGCGAGTCGATCCACGCGTCGACATCTTCCTGCGACAGATGCAGGCCGGTTTCCTTATAGTCCTTCCAAGCGCGCGCCGCCTCCTCTCGGAAAGACTGCCTCGCTTCCTCGCGACCTAGATATTCGCTGACCGCCTCCCGCATCAGATAATGCGACGTGCGCTTGCGCGCAGTCGCAAGTGCCGCCAGTCGATCCCGCTCCGCGATCGGTAGCTTGACGGAGACGGGTACGATCTTCTGCGGACGGGTAGTCATGGGTACTACCTAGCACTACCCGGACGCTCATGGAAGGACCGCCGGGCTTCGACGTGCCGTCGCCGTGTGGCGCGGATCCAGAGCTCTCAGGCCGGTGCGAAGATGTCTTCGCCGGCGGCCCGCTTTACCGGCAGATCGGTGCTCGCGCCCGGCTGCTTGGGCGCGGCATAGGCTGGATCGTGCTGCAAGGTCGGCAGCACCCGGTCGGCGAACAGGCGCATGGCGTTCTCCGATTCGTGATGCGGCAGATTGCCGAACGAGAACTCGGCAACGAGATGGTCCATGCCCGTGACCCGCTGAAGTTCTTCGATCTGCTGCAGGCAGTCGTCGGGCGTGCCGACGATCTGGATCGAGACGTAGAAGTCGGTCGCTTTCTTGAGATTCGCCGGGTCCTTGAGCTTGGCGTACGTCTTGGCCGTCTTGCCATAGGCTTCGTAGCCTTTGACGTTCGCGAGATGACCGTCGGAGAAGTGATAGTGGTCGTCGATCGACTGCCACTTGCGGCCGAGATACTTGAAGGCCCGTTCCTTTGCTTCCTCGCGGCTCTCGGCGCAAGAGATGTTGGTCAGGATGATCGGCGGCTTGGGGGCGAAGCCGGCCGCCTCGCTCATCGCGTGGAACTTCAGGATGTCCTCGCGGCACTTGCTCCACTCGTTCTGCATGATGAACAGCATGCCGAAGCCGAGCTTTGCAATGATCTCGGCCGATTCGGGGCTCACCGAGCTGGCGTAGAAGCGCCGCTCGGGGTGGGAGATCGGTCGAGGCCGGATCGACATGCGCGGGATCTTGAAGAACTCGCCATCATGCTCGAACGTCTCCTGGCTCAGCGCCTTGACCACGACCTGCGCCGACTCGGCGAAGCGCGGCCGCGCTTCGCCCATGGGGATGCGGAACCCTTCGTATTCGGTCGAGGCGGCGCCGCGGCCGAAGCCGAACAGGCAGCGCCCGCCGCACATGATGTCGAGCAGCGCGATCTGCTCGGCGACGCGCACCGGATCGTGCCACGGCAGCACGATGACCGAGGTGCCAAGATGGATGCGCTTGGTGCGGCCGGCGAAGTAGGCGAGCAGCTGGGTGGGCGCGGGCGACATGGCGTAGCCGGTGAAGTGATGCTCGAGCGCCCATAGCGAGTCGAAGCCGAGCGGTTCGACCAGATCGCCCAATGCGAAGTGCTCCTGCACAACGGCAGCGTCCGGTTTGCCGTGCTCGTGGAGCATGTTCATGCCCATTCCGACCTTCATGACGGTTTCCTCCTGTTGCTTGCCGGCAATTGTCAGATTGTCGGCGGGGGCCGGCAAGGGCATGCTTTCGGCATGTGGAGGCTGAACCTCGTCGCCTGGAGCCTGATAGCGGCTTGCTGCCTCGCGGCCTGCACGGGTGCACCCGGCGCCGACGGCCGATATGCCCACATGTATAGCGGTCGCAGCGGCGAAGGGGGGACAGGACTGCCCGTAACGCCCTATGAGCCGCGCTGAGCGGCCGGGCCACGGTTGCGCCGCGCCTTGCGCTTGACCGGCACGGCGTAGGCCTCCTGGCCCCTGACCACCAGGTGAATGAAATGCAGCTTGCGCAGCACGGCAGGCGGCATCCTGAAGGGATAGAATTCCGGCTGCCCCATGCTGCGCGACAACTCGTTCACCACCGTGGTGAGCAGGACCCACGCATTCACCAGGGAGAGGAAGCGCCTGGCGCCCGGATGGTGGGGCGCATACAGGTCGGCAAGGGTGAAGCGCTCGACCTCGATCTTGATCTTCCTGCCGGTGAAGCCAAATCCGATCGCGGTGTCGAGGCTGTCGAGCAGGTGCAGGTAGTGCGCCCAGCTTTCCGCCCAGTCCTCCCACGGATGCGTCGACGCGTAGGAGCTGATGTGGCGGCTCGGCCAATCGGCGGGCGGACCCTTCTCGTAGTTTGCCCGTAGGGCAGCGGCGTAGTCTGCCCGCTCATCGCCGAACAGCGCCCGGAACGGCTCGTGCCAAACCGTGTCGGCCACGAGCCGGTCCCAGTAGTAATGGCCGATCTCGTGCCGGAAGTGCCCGACCAGCGTGCGATAGGGTTCGCGCAGGTCCTGCCTGATCTTCTCGCGCCTGGCGTCGTCGGCTTCCTCGATGTTCAGGGTGATCAGGCCGCTGGCATGGCCGGTCATCACGACCGGCCCGCCGGGAGGCGAGCGCAAGAGATCGAACGCGACGCCGCGCGCCGGGTCCTCGTCGACCTTGGATCTGACCGGCAGGCCGACGGCGAGAAGCTGAGAAACCAGGCGCCGCTTGGCCTTCTCGATGGCCCACAGGTAACGCCGATTGTCGGCGTCCTCAAGATCCGGAACCGTGCGGTTCAAGCGACAGGAGATGCACGTCGGCGATGGATCCTCGTCCTTCACCAGCCAGTTGCACCGGGCCGGAGAGTCGAAGTTGAGACAGCGGCGATAGCTGCCCGAGGACTCTGCGCTACCCGACAACCGCCACGTACCGGCGACCGCGCCGGCGATCAGTGTTCGGCTTTCACCCTGCAGCGGATCGTAGCCGAGAGGCGCGTGACACGCCGAACACCTGCTGTGACGAAAAAAGCTCGTGCGTCCGCAGTCGCAGCGATAGGCGCGGCCACGCCGCGGACGGTCGGGCGACCACCACGAGTCCGAGAGTTGCTTCAGCCTGCTTCCGATGGACGACGACAAGAGACCCCCTTGCCGGACTATGTCGGATAGCCAGCCGCCGGGGAACACGCAATCGAGCGCTCCGGCCTGTCGCCGTGATCCCATCGCTGTGTGCGCTTAACCGACGGCAAGTGCAGTGTGTATTTCGTGTTTATCGATAGTAGGCCCTTCCTGAAGGCGCCGTGAGCCGACGGTTGGATCGAAGCCAACCACGTCCGCAGCCATAAGCAGTTCAAGCATCGGTCCAAGCCTGAACCGGTAACCGTTCCGCATCTCAGGCGAGAAATTCCGATGGGTACGCTACGGAGCATCGAAAAGCAGACTGGCCTCGAGCTCGAGTGATCGCCATGCAATACATCGCCTATCTGCACAAGACCCGTAAGTCCGACTATGGCGTCAGCTTTCCCGATTTCCCGGGCTGCATCGCCGCGGGCAGGACCCTCGAGGAAGCCCGACGCATGGCCGGCGAAGCCTTGGCGCTCCATGTCGAGGGCCTTCTCGAGGACAGCGAAACCCTGCCTTATCCATCCACGCTCGACAGTCTCGTTCGCGATTCCGCCCTCAAGGATGCGGTGGCCTTCCTCGTGCCGCTCGACGACAAGGCGGGAAAAGCGGTGCGCATCAACATCACGGCGAGGCAAAGGCAGATCGAGGAGATCGACAGGCGCGCTCAGGCCGCAGGCCTCTCGCGATCGGCCTATATCGTCCAAGCTGCCCTTCGACCGTCGAAGCGGGCGGCCTGAAGAAGCAGCAGCGCCGGGCTCCCGATGTCCGCGCCTCGGATAGGAGCGTCGAGCTTTCCCTAGTTCCCGGCTTCGCACGATTGCCGATTGGCGCGACCTGCTCGACGTCCAGATCGGGCGCGGCATCGAGCCAAAGGTTCAGCCGAGGTGCAGCCAAGGCAGCTTTTCCTCGCTGAAGGCCTGGCCGGTCGGGGCAAGGCCTGCCGGATCGTCGAAGGCGCCGAGATGGAGATGCAGCTCGGTCGGCCAGCGGTCGCCCTCGTAGGTGAGCGTCGAGCCGCAACGCGAGCAGAAGCCGCGCCGAACGCCCGGCGATGAGGCGAAGTGTTCCGGCGCACCCGAGGTGAAGCGCACCTTGTCCTTCTCGAAACCCGCATAGGCAGAGACCGGCGCGCCGGTATGGCGGCGGCAGCTCCGGCAGTGGCAGTAGGCGGTCCATTTCGGGGTCCCTTCCGCGCTGAAGCGGACCTCGCCGCAGAGACATCCACCCTCGCGCATGCCAATGCCCTCCTGCTTTGCTTGTCTGGCTCGCCGAGCCGCCCTGCATACTCTACGACATCATGGCCACTGCCGTGCGTATCGACCATCCCGACCCGATTCGAGTGCCGCTTCAAAGGGGCATTCGTCGCACCCGTGTTGAGTTTTCTGTTGCGACGACTTACAGCGCACCCGGAACATGTCTTCATTCTCGAGAAAGCTTTGGCCGCCGCTTCTGGCGCTTGCCGTTATTATCATTGCCGTTGTCGTGTTGCCATTTCCGGCGGCGATAGCCGTCATAGGGCTGGTCAGCATCGTCTCGATCGTGCGCATGCGAAAGCCGCTCTGGCGCAACGCGGCGCTTGTCACGGGTTCGCTACTGCTGGGGCTGGCGGGCATCGAGTTCGCTCTCGGTATCCTCGAACCGCGCGGCGAGGAGGTCGGCGCCGTCCGGGTCCAGGATCCGAAATGGTGGTATCCGTGGGATCCAGTGGTCCAGTTCCGGCCGATTCCCGATATCGTCGTGAAGGCGCGCGCGACGTATCGCGACAAGCTCCTCTACGACGTCAAGTACAGGATCCTGCCGTCGGGCGATCGCGAGGTGCCGGGCTCCGTCGATGCTGGCCCCACCTACATGTTTATCGGTGATTCCTACACCTTCTCCCAAGGCGTCGAGGATTCCGAGACATTGCCCTCGCAATTTGCGCGGCAATTGAATCCGCCGGCACATGTCGTCAATCTCGGCGTGCCGGGATGGGGCGCCACCCACATGGTGCGGGCGATCGAGGCCGGCCTGTTCGACAAATACGTCGTCGGCAAGGTGGCCGCGGTCATCACCTGGGTGACGCCGCCGCATCTCGAGCGGGTCACCGGTGATTCCTCCTGGCTCGACAATGCGCCGCGCTACGACTACGGCGCGGACGGCAAGCTGCATCACACCGGTACATTCAAGGAGTATCGCTGGGCGCATCCGCTGGACGGCCTGGCCTATCTGGCGCGCGCCCATCTGCATATCGTGCGGCGGCTTACCAACGCGGCGCAGGAACGCGAGCAGACCAGGCTTTATGTCGATCTCGTCAAGCGGCTGCAGGAGCTGGTGCGGGAGCGCTTCGACGCGCCACTGATCCTGCTGAGCAATGGCCCGGAGCAATCGCCCCCCGATCAGCCCGACATAAACTACCTGCCAGCCTTCGACGGCCTGCGCGGCATCGGTGCGCCGGTCATTTCTGTTCGCAAGCTCATTGGACCGATGGACACTTGGGATCGCTACTTCATTCCGCATGACGGCCATCCCACGCCGCTGCTCAACCGCGTGGTCGCCGACGCGCTGATTGAACATTTCGCCAAGGCGCAGCGCTCGAATTGACCCCTGCCTGTTATCCCGCCAGCTTTCGTTCACCAAGGATCGGGGAGGAGGCAAGCGAGTGAGTCACGTCGCGCCCATGCGTTCGCTCAATCGGCCCCTGCCGACGGTGTCCGTCGAACGGCGGCCGGACGGAGTTCTTGTGCTTTCGGGCGGCCGCGAATTGTCGGATGGGCTGCCGCTGATGATCGACTGGCTGCAGCGCGCCGCCGAGCGCCGGCCGCACGTCACCTTCCTTGCCGAGCGGCGCGGGGCGGATCGGGCTTGGCAGCGGCTCTCCTATGCCGAAGCCTGGGCAAAGACCGGCGCAGTCGCTTCCTGGCTGATCGCCCACGGCTTGGGGCCCGACTCCCCTCCTGCGGCGATTCTCTCCGACAACAGCCTCGAGAATGCGTTGTTCGTGTTCGGCGCGATGCGCGCGGGTCTGCTGGTGGCGCCGATCTCGCCCAACTACTCGCTGTCGGGCGATTTCACCCGGCTCGATCATGCGCTCGGCCTCGTGCAGCCGGCACTGGTCTTCGCCCAGGATTCCGTCGTCTACGCCAAGGCCCTCGATCGCGTGAACGGACGCATCATTACGGTCGACGGAAAGCGCGGCCTGCCATTCGGGGCGCTGACATCCGCCTCGATCGATGCCGCGGTTGCCGAGCGGCGGACGCATATCACCGCCGACACACCGGCCAAGATTCTGTTCACGTCGGGCTCGACCGGAATGGCCAAAGGCGTGCTGAACACGCACGGCAATCTGACGGCTGCGGCCGAAATGATCCGCATGGTCGGCGAGCCACTCGACGATCAGCGTGTTGCCCTCTCGCTCGACTGGCTGCCCTGGCATCATACCTGGGGCGGCAACGCCAACCTCAACAGCGTCGTCCGTGTCGCCGGGTCGATGTACATCGACGGCGGCCGGCCCCTGCCGGGCCGCTTCCAGGAAACACTGGAGAATCTGCGCGAACTCTCGCCGTCGGGTTTCGGGACAGTGCCCGCGGCCTATCCGATGTTGCTCGAGGCGCTCGAGCGCGACGCCGACCTGCGCGCCAAGTTCTTCAAGAACATGCGGGGTCTTGGATATGGCGGCGCACTACTGCCGCAGGAGAGCTTCGACCGTCTGCAAGGGGTGGCGACGGAGCAGCTCGGCGAGCGCCTGCCGTTCGGCTGCGGCTGGGGCATGACAGAGACCACCAGCACGGGCCTGATGGTCTATTGGAACGTCGAGCGCGCTGGGCTCCTCGGCCTGCCGCAGCCGGGCATGCTGGCCAAGCTGGTACCAGCGGGTGACCGCTACGAGCTGCGCGTAAAGGGCCCGAACGTCATGCCGGGCTACTACCGCAATCCCGAAGCGACGGCAGACGCGTTCGACGAAGAAGGCTTCTTCCGGACTGGCGATGCTGCGCGCTGGGTCGAAGAGCACCGGCCGGAATCGGGCCTCGCCTTCGCGGGCCGTCTGTCGGAGGAGTTCAAGCTGTCGTCAGGGACCTGGGTGCGCGCCACCACCCTGCGCACGCAGCTGATCGACGCGCTGCAACCCTATGTGCGCGACCTGGTGATCGCCGCCCCCGATCGGCCGTGGCTCGGCGCGCTGGTCTGGCTGGACCGGACTACCTGCGCCGAAGCGGGCGGCGAGGCTGCGTGGCGTCCTGCCTTGGAGCGGTTGCTCATCGCGTTCAACGCCCGGCCCGGAGGCTCCAGCACGCGAATCAGACGGCTCCTGCCGCTCGATGAGTTGCCGCAGCCGCACGCCGGCGAGGTCACCGACAAACGATCCATCAATGCGCGGCGTGTGCTCGAGCGCCGTGCGGCCGACGTCGGGCGCCTCTATGCCGAACCCGCCGACCCCGACGCGATCGGCTGATGCTCTTTGTTTTTTGTTGACAATTTGCCGGGTGGGCTCGCTAATTCACTCCGTGTGACGCGCCGTCAAGAGCGCTCCTCCGGAGGACAACGTGGACCAGCAGACGGCCTCGGGACCGATTTGCGCGCTGACATTGCCGCAGCAGATCGCGGACCACCTCGGCCATCGCATCATGAACGGCGAGCTCGTGCCGGGCGCGCGCCTGAAGGAAGAGGAATTCGCCGGGCTCTATGACGTGAGCCGCGGGCCCGTGCGCGAAGCGTTCCGCATTCTGGAGCGTCGGGGTTTCATAGAGATCGTACCGCGTCATGGGGCTCGCGTGCGCGCGTTCGATCCTGCAGACCTCGCGGCGCTGTTCAGTGTACGCGCCGTCCTGTTCGGCCTCGCCGCGCGCCAGGCCACCGAGCGCGCCGAGCCCGAGCTGCCCGGCCTGCTGGCCGCGCAGGTGGCGCGCCTGCGCCGGTCGGCCGAGGCCATGGACATAAGCCCGCGGGAGCACGCGATCATCGCGGGCGACACTCAGCATCTGATCGCCCGTCTGAGCGGCAACAAGCCCTTGCTGCGCACGTTCGAGGAGCTGACCAGCCGCGCTCTGTGGCGAATGGCGTGGAGCGAACGGCCGCTCGATCTCACGACGCGTGACCGACGTCAGGAGTCGGCGCGCTTGTGGGGCGATCTCCTCGCGGCCATGACGGCGGGCAACGCCCTCGACGCCGAACGCTTTGCGCGTGCCATCCTGGAGGCATCCCGCGATCACATGATCGCCGCCATGGTGGCGCAGCGCCTGTTGCCGGCCGACGCGGCCGACTGATGCAGGCCTACATCATCCGCCGCCTGCTGGCACTCATTCCGACGCTGTTCTTCGCCAGCGTGATTGTGTTCGTCACGGTGCGCATGATCCCGGGCGACGTCATCGACCTGATGCTCAGCCAGAACGACATCGCCGCCGCCAAGATGGGCCGCGAGCAGCTCGAGAAGGCGCTCGGCTTCGATACGCCGATGTGGATCCAGTACGGCAAGTGGGTGGGCAACATCCTGTTGCACGGGGATTTCGGCAGGTCGCTCTGGCAGAACACACCGGTGGGCGAGCAGCTCATGGCGCGACTGCCGATCACCTTCGAGCTCGGCCTGATGGCGCTGTTCTTCGGCTTGCTGATCGCCATTCCGATCGGCGTCTATTCGGCCGTGCGCCAGGACAGCGGCGGTGACTATGTCGCGCGCTCCTTCTCGATCCTCATGCTCGCCGTACCGTCGTTCTGGATCGGCACCATGGTGATGGTGTTTCCGTCGATCTGGTGGGGCTGGTCGCCGCCGATGCAGTTTGTGTCGTTCACGGCCGATCCGCTGGGCAATCTCAGCCAGATGATCACACCCGCGATCATTCTGGGCTTCAGCCTGTCGGCGCTCACCATGCGGCTCACCCGCACCATGATGCTCGAAGTGCTGCGCCAGGACTTCATTCGCACGGCGTGGGCCAAGGGGCTCGGCGAGAACCTCGTCGTGATGCGCCATGCGTTGCGCAATGCCCTCATCCCGGTGGTCACGCTGATCGGCCTGCAGGCGCCCCTCCTGATCGGCGGCGCGGTCATCATGGAGCAGATCTTCGTCATTCCCGGCATGGGCCTGCTGCTGCTCGACGCCGTGAGCCAGCGCGATTATCCGATCATCACCGGCGTGTTCCTGATCGTCGGCGTGGCGGTGATGGTGATCAACCTGTTGGTCGACCTCAGCTACGGCCTGCTCGATCCCAAAGTGAGGTACCGCTGATGGCGTCGATCGCCGAGACCTCTCAGGCGGCGACGCGGCGTCGCTCGCGCAATCCGGTGCTGCACTTCGTCGGCCGCTTGTTTCGCGAGAAGCCGCTGGGCGCGGTCTGTGCGGTGATCTTCGTCCTGTTCCTCCTGTGCGGGATATTTGCGGACTTGATCGCGCCGTACGGCTACAACCAGATCGCCCCTCTCAAGCGGCTGCGGCCGCCGTCCCTCGATTTTCCGTTCGGCACCGACAATCTCGGCCGCGACATGCTCTCGCGCTGCATCTATGGCGCGCAGCTTTCGGTGATCATCGGCTTTTGCGCCGCGGGCATCGCCACCGTGATCTCGATCGTGCTCGGCATCGTCTCGGGCTATCTCGGCGGCAAGTTCGATCTCGTCGTGCAGCGCTTCGTCGATGCCTGGATGAGCTTTCCCGACCTCATCATCCTGATCGTCGTGGTCTCGGTAGTGGGCCCGGGCATGATCCAGATCATCTGCACGCTCGGTCTCCTGCTCGGCATCGCGGGCTCGCGCATCATCCGCGGCGCTGTGGTCTCGGTGCGCGAGAACATGTACGTCCATGCCGCGCAATCGACGGGCGCCTCGACCTTCCGCGTGCTGTGGCGCCACATCCTGCCCAACGTCATGGCGCCGGTGATCGTGCTGTTCACCACCCGGGTCGGCACGGTCATCCTGGCGGAATCCGGCCTGTCCTTCCTCGGCCTCGGCGTGCCGCCGCCGGCGCCGACCTGGGGCGGGCTGCTGTCGGGCAGCGGCCGCACCTACATGCTGCAGGGGCCATGGCTCGCCTTGGCGCCCGGCCTCTGCCTCACGGTCGTGGTCTACGCCACCAACATGTTCGGCGACGCGTTGCGCGATCTTCTCGATCCGCGCATGCGCGGATCGCGCTGACCAAGAAAGCGAGAAGGGAGAATGTCATGCATTTCTTGAAATCGGCAGTCGTTGGTGGCGCACTGGCGTTGGCCGCAACGGCTGCATCGGCCCAGGCTCCGGAGAAGCCGAAATACGGCGGCTCGCTGGAGATCGGCACGGTCTACGTGACCCTGTCGGCTCTGTCGTTCGATCCAGCCGACTGGAACTGGAAGCTGAATCACGACACCGGCCTGTTCTACGAGCAACTGTTTGCCGCCGACCTGAGCAAGAGCAAGCAGCATGGCGGCAAGCATCCGTTCTATGCCGACGCCTGGCTTCCCTCCGACGCGATCCGCGGCGAGCTGGTCGAGAGCTGGAAGTGGGACGAGAACCCGCTGCGGGTCACCATGAAGGTGCGCCCGGGCGTGATGTTCCCGGAGAAGCCCGGCGTCATGAAGAAGCGCGAGCTGACCGCCGACGATATCGTCTTCGCCTACACCCGTCTCAGCACCAGCCCGAAGAAGATTGCGGGCTATTTCGATCACGTCGACAAGGTCGAGGCCCTCGACAAGTACACCGTCGTGTTCACCTTCAAGCATTTCAATGCCGAGTGGGACTATCGCTTCGGCTGGGGCTACTACTCGACGATCACGCCCAAGGAGGTTGCCGATGCCGGCGCGACCAACTGGAAAAACGTGAACGGCACGGGCCCCTACATGCTGACCGATTTCGTGCAGGGCAGCTCGAACACCTACACCAAGAACCCGGACTACTGGGGCAAGGAGACGATCGGCGGGACGGAGTACAAGCTGCCGTTCATCGACAAGATCACCTATCGCACCATCAAGGACGAGGCGACGTTCCTGACCGCATTGCGCACCGCCAAGCTCGACATGCTGGAGTCGATCCGCTGGAGCGCCGCCGACGACCTCAAGAAGACCACGCCCCAGCTCAAATGGTCGCGTTGGCTCAGCATGTCCGGAACGTTCCTGTCGATGCGGGTCGATACCAAGCCGTTCGACGACGTCCGTGTGCGCCGTGCCCTCAACATGGCGGTCAACAAGAAGGAGATCGTGCAGGCCTACTACGGCGGCAACGCCGAGCTCTTCGCCTATCCGCAGCATCCCGACTATCTCGGCTACTTCGAGCCGCTCGAGGCGATGCCTGCCTCGGTCAAGGAGCTGTTCGAGTACAATCCCGACAAGGCGAAGAAGCTGCTGGCGGAGGCGGGCTATCCCAAGGGCTTCAGCTTCAAGGTCCAGGTCTGCTCCTGCAGCCCCGACCATATGGACCTGTTGCCGCTTGTCGCCGCCTACCTAGAGCAGGTCGGCGTCAAGCTCGAGATACAGCCCATGGAGTACGCCGCCTTCCTGTCGGCGATGACGACCAAGACCGTCGCGCCGGGTTACTTCATGAACAATGGTCACACCAACCCTACGACGTCGATCCGCAAGAGCTTCGTCACCAAGGAAGTCTGGAACCCGTCGCAATACTCCGATCCCGCCTTCGACAAGAAGGTCGCCGACATGTACCAGGAGCGCGACGAGGGCAAGCGCCAGGCGATGATCAAGGAGCTGACGCGCGAGATCCTCGACAAGGCGCCGTACATCTGGTTGCCGACTCCCTACATCTATACGGCGTGGTGGCCGTGGGTGAAGGGTTACAACGGTGAGCTGCGCGCCGGCGCCGTGCGCCCCGGCCCGATCTATGCCCGCATGTGGATCGACGAAGAGCTCAAGAAGAAGATGGGCAAGTGAGAGTGATGGAAGTCCACCTCGCCCTCCTTGTCATCCTGAGCGCAGCGAAGGATCTAACGCCGACTCCAAAGGCGTTCTGTGGAGGTGGCGCGAGGTCCTTCGCTTACGCTCAGGACGACAGAGGATGAACACTCCTCTCCTCAGCGTCCGCAATCTCTCGACCCGCTTCCGCACCGAGCGTGGCACGGTGCGGGCGGTCGACAATGTGTCGTTCGACGTCGCGCCCGGCGAAACCCTGGCGATCGTGGGCGAGTCTGGTTCGGGCAAGAGTGTCACCGCTCTCTCGATCCTGCGCTTGATTCCCGACCCGCCGGGCAAGATCGAATCGGGCGAGATCCTGTTCGACGGCAAGGACCTGCTGAAGCTCGACGACGAGGGCATCCGCGCGATCCGCGGCGACCGCATCGCCATGATCTTCCAGGAGCCGATGAGCTCGCTCAACCCGGCGCTCACCGTCGGTCTTCAGGTCGGCGAGCCGATCAACCTGCACCGCAAGACGGTGTGGGCCAAGGCGCTCGACAAGGCGGCCGAGCTGCTCGGCAAGGTGCGCATTCCCGACGGCCGCAGCCGGCTGGGTTCCTATCCTCATCAGTATTCCGGCGGTATGCGCCAGAGGGTCATGATCGCCATGGCGCTGGCTTGCCAGCCGAGGCTGATCATTGCCGACGAGCCGACCACGGCGCTCGACGTCACGGTCCAGGCGCAGATCCTGGCGCTGCTCAAGGAACTCACCCGCGAGACCAATTCGGCGATGATCCTGATCACCCACGACCTCGGCGTCGTGGCGCGCTACGCCGACCGGGTCGCCGTGATGTATGGCGGCCGCATCGTCGAGACCGCGCCGGCGCGCCAGCTCTACAAGACCCCGCGCCATCCCTATACGCGCGGCCTCATGGCCTCAGTGCCGCGGCTCGACGGCGATACCGAACGGCCGCTGGTGCCGATCGAAGGCCAGCCGCCCGACCTTGCCAGCCTGCCGCCCGGCTGTCCCTTCGCGCCGCGCTGCAAGGATGTGACCGAGCGCTGCCGCATCGAACGTCCGCCGCTGTTCGAGAGCGGCCCCAGTCATTTATCGGCCTGTTTCTATCATGAACGCCTCGCGGCCTGATCCCGTCCTCGCCGTCCAGGACCTCAAGGTCCATTTCCCGATCACGTCCGGCATCATCGCCCGGCGCCAGGTCGGCACCGTGAAGGCGGTCGACGGCGTTAGCTTCACCGTGCGGCGCGGCGAGACGCTCGGCCTGGTTGGCGAATCGGGCTGCGGCAAGTCGACCACGGGGCTCGCGGTGCTTCGCATGCTCGACATCACCTCGGGCAAGGTCGAGTTCGAGGGCGAGGATATCTCGGGTTACGACCGCGCGCGCATGCGGCCGATCCGCGCCAAGATGCAGATGGTCTATCAGGACCCCTACGGCTCGCTGAACCCGCGCATGAAGGTGGCCGACATCGTCGGCGAGCCGCTGGTCGTGCACGGGCTTGCGTCGGACAAGGACAAGTACCGCGCGCGGGTCGCCGCGCTGCTCAAGATGGTCGGCCTGCTGCCCGACATGGCCGAGCGCTACCCGCACGAATTCTCAGGCGGCCAGCGGCAGCGCATCGGCATCGCGCGTGCGATAGCGCTGGAGCCGACCTTGCTGATCTGCGACGAGCCTGTGTCGGCGCTCGACGTCTCGATCCAGGCGCAGGTGGTGAACCTGTTCATGGAGCTGCAGGAGAGGCTCGGCCTCACCTACATCTTCATCGCGCACGATCTGTCGGTGGTGCGCCACATCAGCGACCGCATCGCCGTGATGTATCTCGGCCGTATCGTCGAGATCGCCACGCGCGACCAGCTCTACAAGGACCCGCTGCACCCCTACACCCAGGCGCTGCTCGCGGCCGTGCCGATCGCCGATCCCGAGATCGAGGCCCAGCGCGGCCAGCAGATCATTGTCGGCGAGATTCCGAGCGCGCTGCGCCCGCCGCCCGGCTGCCGCTTCCACACGCGCTGCCCCAAGGCGATGGAGATCTGCAAGTCGGTCGACCCGCCGATGAAGGAGATGCCCGACGGCCGCGCGGTGGCCTGCCATCTGCATGGTTCCCCCGCTCTCGGCGGGTGAGGCCCGGTCAACAGGCTCAGGCGACGGCAGCGAGCATGTGGATGTTGCCCTCGGCCGGCGAGGCGAGGCCTCGGGTGGGATCATCCAGGTACATCGGTACTGCCCCGGCTCCACAGCAGAAGGCGCCGCTCGCTGAAATCCATCAACGATGTCAGTGTCATCACCAGGAACGCCACGATCAGGATGAGCGCCATCACTCCCGCCACGTCGAACCGGCCGCTGAAGGTTTGCAGCAGCAGGCCGAGCCCGCTCTTGGCGGCGATCATCTCGCCGATCACGGCACCGGCGCTGCAGTAGATCAGCGTGAGCTTGAGGCCGGCAAAGATGCCCGGAAGTGCCCAGGGCAGGCGCACATGGCGGAACAGCCTGAACTCGGAGGCTCCGAAGAGCCGCGACATCAGCAGCAGATCGCGATCGACGTTCTTGAGGCCGCCGAGCGTGCTCAGCAGCATGATGAAGTAGCCGAGCGAGAAGGCGAGCACGACCTTCGAGGCGATGCCGATGCCGAACCAAAGGACGAACAGCGGCCCGAGCGCGATGCGCGGCATGCTGTTGAAGGCGGTCAGGAAGGGCGATAGGACCCGGTTGAGCCAGTCGTTGCGGTCCAGCACGACCGCCGACGCGATCCCGAAAATGACGGACAGGACAAAGGCGATCGCGATCTCGAGAAGCGTCGTGCCGAGATCGGGCAGCACTTCGCCTTGCGCGAAGAGCAGCCACAGCGAGCGCGCGACGCTGGCGGGTGTCGAGATGAAGGCCGCATTGGCAAATCCCATTTCGACTGCGCCCTGCCAGAGCGCAAGGAAGAGCGCCAGGAAGGCCACCCGTGCGGCCATGATCGCGCCGGATCGCTGGCCCGCCGAGCGGGCAGCGGCGTCGAGCGCGGATTCGGAATTGGCGATGTCGGTCATTGCGCGCTCGCCTTCAGGGCCGTCCAGGTCCTGCGATAGAGATCGTGATACTGGGCATCGGCCTGAAGCGATTCGGCCGATCGCGGCCGCGAGAGTTCGACGCGGATCTCGTCGACGACGCCCGTGCCTTTGCTGGACATCACCAGCACGCGGTCGGCCAGCGTGATCGCCTCGCCGATGTCGTGCGTCACGAACACCACGGTGGCCCCGCTGCTCTCCCACAGACCGAGCAGCTGGTCATGGAGCACCAGCTTGGTCTGCGAATCGAGGGCGCTGAAGGGCTCGTCCATCAGATAGATGCTGCGCCCGACGGCGAATGCCCGTGCCAGCGAGGCGCGTTGGCGCATGCCCTGCGAGAGCTTGGCGGGGTAGTAATCCCGATAGCGGATCAGCCCGACCTTCTCGATATAGGCTGCCGCCCGCCGCGCGCGCTCCTCGCGGCCCACGCCGGAGAGCTGGAGACCATATTCGACATTGGCCGCGACGGTGCGCCAGGGCAGCAGCGCGTCGCGCGCCAGCACGTAGCAGATGTCGCTGCGGCCGGCAGCTGGAGGCTGGCGCTTGACCGTCACCGTGCCGCCGGACGCCGGCACCAGTCCGGCGATGACGTTGAGCAGCGTCGTCTTCCCGCAGCCGCTGGCACCGATCAAGGCGACGAACTCACCCTGCGTGACGCCCAGATCCACGCCGGCCAGGGCATTGCGCGACTGCCCGAAATCGACCTTCAGGCCCCTCACATCTATGTCGATCTCGGCCATCACCGACCGCTCCTAGTTCGGGCAGCTGAAGCTTTCCCGCACCGTTGCAGCGACCAGGTCGGCACGGGGCTTGGGTGCGGCGAGCAGCTTGTTGTCGACGAGCAGCCGCGACCAAGTGTCGATCGTACGCGTCGTTATCTCGGGACCGAAGGTCGGCAACAGGCGATTCACCATGTCCTTGTAGGCCGCATCGGAGAGATCGCTGACTTTGGCGAACTTCTGCATGAGCGCCACGACCTGATCGAGGTTGGCCGGATTGCTGTACCAGCAATAGGCCTCCTCCAGCGATTTGGTGAAGCGGGAGACCAGCTCCGGCTTGCCGCTTATCGTGGATGTCGATGCCCACCAGCCATTGTAGCCGAGATCGTGAAGCGCCTTGGGTCCCTGGTTCCGCGCGAGATCGACGACGACGGTGCCCGATTTATTTGCGACCACGATCGAGGGCAGCGGCTCGATGCTGAGATAGGTGTCGATTGTGCCGCGCTCCAGAGCGGGTCGCGCCGTATTGGGCAGTCCCACCGCGAGGAACGTGACATCGCCCGGCTTGAAGCCGGCATCGGTCAGGACCATCTGCGAAATGAAGTGGATTGAGACCCCAAGCGCCAGAACACCCCAGTTCTTGCCCACCAGATCCTTGATGACGGCGGGATAGCCCTCTGGAGCATGCGGCAGGGCCAGCCCCTTGCGGGCGATCAGCGCGAAGGGGACCTTCACTGTCGAGCCTGTGACGGCCCGGACCGGCAGCCCCTTGTCGACCGCCAGGATGAGATTGTCCCACGAGTTGTTGACGAACGTGACACTGCCGCTGGCGACCGCGGCCGTCATCGCGGGGCCGCTGGATATCGGCACCAGCTCGACCGCGAGGCCGTTCTTCTCGAAGAACTTCATCTCGTTGGCGACCAGCGCGGGCATCGAGATGAGCGCGCCAGGGTAGTAGCCCACGCTCGCCGAGAGCTTCTCCTGCGCCTCGGCCGGCTTTGTCGTAAAGACTGTAGCCGCCGCCATGAGTCCAAGGACCAGTGCCCCGGCAACGATTCCAACCCGCATTTTCCGCCTCCCTGTTTCGGCCGCCCGGTTCACCAGACGCCATCGCGGTGGAGCGCTCGACGCTGTTCGGCGTCGTAGCCAAGCTCCTCCAGAATGCTGTCGTTGTCGGCCGCCAGCGGCGGCGCGGCGCGCAAGGGCGCGACCCGGCCGCCGTTGAGTTTGAAGCCCGCCGCCGGAAAAGAAGCCGCACGTTCCTGGCCTGCCAGCGGCAGCTGTCGGAACAGATCGCGCGCTGCAACCTGCTCTTCCTCGAGCAGCTCCGGAACCGACCGGACTGCGCCTGCTGGTACGCCCTCCGCGGCGAACCTGCGTTCCCATTCGATGGCGGGCCGTTCGGTCATGGTGCGCGCGATGATGTCGCGAAGGACCTGCTGATTGCGCTTGCGCACCGCCGGATCGTGAAAACGCGGATCGGCGAGAAGATCCGGCCGGCCAAGAGCCCGGCAGAATGCAGTGAACTGCGCCTCGGTATTGGCCACGACGCTGAGCGGCGAGGAGCGGGTCTCGAACAGGCCGGACGTCGGCGCGCCGCTGGCCGCCGCATTGCCGATCGGTCCCGCCGCGATCCCGCCATTCACGTGGGCGGACACGATCGAGCCCATGCCGGCGACCGCACAATCGAGCATGCCGACATCGATCATCTGGGCTTCGCCGGTCCGATCGCGCTCGCGCAAGGCGGCCAGGATCGCAACCGCCGCCGAAAGACCTGTCATGTAGTCGACCAGCGGCGGGCCGGTCCGGCTCGGCGCGGTCTGCGGCGTCCCAGTGACCGACATGATCCCCGACACCGCCTGGATGATGTGATCGTACGCCGGGCGCGGCGCCATCGGCCCGTCCTGGCCGAAGCCCGAGATCGAGCAGTAGACGATCCGCGGATTGACGGCCTCGATATCAGGAAAGCCGACGCCCAGGCGCGCCGCGGTGCCCGGTCGCCAGTTCTCGATCATGACGTCGACAGTGGTTGCGATCCGGCGGGCAATCTCGACGCCACGTGGATCCTTGAGATTGAGCGCGATCGACCTTTTACCCGCATTGCAGGACAGGAAGGTGCTGCCCATGCCGGCGGCGACCAGCGCCTCGTCCCCGCCTTGACCGCGCATCCAATCGCCCTGCCCTGGCCGCTCGATCTTGATCGTCTCGGCGCCGAGCAGCGTGAGCATGTAGGAGGAGTAGGGACCGGCGATGACGCTCGCGCATTCGAGCACGCGCACGCCGGCGAGCGGCAGCCGTTTCATTCGCAATACCTCGGCTCGGGAATGCCCCGGGTGCCCAGCCCCCGGATGGCGAAGACATGGCCGGCGAGCGGCTGCGCCTGCCGCGCCGCTTCGTCGAGGAATCGGCTGGCTGACGTCACGAAGAGGATGTCGAGATCGGCACCGCCGAAGGCGCACAGCGTAGGGTTGGCCACCGGCAGCCGGATGTGGCGGATGAGCCGGCCGCCGGGATCGAACTGAGCGACCGCGCTGCCACGGAACAGCGCGGCCCAGTAGCAGCCATCCGAGTCGACGGTCGCGCCGTCGACGAAGCCGCTGATGTAATCCGTCGAGAGGAACCGCCGGCGATTGCCGATCTCTCCGGTGGCGATGTCGAAATCGCACTGCCACACGGTTCGCGTGAAAGTGTCGGCGAAGTACATCAGCCGATCGTCGGGGCTCCAGGCGATGCCGTTGCCGACGGCCTGCCCGTCGTACATCAGCCTGGGCGCGCGGCCGGACTCGAGCCGCCACAGCGCGCCGGTCGGCGTGCGATGGTCGGTATTCACCGAAGCGCACCAGAACCGGCCGGCGCGATCGCATTTGCCGTCGTTCAGGCGGTTCGTCGCGGGGCGGTCCGCCTCGACGGCGGCGATCAGGCGCGCCGTGCACCGCTCGGGATCGAGGTGATAGAAGCCGCCCTTGACGCCGGCGACGAGGCCGCCCGCCGTGTGGGGGGCAATCGATCCGATCGGCAAGCCGGACAAGGCGTCCGAGAGGTCGATGCAGCGTGTCTCGCGCGACGCGGGATCGAGCGCATGGATCTCCGTCTTCCAGGCATCGATCCAGCACAGGCGCCGCGCGTCGGCGTCCCAGTACGGCGACTCGCCCAGATCGTTGGCAACGGAGGACACGCAAGCAATGTCCACGCGTATCCCTCTCTGCGTTCCAAATTAGTAGTGATCACTACCATATGACTTGAGCCCTTGCAGGGTCAAGTGCTAAGCCCGCGACATGCGAGAGCCGAAGTCCGCCACCGACCTTTTGACCTACCGCCTTCTTCGGCTCTCGAACACGCTCGGCCTCTACAGCAATCGCCGCTACAGGAAGGACTACGGCGTCACACTTCCCGAATGGCGCGTGCTCTCAATCATCGCGCTGCTAAAGTCGACGAGTGCCGGCGACATTGCCCGCGCGCTGGCGACGGACAAGGCGTGGGTCGGCCTGACCGTCAAGAAACTGGGCCGGCGCGGCTTCATCGACCGCTCGCGGGACAAGCAAGACCAGCGGCGGACCCTGCTCGGACTCACCAAGCACGGCAAAGAGGTTCACGACGCGATCATGGCCAACGCCCGCCGTCGGCAGAAACGTCTGCTCGGCGCTTTGCCCGACGGTACGGTGGACGTGCTGATCGATTGCCTCGAGCGGCTCCAGTCGGAAGCCGACCTGATGCTGGAGGAAGTCAGCCAGGACGCGCGGGATTAGGAGATCGTCGTGACGACGATCCATCTCTTGTTTATCGCCGACAAGCGGCCAACCGCGCTCAATGTCACCGTCCAGGCGCAGATCCAGGCGATGGTCGAAGGGCTCACGCGCTGAATTGCGACCGGGCGATGGAACCCGTGCCAAGGCCCGGACAGAGGCCCTGCACCTGAAAATGGCTCCCTTTGCTTCATGCCGCGTATATGCACGGAAGAGGCAAGCTGTAAGTGCCGACCCCCGTCATTGGAGATATTGGATTGCCACATGATCGACGCTCGCCAATTCAACATTCGCGACAAGGATGGACGCCTGCTCTGCCCCGCATGCGGCTTTCCCGGTTACGCCAAGAATCCGGCATATAATGAGTCTCGGGGACTGATTGGACGCGCCATTTGCCCGTGTTGCCTATGGGAACCCGGGTTTGATGATGAACCGCTAGGTTCTGCAGCAGCCAAAGATACGATCATCGCTTCGCTGCGCGCTTATCGGGCTGCATGGGCCGAGACGCGCCTTTGGAAAGGGCGCGCTACCGAGAAGCCTTCTGACTGGGACGGTGAGCAGCAACTAGCGCACCTGCTCAGCCTCGCTCGACATCTCCGCTGAGGCCGCCGTATTACGGCTTACCGGTCGGGTACGTGCATGGTCTACATCTTCCCCGATACGATCCGCGCCCCCAGCGCCCAACGGTGCACCTCGCTCGGGCCGTCATAGATCCGGAAGGCGCGGGTATCGCGGAAGATGCGCTCGACCACCGTGTCGCGCGTCATGCCCAGGCCGCCCAGGATCTGCATCGAACGATCCGCCACGCGGGCGATCGCCTCGGAGCAGATCACCTTCGACATCGAGCTCTCGTTCGACGCGCGCTCGCCTCGGTCGAGCAGCCAGGCGGTGTGCCAGATCGCGAGCCGCGCGAGGTGAATATCCATCATGTTGTCGGCGAGCATGAAGGAAACGCCCTCGTGCTCGCCGAGCTTCTTGCCAAACGCCTCGCGCTTGCGGGCGTAGTCGGTGGCGATGTCGTGCGCGCGGTTGGCCGAGCCCAGCCAGCGCATGCAATGGCTGAGCCGCGCCGGCGCCAGCCGCACCTGGGCGTACCGGAAGCCCTTGCCGATCTCGCCGAGGACCGCGTCGGCCGGCAGGCGAAGGTCGGTGAACGACATCTCGGCATGGCCGCCGGTGAAGCTCGAATCAATCGTGTCGAGCGTGCGCTCGATCTTGATCGCCGGATTGGGCAGGTCGGCGAGAAACAGGGTCGCGTGACCGTGCATCGGCCCACCCTCGATCTTGGCCATGATGATCGCCCAGCCGGCATTCTCGGCGCCGGTGATCAGCCACTTGGTGCCGTTGATCACCCACTCGTTGCCGTCCTGCCGCGCCGTGCTCATGAGCATGCCGGGATCGGAGCCCGCGCCGCCCGGCTCGGTCATGCAGAAGCAGGACCGGACCTTGCCTTCGGCCAGCGGCCTGAGGAAATGCTCTCGCTGGTCGGGCCGCGCCACGACATCGAGCAGGTGGATGTTGCCTTCGTCGGGCGAGGCGCAATGGATCGCCATCGGGCCCAGCATCGAATAGCCGGCGGCCTCGAAGACCAGCGCGCGGCCGACCTGGTTCAGGGCGCGGCCACCGAACTCCTTGGCGACATGGGGGGCGAACACGCCGGCTTCGCGGGCGAGCGCGTTCAGCTCGAGCCGAAGCTCGTCGGTCGGCCCGTGCAACGTCCAGCGCCGGTCCTTCTCATAGGGGATGACCTTGTCGACGATGAAGGCCTTGGTCCGGGCGGCGAGCTCGACCAGTTCGGTCGGCGGGTCAAAGTTGATGTCCATGCCGCGAGCTTAGCACGCGCCGGCTTGCACATGATCTCGAAGAGCGGTCCGCCGCATGATATCAAGCCTGAACCCGCCAGATCCCGCGACTAGCGCGAAGGACCTCGACCGATGGCACACGGCATAAGTCACCGCAGCTTTGTCAGCTATATCGACAAGAGCCGGGAGTACTACGAGGCCTCCGGCTACGAGCGGCCGTATCGTTGGCCACGCCATGAGGATGTCCCGTTTTCGCCGCTGGGCAAGCCGCTGACCCAATGTCGTATCGGCGTGGTCACGACGGCGGACCGAGGCCCGAGCGGAGCTCCGCGCGCCACCAAGCTGTTCGCCGCACCGAACGGCGAGAGCGGGCATCTCTTTACCGAGAAGTCATGGGACCACGAAGCGACCCACACCGACGACCCGGAAACCTATTTGCCCCTGGCGCGTCTTGCCGAACACGTCGAGGCCGGACATGTGGGGTCGCTGAGCCCGAGATTCTACGGAGTCCCGACGGACTACAGCCAACGGCTGACGGTTGAAGAGGACGCCCCTCGCGTCGAAGCATGGATGCGCGAGGACGGCGTTGATATCGCCCTTCTCGTTCCACTTTGACCCGTCTGCCACCAGACCGTGAGTCTGGCAGCGCGGCATCTGGAGGGGGTGGGTATTCCGACGGTAATCGTCGGCTCGGCCCGGGATATCGTCGAGGAGTGCGGCGTGCCGCGCTTCCTGTTCGTGGATTTTCCCCTCGGCAATCCCTGCGGCAAGCCCTGGGACGTGGACATGCAGTATGGGATCGTCGGTGGCGCGCTGGAACTCCTGGAGCGGGCGTGGGCGCCACGGACGACCGTGCAACGGCCGGAAACCTGGGCGCTCGGCGAAGCCGACGAACGGTGGCGCAAGCGATACATGTGGGTGGGTGACGAAAACCGCGAGGCGTTGGCGCAAGCCGGAAAAGCCCGGCGGCGGGCGCGAGCCGCTCATCGGCAGGGAGGCCGCGAGTAGACCGCTCACGCGACGGGGTTGCCATCAACGGTGGCGGCCGAAGACGACGTGCGTGTCAGACGAAGCTCGGCCTCGCCCTCAGCGTCTCGCGATCGAAACCGGCGATCTTCTTGTAGCGGTCGGAAATCGCCTGCAGCTCCTCGGCCGAGATCACGTCCTCGATGCGCTCGAACCGCTTGCCGCCGGAGCGCTGCCAGACCTCGCGCAGGATCGAGTCGGGCGGGTCGGTCCGGTTGGTGAGCACGACCCTGGCGGTCGCGGGATTTCGCACGGCCTCATAGGCAAGCAGGGCCTCCGGCGTTGCCCCGTGCTCCCTGATCCGGCCGGTGAGGAAGCGCGCATCGACGATCGCCTGGCCCGCGCCGTTCGAGCCGCGCGGATACATCGGATGGGCGGCATCGCCGAGCAAAGTCAGTCGGCCGAAGCTCCAGCGCTCCAGCGGATCGCGGTCGACCATCGGATATTCGAGGATCTCCTCGGTGCTCTCGATCATGGCGGTGATGTCGAGGAAGTCGAATGTCAGGCCGGCGAAGGCGGGCATCATGTCCGCCAGCCGCCCGCGGCCGGTCCAATCCTGGCGCACCGCTTCGGGTTGCTCGATCTCGGCGACCCAGTTGATCAGCTGCTTGCCGTCGGTCTCTGGCGTGCCGGGGCGGATGGGATAGATCACCGTCTTGCCGACGGTCATCCAGCCGGTCGAGATCATGGTGGCGCCCCCGAGGAAGGCCGGCCACCGCGCCACGCCGCGCCACATGTTGACGCCGGAATATTGCGGCGGGCCCTGGTCGGGGAAGAGTTGCAATCGCACCGCCGAATGGATGCCGTCGCAGCCGATCGCGACATTGCCGTGCTGGAAATGCCCGTTGTCGAAATGCAGGGTCACGCGCGACGGGTTCTGGTCGACGCGGATGCAGCGATGGCCGAGCCGGACGGCGTCCGCGCCGAGTCGCTCGCGCACCGCCTCGAGCATCACCCGATGCAGATCGGCGCGATGGACCGAGAGCTGCGGCCAGTCGTAGCCGGCATAGCGGCCGCGCGGCTCCTTGAAAATGAACTGGCCGTCGCGGCTGTAGAAAGCGAGCTCGCGGGTCTCGATGCCCCTCGTCGCGAGCGCCTCGGCGAGGCCCAGCTCGCTCAGCTCGCGCATCGCATGCGGCAGGAGGTTGATGCCGACACCGAGCGGAAGGACCTCGGCCGCCGCCTCGAACACGCGGCAGGAGATGCCGGCCTGATGACAGCTGAGCGCGAGGGCCAGCCCGCCGATGCCGCCGCCGACAATCAGCACATCGGGCGTGGACGCGGTCATTCGGCTGAGATCCCGCGGCTGGCGACGACTTCGGCCCAGCGCTTGCGATCGCGCACCACGATCGCCTGCAAGGCGTCGGGCGTCGAGGTGGTCGGCACCAAGCCCTGGGCCTCGAAGACGGCCCTGGCGTCGGCGCTGCCCAAAATGTTCGCGACCTCTCGATTAAGGCGCTCGACCAGCGGCGTGGGCGTCGCCTTGGGCACGAACAGGCCGTACCACATGTCGACATCGGCGCCGACCAGCCCCGTCTCGATCAGCGTCGGGACGTCGGGCAGCTGCTGCAGGCGCCGGGGGCTGCCGGCGGCGACCGCCTTGAGCTTGCCGGCGCGAATGTACTGTGCGGAGACATGGACCGGCAGGAACATAAAGCCGATCTGGCCGCCCAGCAGGTCCTGCACCGCGCCGGCCGTTCCTTTGTACGGCACATGCAGCAGCTCGATGCCGCTCGCCTGCTCGACCAGCGCCATCGACAGGTGATGCGGCGTTCCGATTCCGGGACTGCCGTAGGTCAGCGTGCGCGGGCTGGCCTTGGCGGCGGCGATCAGCGCATCCAGCGTATTGGCCGTCTGCGCGGGATTGGCCACCAGCACGAGCGAGCCCCAGGCGGTCAGGCTGATCGGCGTGAAGTCGGTCGCGGGATCGTAGGGCAGGTTCTTGAACAGGCTGGCATTCATGACCAGCGTGTTGACCGTGGACATGAGGGTCAGCCCGTCGGGCTTGGCGCGCGCGACCTGCTGGCTGCCGATATTGCCCGACGCGCCAGCGACATTGTCGACGACGACCGGCTGGCCGAGCCTGGGAGACAGTCTCTCCGCCACGAAGCGGGCGATGATGTCGGGGCCGGTGCCCGGCGTGAAGGGTACGACGATGCGCACCGGCTGGTCGGGCCAGGCGAAGGCAGCTGGCGCCGCCAGGACACCCGCGGCGAACGGCAGGAAGGAACGTCGATACATGCGCGATATTCAATCAGTCGGCTCGCCAACCGTCGATACAACTTATACGTGTTTTACTAACGCAGAAACCGTTCTATGATTGTTCCTGCTACATAGGAGGGATCATGCAGGCACGGGTACAGACGGTAGCATTTCAGGGTGTCGATGTGGTGCCGGTCGATGTGCAGGTGATGATCGCGCCCGGCAATATCGGCTTTCCCATCGTCGGGCTGGCCGACAAGGCCGTCGGCGAGAGCCGCGAGCGCGTGCGCGCGGCGCTGCGCGCGCTGGGGCTGGCGCTGCCGCCGCAGCGCATCGCGGTCAACCTTTCGCCCGCCGATCTGGCCAAGGAAGGCAGCCACTACGACCTTCCGATCGCCTTGGCGCTGCTGGCGGCCATGGGGGTGATCGCCAGGGAGAGTCTGTCCGGCATGATCGCGCTCGGCGAGCTGGCGCTCGACGGCTCGCTGTCACGGGTGCCGGGCGTTCTGCCAGCCGCGCTCTACGCTTCGCAGAACGGCCGCGGCGTGATCTGCCCCGCGGCGTGCGGCGGCGAGGCGGCGTGGGCAGGGGAGCATGTCGAGATCGTGGCTGCTCCGTCGCTGCTCGCGCTGATCAATCATGTGCGTGGCCAGCAGAGTTTGCCGCGGCCGCAGTACGTGGCCGCGGACGACACCGGCACCTATCCGGACCTCGTGGACATCAAGGGCCAGGAGACGGCCAAGCGTGTGCTCGAGGTCGCGGCGGCGGGCGGTCATAACCTGCTGATGATCGGTCCGCCAGGCTCCGGCAAGTCGATGCTGGCCGCGCGGCTGCCCGGCCTGCTGCCGCCGCTCGAAGCGGACGAGGCGCTCGAGGCCACCATGGTGCGCTCCCTGGCGGGCGAAACCGGCGACGGCAAGCTCTCGCTGCGCCGCAGCTTCCGCGATCCGCATCATTCGGCGACCTTGCAGGCCCTGGTCGGCGGCGGCCACCGCGCGCGGCCGGGAGAAGTGTCGCTCGCGCACCATGGGGTGCTCTTTCTGGACGAGTTGCCCGAGTTCAACAGGACCACCCTCGAGGCATTGCGGCAGCCGATGGAGACCGGCCGCGTAACCGTGGCACGGGCCAATGCGCATGTGACCTACCCGGCCCGATTTCAGATGGTCGCCGCGATGAACCCCTGTCGCTGCGGGCAGACCTGCCGGCGCGGCCCGCGCTGCGCGATCGAGTATCAGGGCAAGCTGTCGGGTCCGCTGCTCGATCGTATTGATCTCTGTATCGACGTGCCTCGGGTCGAGGCTGCCGATCTCGCTTTGCCGCCCCCGGCCGAACGTTCCGCCGACGTTGCCGCGCGCGTGGCAGCGGCCCGGGCTGTCCAGCGCGAACGGCTGGCGAAACTTCAGTCCACGCTCACGGAGGTCGAACCGGAGCCCAGTGCCGGGCTGCTGTCAGACTGGGCACGCGGATGGTCGAAGCCACGCTGCAACGCGGACACGGACGGCAAGCTCCTGGCCGCGATCGCGGAGCCCGATGCCGAAGGCCGCGCGCTGCTGACGCGCGCCGCCGAACGGCTCGGTCTGTCGGCCCGCGCCTGGCACCGCACCTTGCGGGTCGCGCGCACGCTCGCCGACCTCGACGGCTCCGATCCGGTGCGGCGCCTGCACATTGCCGAGGCGCTGAGCTATCGTCGGCAGGAGCCGCGAAACGCGCTCGCGGCATGAGCTGACGTCATCCGGGGCCGCCGCTTCACCGATTTTCCGGCCGCATTCACCGAGTGGGAGTACCCAGGGGCGCCTGGCGTGAGATATCGCAGGGCGCGAGAAACGCTGTGAGGAGCGAGACGATGGCCAGCGTCGACTACGTCGTGACGGACAATTGGGGTGCAGGCTTCGTCGCCAGCATGACAGTCGGGGGCGGAAGCGAGGCGCTGCACGGCTGGACCGTCGAGTTCGACGCCGCGTTCGGCATTTCCAGCATCTGGGGCGCGGTGATCCTCAGCCACGTCGGCAATCACTACGTGATCGGCAATCTGCCCTGGAACTTCGATGTAGCGCCTGGGGGCAGCACGTCGTTTGGGTTCCAAGCCGCTCCTGGCCCAAGCGGTACGACGGCCACCGGCTTTGCCGTCAACGGCACTGCCGTGGGGGAGAACCCCAGCCCCACGCTCTCCGCCGGCGATGCGACAGTCAGCGAAGGTAACAGCGGAACCCGAGACCTCGCCTTCACCGTCGCGCTCTCTTCGGCCGCGACGAACCCAATCACCGTCGCCTACACGACCGCCAACGGCACGGCGATGGCCGGCTCGGACTACACCGCCCGGTCTGGTACGCTCACTTTTGCGGCCGGCGAGACCTCGAAGGTCGTCCGGGTGTCCGTTCTGGGCGACAAGACGGTCGAACCCGATGAGACGCTCTCCCTCACCCTGTCCTCGCCCAGCGGCGCCACGATCACGCGCGGCACGGCGACCGGAACCGTCGTCAACGACGATGCAGCGCTCCCCACGATCAGCATCGGCGACGCGCGGTTCGCCGAGGGCAATGCAGGGACCTCGGGCAAGGGCAAGTTCACGGTCACGCTGTCGCAAGCGTCGACCTCACCCGTTACCGTGAAATTCTCCACGAAGGATGGCAGTGCGACGGCCGGTAGCGACTATGTCGGAAGAACTGGGACTCTGACGTTCGCCGCCGGGGAAACCACCAAGACGATCAAGATCGCCGCAATTGGTGACTCTGTCGTCGAGCCCGACGAAAGCTTCCGCGTCATTCTGTCAAATGCCGCCGGTGCCACGCTGCTCGACGGCAAAGGCGCGGGCATCATTACCAACGACGATCGGGCTGCGTCGCCCGTACTCCGCATCAGCGACTCTGGCTTTGCGGAAGGAAGCGCCACGGCTCCCGGCCGAGGCACCTTCACGGTAACGCTTTCGGCGCCGTCCGCGTCGCCGGTCACTGTGGACTTCGCCACCCCTGACGGGACCGCGATCGCCGGCAGCGACTATTCGGCGCGAAGCGGTACGCTCACCTTTGCCGCGGGGGAGACGACCAAGACCATCAAGATCGCCGCGATCGGTGATTCCGTCGCCGAGGCCGACGAGCGCTTCACTGTCAGGCTGTCGAATGCGGTCGGCGCGACGATCGCCGACGGCAAGGGTGTCGGAACCATCATCAACGACGACGTGCCGACGCTCAAGATTGGCGACGCCTCCGTGGTCGAAGGGGATCCCGGCTCCGGCGGCACCCCCGGCTGGCTCAGCACCTCGGGGAACCAGATCGTCGATGCGTCCGGCAATTCCGTGCAGATCGCGGGCGTGAACTGGTTCGGCTTCGAATCCTCCAACCTGGCGCCGCACGGGTTGTGGACGCGCGGTTACAAGGACATGATGAAGCAGATGGTGGAGCTCGGCTTCAACACCATTCGGCTGCCCTTCTCGAGCGAGATGCTGCATACGACGGCGGCGCCCAACGGCATCGACTTCTCGAAGAATCCCGACCTTCAGGGCCTGTCGGCGCTGCAGATCATGGACAAGATCGTCGACTACGCCGGCCAGGTCGGGCTCAAGATCATCCTCGACCACCATCGTAGCGACTCGGGCGCGGGCACTTCGGGCAATGGGCTGTGGTACGACTCCCAGCACAGCCACGCGGAGTGGATTTCCGATTGGGAGATGCTCGCAGCGCGCTATGCGAGCAAGCCGCAGGTGATCGGCGCCGACTTGCACAACGAGCCCTACAACGGAACCTGGGGCGGCGGCGGGCCGAATGACTGGGCAGCGGCGGCAGAGCAGGCCGGGAACGCCATCGGCGACGTCAATCCCGACTGGCTGATCTTCGTCGAGGGCGTCGGTACCTATGGAGGCCAGAACTACTGGTGGGGCGGCAACCTGATGGGCGTCAGGGACCGCCCGATCCAGCTCGACGTGGCCAACAAGCTGGTCTACTCGGCGCACGATTATCCCAACTCGATCTATCCGCAGCCCTGGTTCCAGGGCTCGGACTTCCCGGCGAACCTGCCGGCCAAATTCGACCAGATGTGGGGCTACATCTACAAGGAGAACATCGCACCGGTTTACATCGGCGAGTTCGGTTCCAAGCTCACCGATCCCAAGGACGCGCCGTGGCTGGAGGCAATCACCTCCTATCTCGGCGGCGATCTCGACAACAACGGCACCCGCGACATTCCGGCCGGCGACAAGGGTGTCAGCTGGACCTTTTGGTCATGGAATCCGAATTCCGGCGACACGGGCGGCATCCTGAAGGACGACTGGACCGGCGTGAACCACAACAAGCTCGACTACCTGAAACCGATCGAGTTCGACTTCGACGATGCCGGCGGCGGCACGGCACATGCCGACTTTGCGCTCACCCTCTCGGCACCGGCAACGAGTCCGGTAACGGTCGAGTTCCACACTGTAGCGGGTGAGGCCACGAGCGCCGACTTCACCCCCGTCAGTGGCTCCGTGACGTTCGCCGCGGGCGAGCAGAGCAAGACGATCTCCATCCCGATCATCGCCGACCTGATCGACGAAGCCGACGAGCACTTCACCGTCGTTCTGACCAACGCCTCGGGCGCCACGATCTCGCGCGCGACTGGTACGGCCACCATCGTCGATGACGACGGCGGAAGTGCCGCAGCGGTCGCCGTCGGCCAGACCTACGAGCCCGACAACGCATTCGCCTCCGGGGTGCTTACGGTCGCCGATGCGCAGGCGGTCGCGAGCTCGGCCGAAGCAGATCCGACCATCTTGAGGCTGTCGATGTGGCCTGTGGAGGGCGACAACGGCGCTGCAATCGGAGCACTCCACGGCTCGCCCGATTCGAGCGGCGCAACTCCGACTACTTCCGAGTTCACCGCCATCCTGCACCACGTAAACGTAATGCCTTGACGGGACGGACGTACCGGCGCACCTGCGACCAGGGCAGAATACCGCTGGCACGGATTCTGCTGCCGGAGGGGCTCATGACGACTTCAATCCGAGAGATCGACGACGCGACGATCGCCGCCTACCAGGCCGACGGCGTCGTCCTGCTGCGCGGCGTCTTCGCCGATTGGGTCGAGCCGCTGCGTGCCGGCGTCGCCGCCCTGATGGCCGATCCCAGCCCGCTCGAGCGCACCGTGAAGCCTGCGGACGGCTCGGCGCCGTTCTTCCAGGACCTCTGCAACTGGCAGCGCATTCCCGAGTTCAGATCGTTCGTGATGGACCCGCGCGGCGCGGCGATCGCCGCCGCCCTGATGCGTTCGCGCACCGCTCGCTTCTTCCATGACCACGTGCTCGTCAAGCAGGCCGGAACCAGCACGGTGACGCCGTGGCATCACGATCAGCCCTATTACTGCGTCGAGGGCCAGCAGAGCGTGAGCTTCTGGATCCCGCTGGATCCGGTGTCGCGCGACGTGGTGATGGAGTGCGTACGCGGCTCGCACCGCTGGGGCAAAGGGTTCCGGCCCATGCGCTTCAACGGTACGCGCCTGTATGCCGAGGACGATTTCGAGGAAATGCCCGACATGGAGGCGATGCGCCCGACGCTCGATCTTGCCGCCTGGGATATGGAGCCGGGCGACGCCATCGCCTTCAACTTTCGCACCTTGCATGCCGCGCCGGGCAACCCGGCGGGCACGTCGCGCCGCGTGTTCTCGGCGCGCTGGGTGGGCGACGACGCCGTCTTCGCCAAGCGCTCGGGCACGACCTCGCCGCCGTTCAAGGACCTCGCCTTCGAGGATGGCGCGCCCTTCGATGCCCCGATCTTCCCCGTCATCCACCGTTCCTAGACCAGGAGTTCCGATGAAACCGCTTCTTGCCCTGTCCGTCGCCGCGGCGGCTGCGCTCGGCGCAGCGTCCGCGTTCGCCCAGGATACCAAGGTCAATATCGGCATCTCCGGCTGGACCGGCTTCGCGCCCCTGACCCTGGCCAAGGAAGCGGGCATCTACGCCAAGAACGGCCTCGACGTGTCGATCAAGAAGATCCCGCAAAAGGACCGCCATCTCGCGATCGCCTCGGGGGACATCCAGTGCGCCGCGACCACGGTGGAAACCTGGATCGTGTGGAACGCCAACGGCGTCGCCACCACCCAGCTCTTCAAGATGGACCAGGGCATGGGCTCGGATGGCCTGGTCGCCAAGCCCGGCATCGAGAAGGTCGAGGACCTCAAGGGCAAGACGGTCGCAGCCTCTGCCCCTGGAACCAGCCCGCACTTCTTCCTGTCGTGGGCGCTGAAGAAGGCCGGCATGAAACTGAGCGACATCAAGCTGGTCACGCTCGAGCCTGCGCCGGCCGCCAACGCCTTCGTGGCGGGCAACTCCGGCCTCGACGGTGCGGTGACCTACGAGCCATACCTCAGCCTGGTCCGCAACAAGCCGGAGTCCGGCAAGCTGATCGTCGACTCGCTCAGCCTTCCCGTCGTGTTCGATTCCTTCGGCTGCACACCCAAATTCATCAAGGAGAATCCCAAGGCCGTGAAGACACTGGTCGAGAGCTACTTCCAGGCGCTCGACATGATCGCCGCCGACAAGACCAAGGCCTTCACGATCATGGGTGCCGACGTGAAGCAGACCGCCGAGCAGTTCGAGGCCTCGCAGGCCAAGATCAAGTGGGCCGACCGCGCCGCCAACGAGAAGTTCTTCAACGGCGAGATCCAGGCCTTCAACAAGGACGCGGCCGCACTGCTGCTCGAGATCGGCGTGATCAAGGCCGCTCCGTCCAATCTCGACAGCCTGTACGACACGAGCTTCCTGAAGTGAGGATTGCCTGACGTGAGTCGGCGTCCCGGCCTGTTCGTCCCCGTCCCGCGCGGGCAACGGATCGGGCTGGGCATCGCCTTTTTCGTGTTGTTCGTGACGATGTGGTGGTTGCTCACCGCCTCTGGGGCGGTGCCGCCCCAGTTCCTCGCGTCTCCGCCGCAGACGCTTGCGGCGGCGTGGGAGCTCTTCGCCAAGTTCAACTTCGGTCACGACGTCGGCATGACGATCTGGCGGGTGGTCGGCGGCTTCCTGCTCGCCGCCGCGATCGCCGTGCCGCTCGGCATCGCGATGGGCGCCTGGAAGCCGGTCGAGGCCTTCTTCGAGCCGTTCGTGTCGTTCGCGCGCTACCTGCCGGCCTCGGCCTTCGTGCCGCTCCTGATCCTGTGGGTCGGCATCGGCGAGAGCCAGAAGCTTGCGGTGATCTTTCTCGGCTGCTTTTTCCAGCTCACGCTCATGATCGCCATGATCGTTTCCGGCACGCGGCGCGATCTCGTCGAGGCGGCCTACACCCTGGGTTCTACGCAGGGCGGAATCGTCCGCCATGTGCTGCTGCCGGGGGCGGCGCCGGAGATCGCCGAAGCCTTGCGCCAAGTACTGGGGCTGGGCTGGACCTACATAATTGTCGCCGAGCTGATCGGCGCCTCGTCGGGTATCGGCCATATGATCACCGACAGCCAAGCGCTGATGGCGACCGAGAACATCATCTCCGGCATCGTCGTGATCGGCCTGGTCGGCCTCGTGACCGACCTGTTGTTCAAGCATGCCAACCGCAAGCTGTTCGCCTGGAGCTATCTTTAGTGAGCCGCCTTTCGATCCGGGGCGTCGGCAAGACCTTCGCCGGCGTGAATGGCGGTACGCCGACCCAGGCGTTGCTGCCGGTCAGCCTGGAGGTCGAGGACAATGCCTTCATCACCATCCTGGGCCTGTCGGGTTGCGGCAAGTCGACCCTGCTGCGACTGGTCGCCGGGCTGGAGGAGCCGAGCATTGGCGAGATCCTGCTCGACGGCACGGCTGTCGCCGGGCCGGGCGCCGATCGTGGCGTGGTGTTCCAGAGTTACACGCTCTTCCCGTGGCTGAACGTGCGCCAGAACATCTGCTTCGGCCTGCGCCAGAAGGGGATGGCGGCGGCGCAGCAGCGCGAGATCAGCGAGCATTTCATTGCCGAGATCGGCCTGCGCGGCTTCGAGGAGCATTTCCCCAAGCAGCTGAGCGGCGGCATGCAGCAACGGGTCGCGATCGCCCGCGCGCTGGCCAACGATCCCAAGATCCTGCTGCTCGACGAGCCGTTCGGTGCGCTCGACAACCAGACCCGTGTCCTGATGCAGGAGCTGCTGCTCGGCATCTGGGAACGCGACCGGAAGACGGTGCTGTTCGTCACTCACGACATCGAGGAGGCGATCTTCATGGCAAGCCGGGTCGTAGTCTTCACCCGCCGTCCGGGGCGGATCAAGAGCGAGGTGCCGGTCGACCTTCCGCATCCGCGCCACTACACGATCAAGACCGCACCCGAGTTCGTGGCCCTGAAGGCGCGGCTCACGGAGGAAATCCGTGCCGAGTCGCTCGCTGCTGCTGCGGCGTAGTCCGGGAGATTAGAGACTGGGGAGATTCAAGCCCTTCTCCTGCGCGCACTCGATCGCGGTCTCGTAGCCCGCGTCGGCGTGGCGCATCACGCCCGTCGCCGGATCGTTCCAGAGCACACGCGCGATCCGCCTCGCTGCTTCCGGCGTGCCGTCGCAGACGATCACCATGCCGGCGTGCTGCGAGTAGCCGATGCCGACGCCACCGCCATGATGCAGCGACACCCAGGTCGCCCCCGAGGCGCAGTTCAGCAGCGCGTTGAGCATCGGCCAGTCGGACACCGCATCGCTGCCGTCCTTCATCGACTCGGTCTCGCGATTGGGGCTGGCGACTGACCCCGAATCGAGATGATCGCGGCCGATCACGATCGGCGCCTTGAGCTCGCCCGTGGCCACCATCTCGTTGAAGGCAAGGCCGAGGCGGTCGCGATCGCCGAGGCCGACCCAGCAGATGCGTGCCGGCAGGCCCTGGAACTTGATCCGCTTGCGCGCCATGTCGAGCCAGTTGTGCAGGTGCGTGTTGTCGGGCAGCAGCTCCTTCACCTTCTCGTCGGTGCGATAGATGTCCTCGGGATCGCCCGACAGGGCGGCCCAGCGGAACGGCCCGATGCCGCGGCAGAACAGCGGCCGCACATAGGCCGGCACGAAGCCGGGGAAGGCGAAGGCGTCGTCCACCCCTTCCTCGAGGGCCATCTGGCGGATGTTGTTGCCGTAATCGACGGTCGGCACGCCGAGCTTGTGGAACTCGAGCATGGCGCGGACATGCGCCGCCATCGACTTCTTCGCTGCCTTCGCCACGCCGGAGGGATCGCGGCTGCGGCGATCCTCCCAGTCCGCAAGACTCCAGCCCGCCGGCAGATAGCCGTTGCCCGGATCGTGTGCCGACGTCTGGTCGGTGACGCAGTCAGGCCGCACGCCGCGGCGCAGCAGCTCGGGCAGGATCTCGGCCGCATTGCCGAGCAGCGCGACCGATGTGGGCTTCCTGTCCGCCGTCGAGCGCTGGATGATCGCCAGCGCGTCGTCGAGATCCCTGGCCCGGCAGTCGACATAGCCGGTGCGCAGGCGGAACTCGATGCTGCTCGGCCGGCATTCGATGGCAAGACAGGAAGCGCCGGCCATCGTGGCCGCCAAAGGCTGGGCGCCGCCCATGCCGCCCAGGCCCGCGGTCAGGATCCAGCGGCCGGCGAGGCTGCCGCCATAGTGCTGGCGGCCCATCTCGACGAAGGTCTCGTAGGTGCCCTGCACGATGCCCTGGCTGCCGATATAGATCCACGAGCCGGCCGTCATCTGGCCGAACATCATCAGGCCCTTTCGGTCGAGCTCGTTGAAATGCTCCAGGGTCGCCCAATGCGGCACGAGATTGGAGTTGGCGATCAGCACGCGCGGCGCATCGGCGTGGGTGCGGAACACGCCGACCGGCTTGCCCGACTGCACGAGCAGCGTCTGGTCGTCTTCGAGGCTGCGCAGCGAGGCCACGATGCGGTCGAAGCTCTGCCAGTCGCGCGCGGCACGGCCGACGCCGCCGTAGACCACCAGCTCGCTCGGCTTCTCGGCGACATCGGGGTCGAGGTTGTTCATCAGCATGCGCAGCGGCGCCTCGGTGAGCCAGCTCTTGGCCGACAAGGTCGTGCCGTGCGGCGCACGGATCTGGCGGTCGTTGTCGATGCGGCTCATGGGTCCTCGTCAGGCGCAAAGGGTCGGCAGGCGGTCGAGGCCGGCGGCTTCGACGACCACGCGGCTGCGGATCATCCGGGTCGCGGCCTGCTGGTCCGGATGCAAGGCGCGGTCCTCCTCGAGATGCGGCACTTCGCGGCGCAGGAGAGTGCGCACGGCTTCGAGCGGAGGACTGGAGGCAAGCGGGCGGTGGAAGTCGCAGCCTTGCGCGGCCGCAAGCAATTCGATGGCGATCACCGTTCCGGCGTTGTCGGCCATGTCCATCAGCCGGCGTGCGCCGTGCGCGGCCATCGAGACATGGTCTTCCTGGTTGGCCGAGGTCGGGATCGAATCGACGCTGGCCGGATACGCGCGCTGCTTGTTCTCCGACACCAGCGCCGCCGCCGTGACCTGCGGGATCATGAAGCCGGAGTTCAGGCCCGGCCTCGGTGTCAGGAAAGCGGGCAGGCCCGACAGGGCGGGATCGACCAGCATGGCGATGCGGCGCTCGGCCAGCGAGCCGATCTCGCAGAGTGCGAGGGCGATCGTGTCGGCGGCGAATGCCACCGGCTCGGCGTGGAAGTTGCCGCCGGAGAGCGCCTCGCCCGTCTCGGAGAAGATCAGCGGATTGTCGGTGACGCCATTGGCCTCGGTCTCGAGCGTTGTCGCCGCCTGGCGCAGCAGGTCGAGCACCGCGCCCATGACCTGCGGCTGGCAGCGCAGGCAGTACGGGTCCTGGACCCGCTCGTCGCCGACGAGATGCGAGGCGCGAATGGCCGAGCCGGACATCAGGCCACGCAGCGCGTCGGCCGTGTCGATCTGGCCGCGATGGCGCCGCAGGCGGTGGATGCGCGGGTCGAACGGCGCGTCGGAGCCGCGCGCCGCATCGGTCGACAGGGCGCCGGTGACCAGCGCCGACTGGAACAGCGTCTCGGTCTCGAACAGGGCCGCCAGGGCATAGGCGGTCGAGAATTGCGTGCCATTCAGCAGCGCCAGCCCTTCCTTTGCGCCGAGCGCCAGCGGCTGCAGGCCCGCATCGGCGAGCGCTTTCGCGGCCGGCACGACCTCGCCGCGGACGATCATCTCGCCGACACCGATCATGGTCGCCGACATATGGGCCAGTGGCGCGAGATCGCCCGAGGCGCCGACCGAGCCCTGGCACGGCACGATGGGCGTCAGTCCTCTCGCAAGCAGCGCCTCCAGCAGGCGCACCGTCTCCAGCCGCACGCCCGATGCGCCCTGCGACAGGCTGGCGAGCTTGAGCGCCATCATCAGCCGCGCGACCGGAAGCGGCATCGGCGCGCCTGCGCCTGCCGAATGCGACAGCACGATGTTGCGCTGGAGCGTGGCGAGGTCCGGCGGCGGGATGTGGACGCTGGCGAGCTTACCGAAACCGGTGTTGATGCCGTATACGGGCACACCCCTGGCGATGATTGCCGCCACGGCATCCGCCGATCGCTGGATCACCGCATGGCACGCGGGATCGAGCGTGGGCACTGCCCCGCGATAGATGTCGCGCCAGCCGCGTAACGTCATCTCTCCGGGAATCACTGGCGCCTCCAGACCTGCTGTTGCCAGGCCTCACGGATCGATCAGCACACCGGGATTCATCATTCCCTTCGGGTCGAGTTCGCGCTTGGCGCCGCGCAGCGCCTTCGCGAACAGCTCGGGGCGCTGCTTGTCGTAGAATGGCCGATGGAAGCGTCCGACGGCGTGATGGTGGGTGGTCGTGCCGCCGTGCTCGACAGTCGCAGCAGTGCAGGTCGACAGCACCTCCATGAACTGCTCGAGCCCCTTCGCCTTGTCGACCATGCCGCCGAAGGTGAAATAGAGGCACGGCCCGTCGGGATAGACATGCGTGAAGCGGCAAGTGACGGTGCCCTCGCGGCCGGTCACGCGCTTGATCGTCTCCCTTGTGATCTTCGTGATCTTCGCGTGGAAGTCCGGCACGCGTTCCCAAGTCATCGCGGTCTCGAAGGTCGAGGAGAGAATGCCGCGCGCCACGGCATGCTCGCCGTAATGCGGCGCCCGGATGAAACGGTTGCGCCACGCGCCGGCCGCGCCGGAGCGGTGGGCGTTCGCGTCGTCCGGATCGGATCGGTCGGCCACGCCGCCGTGGTCGCCGCAGATCTCCAGCGTGCGCTTCATCCAGGCATCGAGCGGGTGGTCGGCGGATTCGAACGCCAGGACGAGCACGGCCTCCTCGTTGGTCCACGAGATACCGGGCAAAGCTTCGCGCGCCTCGAGCAGGCGGCAATTGGCGGGGTAGAGGCCCGCCTGCGTGATGCCGCGCACCGCCTCGGCGCCGGCGAAGAAATCCTTGAAGCGCACCGAGGCCGAGGACCTGAAGGTCGGCTTCATGCGCAGACGCACCCAGGCTTCGGTGATGATGCCCAGGATGCCCTCGGAGCCGAGGACCATGCGGTCGGGACTGGGACCGGCGCCGGAGCCCGGCAGGCGCCGAGTCTCCATCGCGCCGGCCGGCGTGATCATGCGCGTGCTTTCCACGAAATCGTCGATGTGGGTGTAGAGCGTGGCGTAATGCCCGCCTGAGCGCGTGGCGATCCAGCCGCCGAGCGTCGAGCATCGATAGGCCTGCATGTAGTGGCGCATCGTGAGCGGGGTCTTGCGCAGGCCGTCCTCGATCGCAGGCCCATAGATGCCGCCCTGGATGCGTGCGGCCTGGCTCACCTCGTCTACTTCCAGAATCTTGTCCATGTGGCGCATGGAGATCGTCACGACCTTGTCGAACGAAGCCTGCGGCTCGATGCCCTTTACGACCGATGAGCCGCCGCCGTAGGGAATTGCCTTGGCACCGATCGAATCGCACCATTCGAGCACGCGGACGATGTCCTGCTCGTTCTCCGGAAATGCCACCGCGTCGGGCGGGTTGGGCACCGATCGCATGAACATGCGCCAGGTATCGAAGCCCGCTTTGCCATAGGAGTGTTCGAGCCGGGTCAGGTGATCGTCTCGAACGATCGATTGCAGCGCCGCGGGTATTTCGACCCGTGGCTTGCGCAGAGTGATCTCCTCCGGCTTGGGCGCCGGGGTCACATCGAATCCTGGGACCCGGTAACGCTCCGCGAGTTCCGCCTCCCACGGCATGATCTCGTCGGCCGACAGATCTTCGTCGGCATAGCCCCACGCATAGAACTTCTTCTGGCGTCTCATGGCGTTTCCTTTTCTTTGTCTTGTCGCCGCGCGCGAGCAGCGTTCCCGCTCACGCGGCGAAAGCGATGGGCGTGCCGCTGCCCTTGATCTGGGTGCGATGCATGATGCGCCGCGCCTCGCCGTCGAACGGGTCGCGACGATGCATGGTCGACCGATTGTCCCACATCACGAGGTCGCCGAGCCGCCAGACGTGCTCATAAAGGAACTGGGGCTGGGTGCAGTGCGCCCACAGCTCCTCCAGCAGGGCGTCGGACTCCTCGCGCGGGAGGCCCTCGATGTAGGAGTTGCGCCGCCGCCCGAGGTAAAGGGTCGGCCGGCCGTTGGCAGGATGCTTCAGGATCGCGGGATGCCAGGCGCCGGGCGCGGCGAACGGATCGTCGGTCGGTGTTACGCCCTGGCGCAGGTAACCGCCCGAATTGTAGGTGCCGTCATGCTTGACGCGGCGGCTGCCGAGACGTTGGCGCAGCGCCGTGGGCAGCGCGTCGCAGGCCGCCTGCATGCCGCAGAACCACGTGTTGCCGCCGGTCGGCGGTATCTCGAGGGCATAGAGCATCGAGGCATCGGGCGGCTTGTCGAGATAGCTCATGTCGGTGTGCCACACCGCCTCGCCGGCGCCGAGCGCGCCGATCGGATCGCCATTCTTGTCGAGCACGTTCGACACGACATAAACCTCGGGAAAGCCGGGCGGACTGATCCGGCCACGCTCCTGATTGGGCGGCGGGTCGAGCTCCCCGAAGCGCCGGCTGAAAGACAGCAGGTCGTCGTCGTCGAGCTGCTGGCCGCGCAGCAGGATCACCGAGTGCTGGTGCCATGTGCGTTCCACGGCGGCGAACTCCGCCTCGCTCATGGTCTTCAAATCGACGCCGATCACCTCTGCGCCGACGGCGTCGGTCAGCGGACGTACCGTCACAGCCATCGAACCCTCCGTTCCTGGCGGAATGATCGACCGCCGGCAAGCCGCGATCAAGCGCCCAGCACGAACCGCAGCCAGCTCGCGAGCTTGTCGGCCACGGCCGGCGCGATTGGACCGGCGAAGCCGGGATCGGCTGCGCTGTTGACCGCCTTGAGATTGTGACTCACCGCCGGGAAGACGATCGCCTCACCTGGTTTGCCGCGCCTTGCCAGGGCATCGATCAGCGGTTGGATGTCGTCCATCGGAACGATCTGCGCGTCGGCACCGCCGTGCAGCAGCAGGCAGGCAGCATCGAGAGCGGCGGCGGCCTGTGCCGGATCGAAGGTCAGGAGGCCGCGGAAGAAGGGTCCGCCGTACGGAGGGAAGATGAGCTGCAGCTCGGCCGGCGTGTCGGCCGGTACGTGGCCGGTATCGAGGACGGCCTTCATGATGCGCTCGGCGACGGCGCTGTATTGTGGGCCCGTGCGGGAGATCTGCTCGCGCACGATGTCGATCATCGGCCGACCGGGCGTGCCCGCCAGCACCAGCGCGTAGGGCGCGCGCTTGCCCATGGCGGCCGCGGCGGCCAGGGCAAGCAGCCCGCCTTCGCTGTGACCCAGCAGGGCGGTCGCATAAGGCTTGATCTCGTCGTGCCGCAGCAGCTCGGCATGGGCGGCGATCGCGTCGCCGACATAGTTGTTCCAGGCGTAGAAGCGCTCCTGCGCGGCGAGTCCGGTTGGTGCCTGTTTCGCCGAAGCAGCGACGCCGCGCTTGTCGTAGCGCAGCGAGCCGATGCCACTGTCCGCCAGCAGCTCCGCGATCTGCTTCAGCAGGTCGATGCGCAGCGGCAGGAGGGCATTGTTCCCGTCGCGGTCGGTCGGCCCGCTGCCGCCGATCAGCACGACGCCGGGCACGCGCTGCAGCTCGCTCAGCAGCGGCAGCAGCAACGTCGCGTGGAGCTCGGCACCGCCGACACCAGGAAAGCGCAGCAGCCGCTGCTTGGTGCCTGTCGGATACTTCTGTGCGGCTGCGGCCGGCGCGGCGAGCAAGGCCGCACCCGTCAGCAGCGCGCGGCGGTTCATGTCCGAGGGCCGCTCAATATATGAACGTGGAAGTGGAATACGACCTGGCCGCCGCCGGGACCGACATTGGAGCCGATGCGATAGCCGTCGGCCACGCCCAGCCGCTCTGCAATCTTGGTCACGGCGCGCCAGAAGCCTGCGATCATTTCCGGCGGTGCCGATTGCGAGAAGTCGACGAGAGAGACGTACTCGCCCTTGGGGATCACCAGCACGTGGATCCGGGCCTTGGGGTAAATGTCGTTGAAGGCGAACGCGAACTCGTCCTCGTAGACCTTGGTGCAGGGGGCTTCGCCGCGCAGGATCCGGGCGAAGATGTTGTTGCGATCGTAAAACGGCATGGCCGCTATTTCTGCTTCCGTGCCGCCTTTTCCGCAATCCCCGACAAGCCTTCGCGCCGGGCAAGTTCCGCCCATACGGCCGCCGGGCTGACGCCGACCGACGCCCAGAGCGTCAGCAGGTGGTAGAGCATGTCGGCGCTTTCGGCCACCAGCTTCGGCTTGTCCCCGCGAATCCCTTCGATCAACGTCTCGACCGCCTCTTCGCCGAGCTTCTTGGCAATCTGCTGGCGTCCACGGCTGAACAGCCGCGCGGTATAGGAGGTGTCGGGGTCGGCGCCTTTGCGGCTATCGATCACGTCATACAACCGGTCGAGCACATGCTCGACCGCAATGCTGCCGTTGTCGCCGCGCTTCTTCAACGCGTTCTTGTTCGCTTTCTTCTTCTTGGCCATCGAGGGGTACTCTGTGACGCTTCTTGAATGAGCGCTGAGCCCATCCTACGTCAGAATCACGCAGGACGCGAGATTTCCCGAACTGGAACGCCTGCTCTGGCCAAGTGTTCCTTGGCCTGTGCGATCGTGAACTCTCCGAAGTGGAAGATCGACGCGGCGAGCACTGCCGACGCGCCGCCTCTGATCACGCCATCGACCAGATCGTCGAGCGTGCCGACGCCGCCGGAAGCCACCACCGGCACGGTCACGGCGTCCGAAACCGCACGCGTGAGCGCGAGGTCGAATCCTGCCTTTGTGCCGTCGTTGTCCATCGAAGTGATCAGGATTTCGCCGGCGCCATGATCCGTCATGCGCTGCGCCCAGTCGATCGCATCGAGCCCGGTGCCCTTGCGGCCACCGTGGGTGAAGACCTCCCACTTGCCCGGTGCCGCCTTGCGCGCATCTATCGACACGACGATGCACTGGTCGCCGTATTTCTCGGCCGCCTCGCGAACGAACTCCGGCCGGGTCACCGCCGCCGAGTTTATCGCGACCTTGTCCGCACCCGCCAGCAGCAGGCGGCGGATATCCTCGATCGTGCGCACGCCGCCGCCGACCGTGAGCGGCATGAAGCACTGCTCGGCAGTGCGCCCCACGACGTCGAGGATGGTGTCGCGATTCTCGTGGCTCGCCGTGATGTCGAGGAAGGTGAGCTCGTCGGCGCCGGCGGCATCGTAGATGCGGGCCTGCTCGACCGGATCGCCTGCGTCGCGCAGCTCGAGAAACTGCACGCCTTTCACCACGCGACCGTCCTTGACGTCGAGACAGGGAATGATGCGGACCTTGAGCATCGTCAAGTGCCCTTCAGCACGCGGATCGCGTCCTGCACCGTCATTCGCCCATCGTAGAGCGCGCGGCCGACGATCGCCCCGACAATGCCGTGCTCCTCTGCCGGCCTGAGCTCGCGCAGGTCGTCCAACGAGCTGACCCCGCCGGAGGCGATCACCGGTGTGGTGAGATGCTGGGCGAGGGTGATGGTGGCGTCGATATTGACACCTCCCATGGCGCCGTCGCGGTCGATGTCGGTGTAGATGATGGCGGCCACGCCGGCGTCCTCGAAACGCAAGGCGAGATCGAGCGCGCGCACCGTGCTCTGCTTGGTCCAGCCGTCGACCGCGACCACGCCGTCGCGGGCATCGATGCCGACGGCGACGCGCCCCGGCCACTGCTTGCAGGCCGCCTTGACGAGACCGGGCTCCTTGACGGCAACCGTGCCGAGGATGACGCGCTTCACGCCGGCGTCGAACCACTGGGAGATGCTCTCGATGGTGCGGATGCCGCCGCCGAGCTGGGTCGGCACCTCGACGGTCTCCAGGATCTCGACCACGGCCGCACGGTTGACCGGATGGCCCTCGACCGCACCGTTGAGATCGACCAGATGGAGCCATTCACAGCCGGCGTCCGCAAATGCCTTGGCCTGCGCGGCAGGGCTGTCATTGAAGACGGTGGCACGTGCCATGTCACCGCGCAGCAGCCGCACGCACTTGCCGTCCTTGAGGTCGATGGCGGGAAACAGGATCATGGCGGCGCTGGATTACCGCGTCGGCCTGCCCCTGTCATCCGCTGGCCGTCAGCGGGCGACAAGTCGCCGTCAGCGGCCGACGGGCTGTACCGCAAGTTCGGCAGAACGCTTGGCAAGCGTCGACTCGATGGCGCGACGATCCAGGCGCGTCTTGTCGTCGCCTTCGATCAGCCAGGCGACGCCGCCGGCGCGGAAAACCTGATTGGCGCGCCGCAAGGCATCGTCGAGCGCCTCATAGGCTGCCGGCAGGAGCCGGTGCTTGGCGGCCTTGAATTCCTTCTCGGTGGTGCAGACGTAGCCGACGGTCCACCACAGCCTGTAGGTCATATGCATTCCCCTCGACCCTGTATGGACCGAGGCTCACACTACCTCTTTCTGCCGGCCAGGGCGAATGCGCCGAGCGTCGGCGTTTGTCGTGCGGCATTGGGCCATGTGACGACAAACAGCCTATTCGCCCTTCTTCGATACGCCCCAGAAGACCGGGACCGGGTCTTCGAGGAAGCCGCTCAGGCGATCGCTACGTAAACCCGAGGGTTGGAAGAATTGACCGAGGCGGATTTGGGTACCGACCTGGAGCGCCCTCGCTTGCAGATCGCGCGCTATCTTCTTTTGCTCGACGAGCGCCTGAGCATGCTCTTGCCGCAGCCCGATTCGCCGACCAGCCCGGCGACCTCGCCCTAAGCATTATCCGGATCGACGTCGGATACAGCCTGCACGACCGTCGCGCGCACGCCGGTGCCCAAGGCATTGGCGAGCCTGCCGGCGAGATCGACCCGGTGGACGAAGCGTTCGGTGATACCGCGCAGGGAGAGGATCGGATCTCCCGCCGCGGTCATTTGATCAGCGCTTCCTGATACAGCACGCTCCACCACTTGCCGTTGCGGCGGGCATAGATGCTCGATGCCTGGACCATCACCGTCTGCGGCTTTCCGCCGAACATCGTGCTCGTATAGGTGACGCGGTAGAGAAGGGCAGCGACGTCAGGGCTCAGCATGCGCACCGCGTAGGTCGGCTCGACCGCGATGTCGCCGACCAGGGCGAAGTCCTTCATCAGCTCGAGGGTCTGACGCTTGTTGTAGCGCGACCCGTCGCTGAAGATCAGGAGCGCGTCGTCGCCCAGGAAATTCTTCATGCCGTCGTAGTTCCTGTCGCGCATGAAGCCCCAGCTGCCCTTCTCGAGCGCCATCAGCTCTTCCCGCAGTCTCTCGATGTCGGAGGATTGCGCCAATGCGGGCACGGCAAGGGCGGCCAGCACTGTGGCGGCGCCCAGCATCATGCAACGTCGTTCAGTCATCTTCATGTTATCCCCGTTTCAGGCCGCGGCGCACCGACAGCGCCCCCAAGGGCCGGGCTGGTGTTCCTCCAGCGCCGCTGGTGTCGCAGCCTTATGGCAAGGCGTGGCGGCGGGAGCTAGTCTCCCGGGCATGAGCCACATTACCCCCGACCGTCTCGCCGGTCTCGCGGCCGAGCTGACCTCCATCCGGCGCGACATCCATCGGCATCCCGAGACTGCGTTCGAGGAGACGCGCACCGCGCAGATCGTCGCCGACAAGCTCACTTCGTGGGGCATCGAGATCCATCGCGGGCTCGCCACCACCGGCGTGGTCGGCACGCTGAAAGGCACACGGCCCGGCCAGAAGACGATCGGCCTGCGCGCCGACATGGATGCGTTGCACCTGCAGGAAAAGAACGACTTCGACTATGCCTCTTCGATCCCGAACAAGATGCATGCCTGCGGTCATGACGGCCATACCACCATGCTGCTCGGTGCGGCCAAGCATCTCGCTGCCGAGCCGGACTTCGCCGGCACCGTGCACTTCATCTTCCAGCCGGCGGAGGAAGGTCTCGGCGGCGCGCGGGTGATGATCGAGGAAGGGCTGTTCGACAGGTTCAACTGCGACGCCGTCTACGGCATGCACAACATGCCGGGCTTCGAGAAGGGCCGCTTCGCGATCCGCACCGGGGCCATGCTTGCCGCGTCCGACAGCTGGGAAGTGACCTTCAAGGGCACCGGCGGCCATGGCGCGATGCCCGACCGCGGCACCGATCCGACCTTCGTGGCGGCGCAGTTCATCGTCGCGGTGCAGGGCATCATCGGCCGCAACGTGACGCCGGCCCAGGCCGCGGTGCTGAGCGTCGGCCACATCCATGCCGGCACGGCGGGCTCGCCCAACGTCATTCCATCCGAAGTGCTGATCAAGGGCACGGCCCGCAGCTTCTCGCCCGATGTCCGCAACCTGCTCGAGCGGCGGCTGGCCGAGGTCGCCGAGGGCATCGCGAAGGCCGGCGGCTGCGAGGCGATCTCGAAGTATCATCGGCGCTATCCGGCGCTGGTCAACGCCGTCGACCAGACCAGGATCGCCGTGCAGGCCGCCGCCCTGACCGTCGGCCGCGAGAACGTCGAGGCCAACGTCCAGCCGATCGCCGGCGCGGAGGACTTCGCCTTCATGCTCGAGAAGAAGCCCGGCGCCTACATCATGATCGGCAACGGCGGCACCGGCGAAGGCGGCTGCCAGAACGTCCATTCGCCGCTCTACGACTTCAGCGACGAGATCCTGACCACCGGCGCGGCCTACTGGGTCAATCTGGTGCAGGTCGAGCTGGGCGACGCGGCGCCGTAAGCGGCCCCCTCGCGTCACGCCTGGCCGTGGGGCCATTTTAACGAGTGACGGTCTTCGGCTGGACGAACTGCGCCAGGGTGGCCTGGTCGGCTCGGGCGGCGTAGGTGAGGTCGCGACGCAGCGCCCAGACCGACAGCTCGAAGTACAGGGGGAGGAGGCCGTAGTCGGCGATCACAAGGCGGCTCGCCTCCTGCAGCAACTGCTCGCGCCTGGGGCTGTCGACGGTGCGCATCGCCTCTTCCAGCTTGGCATCCATCGCGGGATTTGAATAGCGGCCGCGGTTCGTGCCTCCCATCGCCTTTTCGCGGTTTGGCGTGGCCGCCAGCGCACGCAACGGGTTGGACATTTCGCCGGTCTCGCTGCCCCAGCCGGAGAGGTAGACGCTGTACTTGAATTCGTCCCGCTTCTTGAAGAATGCCGGCGACGCCGTCGCCTCGACTTCGGTCTTGATGCCGATCCGGCTCCACATGGACGCCACCGCCTGCGCCACCTTGAGATCGTTGACGTAGCGGCCGTTAGGCGTGCCCAATGTGATCGAGAATCCGTCGGGATAACCCGCCTGGGCGAGCAGTGCGCGAGCCGCGGCGGCATCGAACTTGTCGGGCGCGCTGTCTTTCGACGTGCCGAAGGCAGGCGACGGCAGGAAGTCGCCCGCCGGCATGGCGACCCCTTCCATGATCGTGTCGGCAATCGACTTGCGGTCGATTGCCTGGCTCAGAGCCTGGCGCACCGCCTTGTCCTTCAGCGGATTCCTGCCGTCCGTATCGGGGATGCCGGGGGAGGGCTCGGCGAACTGGTCGAGCGCCAGATAGATGACGCGGCTCGAGACCGCCTCGGCGATGGCGAGCTTCGGCTCTTGCCTGAGCTGGGGCACGTCGGCGGTCGGAGGGTCCTCGATCATGTCGACGTCGCCGGCCAGCAGCGCGGTCACGCGAGCGGCAGCATTGGTCAACACACGGAACGTCACGCTTTCCCATGCCGGCTTCGGTCCCCGGTAAGCGTCGTTGCGCGCGAGCACCAGCTCGCCCCCGCGCTTCCAGGCGACGAACTTGAATGGCCCGGTACCGACCAGCCCTTCGCCGCGATCGAACTCCGCCGTCGTCCTGCCTTCGGGCGCGGCACCTGCCGCGGCAGTGCGCGACAGAATCGGCAGGCTGGAGAGGTCGAGCGGCAGCAACGGCGCGGGCGAGGCGGTCGAGATGCGCAGGGTGAACGGATCGACGATCTCGAGCTTCGTCACCTGCCGCGTGATCAGGGTGAAGGGCGAAGGGCTGTTCGGCACCTTGGCCGCGCGATCCAGGGTGAAGGCGACGTCCGCGGCCGTGAACGGCGAGCCGTCGCTGAATGTCACGTCGGGCCGCAGCTTGAACTCCCACACGGCGTCATCGACCGCCTTCCAGGACAGCGCCAGAGCAGGGACGGGCAGTTGCTGCGCATCCCGGGCGACGAGTGGATCGAAAAGGTGGAGGGCAATCTGATTGTTGGCACCAACGTTCTGGTACTGCGGGTCGAGCGAGGTCGGCTCGCTCTTCAACCCGATCCGGAGCTCCTGAGCCAGAGCCGGCAGCGCCAGCGACAGGAGCGTGGCAGCCAGAAGGAGTACGCGACTTTTCATGCTGCGTAACTCTCGGCAGCGCGGGCGGCGTTGGCAACGCGACAGGACGACCGAAGAGCGGTAATTTGGACCTGCGTACGCTGGTGCGGAATTCCAGTCTTGAATCTGCGTGGCCTCAAGCCCGGCTACGGCTTAGGGTGGCGCTCCAATGTCAACGCGAATGGCGGGGAGCTGTGGCGATGAACGGTGCGGAAAGTCTGGTTCGGACCCTGGTCAAGGGCGGCGTCGAGGTCTGCTTCGCCAATCCCGGCACGTCGGAAATGCATTTCGTGGGCGCGCTCGACCGGGTCGAGGGCATGCGCTGCGTTCTCGGCCTCTTCGAAGGCGTCTGCTCCGGAGCAGCCGATGGCTACTACCGCATGACGGACAAGCCCGCCTCGACGCTGCTGCACCTGGGACCGGGCCTCGCCAATGCCGCCGCCAACCTGCACAACGCCAAGAAGGCCGGCTCCGGCGTCGTCAATATCGTGGGCGAGCATGCGCTCTATCACATCAAATATGACACGCCTCTGACCGCCGACATCGAGGGCATCGCTCGACCATTCTCGCATTGGGTGAAGACCTCGCCGACGTCGAAGACCGTGGCCGGCGATGGCGCGCTTGCCATCCAGGCCGCGCGCGTGGCGCCGGGCCAGATCGCGACGCTTATCCTGCCCGCCGACACGGCGTGGACCGAGGCCGACGGTCCGGCCGAGACTCCGGCGACGCCCGCTCCCGAGAAGCCGAGCCAGGAGACGGTCGTGGCCGCGGCCAAGGCACTGAAGAAGCCGAACGCGATGCTCTTCATCGGCGGCCGCGCCCTGCGCGCCCGGGGCCTCGAGCTTGCCGGCAAGATCGCCGCCAAGACCGGCTGCAAAGTCCAGGGCGCGGGCGGTACCGCGCGCATCGAGCGCGGCGCCGGGCGCGTGCCGGTGCTGCGCCTGCACTTCGTGATCGAGCAGGCACAGGCTCAGCTCAAGGGCACGCAGCAGATGGTGTTGTGCGGCGCCAAGGCACCGTTTGCGTTCTTTGCCTACCCCGGCAAGCCATCGGTGCTGACGCCGGACGGCTGCGAGACCATGACTCTTTGCCCCGTCGAGGGCGATCCGCTGGCCTCGCTCGAGGCGCTGGCGATGGAGCTCGACGCGATGAACGAGACGGCGGCAGGCGTTGCCCAGCCGCACCGTCCGGACCGCCCGAAGGGCAAGTTCACGCTCGACGGCCTCGGCCAGGCACTGGGTGCGACGATGCCGGAAGGCGCGATCGTGGTCGACGAATCGGTCACCACCGGCCGCGGCTTCTTCCCGTTCAGTGCCGGCGCGCCGCCGCACGACTGGCTGAACAACATGGGCGGCTCGATCGGCTTCGGCGGACCGGTCGCGGTCGGCGCCGCAGTCGCCTGCCCGGACCGCAAGGTCATCTGCATGATCGGCGACGGCTCGGCGATGTACACGATCCAGTCGCTGTGGACGATGGCGCGCGAGAATCTCGACGTCTGCGTGATGATCTTCTCGAATCGCTCCTACAACATCCTCTACAGCCAGCTCGCCGACGTCGGCGCTGCCAATCCCGGTCCGCGCGCCATCGACATGCTGACGCTCGACCGTCCAACCCTGCAGTTCACCGATCTCGCCAAAGGCATGGGCGTGGCGGGCGGCAAGGCGCACGATCTCGAGGAGCTCACCAAGCATCTCACCTACGCCATGTCGCAGAAGGGCCCGTATCTGATCGACGTGATCATGTGAGCGAGGAGCGTCAGCGTACCCTCTACGGCCGCCGCCGCGGCAAGAAGCTGCGGGCCGGCCAGGAGGCACTGCTCGATACGCTGCTGCCGAAGCTGCTGGTCGCTATCCCGCCGGAACCGCAGAAGATCGACCCGGCGGCTCTGTTCAGCGGCGCACGCGAGACCTGGCTCGAGGTCGGCTTCGGTGCGGGCGAGCATCTCGTCTGGCAGGCCGAGCAGCATCCCGATGTCGGGCTGATCGGCTGCGAGCCCTACATGAACGGTGTTGCCAAGTGCCTCGCCCACATCGAGCGCACCGGCGTCGGCAACGTGCGTCTCTTCACCGACGACGCGCGGCTGGTGATGGCAGCGCTGCCCGACCGGTCGCTGTCGCGCGCGTTCGTGCTGTTTCCCGATCCCTGGCCGAAGACACGTCACCATAAGCGGCGCTTCGTCCAACGCGGCACGCTCGACATGCTGGCGCGCCTGCTGCAGTCCGGCTCGGAGTTGCGGCTGGCGACCGACGATCCGAGCTATTTGCCGTGGATGGTCGAGCATGCCTGTACCCATCCGGCCTTCACCTGGCTCGCCGAGCGGCCCGATGACTGGCAAAAGAGGCCGGACGACTGGCCGCCGACGCGCTACGAGCAAAAGATGCTCGCCGGGCACAGACCCACATTCCTGCGCTTCAGGCGTCTCTGACGGGGCGTGGTCGGAACAGCACCAGGATCGCTGCGGCGAGCTGCAATGCGAGGCAGAGCATCAGCGACGTGCGGTAGCTGCCCGACTGATCGTGCAGCACGCCCAGGATCGACGGTCCGGTCGCGGCGACGAGCTGGTTGATCGCGACATTCAGGCTGACGGCGCGCGCGAAGTCGCGCCGCGGGAATTCCTGCTGCACGATCAGGCCGGGCAGGGTGATCAGGTTGCCGACCCCGAAGCCGAACAGGATGCAGCCGAGATAGAGCCCCCAGACCGATTTGCTCGCCAGCAGCACGATCATCGCGCCGGCCTGCACGCACAGCACCGCGGCGCTGGCCAGGCGCCGGTCGACCCTGTCGATCACCAGTCCGACGGCGAGCCGGCCTGCCAGGGCCGACAGCGAGGTCGCGCTGACCGCCCATCCCGCCCCCTGCAAGCCCAGCGTCGGCTCGAGATAGGCGACCTGATGGGCGATGAAGCTGATCTGCGCCAGCAGACCCAGCGAGAAGGCGCCCACCATGGTGACATAGCGCGGTTCGCGCAGAAGCTGGGCGCGGCTCATCGGGGTGCGGCTCGTCTCATGCGCGGAACTGGGTTCGTCGCCAGCGTCGTGCTCGTCGTCGCGGCGTGGCCGGAGCGCGGAGAACGCGAGCGGCAACAGCGTCACCAGGACGAAACCGACGGCGGCCATGCAGGCCCGGGCGAACCCCAGTGTGTCGATTGCCCAGGCAAATGCCGGCGCGAACAACAGGCCGCCGCACGTCGCACCGTTCAAGGCCAGACTCGCGGCAAGGCCGCGCCGGCGGTTGAACCATTGCGCAATGATGGTGTTGATCGAGCCGCCGCCCATGGCGGCCCAGCCCGGGATCATGAGCATGAAGGCAAGATAGAGCTGCCATGGCCGGTCGATGACCGTGAGGCAGAGCACCCCCGCTCCCATCAGCCCCGCCCCGGCCATCACCACCACCCGCGCACCGCGCTTCTGGATGACGTCACCGACCTGCATCACCAGGAAGGCGCCGGCGACGTAGTAGAAGCTGATCGCCGAGGAGATCGTGGCCGGCGACCAGCCATGCGCTTTTTCGAGGGCGACCAGATAGAGGCTCAGCCCATAGAAGCCGAGCCCCCACCCATAGAGGGCAATGACGAAGGTGCAGAAGACAACCCACCAGCCGTGGTAGTGCCTGTTTGAGTTCATCGCCGAACGTTCTGACACGGCGTCATGACGCCTGCTGGCGGTTTTCGGAAATCATCATGAAATGCAGTCGATTGTGGGGAAAAGCTTGCCAGCGGGCACAACTGCGCCTATACCCGCCGCCATCCTCATCGGGTTCGCAGGACGAGCCAAACAAAAAAGAGTGGGCCGCAAACCCGCTCTTTTCATTTGCCGAAATCCTGTTGGCTCAAAATGTCGAGAATCGCCCTTAGTGACCGAAATCCTGCGTCGCATCGAAGACATCGTCGCCCCGACCATCGTCGGCATGGGCTTCGAGCTGGTGCGTGTCGCGATGAGCCGGGGCGGTGGGACCCTGCAGGTCATGATCGAACCGGCTGACGGCCGGCCGATGGATGTCGAGGACTGCGCGAATGTCTCGCGCGCGCTCTCGGCGGTGCTCGATGTCGAGGATCCGATTCCCGGCGCGTACACGCTGGAAGTGAGCTCGCCCGGCATCGACCGGCCGCTCACGCGCGAGAAGGACTATGTTCGCTGGTCCGGCCACCTCGCCCGCATGGAGACTTCGGAGCCTGTCGAAGGCAGGCGCCGTTTCAAAGGCGTGATCCTCGGGCTGGAGAACGGCGCCGTGAGGTTGCGGCTCGAGGACAGCAAGGAGGCGCTCGTGCCGTTGTCCATCGTGTCCCGCGCCAAGCTCGAACTGACTGACGCACTGCTCGACGAACACCGCCGCGCCCGGGAAGGCGCGGAACAGGCCCACTAGGAATAGGCGAGAGGAAGACAATCATGGCAACGACTGCCGATATCCCGCGTCTGGAGATGCTCCAGGTGGCCGACATGGTCGCCAGGGAAAAGGGCATCGAGCGCGAGGAGGTGCTCGAGGCGATGGAGCAGGCGATCCAGAAAGCCGGCCGCGCCAAGTACGGGCTGGAGCACGACATTCGTGCCGAGATCGATCGCAAGACCGGCGAGATCAAGCTGCTGCGCTACATGCAGGTCGCCGAGCCGATCGAGAACGAGAACACGCAGGTTTCCGTGGTCGAGGCCCAGCGCCGCAATCCCGAGGCGCAGGTCGGCGACTTCCTTACCGATGAGCTGCCGCCGATCGACTTCGGCCGCGTCGCCGCCCAGACGGCCAAGCAGGTGATCACCCAGCGCATGCGCGAAAGCGAGCGCAAGCGGCAGTACGACGAATTCAAGGACCGCGTCGGCGAGATCGTGTCCGGGGTCGTCAAGCGCGTCGACTATGGCAACATCACCGTGGATCTTCAGCGCGCCGAGGGCGTGATCCGCCGCGACGAGACGATCCCGCGCGAGAGCCTGCGGGTGAACGATCGCGTGCGTGCCTACATCTTCGACGTCCGCGAGGAGCCGCGGGGACCGCAGATCTTCCTCTCCCGCAGCCATCCGCAGTTCATGGCAAAGCTGTTCACCCAGGAAGTGCCGGAAATCTACGACGGCATCATCGAGATCAAGGCCGTCGCGCGCGATCCCGGCAGCCGTGCGAAAATTGCCGTGCTCAGCCACGACAGCTCGATCGATCCGATCGGCGCCTGCGTCGGCATGCGCGGCAGCAGGGTCCAGGCGGTCGTCCAGGAGCTGCAGGGGGAGAAGGTCGACATCATCCCGTGGTCGCCCGAAGTCGCGAACTTCATCGTCAATGCGCTCGCGCCGGCGGAGGTCAGCAAGGTGCTGATGGACGAGGAAACCAGCAAGGCCGAGGTCGTGGTACCCGACGATCAGCTCAGCCTCGCGATCGGCCGGCGCGGACAGAACGTCAAGCTCGCCTCGCAGCTCACCGGCTGGGAGATCGACATCATGACCGAGGCGGAGGAGAGCGAACGGCGTCAGAAGGAGACCCGCGAGCGCACCGAGCTGTTCAAGGAGGCGCTTGATGTCGACGACGTCATTGCCCATCTCCTGGTGGCCGAAGGCTACGCCGCGGTCGAGGATATTTCCGAGTCCGCGGTAGAGGATCTGCAGACCGTCGAGGGCTTCGACGAGGACATCGCCAGCGAGCTCCAGCGACGGGCGCGCGAGTACATCGAACGGCGCGATGCCGAGCTCGCAAGCCGGCTGGGAGAGCTGGGCATGAGCGAGGAAGTGCGCGGCATCGAAGGGCTTACTCTGCCGATGCTGGTAGCGCTGGGCGACAAGGGTGTGAAGACTCTCGACGACCTGGCCGATCTCGCCTCCGACGAGCTGCGCGAGATCGTGGGCGAAAGCACAATGGATGCCGAGACCGCGAACGCCATCATCATGAAGGCGCGTGAGCACTGGTTCCCGGCGGAGGAAGCGGCCTCGGCCGAGCAAGCTAAAGTCTGAGAATAGGGAGATCGATCGCTTGACCATGGCCCTTGCCATGCACCTCGAACCCGCGGCTTCCGCCGTTCCCGGTCCGCTGCGTACCTGCATCGTGACCCGTGAGACAGCGGCGCCGGAGCGGATGATACGGTTCGTCGTCGGGCCGGAAGGGGATGTCGTGCCCGATCTGGCGCGGCGTCTTCCCGGTCGCGGGATGTGGCTGCGGGCCGAGCGGGCAGTGCTGGAGCAGGCGATCGTCCGAAAGGCATTTGCCCGCGCGGCGCGCGCTCCCGTCAGGGCGTCGGCCGATTTGCCCGAGCGTGTCGAGACGTTGTTGCTGGCTCGTGTGCTCGAGGACCTGAGCCGAGCGCGGCGTGCGGGCCGTGCGGTCGCGGGTTTCGTCCGTGTCGAGCAGATGATTGGCCGCCACCGGGCAGGGTTGCTCGTGGTGGCGAGCGAGGCGAATGGCGACGGCTTGAGCAAGCTCGAGGCCACGGGCTTGCCGATCGAGCATCTGGGCGACGCCGCTGCCCTAGGCGGTGTGTTCGGGCGCGATCGGGCGATCTACGTGGCCGTGGCGCGCGACGACGTGTCGGGCCAGTTCATTCAACGGATTGCGGGTGGGGCGGCGCGTTGGCGTGGCTATCGCTCGAACGGCGCCGGTTGACGGGCCGAAGCGGAGCAAGGACAAGAAGCGTATGACCGAACAGAAAGAGACGACCAAGCCGACCAAGCCGCTGACCCTGTCGACCACGGCACGCACGGGCGCGGCGGTCTCGAAAGGCAGCGAGACGCAGGTGCGCCAGAAGTTCTCGCATGGACGCTCGCGCGCGGTGACGGTCGAGGTAAAGAAGCCGATCAAGCGTCCCACGGCGGCCGCGGCTGCTCCTGCAGCCCCGATGCCGGCGCCTGCCGTGGCTGCCGCTGCGGCGGCGGCTGCAGCTGCAGCTGCAGCCAAAGCGGCCGCTCCTGCTTCTGCGGCACCGAAACCCGCTGCTCCTGCCGCTCCGGCGCCCCGCGCGGAGACACCCATTCCTGCAGCGCCTGCTTCGGCAGCACCGGCTCCAGCGCCTGCAGCTCCAGTCGCGGCGGCACCCGCCCCTGCGGTCTCCGTCCCGGCGGCACCGGCCCCCGCTCCGGCTCCGGCGTCTCCCCCAACGGCCCCCACCACGGTGGAGGCGAAGCCAGCTCCCGCCCCCGCCCCCGCTTCGGCCCCCGCCCCCGCTTCGGCCCCCGCCTCCGCTTCGGCCCCCGCCCCGGCACCCAATCCAGCACCGGTGCCGGCAACGGCGGCCGCTCCGGCCACCGCTCCCCGCGCATCAACCCCTGCCGTCCGCACGACTGCACCGAGCGCTGCCGCGCGCGCTACGACGCCGGCGCCAGCGGCTCGCACTCCCGCACCGCCGGCGCGTCCGGGATTCCGATCCGGCAGTGGGTCGGCGCCAACGCCGCAGCGCTCGTCATCGTCGGCTTCGAATCAACGATCGGGTCCTTCGAACCGTCCGGGTCAGCCTGGCGGTCGCGGCATCGTGCTGCGTACGCTGACGGAAGAGGAAAAAATTGCCCGCGCACGGGCCTTGGTCGACGCCAATCGCGACGCCGAGATCGCACGCCAGCGCGCGGCGGAAGAGGCCAAGCGCCGCGAGGCCGAGGAAAAGTTGCGTTCGGCGGCGGAGGAGGAGCACAGGAAGCGCCTCGCCGAGGAAGAGGCGCGCAAAAAGACCGAGGACGAGATCAAGCGCAAGGCGGATGCGCTGGTGCAGAAGCGCATGGACCAGGCTGGTGCCGCGCCGCAAACGCCCATGGCACGCCAAGTGGAGGAGATCGGGGCGGCTCGGCCGACATTGTCGACACCAAATCCAGGCGGCCCGACCATCGTGCGCCGTCCGCCCGGTTCCCCTCCGCCGGCAGCCCCGGGTGCCGGAGCTCTGCGCCGTCCGCCAATGCGCCCGCCGCTGGCACCGCCCAAGCGTCCAGCTGCTGCACCGGGGGCGCGCCGCGAGGGACCCAAGCGCCGCTCCGACAAGATCGACGTCGGTCGCGCGGTCGAAGGCGAGAACGATTTCCGCAGCCGCTCGGTGGCGCAGCAGCGCCGCCGCCTCGAGCGTGAGCGCCGCCGCGAGAGCTCGAACGAGCCGCAGCAGAAGGTCTATCGCGAGGTCACCATTCCGGAGACCATCACGGTGCAGGAACTCGCCGCGCGCATGTCGGAGCGTGGCGCTGACGTGATCAAGACGCTGATGGGCATGGGCGTGATGGCCACCATCAACCAGGTGATCGATCCCGACACTGCGGAACTGGTGGTGACGGAGATGGGCCACCGGTTCAAGCGCGTCACGGAAGGCGACGTCGAGACCGGTCTGGCCGATGCGGCCGATGCCGACGACAAGCTGGTCCCGCGCCCGCCGGTGGTCACCATCATGGGCCACGTCGATCACGGCAAGACATCGCTGCTCGACGCGTTGCGCGCGACCGACGTGGCGGGTGGCGAGGCTGGCGGCATCACCCAGCATATCGGCGCCTATCAGGTGACGCTGCCGTCGCAGCAGAAGATCACCTTCCTCGACACGCCAGGCCATGAGGCGTTCACCGCCATGCGCGCCCGCGGTGCCAAGGTGACGGACATCGTGGTGCTCGTGGTCGCAGCCGATGACGGCGTGATGCCCCAGACCAGGGAAGCGATCGCTCATGCGAAGTCGGCCAACGTGCCGATCATCGTGGCGATCAACAAGATGGACAAGGCTGGTGCCGATCCCAGCCGCGTGCGCAATGAGCTGCTGCGCGACGAGGTCCAGGTCGAGCAACTGGGCGGCGACGTCCAGTCGATCGAGGTGTCGGCGACGCAGAAGATGAACCTCGACAAGCTCGAGGAAGCCATCCTGCTTCAGGCCGAGGTGCTTGACCTCAAGGCCAATCCCGATCGCGCCGCGGACGGCGTCGTGGTTGAAGCCAAGCTCGATCCGGGCCGTGGTTCGGTTGCTACCGTGCTGGTCCAGCGCGGCACGCTGAAGGTCGGCGACGTGCTCGTCGCCGGCGCGGTGTGGGGCCGAGTGCGTCGCCTGGTCGATGATCGCGGGCAGGTGGTGGAACGCGCCGGTCCGGCCTTTCCGGTCGAAATCCTGGGTCTCGACGGCACCCCGCAGGCAGGTGACGAGTTCCATGTCGTGGAGAGCGAGGCTCGCGCACGCGAGATCGCCGATTTCCGCGTCCGTCGCGATCGCCAGGCCCAGCTTGCCCGCGTTGCCGGTGGCCGCGGCACGCTGGAAGAGATGATGAAGGGCATCCGCGAGGGCACGGCGAAGGAATTGCCGGTGCTGATCAAGGCCGACGTGCAGGGCTCGGCCGAGGCGCTCGCGGGCGCGATCTCGCGGCTATCGACCGAGAAGGTAGCGACCCGTGTCGTGCTGAGCGGCGTGGGCGGCATCAGCGAGGCCGACCTGACGCTCGCCAAGGCGTCGGGCGCGCTGATCATCGGCTTCAACGTGCGGGCGAACCCGCAGGCGCGCGAGATCGCCAAACGCGACAAGATCGACATCCGCTACTACAGCATCATCTACAAGGTCACCGAGGACATCGAGGCGCTGATGCTCGGCCTCGTCGAGCCGACCTACAAGGAGACCTTCCTCGGCAACGCACAGATCCGCGAGATCTTCCGCATCACGAAGACGGGCAACGTCGCCGGCTGCATGGTTACGGAAGGCATCGTCAAGCGTGGCGCCAAGGTCCGTCTGCTGCGCGACAACGTCGTGATCCATGAGGGTACGCTGAAGACGCTGCGTCGCTTCAAGGAAGAGGTTCGCGAGGTCCAGCACGGTTTCGAGTGCGGCATGGCGTTCGAGAACTACGACGATCTGAAGGTCGGCGACGTGATCGAATGCTTCGACGTCGAGCAGGTCAAGCCTACCTTGTAAGGATGTCGGCGCGCCGCCTGCGTGGCGCGCAATGCACTTCCGGGCCGCTCCGATGCCGAGTGCGGTCCCTAGAGTACGAGGGAAAATGCAATGCCCCGGCGTCGCGCAACCGAGAAAGAACATCGCGCTCCCGGCCAGCGGCAGCTCCGTGTCGGCGAGGAAATCCGCCACCTGCTCGCCGAGCTCCTCGAGCGCGGCAACATGCGTGATCCCGACCTGCGTGACGCCACGATCACGGTGACATCGGTCGATGTCAGCCCGGATCTGCGAAATGCGGTCGCATTCGTGATGCCGCTTGGCGGCAAGGACACCGAGCGCCTGCTCTCCGCGCTGCGCCGCGCGGCCCCCTGGTTCCGCGCGCGGGTGAGCGAGAAGGCGGGCCTGCGCAGCGCGCCTGACATCCGGTTCCAGCTCGACCAGACCTTCGACGAGGCCGACAAGATCGGGGCCCTGCTGCGGCGTCCGGATGTAGCGCGCGATATCGAACAGGAGTGAGCCAGCCGGTATTCAGGCCTCCGCCTCGCTCATGATCCGGCGCTTGCCTAAGCGCGCATGAGGCAGGCGAGCCGCCTGCCGTCCAGCAAGGCGCCAATTCATGAAGCGACCGAAAAACAAGATCGACGGATGGGTCGTGCTCGACAAGCCGCTAGGCATGGGTTCGACCACGGCCGTCGGGCGCGTGCGCTGGCTGTACTCGGCCGAGAAAGCCGGCCACGGCGGCACGCTCGACCCGCTCGCCACCGGCGTTCTGCCCATCGCGTTGGGGGAGGCGACCAAGACCGTCCCGTTCGTCATGGACGGCCGCAAGGAATACCGCTTCACCCTGCGCTTCGGCGAGGCGCGCACGACCGAAGACGGCGAAGGCGAGGTGACGGCGATCAGCGATGCGCGGCCCACTGACGAGGCAATCCGCCAGATTCTGTCGCGCTTTGTCGGCGAGGTGGAGCAAACGCCGCCGATCTTCTCCGCGCTGAAAATAGATGGCAAGCGAGCCTACGACCTCGCGCGCGCCGGCACCGCGGTCGAGCTCAAGCCACGGACGGTCAGGATCGATCGTCTCGAGCTGCTCGGCCGCCCGGACCCTGAGCACGCAGATTTTGTGGTCGCGTGTGGCAAGGGTACCTATATCCGGTCGCTTGGACGAGACTTGGCGCTCGCTCTCGGCACCGTCGGCCATCTCTCGGCACTGCGTCGGACCGCCGCCGGGCCATTCCGGGAAGCGGCGGCCATTTCGCTTCCCAAACTGGAGGCCCTCGGGCATATTCCCGCGCTTCTCGGGGCCCTGGCCCCCGTCGCGACCGCGCTGGACGACATCCCGGCGCTGGCCTTGACGGAAACCCAAGCGAACCGGCTGCGCCACGGCCAGCCGGTGCTCTTGACCCGGGACGTACCGCCGTCCGGCGCGCTGCTTCGCGCCGAAACGGACAGCAAGCTGGTCGCTCTCGTCCGCTCCGACGGCGTGGCTCTTCAGCCGGTACGCGTGTTCAACCTCTAGTTCTCAGGAGAGTCCGATGTCGATCACAGCCGAGCGCAAGGCGGAGCTTATCAAGTCGTATGCCCAGGGTGAAGGCGACACCGGTTCGCCGGAAGTGCAGGTCGCGATCCTGACCACGCGCATCACCAACCTCACGGAGCATTTCAAAGGTCACGCGAAGGACCATCATTCGCGCCGCGGACTGCTTAAGCTGGTCGGCCAGCGTCGTCGTCTGCTCGACTATCTCAAGGCCAAGGACAGCGCGCGCTACGCCTCGTTGATCGAGCGTCTGGGTCTGCGCCGTTGATTTACCGGCCCCGCCCATCGGCGGGGCCTTTCAGCGTCGCGTTGTCTGGTCCCCGTCTTTATGGCCGGCCGATGCGACTTCGTAGGTACCGGGAAGGCAGGGGCTGTTGCAAAGGCCTGTCCCGGTCCTGCCGATGCAAGGGTGTCGGCAGGCGGTCGTCGCGTGGCGGGGGCGCACGGCCGGTAGGAAAGGAATGATGATATGAGCGATATGTTCAAGGTGTTCCGCAAGGAAATCGACTGGGCCGGGCGCAAGCTGGTCCTGGAAACCGGCAAGATAGCACGTCAGGCCGACGGCGCCGTGATGGCCACCTACGGCGGGACCACGGTGCTGGCCACCGTCGTGTTCGAGAAGAAGCCGAAGCCCGGCCTCGATTTTTTTCCGCTGACCGTCAATTACCAGGAGAAAGCCTTCGCCGCCGGCAAGATCCCGGGCGGCTTCTTCAAGCGCGAGGGACGTCCCTCGGAGAAGGAAGTCCTGACCTCGCGCCTGATCGACCGCCCGATCCGTCCGCTGTTCCATGAGAGCTTCCGCAACGAGACGCTGGTCGTGATCACGACGCTCGCCCATGACATGGAAAACGATCCCGATATCGTTGCGATGGTCGCCACCTCCGCGGCGTTGACCTTGTCGGGCGCACCGTTCCTCGGACCGATCGGCGCGGCCCGCATCGGCTATCTCGACGGCAAGTTCGTCGTGAATCCGACACTCGAGCAGACCGAGAAGAGCGTGCTCGATCTGGTCGTGGCCGGGACCACCGACGGCGTGCTGATGGTCGAGTCGGAGGCCAAGGAATTGCCCGAGGACGTGATGCTGTCGGCGGTGATGGAGGGTCACCGCTCCTTCCAGCCGGTCATCGAGGCGATCATCCAGCTCGCCGAGCATGCCGCCAAGGACCCGCTGCCGCTGTCCGATCCGCCGGAGGCTGCCAAGACGGTGGCCGAAACGCTGAAGTCGGCCATGCGCGAGAAGATGGCCGAGGCCTACGCGGAGACGCAGAAGCAGGCGCGGCAAAAGAAGGTCAGCGCCGTCAAGGACGAGGCCCGGAAGCTGTTCGAGGGCAAGGATGCGGAGCTTGCCGTGTTCGGCGAGCAGTTCGGCAACCTCGAGGCCGACGTCGTTCGCAACGCGATCCTCGACACCGGCAAGCGCATCGACGGCCGCGACACCAAGACAGTCCGCCCGATCGTCGCCGAGGTCGGCATCCTGCCGCGTGCCCACGGCTCCTCGCTGTTCACACGCGGCGAGACGCAGGCGCTGGTCGTCGCCACGCTGGGCACCGGCCAGGACGAGCAGATCATCGATGCGCTCGAGGGCGAGTATCGCGAGAGCTTCATGATGCACTACAACATGCCCCCGTACGCCGTCGGCGAGGTGCGCCGCATGGGCTCGCCCGGCCGCCGCGAAATCGGCCACGGCAAGCTCGCCTGGCGCGCGCTACGCCCGATGCTGCCCGGCAAGGACAAGTTTCCCTACACGGTCCGCATCGTGTCGGAGATCACCGAAAGCAACGGCTCGTCGTCGATGGCATCGGTCTGCGGCGGCGCGCTGTCGCTGATGGATGCCGGCGTGCCGCTCGAGCGTTCGGTCGCCGGCATTGCCATGGGTCTGATCAAGGAAGGCGAGCGCTTCGCCGTCCTGTCGGACATCCTGGGCGACGAGGATCATCTCGGCGACATGGATTTCAAGGTCGCCGGCACCGATCGCGGCATCACCGCCCTGCAGATGGACATCAAGATCACCTCGATCAACGAGGAGATCATGCGGGTGGCGCTGGATCAGGCCAGGGAAGGGCGCCTGCACATCCTGGGCGAGATGTCCAAGGGCCTGGGCGGGGCGCGCGAGAGCGTGAGCCAGAATGCGCCGCGCATCACCCAGTTCACGATTCCGAAGGACAAGATCCGGGAAGTGATCGGTACCGGCGGCAAGGTCATCCGCGAGATTACCGAGACCACCGGCACGAAGATCGACATCGAGGACGACGGCACCATCAAGGTCGCCGCGGTCGACGCCAAGCAGGGCCAGGCCGCGATCGACTGGATCAAGGGCATCGTGGCCGAGCCGGAAGTGGGCGTGATCTACACCGGCAAGGTCGTGAAGACCGTCGAGTTCGGTGCCTTCGTGAACTTCCTCGGCGCCCGCGACGGCCTCGTGCACATTTCGGAACTGGCCCCGCGTCGCGTCGCCAAGGTCACCGACGTTATCAAGGAAGGCGACCAGGTTAAGGTCAAGGTCCTCGGTGTCGACGACCGCGGCAAGGTCCGCCTCTCGATGAAGGTGGTCGATCAGGAGACCGGCGAGGACATCTCCAACAAGCCGCAGCCTGCCGAAGCACCGGCGGCTCAGTAAGAACAGCTCTCTGCAAGTTGAAGCGGCGGCCTTCGGGCCGCCGTTTTTTGCCGTAGAGTGACGACATGATCCGCCGCGCATTTACCCTTGGCTTGGGAACGTCGCTGCTGGCGTCGCACGCCTCCGCCGACAATCATGTCGTCACGCCCTCGCAGACGGAAGGACCGTTCTATCCAACTGAATTTCCGGCCGACTCCGACAACGATCTCGTGCAGGTCCGCGGTGCGTCCGCTCGCGCCATGGGAACCGTGCTCCATCTGCAGGGCCGCGTGTTCACCATAGGGGGAGCGCTCGCCCCGGGTCGAACGACGGTCGAGATCTGGCAATGCGATTCCCAAGGCCTTTACGATCATCCTCGCCAGTCAATGCGGGAGTCGCGAGACACCGCCTTCCAGGGCTACGGGCGCGTCGTTACCGATAACGATGGTCGCTACAGCTTTCGAACTCTGAAGCCGACCGCCTACCCGGGCCGCACGCCGCACATCCATGTCAAGGTCGCAGCGGTCGATGGCCGGAGGCTTACGACCCAGTTCTATGTGGAGGGCGAGCCGCGCAACACTGACGACTTTGTCTGGCGGAGCGCCGTCTCAGGTGATCCAAATCGCCGAGCCATGATCGAGATGCGCCTCGAACCTGCCGATCGACTCGAACCCGGCGCCTTCACGACTGTGATGGATATCGTGCTGCCGTCTTTCGTTGGCCCAAAAGCCTGAGGGATCTTACTTGTCGCCGATCTCGCTGGGCACGGCGCTGCCATCGTGCGGCAGGCCGATGGCGTGGTAACCGGCGTCGACGAATTGCACTGTGCCGGTGACGCCGGCACTGAGATCGGACAGCAGATAGAGCGCGGCGCCGCCGACGTCCGTCAGTTCGATATTGCGGCGCAGCGGCGAAGCCTCGCGCGAAACGCGATAGACGTAACGCGCGCCGCCGATCACCGCGCCCGCGAGGGTGCGCATCGGGCCGGGGGAGAGGGCATTGACCCGAACGCCCTGCGGGCCGAGGTCGGCGGCGAGATAGCGCACGCTGGCCTCGAGCGCCGCCTTGGCGACGCCCATTACGTTGTAGGACGGCATCACCCGCGTGGCGCCTTCATAGGTCAGCGTGATCAGGCTGCCGCCCTGAGTCATCAGCGGCAGCGCGCGCCGCGCGATCTCGGTGAAGGAATAGCAGGAGATGGTAAGGCTGCGCTGGAAGTTGGCCTTGCTCGTGTCGACGTAGCGCCCCTTGAGCTCTTCCTTGTCGGAAAAGGCAATGGCATGCACGACGAAATCGAGCCGGCCCCACTCCGCTTTCAGGCGCTCGAACAGCCCGTCGAGGCTCGCCTCGTTCTCGACGTCGGCTTCGTGGACGATTCTCGAGCCGAGCTTCTCGACCATCGGCAGCACGCGCTTGCCGAACGCGCCGCCCTGATAGGTGAAAGCGAGCTCCGCGCCGGCGGCATGGGCCGCTTGAGCGATGCCCCAGGCGATAGACCGGTCGTTGGCCACGCCCATGATCAGGCCGCGCCTGCCCTCCAGCAGCCTGGCGACAGCAGGTAGCGCGACGGCCTTCGACGACATGTGTGTCGCCTCCCCCGAGGCATCGTCAGGCATCTTCCCCTCTAGTGGTCGTAGCGCGAGAAAAGCAGGCAGGCGTTGGTGCCCCCGAAGCCGAAGCTGTTCGACAGCACCGTCTGCAGGCCTGCATTGTCGATACGTTGGCGAGCGATGGGGTATCCTTCGGCACCGGGGTCGAGATTCTCGATGTTTGCCGAAGCCGCGACGAAGTCGTCCTTCAGCATCAGCAACGAATAGATCGCCTCGTGCGCGCCGGTCGCGCCCTGACTGTGGCCGGTCAGGGACTTGGTCGAGCTGACGGTCGGCAGCTTGTCGCCGAACACCGCGCGAATCGCATCGAGCTCGGTGATGTCGCCGACCGGCGTCGCGGTACCGTGGGTGTTGATGTAGTCGACCGGCATGTTGCGCCGCGCGGCGCCTGGAAATCCGGCCACGGCGAGCTTCATGCATCTCACCGCACCCTCGCCAGACGGTGCCACCATGTCGGCTCCGTCCGACGTCGCACCATAGCCGATCACCTCGGCGTAGATCCTGGCGCCACGCGCGCGAGCGGCCTCGAGGTCCTCGAGCACGAGGATGCCGCCGCCGCCGGAAATCACGAATCCGTCGCGGTCCTTGTCGTAGGCGCGGCTGGCACGAGTGGGGCTGTCGTTGAATTTGGCCGACATGGCGCCCATGGCATCGAACAGCACCGACAGGGTCCAGTCGAGCTCTTCGCCGCCGCCCGCAAACATGCGGTCGGCCTTGCCGAGCTGGATACATTCGACGGCGTTGCCGATGCAGTGGGCCGAGGTCGAGCAGGCCGAGCTGATCGAGTAGGAGAGTCCCTTGATCTTGTAGGCGGTCGCCAGATTGGCCGAGACGGTGCTCGACATCGCGCGCGGCACCTGGAAGGGACCGACTCTCTTGGGCCCTTTTTCCTTCGTGGTGATGGCCGCCTGTACGATCGCGCCCGTGGTCGGACCGCCGGATCCGGCGACGAGACCTGTGCGCGCGTTGGAAACTTCGCTGTCGCTCAAGCCGGCGTCGGCGATCGCCTCCTTCATGGCGAGATAGGCATAGGCCGCGCCGTTGCCCATGAAGCGCATCAGGCGGCGGTCGATCAGTTCTTCGACATTGAGCTTCAGCGTGCCCGCCACCTGGCTCCGGAATCCGAGCTCTCGATATTGAGGCATGAATTCGACGCCGGATTTGCCATCCTTCAACGACTGCGTGACCTCGCCGGCATTGTTGCCGATCGAGGAGACCACTCCCATACCCGTGACGACGACACGTTTCATGTCAGCTTGCCGCGGCGACAGCGGCCGAGTCCTGAAACAGTCCGACCTTGAGGCCGCTCGCTTCGTAGACAGGCTTGCCGTCCGCATGAACGAAGCCGTCGGCGATGCCCAGCACCAGCTTGCGCAGGACAACCCGCTTCAGGTGCACGTGATAGGTGAGCTTCTTGACGGTGGGGACGATCATGCCGGTGAACTTGACCTCGCCCACGCCAAGCGCGCGGCCGCGCCCCGGTGCCTTCTTCCAGCCAAGAAAGAAGCCAAGCATCTGCCATAGCGCGTCGAGCGGGAGGCAGCCGGGCATGACCGGGTCGCCCTTGAAATGGCAGGCGAAAAACCACAGGTCCGGCTTGATGTCGAATTCGGCCACGACTTCGCCCTTGCCGAAATTGCCACCTGTATCATCGATCTTCACGATACGATCCAGCATCAGCATTGGGGGCAGCGGCAACTGCGCATTGCCCGGGCCGAACAGGTTGCCCTTGGCGCATTCGATCAGGTCTTCGAAAGTATAATTGTTCTTCTGTTCGCTCACACTTCACCGTCCTAACGGCTGCCCCTATCGGGGCGGGCGGCAGAATAGGGACGGCGGCCGCGTTGCGCAAACCGCCCGGATCCTTCCATGGGGCCCTTCCCCTGCCTCATTTCGCATCTTACATATGGCGTTGCACATGTCCTCCGCAAACCCCAGCCCCGATTTTGCCGAGCGCCTCCGAGAGGCCGGCCTCCGGCCGACCCGACAGCGGGTTGCCTTGGCGCGCGTGCTCTTCGAGGGCGACCATCGCCATGTCACGGCCGAAAGCCTGCATGCGGAGGTCAAGGCGACGAAGATCCCCGTGTCTCTAGCCACGGTCTACAACGCGCTGAACCAGTTCCGAGATGCAGGGCTTTTGCGCGAAGTCGTCGTTGCGCCGGGTCGATCCTATTTCGACACCAATATTGGCCATCATCATCACTTTTTCGTCGAGACCGATAACGAACTGCACGATTTTCCCTCGCACGACGTAACGGTGGAAGGTGTGCCGGCGCCGCCGGCGGGAACCCAGGTGTCGCGAGTGGACGTCATTGTGCGGGTGCGCCGCTGATCTGCCTCTCTTGCGAATCGTTTGCATCTTTAGAAATATTCTAAACTACTTGACGTTCTCGTCCCAGCTTCCCAAAATCCGGCCGTAATTTCAGGAGAAGCACCATGGCGAATCTCAAGGGATCCAAGACCGAAGACAATCTGAAGGCTGCGTTCGCCGGCGAGAGCCAGGCCAACCGCCGCTATCTGTATTTCGCTCAGAAGGCCGACGTCGAGGGCTTCAATGACGTCGCCACCGTGTTCCGCTCGACGGCGGAAGGCGAGACCGGCCATGCGCATGGCCATCTCGAATTCCTCGAAGTGAGCGGCGATCCCGCCACCGGCCTGCCGATCGGCGCGACCGACAACAATCTCAAGGCCGCAATTGCGGGCGAGACTCACGAATACACCGACATGTATCCGGGCATGGCCCGCACGGCGCGCGAAGAAGGCTTCGGGGAGATCGCCGACTGGTTCGAGACCTTGGCGAAGGCCGAGAAGAGCCATGCCGGCCGCTTCCAGAAGGCCCTCGACACGATGGCCTAATCGGCCTGCTGCGTTAGAAAGGGGACCCGCGCGGGTCCCCTTTTTCGTCCGACATCCCTGAGCGAAGCGACTCTCAAGCGAAACGATTTCCCATGCGCGAAGGCAGCCTCGAAGCTCCGACCCGACACGCCCTCGACTGGCAGAATCCATGGTTCTGGGACGAGGCGGCGCTCGAAACCGAAATGGAGCGCGTCTTCGACATCTGTCACGGCTGCCGTCGCTGCTTCAATCTGTGCGATTCTTTTCCGCGTCTCTTCGACCTGATCGACAACGGCCCGACCGGCGAGCTCGATGGCGTGCCGAAGGAGAAGTACGCCGAGGTCGAGCAGGCCTGCACGCTCTGCGACATGTGCTTCATGACCAAGTGCCCTTATGTGCCGCCGCATGCTTGGAACGTCGACTTTCCGCATCTGATGCTGCGTCACCGGGCCATCCAGGCACGCAAGCACGGCATTGGCTTCGTCGAGAACCGGCTGGCCGAGACCGATCTGGTCGGCCGGCTCGGCACCTTTGCGGCGCCGCTGATCAACTGGGCGACCGACGAGCGCAACGCACCGATGCGTCGCACGATCGAGAGCGTTGCCGGTATCCACCACGGAGCGCGCCTTCCCAAGCAGGCGAGCGAGACGTTCGAGGCGCTCGCCCATCGCGAGAGGGCAGAGATCAACAAGGCTGCACCCGCCTATGGCAAGCGCAAGGCGGTGCTCTACGCCACCTGCTTCGTCAACTTCCACAGCACGGCCATCGGAGCGGCGACGCTCGGTGTCCTGGCCAAGAACGGCATCGAGACCGAGGTCGTGCATCCGGCGTGCTGCGGCATGCCCAAGCTCGAGCTCGGTGATATCGAAGCTGTCGCCGCTGCCGCCCGCGAGGTTTCCGCCGCCCTGCTGCCGTGGGCCGACAAGGGATACGATATCGTGGCGCTCACGCCGTCCTGCGCCCTGATGCTGAAGTTCGAATGGCCCCTGATCCTGCCCAAGGATCCCGCCATCGAACGTCTCGCCCGCGCGACCTTCGATCTCTCCGAATATGTCGTCGACATCGCCAAGAAGCACGGGCTGGCCGAGGGACTCACGCCGGTCGAGGGCGGCGTGAGCCTGCATCTTGCCTGTCACGCGCGCGCTCAGAACATGGGCGCCAAGGGTGCGGAGATGCTGCGTCTCATCCCCAAGACCCGCGTCGCGGTAATCGAGCGATGCAGCGGCCATGGCGGGATCTGGGGCACGCGGACGGAGAATTTCGACGTGGCGGTGAAGGTCGGTAAACCCGCCGCGCAAGCGGCCCTGAAGAATAACACCCGTCTCGTCGCGTCGGAATGCCCCTTGGCGGCGGAGCATCTGGTGCAGGTCATGGAAATGGCCGAGGGCCAGGAAACGCCAACGCCGTTCCGCGCCGATCATCCGATCGAGATCTTTGCCCGCGCCTACGGGCTGAAGGAAATGCCATGACGCCGCGCAGGATCGAGCCTTCGGTCATCATTCCTCTTGCAGAGTACGGGGCCCAGCGCGCCGAGCGGCGCAAGCGCATGACCGAGATCAAGAAGGATCGCCGGCTCGAGGTCGGGCCGTTCGCGACCTTCTATTTCGAATCGTACGACACCATGCTGCACCAGGTGCAGGAAATGCTGTTCATCGAGAAGGGTGGCGCCGAGCAGCTTCCGGACGAGCTCGCTGCCTACAACCCGCTGATCCCGCAGGGCAGCGAGCTGGTGGCGACGGTGATGTTCGAGATCGACGATCCGATTCGCCGCGCGCGGGTGCTGGGCATGCTGGGCGGGGTCGAGCACAAGGCCTTCTTGCGCGTCGGAACCGACACGATCCGCGGCGTGGCAGAGGATGACCAAGAACGTACCCGCGAGGACGGCAAGGCCTCGTCGGTGCAGTTCATGCGATTTCCCTTCACGGCCGCGCAGGCGGAGGAATTCCGCAATGGCGCTGGCGACGTGATCGTGGGCTTCGATCATGCCAACTACGGCCACATGGCAGTGATGCCGCCGGCCGTGCGCCAGGCGCTTTCCAAGGACTTCGCCTGACCTAGCGTCTGGCGGCGATCGGCTGGGTGAAAACGACCATGGCGCCGGGGATTTCGGCCGGCAGAGGTGGATAAGGCGACGCCGCCTTGAGCGCTTCGAGCAATCCTCTGTCGAGGGCGATCACTCCGCTTGATTGCACGATGCTGGCGTCCATGAGACGGCCGTCGCGGGCGATGGCGAAGCGCAGGACGACGGTGCCGCCTTCGTTCTTCTGGCGCAGGTCCGGGAGATACTGTGAAAACTTGCGGATAACCTGCCAGAGATAGGCGTCTTTTGCCCGTGTTTGGGCCGCTCCCTGCGCAGGATTGACCAAAGCCGCGGTGGCTCCGCTCGTCGATGGCTGCCGAGAGGGCGCCGAAGACAGAGGCGAATGCTGCAACGGCGCCGGCGATGTCCGAGGGGGAGCAGCCTGGTGCTGCTGCTGCGGCGGCGGTGGCTGGGGCGGCGCTTTCGGCGCCGGCAGAGGTTTTACGAAATCGCGCATCGAAAGCGGCGCAGGCGGTGAATCCGGAGGAGGGATCACCTTCTCCAGTGCCACCCGTGGGGCGGGGGTTACCATGGGCTCAGGCGGCAGGGCAGCCGCCGCCTGCTGCTGTGGCGCGGGCTTTGTTAGGGGAGCGTGCGGCGCCGCTTGGGGAGGTTCGAGGGTCGATTTGGCCGGTGCGGGTATCTCCAGAGGCGCAAGTCTTGGCTCGGCGAGCTGTGGGGGCGGCTTCGGCGATTCGGGCTTTGGCTCGGCGGGCTGCGCTGGCGGCTTTGGAGGCTCGGGCTTTGGTTCGGCGAGCTGTGGGGGCGGCTTCGGCGATTCGGGCTTTGGCTCGGCGGGCTGCGCTGGCGGCTTCGGCGGCTCGGGCTTTGGCTCGGCGAGCTGTGGGGGCGGCATTCGAGGCTCGGGCATTGACTCGGCGGGCAGTGCTGGCGGCTTCGGAAGCTCAGATTCCGGCTCGGCGAGCTGTGCTGGAGGCTTCGGAGCTTCCGGCGTCGGTTCGGTGACCTTCGCGGACCGCTCTGGAGGGTCGGGCTTGGACTCATTCTCCTGCACCGACATTGCCAGCTCCGGCTTCGGCTCGACGACCGGCTCGGCGGTCTCCGTAGGCTCAACGGTCGACTTTGCCTGGGGCGGTTCAGGCGGCACGCCGAGCGGGTCAGGCGATGGTGCGGAAGGCGGTGTGGGGATCGGCTGCGGCGGTGCGGCTGGCGCCGGCGCTTCCTGCGGCAGTGCGGCTGGCGCCGGCGTTTCCTGCGGCGGCTTGGGTTCCTCCATCGTCACTTCGATGGCGTGATCCTCGATGTCGTGACGATGCTCCGGCGAAATCCACCAGACGGCGAGCGCCGTCGCCGCATGCAGCGCGGCGGCAAGTATGACGGCCACAAGCGAGATGCGGTCGGAGCGGACGTAGGAAGCGCTGACGGCGTGGGCCACGGTGACCCCGTTCTAGGCGCCGGCCGGGCTGGCCGCTAGCGCTTGTGACAGCACTTAGTTGATCGACTCCGACTTATAGACACCCCACATGTCGGTCCGTTCGAGCCAGCCGCTGATGCTGGAAACCTTCACGCGGCACCATTGGCCGGAGCAGGAGCGGATCTCGCCCATCACTTCCGGCTCGAGCTTCGCGATCACCTCCGCGGCGGCGGCCGGAGTCTTATGCAGGCTCGCGGCTTTCGTGGCGATAATGAAGCTCCGCTTGCCGGTCAGCAGGCTTTGGTGCACCCAACCGCTGGCGCCCTGCCAGTCGCGGATTTTGCGCCAGTTCTCGTATTCGGCGACGATCTCGACCGGCATGGTCTTGCGCTTGAACACCCAGTCAACGGGATAGCGCGTGCCCGGACCGGTGCGGACATTCACCTCGTCGGAACGTAGGGAGGCGAAACGGGGAATGGGCAGGCCCGACCCCTTGCGTTGGGCAGAACCCTGGGGATCGGCTCCCAAGGCGGGGCCGGCCAGCGCGACCAACACAATACAGGCCGCCCAGAGGGGATGGGACGGTCGAATTCGCATTGCCGCCTTTATACCGCATTTCTCCGCACGCGACGACAAGCAGTTGGAAACGCCTGATTTTCGAGCAGTTGGATAGTTGTGGCGCTCGGCTGGACAAGCGCCGAGCGGACTTGCTATCCGGGCAGGGATGCCGTCCAGTCCGAAGAAGAAACCGCTGGTGATCGTCACCCGCACCCTGCCCAGCGCGATCGAGACGCGGCTCATGGAGCTGTTCGACACGCGGTTGAATGCCGACGACAAGCCGATGACCGCATCGGAGCTGGTCGACGCGGTCAAGACGGCCGACGTCCTGGTTCCCACGGTCACCGACCGGATCGACAGCCGCGTCCTGTCTCAGGCTGGCCCGCGTTTGAAATTGATCGCGTCGTTCGGCACCGGCGTCGATCACATCGATCTGGATACGGCTCGACAGCGCGGCATCACCGTCACCAACACGCCGGGTGTGCTGACCGAGGATACCGCCGATATGACGATGGCGCTGGTGTTGGCGACGGCGCGGCGTATGGGCGCGGGCGAGCGGCTGGTGCGCTCCGGCAAATGGACTGGCTGGAGCCCGACGGCGATGCTGGGTGCGCGGCTGCTCGGCAAGCGCATGGGCGTCGTCGGCATGGGACGAATCGGCCAAGCGCTGGCACGGCGCGCGCGCGGCTTCGGGCTCTCCATCCATTATCACAATCGCAAACGGCTCCATCCCGACGTCGAGAGCGAGCTCGAGGCTACCTACTGGGAAAGCCTCGACCAGATGCTGGCGCGCATGGACATCGTGTCAGTCAATTGCCCGCACACGCCGGCGACGTTTCATCTGCTGTCGGCGCGACGGCTGAAGCTGATGAAGCCCACCGCGATCATCGTCAATACGGCGCGCGGGGAGGTGATCGACGAAAACGCGATGGTGCGCATGCTGAAGGCAGGCGAACTCGCCGGCGCCGGTCTCGACGTCTACGAGCACGAGCCCCAGCTCAATCCGAAGCTGCTCGAGCTCGACGGCGTCGTGCTGCTGCCGCACATGGGCTCAGCCACCCTCGAGGGCCGCATCGAGATGGGCGAGAAGGTGCTGATCAACATCAAGACTTTCGCCGATGGCCACAAGCCGCCCGATAGAGTGCTGGCAACGATGTTCTGAGCGCATTCGCATGCGCTGGGTCGCCCAGTACGGACGAGAACCTAGCGCATGCCGGGGCGATTGACCGGCCCGCCGCGGTTCACGCCGACGCCTGGTCCTGGCGTCACGCCCGCGCCGGGCGCACCGGCACCGACACCTGGCGCAACGCCGACTCCGGGCGCTCCGACACCGGGGGCTACTCCGACACCCGGCGCTCCAACACCGACGCCGGGCGCGACGCCGACGCCTGGTGCGCCCGCATCAACCGGGCGCACGACGCATCCGTGGGGTATGCCGACCGCGCGACAATAGACTTCGGCCTGCGCCGCGGCGGGAACCAGCGACACGAAAAGAACCGCGAATCCAACCCTGCTCAACATCGTGATCTCCAATGCTACCAATTCTTGCACCTAGTGCTTCGTCGTACCGTTATCGGAGAACCTAGAGATCAACAGTCTCTAGATCTTGTCCTCCGGCACTTCAATCCGCTCTTCCGGAGGATTCATGATCACGTCGCGGGTGGCGCGGCCGACCTGGGCGCCGATCAGAATGGTCAGCGACGTCCAGTACACCCACACCATTATCGCCGCGAATCCGGCAGTGGCGCCAAACGCCGAGGTGATCTGCGTCACCTCGAAGTAATAAACCAGCGCGCGATTGCCGAGCGCGAACAGAACAGAATTGACGGCGCCGCTGACCAGGGCGAAGCGCCAGGGGACGCCGCCGGTCGGCAGCCACTTGTAGATCAGGGTGAAGAATCCGGCGAGGATGCCGTAGTGGGTGAAGCTGGAGATCGCCGGCCCGATCCACTGGCCGAGCACCGGAAAGGCTTGCAGCACGCCGGCATAGGCCGACATGCCTACGCTGGTCACGATCACGGCGATCAGCAGCACGCCGAGCAGCACCATCATCACGAGCGCGAGCAGGCGCGACTGCAGGCTGGCCAGCACCGGATGCAGGCGGCGCGGACTGGCGTCGCGCCATATCACCTCGAACGCTTCGTCGAGCTCCACGAACACCCGGCTGCCGGTGTAGAGCAGGACCAGCGCGCCGACGATTGCTGCAATCCCTCCGCCACGGAACAAATCCTCCGAAGCGTACCGCCGGATACCAGTGAGATGCTCAGGTGCCACGATGGTGGTGAGCGCGTCGAAGATCGCCTCCTGCGCCATCAGCTTGCCGACGAACGGCTCGGCGATCGCGATGCTCAGGATCATGATCGGGCCGAGCGCGAACATGGTGTAGAAGGCCATTGCGGCAGCCGACGTCGACAGCCGGTGGATGAAGAAGCCGTAGAACGACGTCAGGAAGATTTGCCAGAGCTTGTTCAGCATCGTCAACGCAAGTGTGACACCGAATTGGCGTAGTAGGCGAGCAATGGCCGCTCCGCCCCGACCGTTGCATAGAATCCGTCGCGCTCCTCGACGAGATTGCGCAGCGCCAGCATGCGCAAGCCGACATGGATGGCATAGTCGCGATCGCCGCGCGGCACATAGAGCCGTGCGCCGTTGGCCTCGAAACGATGCATCAGGTTTCCGGCCCGGACCTTGAGCTCGAGTTCGTCGATCGGGCCTTCCGTCTCGAGCAGCACGGTGGCAATCAACGACACCGGTAGAACCGGCACCAGGCGCGCTACGTCCTCCATCACGTCCGCAGCCAGCCGGCCGACAACCTCGAAGCGGCGATCCTTGTCGAGAAGCCGGAGGTCGCCGCCGTGCGCGGCCAGCCAGTCGCGTGCCGAGACCGGCCGGCCGAAGTTCACGCAGGCGTAACCGAATCGGTACCAGCGGCCCCGCAGCATCAGGCCGACCTGACCGAGCCAGAAGCGCAGTGCGGTCTGCGCGGCGAACCACCCGCTGCGGCGCGGACGCTCGCGATCGAGCGAGCGAAGGAGAGTGCGGTCCTCGAGCACGCGATCGTAGTTCAGCGCCACTGGCACAAAGACGATGTCGTGGGCGCCCCGCGGGTCGAAGGATTTCAGCATGTAGTCGTAAAGACCGAGCTTGGGCTCGCCCAGTCGGCCGTCGCGCGACAGACCGCCTTCGGGATACATCGCCTGCGCCACGCCGCCTTCGGTTGCCATGTGGACGTAACGCTCCAGAACCCGGCGGTAGATAGGATTATTCGAATTGCGGCGCACGAAATAGGCGCCCATCGAGCGGATCAGCTGCTGCAGGGGCCAGATGCGCGCCCATTCGCCGACCGCATAGGACAACGCCGTGCGCTCCGCTGCCAGGAAGGCAACCAGCACGTAGTCCATGTTGCTCCGATGGTTCATGACGAACACCACGGTCGTTCCGGGCGCGACGCCGGCCAGGGTCTTCTCGTCGGCGAAACCCAGCCGCACGCGATAGAAGAGCTGGGCCACGGTGCGGGCCAGAGAATAGCCGATGCGGAAGTAGATATAGGCGTTGAAGGTCGGCACGATCTCGCGCGCATAGCGCTGGACCTCGGCCATCGCGACCTCGCGCGGCAGGTTCGCGGCGCGCGCGTGCTCGTTGGCGGCCGCCACGACCAACGGGTCATAGACCAGCCGGTCGATCAGCACCTGCCGCTTGGTCAATTGGAACGGCTTGATCTCGACAGCGAGCCGGCGATTGACCCGGTCGATCAGCCGGTTGAGGCGGCGGCGCAGGAACCAGCGGACGCTCGGGATCAGCAGCCGGTCGAGCAGCGACCAGAGCGCAAAGGCCACGATGGCCAGGAACAGCCAGAGCGGGACGGAAACCGGCTCGCCCATGAGGGCGGTCCTGGCTCAAAGGGCTCGGATGCCGGCCAGCACAAGCATGATCGAGGCGACCGCGAGCACGACCGCCGTGCCGACCGCGCCCACTGTCCGGCCCATCGGGATGGCGCCGAGCATGCCGCCGGCATGCAGCACGCGGGAGGTCAGAAGGACGACGCCGAGTACTGCGATGGTGCGGTGCCCGTAAGGCCCGTGCAGCAACCAGATGATGAGCAGGCAGAGCGGAGCGAATTCGATCAGGTTGCCGTGGGCACGGATGGCGGCGATCATTTCCGGATCTCCGCCGTCTCCCAGGGAAATGCGCTTTTTTGTGCGCATCCGCCCGACATTGAGGGTCAGCAGAGCGGCCAGGACGCCGATCAGGCCGGCACAGATGAAAAATACCGCCACGGAACACCCTCCCCCTCGATTCGCCGACAGTGTAGGGCCATATTGGCGAGACACCAAAGATCAGGAGCCGCGCCATGTGGCAGATGCTTCGCAAGAAAGCCGAGATGCCGACCGCCGACCGTGCCCTGCCGGGCCGCGCCAAACCTGCATTCGCCGTTCCGGCGGAGCATTTCGTCAATGGCAACCGCATCCAGGAACCGTTTCCTGCGGGGTTGGAGCAGGCGATGTTCGGGCTGGGCTGTTTCTGGGGCGCCGAACGCATGTTCTGGAAGGTCCCCGGCGTCTATTCGACCGCCGTCGGCTATGCCGCGGGCATGACGCCGAACCCGACCTACGAGGAGGTCTGCTCGGGCTACACCGGCCACAACGAGGTGGTCATGGTGTGGTTCGACCCGAAGAAGACCTCCTACGAGACCCTGCTCAAGGTGTTCTGGGAGGGCCATGACCCGACGCAGGGCATGCGCCAGGGCAACGACGTCGGCACGCAGTATCGGTCGGGCATCTACACTTTCTCGGTCGAGCAGAAGAAGGCGGCAGAGGCCTCGCGCGCCGTGTTCCAGAAGGAACTCGGCAAGCATGGCATGGCCGAGATCACGACAGAGATCATCGACGCGCCGCAGTTCTTTTATGCCGAGGACTATCACCAGCAATATCTCGCCAAGAATCCCGGCGGCTATTGCGGCCTCGGCGGCACCGGCGTGAGCTGCCCGATCGGATTGGGCGTCGCGGCCGAATAGGCCGAAGAAGCGACGCGCGTATGATCGCCGTCTGCTTGCCTCCCCCGTCTTGGGGGGGGGGAGGAACCAGGTTGGGAGCTGCAAGAAAGCTAGCGTTACACCGTCGGCGCGGCCGTCGCGTAGCCGAATTCCTTGTCCAGCGCGGCGATCTCCTTGCGGAAGGAGATTCGCAGTGCGCTTTTCGCGCTCTCGTCGAGCCATGAGCCTTCGACCGAGTTCAGGCTGAACTTCCTGGCCATGTCGGGACCCCAGCCGATCGTCCCGAACAGCGTCGTGAAGCCGTGGCCGAGATTGGTCCCGAACATCGCCGGGTCGTCGGTGTTGATCGTGACGTTGAGCCCCGCCTCGACCATGCGCCGGATGCGTTGCGGCCGATGCGGGCGGTTATGGATCAGGCTGGTCCAGGCGCAGGGCGTGAAATAGAGGCCGTCCTTGCGTGCCTCGTTCATCACGAAGTCCGACGCCAGCATGTTGTAGCCATGGTCGATGCGGTCGCAGCGCAGCACGTCGCGGCAGATGAGGTAGTTGGTAGGCGGCGCTTCGAGCGGGGTCAGATAGTCTTCGCAGCAATGCGCCGTGCAGTGCAGCCCCGCCTTGCGCGCCAAGGCATAGGCTTCAGCGAAGATCGCGGGCGGGCCGACACCCTCGTTGCCGTCCAATCCGATCCCGACCACCAGCTCATGGCGGTGGGCTATCGCCGTCTCCACGATCTCGACGGCCTGCGTCGGGGAGTTGATCGACCGGTCGATGCAGCAGATCAACCGGGCCGAGATTCCGAAGGCCCGGGCGACGCGCTCGACGCCATCGGCCATGCCGCTCACCATCGACGGATAGTCGATGCCGTTGGGATAGAAATAGTCCGGATTGAAGAAGAACTCGACGTGACGCAGGTTGCCGTCGCGCTTGGCATCCTCGCAATACTCGTAAACCGCCCGGCTGAAGTCTTCGGGCGTGCGCAGCACCGATGCGGTGAGACGCAGGATCTCGAGGAAGCCGTTGAAATCCGGCCATTGGTACAGCTTGTCCGCCGGCCGCGGCAGCGGCAGGCCGGCGCGTTTCGCCAGCTCGGCCACGGTCGGGGCGCGTAGGGTGCCGGCGATGTGGCAGTGCAGCTCGGCTTTGGGGATGCGCCGCAGGTAGTCGTCGCAAACGGCCTTCTTCATCGACGCCGGTGCCATCATTTCTTCTCGATGTTGTAGAGCAGCATGACAGGCGATTTCAGCACGCCCTGCAGGTTGTTGCGCCATGCCGACGGCGTGGTGAACTGGCCGAGCGGCACGTACAGCACCTGTTCGTAGGCGCGCTTCTGGATTTCGTTGGCGACCAGCTTGCGCTTGCCCATGCTTTCGGCCGTCGCGAACTCGAGCCGCAGCTCCTCGGTCTTCGGATCGGTCGGCCAGCCCCAAGCCGATGCGGGCGGGCCCATGGCAACGAGGAACGGATTGCTGAGCGGGTTGCCCTGGTCGGGCACGGTGTTGGTCGTATGGGCAATGTTCCAGCCGCCCTCGCTCACCGGCTTGGTGTTGAGTCGGCGCGTGGCGAACGTCTGGAAGTCCATCGCCTGCATGTCGACCTTGAAGCCGAGATCGACCAGCACCTGGCGCGTCACGTTGCCCAGTGCCGCGATGCCGGGCGCGTTCGCGACGTGGAGCATCACGATCGGTCTGGAGAAGTCGACGTTGGCCTCCTTGAGCATCGCCTTGGCCAGGCTGACATCGAAGGCCGGCACACCCTCGCGGCTCTCGTATGGCATGCCGCAGCCGAAGACGGCCGGACAGGCGGTCGCGAATTGCGGATCGCCGGCGACCACCGCGGCATAGAGCGAGCGGTCGACGGCGTGCGCGATCGCCTGCCGCACCTTCACGTTGTCGAACGGCGGCTGCAGATGGTTCATGCGCATGATGGCCTGGAAGCCGAAGTCGCTCACCACCTCAGCCCTGGCGCCCGACTTGGCGTCGATCAGCTCGAGGATGTCGGCCGGGACGCGCTCCAGATAGTCGACCTCGCCCTTGATCAGGGCGCTCACCTGCACCTGCGCGTCTGGCATGCCCAGCATCTCGATGCGATCCAACCTGGCGATCTTGCCGCCCGACGCCCAGACCGACGGCTCCGGCCGCGGCCGGTAATCGGAGAATTTCTCGAGCACGATCTTCACGCCCGGCTCGTGCAGGTCGGCGCGGAACCTGTAGGGGCCCGAGCCAATGATCTCCTTCACCTGCTCGTTGCCCGGAGTCCTGGCGATGCGCTCCGGCATCATGAACGGCACCGGCGCGCCGACCTTGCCGAGGCTGTCGAGCACCAGCCCGTAAGGCTGCTTCAAGACCAGCTTGATGGTGCTCGGGTCGGGCGCGTCGAGCGAGGCCATGAATTTCGCGAGCGTCTGGCCCATCGGATCGCGCGAGGCCCAGCGGCGGAGCGAGGCGACGCAGTCCGCCGCCGTGACCGGCTGGCCGTCATGCCATTTCAGCCCGGGCCGCAGCACGAAGGTGTAGGTCAGCTTGTCATCGCTCAACGTGTAGCGTTCGACCATCTGCGGCTTGGGCTCGAAATGATCGTCGACCGCAAACAGCGTGTCGAACACGAGGTAGCCAAAGTCGCGCGTGGTGAACGATGTCGTGAAATGCGGATCGAGGATGCGCGAGAGGGTCTCCGGCGCCACGCGCAGCACCGATTGCGCCTCTGCCGTTCCCGCGAGGAACAAGCCCAGTGCAGCCACGACTCCCGCGCACGTCCGACGTCCGATCATTCTGATCTCCCTCGCGCCCCGCTCGCATCGTCTGCGATTCGCGTGCCAAAGGAAAGCAATCAGGCCGTCGCGCTCCAGATCGTCCAGCGATCCCTCTCGAGCTCTTCGATGGTGGCGTAGGTTTGGCGCACTTCCCACAGGCTGTGTTTCCGGACGGCGGCGAAACCCGTCGCCCGCAGCGCTTTCTCGATGGCCGCGGATGTCGGCCGGCGGCCGTTCTCGATCGCGAGCAGCTGGGGGAAGCGCTCGAAGAACCAGCCGCGGAGATGGTCGCGGCTTCCGGGCAACTGGACGTTGGCCGGGGTTTGATCCTGCACGATCAGGTGCCCGCCCGGCACCAGCACGCGATACGCCTCCGCAAAGGCCGGTTCGTAGCTCTCGAGGTGATGGACCAGCGCGCGCTCGAAGACAATGTCGCGACTCTCCGCTGCGAGACCGGTGGCGGCTGCATCGCCCTGCCGGAAGGCGAGTCCGGCAAGGCCGGTTGACCGCTCACGCGCGTCGGCTACCATCCGGGCGGAGAAATCGATCCCGACGACGTCGGACGCGCCAAGCCTGCGCCAGGCCTGCGAATAGATGCCTCCGCCGCAGCCGATATCGGCGACGCGCTTGCCTGCGGGATCGTCGATTGCGGACATGGCGGCGGCCCAGCCGTTATCGGCGTCGCGCCGGGCGTAGGTACCGCGACTGGCCTCGGAATGAAGATCGATCACGCAGCATCGTAGGCGCTTGCACCTCGCTTGTTGAATACATCGTTGGTAGCGCCGGCAGACGAATGCCGTATGATTCGCGCGTGCCGTCGCTCCTGCCCGAACCCGAGAAGATTTCGATCGTCCATGCCGACGTCGAACTGCCGGTGACGTTCCTGCGCAGCTCCCGGGCGCGACGGGTGTCCCTGCGCGTCGATCCGGCCCGGCAGCGGATCGTCCTCATCGCGCCCTTGCGCCTGTCGCATGCCACGGCGGTGGGGTTTGCCACGGCACAGGCGGGATGGATCGCCGCCCGCCTCAAGCGCCTGCCGGCGCGCCGACCGTTCCTCGACGGCGCGGAAGTGCCGCTGTTCGGCGTGGCGCATCGCATCCGCCATCGCCCCGACGCGCGCGGCACGGTCTGGCTCGACGGCCAGGAGATCCATGTCGCCGGCCGTCCCGAATATCTGCCGCGCCGCCTGCGCGACTGGCTGACGGCGGAACTGCGCCGCCGTCTCGTGCCGCTGGTCCACGCCAAGGCCGAGCGGGTGCAGCGGCCGGTGAAGAAGATCGGCGTGCGCGATGGCCGTTCGCGTTGGGGCAGCTGCGGCCCCGACGGCAGCCTGTCGTTCTCGTGGCGGCTGGTGTTCGCGCCGCCCGAGGTGCTCGATTATCTGGTGGCGCACGAGGTCGCGCATCTCGTGCACATGAATCACAGCGCCCGCTTCTGGGCGCAGGCCCGCGCTCTGTGCGAAGGCCCGATCGAGCCGCCGCAGGCGTGGCTCAAGAAGAACGGCGAGATATTGCTGCAGTACGGCGGCTGATGATCGGCGCTATTTCTCGCCCGCGCTTGCTTTCCACCGCGGCTTGGCCGCGGTCTCGGCGAAGTTGGTGAACATGAGATTGAAAGAGATGCTGATGCGCTCGCTCTTCCCCTCGTTGGAGGGGACGTGGTGCCGAAGCCAGGAGGGGAAGATCACCATGCGGCCCGGCACCGCCTGCTCGGCTGCTGCATTGGCGGTGAAAGGGTTGAGCTTGCCGGTCCACGGCATGATCAGGGATGGGCGTGGATCCTGGAAAATCAGCTCCGGGCCGCCATCGGGAACGGCAACGTAGTATACGCCACTCAGATAGTTGTTCGGGTGATTGTGGGTCGGATGGTAGGCGTGGGGCGGATTGATGTTGGCCCAGCAGCCGGTGATCATCAGCGGATACCGGTCGACATTCAGGTACTGGGCCACGCTGCGCGCGGAGATTTCGACCAGTTGCGTGAACTCGGCGAAAGCCGGCCGGGTGTGGAGGTCGTGCGGCGTTTGCCAGTTGCTGCCGCTCGGCACCTTGGGCCGCGGCGAGATGATCTTCTCGATCTCATCCTTGAGTTTCGCATTGAAAGGCGCGGCATCCGACGACGCGATGTCCAGCACCCACACGGGCGTGGGGAAATGTTCCCGGACCTGCTGTTTCACCTTCATGCTGCGCAGGTTAACAGAGCAGCCGTAGCCCTGCCCACCAGATGTTGTGCGCAATGAGCGCGCGGCCGGTCAGCCGCTGACGACCGGCGCCACGCTGCGCGCCATGGCCAGCACGCGCTTGTCGGCCATCGCCTCGCCCATCAGCATGAAGCCGACCGGCAGCTCGCCTGCGGCGTGGCACGGCAGGCTGATGCCGCAGCGGTCGAGGAAGTTGCCGACCGTGGTGTTGCGCAGCAGCAGCATGTTCTTCTTCGTGAAGCCTTCGGATGTCGAAACCTCGTCGAGCGTTGGGGCGGCGATGGCGCAGGTCGGCATGATGATGGCGTCGTAGTTCACCGTGATTGCAGAGACGCGCTTGATCAGGTCGGCGCGGGCGGCGAGCAGGTCGATATAGTCGGCCGCGCTCATCTCCTTGCCGCGCATGATGCGCGGATAGACAAGCTGGTCGTAATCCTTGCCGCGCCGGGCGATCAGCTTCTGGTGCCAGGCGAAGGCCTCGGACGCGGCGAAACCGCCCTTGGCGTTGATCGCAGGCAACTCGTCGAGCTGCGGCAGGTCGACGTACTCGACCGCGACGCCCTTGGCGACGAGGGCCCTGCAGGCGCGCTCGAAGGCGGTCTCTACGACCGGGTCGAGTTCCTCCATCACGAACTGCTTGGGGACGCCGAAGCGCAGGCCGGCCAGCGGCACGGCATCGGGCACGACGATCGGCTCGGCGGCAAACACGGCATCGACGATGGCGCAGCATTCGACCGAGTTGGCAAGCGGGCCGATCGAGTCGAGCGAGGTCGAGAGCGGCACCACGCCGTCGATCGGCACGCGGCGCGCGGTCGGCTTGAAACCGACGATGCCGCAGACGGCGGCCGGAATGCGCACCGAGCCGCCGGTGTCTGTCCCAAGCGCGGCTACGGCCATGCGGTCGGCGACAGAAACCGCTGCGCCGGCCGAGGAGCCGCCCGGCACGCGCTTGCGGTCGGCGGGATTGCCCGGCGTGCCGTAATGGGGGTTGAAGCCAACACCCGAGAAGGCGAACTCGCTCATGTTCGTGCTGCCGACGATCACCGCGCCGGCCGCGCGCAGCCGCGCCACGACCGGCGCGTCCTGAAGGGCAGGTTGCTCGTCATCGAGAGCCCTGGAGCCCGACAGCGTCGTCTCGCCCGCGACATCGCACAGGTTCTTGACCGACACCGGAATGCCTGCGAGCGGCCCCGGCACCATTCCCGCCTTGCGCAGCGTGTCGCTGGCGTCGGCGGCCGCAAGTGCCTGCTCCTTGTAGACCCTGATGAAGGTCCGTGAGCCTTCGCCTGCCGGATCGGCGATGCGCTCGAGCGCCTCTTCTGTGAGCGCGCGCGAGGTGGTGCGGCCGGCCGCGAGGTCGGACGCAAGCTGCTGGATGGTGGGGTTCATTGGCCTCTGTTCTTTACCAGGTCGTCGACGACCATGGGATCGGCGAGCGTGGACGTGTCGCCGAGATGGCCGAAATCGTTCTCGGCGATCTTGCGCAAGATGCGGCGCATGATCTTGCCCGAACGGGTCTTGGGCAGGCCGGGTGCCCACTGGATCACGTCGGGCGTGGCGATCGGACCGATCTCCTTGCGGACCCAGGCGCTGAGCTCCTTGCGCAGCTCCTCCGATGGCGTCTGGCCGGCTTTGAGCGTGACGTAGGCATAGATGCCCTGGCCCTTGATGTCGTGCGGGTAGCCGACCACGGCAGCCTCGGCGACCTTGGTGTTGCCGACAAGCGCGCTCTCGACCTCGGCGGTGCCGATGCGATGGCCCGAGACGTTGATCACGTCGTCGACGCGGCCGGTGATCCAGTAGTAGCCGTCCTCGTCGCGCCGCGCACCGTCGCCGGTGAAATATTTGCCCGGATAGGTCCTGAAATAGGTGTCGATGAAGCGCTGGTGATCGCCATAGACCGTGCGCATCTGGCCGGGCCAGGAGTTGATCAGGCAGAGATTGCCTGAGCAGGCGCCGTGCAGCTCCTTGCCTTCGGCGTCCACCATCACCGGTGTGACACCGAAGAACGGCTTGGTAGCCGAGCCTGGCTTGAGCTTGGTCGCGCCGGGCAGCGGCGTGATCAGGATGCCGCCGGTCTCGGTTTGCCACCAGGTATCGACGATCGGGCAGCGGCTGTCGCCGACGACGCGATAATACCACAGCCACGCCTCGGGATTGATCGGTTCTCCGACCGAGCCGAGCAGGCGCAGGCTCGCGCGCGAGGTCTTCTTCACCGGCGCCTCGCCGTCGCGCATCAGGGCGCGGATCGCCGTCGGCGCGGTGTAGAAGATGTTGACCTGATGCTTGTCGATGACCTGCCAGAAGCGGCTGGTGTCGGGATAGTTGGGCACGCCCTCGAACATCAGCGTCGTCGCACCGTTGGCGAGCGGTCCATAGAGGATGTAGCTGTGGCCGGTGACCCAGCCCACGTCGGCGGTGCACCAGTAGATGTCGCCGTCGTGATAGTCGAAGACGTATTGATGCGTCATCGAGGCGAAGACGAGATAGCCGCCCGTCGTGTGCAGCACGCCCTTGGGCTTGCCCGTCGAGCCCGAGGTGTAGAGGATGAACAGCGGATCCTCCGCGCCCATCGGCTCGGGCGGGCAGTCGGCCGAAACCTTCTCCCTGACCTCGTGCCACCACACGTCGCGGCCGGCATCCCAGGCGACCTTGCCGCCGGTGTGCTTGACCACGAGCACCTTCCGGACGTCGGGCGCCTTCTTGATCGCCTCGTCTGTGTTGACCTTGAGCGGCACCGGCTTGCCGCCGCGCAGGCCCTCGTCGGCGGTGATGACGATCGTGCTCTCGCAATCGACGATCCGGTTGGCAAGGGAGTCCGGGGAGAAGCCGCCGAACACCACGGAATGGATCGCGCCGATGCGCGTGCAGGCCAGCATCGCGTAGGCCGCCTCCGGGATCATCGGCAGGTAGATCGTGATGCGATCGCCCTTCCTCGCGCCGAGTTCCTTCAGCGCATTGGCCATGCGGCTCACTTCTTCGTGCAGCTCGCGATAGGTGATCTTCTTGCTGCTGGCCGGATCGTCGCCTTCCCAGATGATTGCCACCTGGTTGGCGCGCCTGGCGAGATGGCGGTCGATGCAGTTTGCCGAGACATTCAGCACGCCGTCATGGAACCAGCGGATGCGGACATCGCCGTTGTAGTCGACATCGCGCACGGCGTTGGCGCTGTAGGGCTTGATCCAGTCGACCCGTTTGCCGTGCTCGCCCCAGAACTTGACCGGGTCCTTCACCGAGGCGTCGTACATCTCCTTGTACTTGGCATCGTCGACATAGGCACGCTTGGCCCACTCGGCGCTGACGGCGATCAGTTCATCGCTCATGGAATCCTCCCGCAAAGCCTTATCGGCGCGAATTGCCCCAAGTCTTAGCGCGCGCTGCCCGGCCCCCGCAATTCGACTTTGGCCTCACCTCTAGTCGCTGAACCACTTGGTGAAATCCACGATCGGCGCGCGCTCGGTTATCAGGTTGTTGGGCACCGCGTCGGGATCGGCATAGCCCAGCGCCAGGCCGCAGATCACGATCTGGTCGTCAGGAATTCCGAGCTCGCGCCGCACCACGTGCTGGTAGCGGCTGAAGGCGGCCTGCGGGCAGGTATGCAGGCCCTTCTCGCGGGCAAGCAGCATCAGCTGGTCGAGAAAGATTCCGCAGTCGATCCACTGACCGCCGCCCATGCGCCGCTCGACGCACAGGATCATGCCGACCGGCGCATCGAAGAAGTCGAAGTTCTTGCGAAACTGCTTCTGCATGCCGGCCGTGTCGCCGCGCGGCACGTTGAGCAGGGTGTAGAGCTGCTTGCCAACCAGCTTGCGGCGGGCGTCATAGACCGGGGTGAATTCCTTCGGATAGACGTCGTACTCGCTGCCCGGCCCATGGTCGTTGTCGTCGATCGCCTTCAGGATCGCCGCCGACAGCCGCTTACGCGCGGAGCCCATGGTGACGTAGAGCTGCCAAGGCTGCAGGTTGCCGTTCGACGCCGCACGCGTGGCGTTGGCGATGATCCATTCGATGTCCGCCTTGGCCACCGGATCCGGCTTGAAGACCCGCATCGAACGGCGGCTGTTGATCGCTTCGGACACTTTCATCGAACGTTGCTCTCCCAATTTCGAGCCGGGACCGTAACACACGTCCGCGCTGCCGGGAGAGAAGCTAAGCCCTATTCAGATGTCGCCGCAGGAAGTCGAACATCCGGCGGCGGGCGTCAGCGTTATGCTGTTCTGTGAAATAGTGGCTGGCGCCGGGCACGATGAACGTCTCGACTTCCTTGCCATGTCTACTCAGCGCCTCGGCCATGGCGATGGTTTGCTGCACGGATACGTTCTCGTCGTCGTCGCCATGGATCAGCAGCACCGGCGCATCGATCTGCGCCACGCGCAGGATCGGCGATCGCACCGGCAGCCCTTCGGGGCCGCACAGATCGTCGAGATAGTCGCGGACGAAGGGATTGCCCTCGCGCCAGCGCGCGAGGTCGGTCGGCGCGAAATAGGAGGCGACGGCGCGGATCGGCGGATGGTGCGCGGCGGCGAGCAGGGCAACCTGGCCGCCCATCGAGGCGCCGACCAGCCCGATCCGCTCGCGGTCGACAAGCGGCCGATTGGCCAACCAATCGATCGCTGCAAGGACATCGAGCGGTTGGCGAAGTCCCTGGTCGTTCTCGCCCTCCGAGCCCAGCCAGCCCCGCAGCGACAGGGCCAGGACCGCATAGCCATTGGCCGCGGTAAGCCGCGCCAGCGCAGCGAGTTGAAAGGCGTGGCCGGCGAAGCCGTGCAGCAGGATCACGGCCGGATAAGGCGGCTTGCCGGCCTGGGGCTTGAAGAGATAGCCACCGAGCGTGACGCCGTGTCCCGGCACTTTGACCAGCTCGGCATCGGGCAGGTCGGGCAAATCCTCCCAGCGATGCGCCACCTCGATCGGCACGCCGTCGGGATCGCGGAAAGCGACCGAGTAGTAGCCCGGCGCAAAGTAGTCGAGCTCCTTGGGCGCCTGCAGCATCTCCGCCCCCGCCTCGCGCATCACGGCATGGACCTGGTCGACCTGGCCGCGGCTCTCGGCCGAGACTGCAAGCCACAGCGCGCCCGGCCCGTAGGAGATGCCGTGCTTGGCCTGGCGCATCACGAAGTGATCGTAGCCGCGCGACCAAAGCACCCGGTCCGGGCTGGCCCACACGCGCTGGAATCCCAACATGGGCAGCCACAAGCGATGGAAAGCGATCGAGCGACCGAGGTCGCTCACTTCGACCGCGGCGCCGGCGAAGGACGCCCGGGGCTTCACCTTGAAATCTCTGCTTCTCCCCCGAGGCGGGGGAGGTAAGGATCGAAATCAGCGATCCCTGCTGATTTCATCAGCGCAGCGGGAGGCCCAGCGCGCGAAGTTCGTCGCGGCGCAACTCCTCCTCGCCGGCGAGGAAGAACTCGTCGAGCTGTGGAGGCTTGATCGACGTGCTCGACAGCATCGCATGCGCCTGCCCGCGATGATGGATCTGGTGCTGGAAGAGGTGGGCCAGCACGAAGTCGGTACGGGTCAGCGGCGGCGTTCGGTTGGGGCGGGGCAGGATACAGGCACGCCCCAGACTCTCGTCGGTCTGGCGCTCGCACAGCTCGATCAGCCGGCGATCGCTTGCGCGCTGCGCCTCGCGCATCGAGCGCGCGTCGGCGAAGTCGGGATCGGGTTCGCTGTAGCGCCGCAGCGCGTCGAGCCCGGCCACGGCGTCGATGTAATATTGATCGACCCAGAGGATGTGATTGAAGGTCGCGCGCAGCGACGGGAAGAAACCGACCCTCGGGGCGGCGAATTCCTCCGGCGTCAGCGCCTCGCAGGCGCTGAGCAGCCGGTGGTTCGACCAGGCGTTGTTGTGCGCCTGGGCGAGGATGTGCGCTGCGAGCCCCGACGTCATGACAGGCGCGGCGACAGGACTATGCCGCTTGCGCGAGGTTGCGCAGCACGTAGTGCAGCACGCCGCCGTTCTTGAAGTACTCGATCTCCTCGGCGGTATCGATGCGGCAGGTCAGGGTGACCTTCTCGCTCGTGCCGTCGCGGCGATGGATGGTGAGCGGGATGTCCATGCCCGGGCGCAGGCCACCCTCGATGCCTTCGACGTCGAAACTCTCGTGGCCGGTGAGGTTCAGGGTCTTGCGCGTCATGCCGTCCTTGAACTGCAGCGGTAGCACGCCCATGCCGACCAGGTTCGAGCGATGGATGCGCTCGAAGGTTTCGCACACCACCGCCTTGACGCCGAGCAGGTTGACGCCCTTGGCCGCCCAGTCACGCGACGAACCGGTACCGTACTCCTTGCCGGCGATCAGGATCTGCGGCGTGTGCTCCTTCCTATAGCGCATCGCCACATCGAAGATCGGCTCGGGCTGGTCGGTCTGGTAGTGATGGGTGAAGCCGCCTTCGATGCCCGGCACCATCTCGTTCTTGAGGCGGATGTTGGCGAAGGTGCCGCGCATCATCACCTCGTGATTGCCGCGCCGCGTGCCGTACTGGTTGAAGTCCTTGGCCTCGACGCCGTGCTCCATCAGGTAGGCGCCGGCCGGGCTGTCCTTCTTGATCGAGCCGGCGGGCGAGATGTGGTCGGTGGTGATCGAATCGCCGAACTGGCCGAGTGGCCGGGCGCCGGAAATGTTCGACAGGCTACCCGGCGTGGCGCCCATGCCCTCGAAGTAGGGCGGGTTGCGCACATATGTCGAGTTGTCGTCCCAGGCATAGGTCAGGGTCGGCTTGGTCTTGATCGAGCGCCAGAACTTGTCGCCGTTGAAGACGTCGGCGTAGCGCTTCTTGAAGGCCTTTGCCGTCACGAACTTGTCGACGAACTTCGCGACCTCGGCGTTCGAGGGCCAGATGTCCTTGAGATAGACCGGCTTGCCGCCCTTGCCCGTGCCGATCGGGTCCTTGGTGATGTCGATCTTCATCGAGCCGGCCAGCGCGTAGACGACCACCAGCATC
>JAHCJV010000010.1 GCA_026126105.1 Enhydrobacter sp.
GCAGGCGGCACGAACTGCCGCCGGCACGGAACCGACGTCGGCGGCCGGCCTTGAGTCGGCGAGTTCGTGAGGGGTCACAACATGGCAAAGAAACCGCGGCGACTTGCGGCGGATCGGGCGCGCCGGTTCTGTGCCGCCGTCTCGGCCGAGGCGGCGGGGCGCAGCGCGGCGCCGTGGTGGAGTTCGATCGATGTGATCGCGCGCCGGTTCGAGATCCCCTATGACGACGCGGTCGCCCTGGCCGAAGATTGCGCCCGTGAGGGACTGGTCTCCCATGACCAGGGCATGCGCTAGAGGCGGGTAGGTAATGGCTGGCGAGAAGATTTGGTACTACTACAAGATGATCGCGCCGGTGCGGGAATGCTACCGGGACGATGGCACTAGAACGTTATTTCAAATTCCGGTTCTTCACGAGAGTGGCGCCGAAATGGAAGTCGCACTAATCGGAGAGCCAAGCGCTCCCGAATCCATTCGTATTCGACTTGAGAACCCCACCCATAATTTTACGAACGATCAGTGGGAGGCGATTAATCACCTTGCCGGCTACATGCTGACGACACTGCGTCTTGTGCATGACTACAGCGCAGACTTCGCGCGTTACTCCGGGCACGAAATTGCTGCGTGGACACAGGCAGACAAAGAGGGGCGGCCCACGCTCAATATAGATGTCAAGGTGATGGCCGGTCCGCCGCGCCATATCCCCATCGACGAGGTTCGGAACACATTCGCCCACACCTTCGACAATCGCGCGCTATTCAACGCTCTAGCCGATTCGCAGAGAACGGTGCTTCCAATCCAGTATCGATATCTTTGCTTGTTCAAAGTACTTGAGCACGAGTTCAAGATTGCAGGCAAATGGGGCGACCGGTTGAGATTGTTTCTTCAGCCACACGATGCCGAATTCCAGCAGCTAGACTGCGGACCTGGTACGCTGCTGCGAGCCGTGAACGATCTTCGTGACAAGGCGGCACACATCAAAACTGGCAAGCGCTCCGATGTCGTGGGAATCACTTGGCGCGACGCGGGACGGATTGAAAAGGTGATGCCGCTGCTGCATAGGATCGTACTCAACCACATCGAAGAACGCTACGGCTTGACGCGCAGGAGCCCACCAGGCGCCTAGGCGAGCACCGGGTCGGTGGAACACCCATACTCGGAAGGCCTTGTAAATCAAGGGTCGGCCCATATTTCCCACGTAGGATCAAGTCGTTGATCTGTCTCGCTTCTGCCGCTCCGACCGGGGGCACCAGTACTCACATTTCGGCTGGGTTTCGGTTCCCATCCCTAGGAAATCGCAGCCTCAGACCTGCTCCATCGTGCTAAAATGTGACTAGGATTGTGAGTAGGGCGTCGGCTCGCATCGTTAGCCCAAACCTCCTACGAAGAGGCGGCAATGTGGGCGGTAAAAGCGGCGACGGCTTGAGCGTCTACTTGCCAGGCCTCAGATGTCCCCAAATGGTATCAACGAGTTCCTTCGGTAGGCCGACACTGGCGAGGAACATTGCGGCGGCACCAATCGTGAGTGCCGCCGTGCCCTTGCCCAACATGTCGCAGTAGCTCTCAACGAACTTCTTAGTGCCTGCACCCGCGAGTTCTATGGCGACTTGTGCCTTCTTCTGTATCGGCTTGGGCACCGGACCGTCCCTCTCGGCGAGTTTTCGCAGCAGGCTGTTGAGTTCACGTAGCTCGTGCAGGAGCGCACTTAGGTCAGAGCGAAATCCTCTGTCATTGATCCATAGCGCAGGAGGGGGTTGGTTGTGATGTCTCCGAGGATCATAGCCTTCCACATCTTCAAAGGCGGCAATGAGCACACCGAGAGTCCGGAACACTTCACTGCGCTTCCAAGGAGGGGGGAAGAACGAATCGAGAGGCGGTCGCTCGTATTCCTCTCCACTTCTCGCGATGCGGTCTCGGAGAGCCTTGGCTTCGAGCCCTAGCTCTCGCACTTTCTTTCCGAGCTCAGATTCATCTTGCGCGGCAACGACCTTCGGACCAGAGACCGCATCTGGATTGGGAGCGGGGGGCTGACCTCTGACTTGCTTGCCCGTGTTTCTTCTTCGCTCCCTCTCCCATCGCATCTGCCGTTCGAACTCGTACCACGTCCATAGTTCCACTTCTGGATACGCTTTGGCGGCATTTCGCAGGCGTTCGGCAATGTCGTCACTAACTATCCAAAGTGCGCTCAAAGCGGGTCTCACCCCCCGACCTCGAGTCACCCATCGTTCAAGATCTGCTTCGCGTACGAATGCTCGTGCCTTGCATTCAATGGCAACCCTCTTCCCACGTGGAGTAGTCACTAGGAAGTCGAACGCGGGGGCGAGACTGGAGAGTGCAAGGGCCGTCGGCTTGTACCCAGCTTCCTCCAGCAGTTTTGCGGCTCGGTCCACGAGGTCGGCCTCGTTATGCAGGTCTTTGATTGAACCCACCCCAGTGCGACGCCTAGCCATCCCATTTCCCCCGCTTGTCTTGGGCGCATCATAGCGCCTCAATGCTACTCGACGAGGCGGGAGTGCTACTGTGAGTAGTGGACTGTCGCGCTTTCCCCGAAGTACCGTTGTTTTCAAGCCATTAGACGGTCTGAAAGGGCTCGACCGGGGAGCACCACTGGATGCCGGCTCTGCGACCCGCGGCCGATCAGGTCGGCTTCTCCGCCGCGAGCTCGGCCGACGGGCCGGGCCTGGTGGCGCCGGGCTTGCGCTTCTTGCGCCATTCCTCGAGGCGTTGAAGCAGCACGTAGAAGCAGGGCACGAACAGCACGGCGAGGCAGGTCGAGGCGAGCATGCCGCTGAACACGCTGATGCCCAGCGAGCGGCGGGCGTTGGCGCCGGCGCCGACCGCCATGACCAGCGGCACTACGCCGAGGATGAAGGCGAAGGACGTCATCAGGATCGGCCGGAACCGGGCGCGCGAGGCCTCGACCGCCGCTTCGAGGATTTCCTTGCCCTCCATGCGCAGTTCGCGCGCCACCTCGACGATCAGGATGCCGTTCTTGGCCGACAGGGCGATCAGCAGCATCAGGCCGATCTGGGTGTACAGGTTGTTGGCCGCGCCCAGGCTGCTCAGCGCAACGACCGGGCCGACGAGCGCCAGCGGCACCGCCGACAGGACGGAAAGCGGCAGGATCCAGCTCTCGTACTGGCCGGCGAGGCAGAGATAGACGAGCAGAACCGACAGCGCGAAGACGTAGTAGAGCTGGTTGCCGGTGATCTTCTCCTGGTAGGACATCGCCGTCCATTCGAAGGTGACATCCTTCGGCAGGACGCGCGCCGCAATGCGTTCCATGGCGTCCATCGCCTGACCGGAGCTGTAGCCTGGCGCCGCGCCGCCGACGATCGTCGCCGAGGCAAACAGGTTGTAGACGGTGATGAGCGGCGGGGCGACGACCTCGCTGAGGCTGGCGACCGCGCTCAACGGCACCATGTTGCCATCCTGGCTGCGCACGAACAGCTTCAGCAGATCGTCGGGCTGGATGCGGTACTTCGCATCGGCCTGGACGTAGACCTGGAGCGACAGGCCGAACTTGTTGAACTGGTTGACGTAGGTCGAGCCGACATAGTCGGTGAGCGTCGAGAAGATGTCGCCGACCGAGACGCGCAGGGTCTCGGCCCGGGCGCGGTCGACAGTCAGCACCACGTGCGGGGCATTGGCCCGGAAGGTGGTGATGACGTTGCGCAGGCTGGGCTCCGACTTTGCCTCCTTGACGATCTGCTGCGCGAGCTCGTCGAGCTTGCGGTAGTCGAAGCTGCCGCCCAGCATCTCGAGCTGCATCTGGAAGCCGCCGGCATTGCCGATGCCCTGGATCGCCGGCGGCGGCAGAACCAGAGGCTGGCCCTCGTTCAGCGTCGCGAGCGCCTTCTGCACGCGGCCATAGATGGTGAGCAGGTCCTGGCCTTCGGCTTTCACGCGCACGTCGAAGGGCTTCAGCATGATGTAGGCGACGCCGGCATTGGCAAGGTCGGCGCTGTTGTCGAGCGGCGAGATGCCGGAGATCGCGATGACGTGCTGGACGCCCGGAATGTCCTTCACCCGCTCGTGGATCTGCTGCAGCGAGGCGGTCGTGCGGTTGAGCGAGGCGCCCTCAGGCAGCTGCACGGCGGCAATGAGGTAGCCCTGATCGTCGATCGGGATGAAGGCGGTCGGCAGGCGCGCCAGGCCCCACATCGCCACGCCGGAAACGCAGAGTCCGACGATCACCATCAGGCCGCTGCGCCGGACCATGGCGCCGATCAGGCCGGCGTAGGCCGCCTCCATGCGGTCGTAGACGCGATTGAAGCCGCGATAGAAGAAGTTGCGCTGTTCGGGAGGCACGGGCGTGCGGAGCCACAGGGCGCACTGGGTGGGCTTCAGGGTAGCGGCGTTGAACGCGCTGATCAGCGCGGTCACGGCAATCACCAGGGCGAACTGCGCAAACATCTGACCGGTCAGCCCGGGCACGAAGGCGGCCGGCAGGAACACCGACATCAGCACCAGCGTGATGCCGATGATCGGGCCGAACAGGTCCTTCATCGCCCTGATGGCCGAAGCAGGGCCCGACATGCCGCGCTCGATGTACTTCGTGACGCCCTCGACGATGACGATGGCGTCGTCGACGACGATGCCGATGGCCAGCACGATGCCGAACAGGGTCGACAGGTTGACCGTGAAACCGAGCGCCGCCATGCCGGCGAAGGCGCCGATGATGGTGACCGGCACGGTGGTGGCCGGCACCAGTGTCGCGCGGAAGTTCTGCAGGAAGACCAGGATGACGATCAGGACCAGGATGCCCGCCTGGTAGAGCGTCGTGTAGACCTCGTCGATCGAGGCCGTGACGAACAGCGTCGTATCGTACGGAATGCCCCAGCGCAGGCCCTCCGGGAAGCGACGCGCCAGTTCTGTCATCTTGGCGCGCACCGCATTGCCGACTGCCAGGGCGTTGGCCTCCGGAGTCTGGTAGATCGCAATGCCGGCGGCCGGCCGGCCGTCGAAATGGAACTGCTGCGCGTAGGTCTGCGCGCCGAGCTCGACGCGCCCGATGTCGCGCACATAGACCAGCTCGCCGCCTTCCTTGGTCTTGTCCTTGACGATGATGTTGGCGAACTGCTCGGGTTCGTTGAGGCGGGACTGGATGTCGACCGTGTACTGGAAGCCGATGTCGGGCGGAGTCGGGGGCATGCCGACCTGTCCCGCGGCAACCCGCTTGCTCTGCTGCTGGACGGCATCGATGACGTCGCTGGGCTGCAGACCGAAGCTGTAGAGCTTCTCCGGATCCATCCAGATACGCATCGAGTACTGGCCGGCGCCGAACACCTTGACCGACCCGACCCCGGGCAGGCGCGCAAGGATGTTGGTGAGATTGATCGTGGCGTAGTTGCTGAGGAACAGGCTGTCGAAGCGATTGTCGGCCGAGTCCAGCGTGACGATCTGCAGGATGGCGGTATTCTTCTTCTGGACGCTGACGCCCTGTGCCTGGACCGGCTGCGGCAGCGAGGCGAGAGCCAGCTGCACGCGGTTCTGCACCAGCACCTGGTTGATGTCCGGGTCGGTTCCGATCTCGAAAGTCACCGTCAGCACGTAGGTGCCGTCGGCGGCGCTGGTCGACTGCATGTAGAGCATGCGGTCGACGCCGTTGACCTGCAGCTCGATCGGCAACGCCACCTGGTCGATCACGGTCTGCGGGCTGGCGCCCGGGTAGCTCGCCGTGACCTGCACCGTGGGCGGCACTACGTTGGGATACTCCGACACCGGCAAGCGGAACAGGCAGACCAGGCCCAGCACGACCAGGACGATCGCGAGCACGTTGGCGAGGACCGGATGCTCGATGAAGAACTTCGACATTGGCGCTGCGTCCTAGCCGTCGATCGTCTTGACCTGGGGCGTGATCCTGGTGCCGGGCGAGGACCGCCACAGCTCGCCGATCACCACCAGGTCGTCGGGCGCGAGCCCCTCCGTGATGACGCGCAACGATCCGACCTGCTGGCCGATCTGGACATAGCGCTGCTGCGTGACGTCATCCTTGCCCACCACCAGCAGGTAGCGGCCACCCTGGTCCTCCTGCAGCGCGTTGTTGGGCACCATGAGAGCGCTCTGCGTGCCCTTTGCCATCGGCAGGCGCATGCGCACGAAGACACCCGGCAGGAGCGCCCGGTCGGGATTGCGCAGAATGCCGCGCAGGAACAGCGTACCGGTCGCCGGATCGATCGTCGGCGACACGTACTGCAGCGTGCCACGCCGCGGGAAGCCCTTTTCGTCGCTCAGCGCCACTTCGACGGGAATCTGCTGGATCTGCGCCAGGGTGAGGCGCCGATTATCGAGGTTCGTGCGGACCTGCAGCGCGACCTGCGAGCTGATGTTGGCCTCGACGTAGATCGGGTCGAGCTGCGTGATGTTCGCCAGGGCACCCTGCTGACCGTTGCCGCCGACCACGTTGCCGACATCGACGAGATGCTTGCTCATCTGGCCGTCGAACGGCGCGCGCACCTCCGTGTAGCCGAGATTCAGCTGGGCAATGGCGACCTGCGCCTCGGCGCCGAGGATGTTGGCCAATGCGGCCTGCTGCTCGTACACCCACTGGTCGACGTTAACCTGGGTGGCGGCACCCTTCTTGACCAGCGCCGAGTACCGGGTGACTTCGATGTTGGCGTGATTGAGCTGGGCCTGCGCCAGCTGGAGCTGGGCCTTCGCCTGCTGCAGCTGTGCCTTGTACTGGTCCTGCTGGATCGTGAACAGCAGATCGTTCTTGCGGACCAGCGCGCCGTCCTCGAAGTGGATCTTGTCGAGGTAGCCGACGACGCGCGCCAGCAGCTTGACCTCGGCAACTGCTGCGGCGTTGCCGGTCACCTCGATCGTGTCGCTGACATTCATGGTCTTCGGCTTGGCAACCGGAACCGGCGCCGCGGTCGGCGCCTGGGCCACGGACGGTTCGACGGCCGGCGCGGCAGCGGCTCCCGACACGACGCCCGAAGCCGCGACGGCGGAGTCGCCCGCCGGACCCCAGCGCAGTCGGTCCAAACCGAGGCCGAACGCGGCGGTGGCGAGCATCACGGCGACCGATGCGAGCGCTATCCGCTTGGATGTCAGGGCAGGAAGACTTCTCATGCGTTTCACCATTGCGGCGGGCGTACGGTCGGGCCGCGGTCCTCGGGACCCGGCAGGCCTGGGGCCGGGCCGGGCGGCGGCCCTGCGGCCGGCAAGACGGTTCCCCAGTCGGTGCGGCTGCGCATCTGCTGACGAACCCGATCGTCGACGAACTCGCGGTCGCCGCGGATCTGCCAGCCGCCGCCCAGCGCCCGAAAGACGTTGGTCAGGCTGGTCGCGAGGTTGCCCTCGGCAGAGGCCAGGTTGCTTTGCGCCGTGTAGAGGTTCTGCTCGGCCGTCAGCACCGTGGTGAAATCGCGGGTTCCGAGCGAATACTGGTCCATTGCGACCCGCAGCGCGCCGTTGGCCGCCCGCACGCTCGCGCGCAGCAGCTCGATCTGCTTGCGCCCGTTGAGGAAGCCGGCGAGGCCGGACTCGACCTCTTTTTGCGCCTTCAGCACGGTGTTCTGGTAATCGAGGAGCAAAGCCTGGAGGCGGGCATCCTGCACGCGGACCTGATTGGTGATCTGGCCGTAGTTGAGGATCGGCCAGCTGAAGGTCGGCCCGAAGGCGAAGGTGATGGCGTTACCCGTGAAGACTTGGCCGACCGGGATCTCGTTGAACGACGAGGCCGCGCCGCCGAAGGCTCCGGTCAGCGAGAAAGCGGGGAAAAGCTGCGCCTTGGTCATGCCGATCTTGGCGCTCTGCGCGGCCGCCTTGAGCTCGGCGGCCCGGATGTCGGGTCGCCGGCGCACCAGGTCGGCCGGAATGCCGACGGCAACGTCACCCGGCGGCACCGGGATGGTCCTCGGTCCCGCGAGCAGCGCATCTAGGGTCTCCGGCGTCATGCCGAGCAGCACGCGCAGCGCTGCTTCGCCCTGCTGCAGCTGGGCCGTCAGCTGCGGGATGGCGGCCTCCGTCTGGGCCAGCACGTTCTGCGCCTGATAGACATCGAGCAGGGTCGACGCGCCGCCTTCGAAGCGGTCGCGCGCGACCTGCAGGGCCCTCTTCTGCCTGACCACGTTCTCGCGGGCGATGTCGATCTGTGCTTGCAGCGTGCGGATACCGATGTAGGTCGTCGTCACGTCGCCCAGCAGCGTGACGAGCACGTCGTCGTAAGTTGCTATCGAGGCGAGGTAGGCAGCGCTGGCTGACTCAACACCGCGGCGGAACTTGCCCCAGAAATCGAGCTCCCAGCCGACCTGCGCGCCAAGGTTGGCGCGCCAGATGTTGTTGTCGAGCGCTCCCACCGGATTCGTCGTGGCGTCCGCCTTGCTGAACTGGTTGTAGGTGACGCCGCCCCCGACCTGCTGCTGCTGCGGGTAGAACTGGCCGATGGCAACGCCCAAGGTCGCTCGCGCCTCGATCACACGCGTACCTGCGGCCGCGAGGCTGAGGTTCTGCTGGTAAGCGCGATCGACCAGGCTGCTCAGCGTTGGATCGTTGAATGCCGACCACCACGCAGCATAGTCCTGGCGGTCGGTCCGCACCGCAGGATCACCTGCCTCCAACCACTGTTGGGCGACCGGCGCGTCGGGCGAGGAAAAGTCCGGCCCGACCATGCAGGCCGTCACGGACACAGGCAGCGCGAGTCCTGCCATCAAGCGAAATGCGGCGGCGATCGTCACGCGACCGCCGCTCCCGAGCCCGCGGCCCCATGCTGACCGTGTTCTTGCAGCCGCCAGCACGAAGTGCCTCATTCAACGCCTCTACCCCATCGGCATTAGACCAGATTATGCCGCCGCTTCTCAATCGCAATTTTGCCATCTTCACGCGCGCCCAAAGCGATCGGCTTGTCGTCGGATTGTTGCTGCGTGCTTAGGCAATCGTGGCCTCTCGCCTGTCTGCAGGTGTGGTAAGGTCCTGGCGTGTTCATGAACAATCGGATGTTCCCATCCCGACCATCGAAGACGAGGTTTTCGCGTGGATTGGGGACGCTGATCGAACGCCAATGACACAGACAGTGCCCCCGCCGATATCGGACAGCCGCCGTCCGCAGATGTTTCCCGTCCTCACAACGGCCGAGTTGCGTCGTATCGAGCGCTTCGGCCGGAGACAACATTACCGGAGCGGTGAATTCCTCGCGAGGAACGGTGCGTCAAGTCCGGGCATGTGTGTCGTCTTGAGCGGCAGGATCGTCGTGACGCAGCACGACGGCCTCGGCCGCGTCTCGCCGATCGTCGAGATGGGGCCGGGCGAAATCGCCGCCGAGCTCGCGGAGCTGTCGGGGTTGCCGTCGCCGGTCGATGTCCGGGCCGAAAGTGACGTCGAGGCGCTGATCGTGCCCGCGGAGGGAATGCGGTCCCTCGTGGTGGCCGAGGCCGACCTGGGTGAACGTATTGTCCGCGCGCTGATCCTGCGCCGCGTCTATCTCATCGAGAGCAAGGCTGCCGGCCCGATCCTGGTCGGTTCCCTGACCTTGCCGGACATGATCCGCCTGCAGGTCTTTCTGACGCGCAACGGCCAACCGCACAGCGTCCTCGATCCCGAGATCGATTCGGATGCGGTGCAGATGATCGCCTGCCTGTCGCCCAGTCCGGCAGACTATCCGCTTGTCGTCTGTCCGGACGGGACCCTGTTGCGCAATCCGTCGGAGCAGGAGCTTGCGAGGTGCATCGGTCTGCTCGACGAAACCACGGAAAGACGGATCTACGACGTCGCGATCGTGGGAGCCGGGCCGGCCGGCCTTGCGACGGCGGTCTATGCGGCCTCCGAGGGGCTGTCGGTCATCGTTGTGGAGAGCCATGCCTTCGGCGGTCAGGCCGGCGCCAGCGCCCGCATCGAGAATTATCTGGGTTTTCCCACCGGCATCACCGGGCATGCGCTGACCGCTCGCGCGTTCGTGCAGGCGCAGAAATTCGGCGCGCACTTCGTACTCCCGGTCACGGTTTCCCGGCTCGACTGTTCCAGCGCAAGTCGGCCGATGACCTTGGAGATGACCGACGGATGGCACGTCCAGGCCCGCGCGGTCGTGGTCGCGTCCGGCGCTCGTTATCGAAAGCTGTCTTTGGCCAATCTCGAGCAGTTCCAGAATCGCGGCATCTGGTACTGGGCATCGCCGATCGAGGCGAAGCTCTGTTCCAATGCCGAGGTGATCATCGTCGGCGGCGGCAACTCGGCGGGCCAGGCCGCGGTGTTCCTCTCGGCGCATGCCGCGAAGGTGCGCATCCTGGTGCGGGGTAGCGGCCTCGCCGAGACCATGTCGAGCTATCTGGCCGAACGTATCGAGGCGGCGCCGAATGTCGAGGTGCTCGCCGGAACGGAGATCGTCGAGCTGATCGGGTCGGCACAGGAGGGCCTTCGGGCCGTGCGTTGTCGCCATCGTCCGAACGGCACCGAGACGACACTGCCCGTCCGGCATGTATTCCTGTTCCTCGGCGCGGAGCCGGCGACGGAATGGCTGAAGGAATGTGGCGTCGATCTCGACAGCAAGGGGTTCGTCCGGACCGGCGCGGATGTCTTGTCTACAGCCGAAGGCCACAAGCCCTCGGCGCACGAGACCAGTGTGCCGCGTGTCTTCGCCGTGGGCGACGTGCGCTCCAATTCGGTCAAGCGGGTCGGCGGAGCAATCGGCGAGGGCGCAAACGTCGTGGCGCAACTGCACGGCGCACTCGAGGCCCTCAAAGCAGTGTTGCCGGCGGGCGAGTCGGATGGAGCGTTGATAGCGAGATCTTCCGAATAGCGGTTCGAACGGCTCGACACCAGAGTTGCCGCAGGCGCGCGATGGTCGAATACTGACAGCCCATGATCCCGGCGGCAGAGCCAGCGGGAGCGCTTCTCGACACCTTGGAGGAAGATCGATGTCATTCTACAGAGACATGACCTGCGAGAACGTGACGCTCAAAGGCGACAAGGGAACGCCTATCACGGCTTATGTCGCCAAGCCGTCCGGCGCCGGTCCCTTCCCGGGCGTGGTGCTCATTCACCATCTGCCGGGGTGGAGCGAACTCTATATCGAGACGACCCGGCGCTTCGCGCATCACGGCTACATGGCGATCTGCGCCAATCTCTACGAGCGCGAAGGCGGCGGAAGCGACGGCAATCCCGATGACGTCGCCGCCAAGGTGCGGGCCGACGGCGGAATCCCGGACTCCCAGATGGTCGGCGACACCGCGGCCGCCGTGCAGTGGATGCGCGCGCAGCCCAACCTCAATGGCAAGGTCGGCCTGTTCGGCTCCTGCTCCGGCGGCCGGCACGCTTTCATCTACGCCTGTCAGAAGAAGGACGTCGACGCCGTCGTCGACCTCTGGGGTGGCCGCGTGGTGATGGGCAAGGAGGAGCTCAACGCCAAGACGCCGGTCGCGCCGATCGACATGACGAAGGATTTGGCCGCTCCGCTCCTCGGCCTGTTCGGAAACGACGACCGCGCGCCCAGCCCGGAGCAGGTCAGCCAGCACGAGGAAGAGCTCAAGAAGCACGGCAAGAACTACGAGTTCCACCGCTACGATGGCGCCGGTCACGGCTTCTTCTACTGGCACCGGCCACTCTATCGGCCCGAGCAGGCGATGGACGGCTGGAGCAAGGTGTTCGCCTTCTTCGGCAAGCATCTGGCGAAGTAGGAGGGCGGCGAATGTGCACTTCCATCATCGAGATTGCGCGCGCCGAGGGCATGGCGAAGCGCGGCGACGAGTGGTTCCCGCTGTCCCAGGCGGTGGTCGCCTATGACCATGCGCGCCATGCGCCGCTGGGCGACGTCATCACGCTCGATTTCATCAACGCCAGTCTCGATCCCGGGGCGCGCGCCGGGATCGAGCTGACGCTCGAGACGGCCAAGGAGCTGCGGGCCGCTCTCGACCGGGCAATTGCCGCTGCCGAGTTCGAAGAGGCCGAGGTGCGGGGAAAGGGTGCGTTGCCCAGGCTCGTTCGGGCGGCCTGACAGACGCGAGCGAGAGCGTCGAGTTCCTCCCTGCGCTCTTGCGCGGGGAGGTGGCGCGGTAATCCGCGACGGAGGGGTCATGGGCCACAGCATCGGTGCGGCCCATGACCCCTCCGTCAGCGCAAGACGCTGACACCTCCCCGCGCTGCGCGCAGGGAGGAAATCGACTTCATGAAGCAGGAGGGAACGAGAAAATGGCATCAACGACACCGGCGAACGCGATCAGCTCGCATCTGGCGGTTCGTCCCGACTGGCTCGCCTTGCGCCGCGAGGCCGCACTCGAGCCGGAGCTGCCGATCGTCGACCCGCATCACCACCTGATCGACCGGCCGGAGAGCGGCCGATACCTGTTGCCCGACCTGCTCGCCGATATAGACAGCGGGCACAATGTCGTCGCCACGGTGTATCTCGAATGGCTGTCGATGTACCGCGCCGACGGGCCGGAGGAGATGCGCCCGGTCGGCGAGATCGAGTTCGCCAACGGCGTTGCCGCGATGTGTGCCAGCGGCAGCTACGGCAAGCCGCGCGTCTGTGCCGGCATCGTCGGGCACGGTGAGCTCACGCTGGGAGCGGGCGTGGCCAAGGTGCTGGAGGCGATGATCGTGGCGGGTGGCGGCCGGTTTCGCGGCATCCGCTTCATTTCCGCGAGCGATCCCGAGCAGGCCCAGTGGGGCGCCACACTCACCCGGCCGGAGGGGTGGCTGCGGGATTCGCGGGTGCGCGAGGGCTTCGCGCAACTGGCGCCGCTCGGGCTCAGCTTCGACTCCTACATGTACCATCCTCAGCTTGGCGACCTCGTCGATCTGGCGCGCGCCTTTCCCGCGACGCCGATCGTCCTCAACCATGTCGGCGGCGCGATCGGGCTCGGCCGCTACAAGGGCAAGCGCGACGCGGTCTTTGCCGACTGGAGCGCGCGGATCCGCGAGCTGGCGGCGTGCCCCAACGTGCATGTGAAGCTCGGCGGGCTCGGCATGAAGGTGTTCGGGTTCGACGTGCACGAGGGTGAGCTCCCTCCGAGTTCCGAACAGCTCGCGACGGCGTGGCGGCCCTACATCGAAACCTGCATCGAGGCCTTCGGCCCCAGTCGGGCAATGTTCGAAAGCAACTTTCCCGTCGACAAGGGCTCGTACGGCTACGGCGTCTTCTGGAATGCCTGCAAGCGGCTGGCGCAAGGCGCGAGCGCCGCCGAGAAGGCCGATCTGTTCCACGGGACGGCGTCGCGTTTCTACCGGCTTGGGATTTGAGGGTTCGAGATGAACAGGGTGCAACCAGCCTGGCGATCGTTGCTGTTCGTGCCGGTGCTCTCCGAGCGCTTCCTGGCGAAGGCCCATACGCGCGGCGCCGATGCCATCATTCTCGACCTCGAGGACTCGATCCTGCCCGCGAACAAGGCGGCGGCGCGTGCTGCCCTGCCGGCCGCGGTGCCGCGTGTCGCACAGAACGGCTCGGATGTGGTGGTCCGCATCAATCGGCCGCTCGATCTCGCGGTTGCGGACATCGCGGCTTCGGTCATGCCGGGCGTCGCCGCCCTGATGCTGCCGAAGGTGATGGGCCCCGAGCATGTCCGGCTGCTGGCCGAGCTGGTGACCGACCGGGAGGCCGCGCTGGGCATGCCGATCGGCCACACGCGTTTCCTCGTCCTGATCGAATCGCCGGCAGCGCTGCCGCATCTCTACGCCATCGCTGCCGAGCCACGCATGGCCGGCATGTCGGTCGGCGGCGAGGACATGGCGACGGAGCTCGGCGCCATCCCCTCGGCCGACAGCATGTATGTCTTCGCGATGCAGGGTCTCGCGGCGTGCCGCACGGCAGGCATCCTGCCCATGGGTTCGATGGGCCAGCTCGCGAACATCGATGACCTCGAGTCCTATCGGGCCGGGTTGAAGCGCGGCAAGGCGCTGGGTTTTACCACGGCCTCGTGCATCCATCCGGCGCACGTGCCGATCATCAACGAGGAGTACGGCGCGTCGGAGGATGAGCTGGATCGGGCCCGCCGGCTGCTCGCCGCCTTCGACGCCGCAGCCGCCGACGGTGCCGGCGCAGTGGCATTCGAGGGCAGCATGATCGACCTGCCGGTCGTCATCCGCGCGCGCCGCTTGCTTGAGCGCGCGGAATCATGGAAGCGATAGCCGCCCTTCGGCGTCGCGTAATCCCCTTGTTCAAGTGTGGATGTGAGGTGCGGCACTCGCGAATCAGGACACCGGATCGCAACAAGCAGGATAGACTGCCAGCCCTGACGATACCGCTTGAACGAGGATTTCGAGAATGAGCGACTCAACGGAATACACGCCGCCGAAGGTGTGGACCTGGAACAAGGCGAGCGGCGGCCGCTTCGCCAACATCAATCGGCCGATCGCCGGCCCCACCCATGACAAGGAGCTGCCGGTCGGCAAGCATCCCCTGCAGCTCTATTCGCTGGGAACGCCGAACGGCCAGAAAGTCACCATCATGCTCGAGGAGCTGCTGGCTCTCGGCCACAAGGGGGCGGAATACGATGCGTGGCTGATCAAGATCGGCGAGGGCGAGCAGTTCGGCAGCGGCTTCGTGGCCGTGAACCCGAACTCGAAGATCCCGGCACTGATGGACCGCAGCGGGCCAACGCCGATCCGGGTGTTCGAGTCCGGCGCGATGCTGCTGTATCTCGCCGAGAAGTTCGGTGCGTTCCTGCCGAAGGAAGGCGCCCCGCGCGCCGAGTGCCTGTCGTGGCTGTTCTGGCAGATGGGCAGCGCGCCCTACCTGGGCGGCGGCTTCGGCCATTTCTATGCTTACGCCCCCGCGAAGTTCGAGTACGCGATCGACCGATTCGCGATGGAGACCAAGCGGCAGCTCGATGTCCTCGATCGCCGGCTCGGCGAGAGCCCCTACCTGGCCGGTGACGACTACACCATCGCCGACATCGCGGTGTGGCCGTGGTACGGCGGCTTGGCGAAGGGGCTGCTGTACGGGGCGGGCGAGTTTTTGTCGGTGCAGGACTACAAGAACGTCCAGCGCTGGGCCGACGCCATCGGCGCCCGTCCGGCGGTCAAGCGCGGCCGCATCGTCAATCGCCTGCAGGGCGATCCCGCCGCCCAGCTGCACGAGCGCCATGACGCCAGCGACTTCGAGCTGAAGACGCAGGACAAGGTCGCGGCCAAGGGGTAGGGGCCGTCCGCCCTTCGGCATGACGCCTGCCGTGCCGGGCAGGATGAGCAGAGGGAGCGCCGTTCGAGTCTTACTCGACTTTGCGGCGTCTCCTAATGTGCAGGCAGGACAAAGACGGAGCACCGGGATGAAGATTGGCGCGATGAATCGCCCGTCCAGCAAAGGGCCGCGCAGATGAGCCAAGCCGTCCGCATAGATTCCACCGGCCGCAAGCTGTTCGCCACCCGCGCAGCCAAGGCAACGGACAAGATCGCGGGAAAGGGTTACTCGATCGTCGAGGACGAGGCCCTCAAGACCTTGCCGCCACCGCCTCCGGGCGCGGTCTTCGACGCCGAAGAGCAGGCGAAGTACCGGAAATTCAAGGAAGCCCGCACCGGCGCCGCAGACTACATCCGCCTCGAGGGCGAGTTCGCCAGCTATCTGGAAGATGTCTATTCCGATGCGCCGGTTCCGCGCGAGGCTCTCGACGACGCATGCGAGATCCTGGTTATCGGGGCAGGCTTCGGCGCGCTCCTCCTCTGGTACAGGCTCATGAAGGCCGGCTTCACCGACGTTCGCTTTTGCGAGAAGGGCGGTGATGTCGGCGGCACCTGGTACTGGAACCGCTATCCCGGGATCGCCTGCGACGTCGAGAGCTACAGCTACCTGCCGCTTCTCGAGGAGATGGGCCACATCCCGTCGATGAAGTTCGCTTCGGGTTTCGAGATCCTGGAATACTGCCAGCTCATGGCAGAACGGTTCGGCTTCTATGACCGCTGCCTGTTCCACACCACGGTCGAGGAAACGGTTTGGGATGACGCGGCCAAGCGCTGGATCGTCAAGACGGACCGCGGCGATGCGATGCGCGCCCGCTTCGTCGTTCTCGCCAACGGCATCCTGACAACCCCGCGTCTCGCCAGGATCGAGGGAATGGAGACTTTCAAGGGCGAGGCATTCCACACCTCGCGCTGGAACTACAATGTCGAATTGCAGGGTAAGCGGGTCGGCATCATCGGCACCGGCGCAACGGCCGTGCAGGTCGTGCCCGAGATCGCGAAGGTGGTGAAAGCGCTCTACGTCTTCCAGCGCACACCCTCGTCCATCGATGTGCGCGACCAGCGCGCCACGACACAGGAGGAGTATGCGACCTGGCCACACGAGAGCAACTGGGCAGTCAAGCGGCGCGAGCGCCTGGCCCTCATCTCCGCCGGACGAACCGCCCTTCAGGGCAACGACGACTTCCTGTCGGGCAAGGTCGAGCAATACAAGCGCGCCAGGCAGCACGAGCGCGAGCTATCGCCCGAGGAGATGATCCGGGCCCAGCTCAACTCGAACTTCCGCATCATGGAGCAGATACGTGGCCGGGTGGATGCGGTCGTGAAGGACGAGAAGACGGCGGCGGCGCTGAAGCCTTACTACCCTTACGGCTGCAAGCGGCCGACCTTCCATGACGAATACCTGCCGGCCTTCAACCTGGACCATGTTCACCTGGTCGACACGGCGCCCACGGGTGTGAAGCTGATCAACGAAGAAGGCATCGTTCACGACGGCGTGGCCTATCCGCTCGATGTGCTGATCTACGCGACCGGCTTCGAATGGATGGGCACCGGTTCCTTCAACATGATTCGCGGGCAGGGAGGACGGACGCTGAAGGAGAAATGGGAGACGGAAGGGACGAAAACCTTCCTCGGCATACATTCGGCCGGCTTCCCCAACCTCCTTATCATGAACGGCCCGCAGGGCGGCGGCGGCCAGTTCAACTTCACGCGCGTCGCGGAGATGCACGCCCACTACATCGTCTGGGCCCTGGAGACCGTCAGGGCGCGCGGCGCCGCAACCATCGATGTGACCTTGGAAGCCGAAGAGGAGTACGCCCGGCACTGTGCCGAAATGGATCTGCTGTCGGCACCGTTGCGGGACTGCCTCTCCTACTACAATGGTGACGGCAACGCGAAGCCGGGCAGCCTTGCCTACTATGGCGGCGGCAAACGCTGGCATGACAGGCGGGAGGCGGCACAGGCGTCGATGACGCCCTATCGATTCAGCGGCAGCGCTTAGGGAAGCTCACGCATGATGTGACTGGAAGGCACGGTCGATCACGTCATCCAGGCCGCGGGTATCGAAGGAAGAGGAGGAGTTCAAACCGCCGGCCGGCTGCGCATCTCGTCTGCTACCTTGCGCTTGAGGAACTTGCCGTCCTTGAGGTCGCCGCTGAACGCGCCGTTCTCCACCACAACCTTGCCGCGGGCGATCGTCGTCGCGGGCCAGGCCGTCACGACGTGGCCTTCCCATGGAGTGTAATCGGTCTCGTGCAGGTCGGCGGCCGCGATCGTCTTCCTGATCCCCGTCTCCATCAGCACGATGTCAGCGTCAGAGCCGACGGCAAGCGCGCCCTTGCGCGGATAGAGCCCCATGATCTTTGCCGCGTTGGTCGAGATCATGTCGACGAAATGCGCCTCGGAGTAGCCGCGCTCGGTGACCATCTGCGTAAACATAAGACCGACCCGCGGCTCGACGCCGGAGTTGCCGCCGGTCGTGTCGTCGATCCGGCTGCCCTGCAGCTTGATGCGGATCGGGCAGCACAGCTCGTCGGTCGCGATCACCTGGATCGCGCCGCGATTGGTCGCGGTCCACAGCCGCTTCTGGTCCTCGGGATACTTGAGCGACGGATAGGTGTGATACATCTGCCCGCCCGGCCGCTTGTAGTCCTCCGCGTTGTACATCAGGTACTGGTGCAGGGTTTCGCCGTACATCGGGAAGCCCTTGGCACGCGAGGCCTCAAGGGCCGCCACGCCGGTCGCCGCAGAGACATGCACCATGTAGAGCGCGGCGCCCTCGACATTCTCGGCAAGCCGTATCACGCGGTTGAACGACAGCTCTTCGGAGAGCGCGTTGTGCACCTCGGCCATGTGCTCGAAGCTGACGCGGTTCTCGCGCATCAGCTTCTCGTACATGAACATGACGATGTCGTTGTCCTCGGCGTGGATGCAGGCGATCCCGCCTTGCGCCGCGACGACCTTGAGGGCTTCCCAGATGTGGCCGTGCGGCACCATGCGGCCGAGATTTCCCGGCCGGATATTGGTGGTGAAGATCTTGATGCTGGCGTGGCCGTCCTGCATCGCATCGGCGAGCTGGCCGAAATGCGGCTGCGGCACCTCGCCCATCAGGGTGAGATGGAAGCCATAGTCGCAGTAGCACGCGTCCTTCCAGTGCGCCTGCGTCTGCTCGATCGACTCCTGCACGGTTCGCTCATGCACGCACTGCACGAAATCGATCAACGTCGTGGTGCCGCCGTGCAGCGCCGCCTTGCTCACCTGCGACGGCGGATCGGTCAGCACATCGGGCCGCCCCGGCGCGCGCACCGGCATCGAGCAATGGATGTGCGGATCGATGCCGCCCGGGATCACCAGCTTGCCGGTGGCGTCGACCTTGCGCACCCCTTCCGCCAGCGTGCCCGGCGCGCCGATCGTGGCGATGCGCCCGTCCTTGACGCCGATGTCGGCCGCCATGGTTCCGCTCGGCAGGACACAGGTCCCGCCGGATACGATCAGATCCAGCATCAGGCTTCTCCTTCCCCAATATCGATTTTCACCGGATTGCCCCGCATGAAATGGGCCAGAATCGTTTCGGGCGCGAGATCGCGAACGATGAAGACGAGACGGCTGCTATGATCGCCGTCAGGCCAGTCCGCAAGCCAGCGCGGCGGGTACATCGTGTGCTGCACGGCGTGAATGGCGGCCGGTCGGCCGTCGCCGTCGGCGAACGCGATCAATCCTTTCACGCGCAGCAGGTTCTCGCCGTGCTCCTGGGCAAGCCGCCCGAGCGCCATCGCGAACTCGAGTCGAGTCATCGGTTGCCGCAGTCGCAGGCAGAGCGACACGATGCCGTGGGCATGGATCGCTTCGGCACGCAACCGCGACCGCGCCAGGGCGATCGGGGCCCCGCCGAACAGGGCGGCAGCCGCGTCGACCGCCACGCCGTCCACCACGCGCGCGATCGGGTTGAGAGTCGTGAGATGCGCCAGGAGTTCGGGCGCCGCTGGCGCCAGGTCCGTCTTTGTCAGCACCAGCAGGTCGGCGCTGGCGGCCTGCGCGGTCGCCTCGGGAAAGCGCTTCAAAGTCGACGAGCCGGCAATGGAGTCGATTGTCGCCACCACCCTGTCGAGACGCAGCGACGCTTCGAGATAGGCATCGGCGGAAAGCGTGTAGAGGATGGGCGCGGGATCGGCCAGCCCGCTGGTCTCGAGTGCAATGCGCCGGAAGGGCGGGCGTCCGCTGTCGCGGCGGCGATCGACCAGTCGGTAGAGCGTGTCGGCGAGGCCCTGGCGGACGGCGCAGCAGGTGCAGCCGTTGGGCAGGTCGACGATGCCTTCCGACTCCGCCTCGATCAGCAGGTGATCGAGGGCGACCGCGCCGAACTCGCTGATCACCACCGCCGTGTCGGCGAGATCGGGAGTCGCCAGCACGCGGCCCAGGAACGTCGTCTTGCCACTGCCGAGAAAGCCGGTCAGCACCGAGAGCGGAATTGGCTCCTCCGGAACGGCGGCGAGGCCTTTCAGGCCGGGCGCCATGCTCACCGCACCTTGAGGACCAGCTTGCCTTTCAGGTGGCGGGCGGCGCTGACGGCGAGGGCCTCCGCCGCCTGTGCAAGGCTGTACTCGGTGACGTGCGGGGCGCGGACGGCGCCGAGCCGACGGAGTTCGAGGATGCGCTCGAGATGTGGGCGGTCGCGACCGACGGCCGGCCGCAGCGCCGTGACGTCACTGCGCTCCGGCTTCGGCGCCTGGGCGCCGGACGCGATGAAGGCGGCGCGTCCGCCCGGCTTGAGAACGGCGAACGATCGGCTGGCGACGTCGCCGCCGACGGTTTCGAACACCGCATCGCAATCGCTCACGGCCTGGGTGAAATCGGTCGTGTTGTAATCGATGACCTGGTCGGCGCCGAGCTCGAGCAGGTAGTCCCGGTTCGCCGCGCTGGCGGTGGTGATGACGCGTGCCCCGATATGCTTCGCAAGCTGGATCGCAAAGCCTGCCACGCCGCCGGCACCGCCCTGGATGAGGATCGTCTCGCCCGACTTCAGCTTCAGCGAGTCTTCGATGGAGCGCAGGGCGGTCAGGCCGGTGAGGGCGAGCGCCGCGGCCTCGACATGCGTCATGCCGGCAGGCTTCCTCGCGACGATGGCGGCGCCGATCGCGATCTTCTCGCAATAGGTTCCATCGCGTCCGGTTTCCAGCACGCCGAAAACTTCATCGCCGACTTTCAGGTCCTGCACGCCCGCGCCGACCGCGCTGATGACGCCGGAGAAATCGCGCCCCAGGATCATGGGGAATTTGGGCTGGCCGCCGTACTCGCCGCCGCACACCTTCGCGTCGGCGCCGTTGATACTGGCGGCAACGGTGTCGACGACGACCTGCCCTGGCCCGGCGATCGGATCGGGAAGGTCGCCGTAGGTGAGGACCTCGGGTCCGCCGAACTTTTCGATGTAAGCAGCTTTCATGACGTGCATGTCCTTGCAACGGAGCGTGAGGGGCATCGTCCCCCAGCGCCTTCATCTGCGCAACCGCGCCGCGGTGCATGCACCACTGTGCCCGGAGCCCGAGGCCTGTCATAAGGCGAGGGTAAGACGACGAGCGTTGGCAGGGGTGATCATCGATGACTTGGGCAGATCGCGCGGGCAGCGTTTTCGCGTGCGAGAAGACTCCGGTGACGGCCTCGCGCGGCATGGCCGTCACGAACCACCCGCTGGCATCGGCGGCCGCTGCTGAAATGATGGCTTCCGGCGGCAACGCCATCGATGCGACGGTTGCGGCGCTGTTCACCCTGACCGTCGTCGAACCGATGATGGTTGGCATTTTCGGCGGCGGCACGGCGCTCATCCGGCTTGCCGACGGCCGGGAAATCGTCATCGATGGTCTGTCGACCGCCCCTTCGATGACTCGGCCGGACAGCTTCACGCCGGTTTCGGACAGCTGGCCGACCTACATGGAGACCGAAGGTTGGGCCAATCGCGTCGGACCCAAGGCGGTGGCCGTGCCCGGCAACCTGATGGCCTGGTGTGAGGTCGCCGAGCGGTTCGGCCGCCTGCCGCTGTCCACCCTGATCGAGCCCGCCATCCGCCACGCCTCGCGCGGTTTCGCAGTTACGCCTTATCTTGCCACCTCGATCGCCGACACGGCTTTCGACCTGTGCAAGGACGAAGCGATCGCCTTGGTCTTCCTGCCGGGGGGCAAGCCGCTCGTCGCGGGCGACCGGCTCGTGCAGGCCGATTACGCGGATACCCTGAGCGGGATTGCACGGAACGGGCCAGCGTTCCTGTATGGCGGCGCGCTCGGGCGCCGGGTCGCCGACTATCTCGAGAAGATCGGCTCGTTCATCCGCTTCCAGGATCTCGAACAGTACAGCACGGTGCAGCGCGAACCGGTGCGCGGCACCTATCGCGGGGTCGAGATCGTCGGACCGCCGCCGCCCTGCTCCGGTGGCGTCCACACCATCCAGATCCTCAACATGCTCGAGGCATTCGACCTCGGGACGCTGGGCTTCGGCACGCCCGAGACGGTTCATCTCGTGCTCGAGTGCCTCAAGATCGCGGCGGCCGACCGGCGCGCGGCGACTGCGGACCCGGCCTTCGTCGACGTGCCCATGGCGCGCCTGATCTCCAAGGCCTATGCCGCCGAGTGCCGGGCGCAGATCAGGACGGACCGTGCCGGCACTTTCGAGTCGCGCGTGCTGTCGAACGAATCTCAGAACACCACGCATGTCACGATCGCTGACGCCGAGGGCAACGTCGTCACCTCGACGCAGACGCTCAACAGCCTGTTCGGCTCGCGCATCATGATCCCGGGCACCGGCATCATCCCCAACAACTACATGCTGCTGTTCGATCCGCACCCAGGGCAGGCCCTGTCGCTGATGCCCGGCAAGCGCATCACCAGCGGCATCACGGCGCTGCTCGGCAAGCGCGACGGCAAGCCGATCTTCGCGCTCGGACTGCCCGGCGCGCATCGCATTCCCGCCGCGGCGATGCAGACCGTCCTCAACATCGTCGACCACGGCATGAGCCTGCAGGAAGCGGTCGAAGCGCCCCGCGTCTTCACGCAAGGGCAGGAGGCCGAGATCGAAAAGGGCTTTCCCGAGTCGGTGCGGTCGACGCTGGCGGCGATGGGCCATCCGGTCGTCGCCGTCGACCACGTGGCCGGCGGCATGTGCGCCATCGATTTCCGCACCGATGGCGGCATGACAGGTGCCGCCTGCTGGCGCGCCGACGGAACGCCGCTCGGAATCGGCGGCGGGCTGGCACGCAAGGGCACCCACTTTTTCACCGACCCGCGCGGCATCGCGGCCCGTGCCGCGGCGGCGACGTCATGATGCGCTTCCCATCCTGCGAGTTCGTGCCATGAAGGCAATTCAAGCAACCTCTCTGTCGTCTCTCGACGGCTATGCCGAAGTCGACATTGCGGCGCCCGAGCCGTCGGCTTCCGAGGTCCGCATCACCGTTGCCGCCTGCGGCGTCGGCTATGTCGACGCGCTCGTCGCGCTCGGTCGCTATCAGGTGAAACCGCCGTTGCCGCATATCCCCGGGGGCGAGATATCGGGCTGGATCGATGCGGTCGGCAGGGGCGTCGGCGACTTCGCCGTCGGCGATCGGGTAATCGCCCAGGTGCGCGGCGGCTTTGCCGAGCAGGCGATCGCCGACGTTCGGTCGGTGAAGCGCCTGCCCGCGAGGATGGCGTTTGAGCAGGCTGCGGGCTTCCGCATCAACTATGTGACGGCGCTGCACGGCTTGCGTGATCGCGCCCATCTCGCGGCCGGCGAACGGCTCCTGGTCTTCGGCGCGGCGGGCGGCGTTGGACTGGCCGCCGTCCAGATAGGGCATCTGCTGGGCGCCACCGTGATCGCCGTCGCCTCGACCGCGGAGAAGAGGGCGCTGGCGGCGCGGCATGGCGCTGCGATCACGATCGACCGCGACGCCGAAGGCTGGCGGGATCGGCTGAAGGCGGCGGTCGGCGGCGGCATCGACGTGGTCTTCGACCCGGTATGCGGGCCGCTGTTCCAGCCCGCCTTCCGCTCGCTCAAATGGGGCGGACGTCATCTGGTCGTGGGCTTCGTCGGCGGGCCGATTCCGGCGCTGCCGGCGAACCTGCCGTTGATGAAGGGCGCGTCGCTGGTCGGCGTCGATTACCGTCAGTTCGCGCAGGTGTTCGAAGAAGATCGGGCTGACGCCGAACTCGACGAGTTGCTGGGCTGGGTCGGCGAGGGACGTCTCGACCCGCCAACCGGGCGCATCTTTTCCTTCGCGGACCACCGCGACGCTCTGGCCTATGCGTTGAGCGGTGAGGGCGTGGCCAAGACGGTGCTGGCCGTGCATCGTGACCCGGCATCGCGCCAGACGGAGACAGGACGCGTATGAAGCTCGTGACCATCCGGCATCAAGGCCATCGTAAGGTCGGCGTGATCCGTCCGGGCACGGATCGGATCTGGCTGCTCGAGGAGATGCTCGGCCGTCCGGTCGGCGACATGCTGGCGATCCTTCCGGAACTCGAGGCGATCAGGAAGACGGCAACCTTCGCCGGTGACGGAGTCGCGGCGTCGGATGTCCGGATCGAGGCGCCGATCCCGCGCCCGGCACGCAACGTCTTCTGCGTCGGCAAGAACTACCACGAGCACGCAAAGGAGTTCACCCGCAGCGGCTTCGACAGCAGCGCGAGCTCGGCCGCAGACGCCATTCCCACCGCGCCAATCATTTTCACCAAGGCGCCGGAATGCGTGATCGCCGACGGCGACGACATCCTTTATCCGACCGGAATCAGCGACAGTCTCGATTATGAGGCCGAGCTCGCCGTCGTGATCGGGCGCCGCGGGCGAGGAATACCCAAGTCGCGCGCGTACGACCACGTCTGCGGCTACACGATCGTCAACGACGTCACGGCGCGCGACCTGCAGGCGCGGCACAAGCAATGGTTCCTCGGCAAGTCGCTCGACACCTTTTGTCCGATGGGCCCGTGGCTGGTCACGGCAGACGAAGTCGATCCGGAGAACCTGACCGTCAAATGCTGGGTCAATGACGAGCTGCGCCAGGACGCCAACACGCGCGACCTGATCTTCGACATCCCGACCCTGGTCGAGACGATCTCCGCCGGCATGACCCTTCAGCCGGGCGACGTGATCGCGACTGGCACGCCGGTAGGCGTCGGCATCGGCTTCACCCCGCCCAGGTTCCTGCGGCCCGGCGATCGCGTGACGATCGAGATCGAAGGCCTGGGCAGGCTGAGCAACAGGGTGAAGGCATAAGCGGGCTATTGGTCCAACTTGGCGCGTCCGGATGCCCCACAGCATTCGCTCGCTTCCGCTGCGCGATAAGCTTACACTAGGCTGAATACGCCCATCCATAAGGGCAGCCAGGTCACGCAAAGTGGCGGGCGAAAGTGTGAACAGGGACGAAACGCTGCGAGGCTCAATGTCGGCACTCCTCGACGTGAGGAATCTGCATACTGAATTTCGGACCGGTGCCGGGTTGGTGCGCGCCGTCGACGGCGTTTCCTACACGGTCGATCCCGGCGAAACCGTCGCCATCGTCGGCGAGAGCGGGTCGGGCAAATCGGTCGGCGCCATGTCGATTCTGCGCCTCATTCCCGATCCGCCGGGCCGGATCACCGAGGGCCAGATCCTGTTTGGCGGCCGCGACCTGCTCGGCCTGTCCCCCGAGGAAATGCGGGCGGTGCGCGGCAGCGAAATCGGCATGGTCTTCCAGGAACCGATGACGTCGCTCAACCCGGTCCTGACGATCGGGCGGCAGATGACCGAGACGCTGCAGCAGCATCGCGGGGCGGACCGCGCAACAGCCGACCGGCGCGCCGTCGAGCTTCTTTCCCTCGTCGGGATCTCAGACCCTGAGCGCCGACTGCGCCAGTATCCCCACCAGCTTTCCGGCGGCATGCGCCAGCGTATCATGATCGCCATCGCGCTCACCTGTGAGCCGAAGCTGATCATCGCCGACGAGCCGACCACGGCGCTCGATGTGACGATCCAGGCACAGATCCTCGAGCTGATGACCGGCCTGACGCGCCGCCTCAACGTCGCGCTGATCATCATCACCCACAATCTCGGCGTGGTCGCGCGCTATGCGAAGCGCGTCAATGTCATGTACGCCGGCCGCATCGTCGAGAGCGGCCCGGCGGCGGACGTTTATCACGACCCGCGCCACCCCTATACGATCGCCCTGCTGCGCTCCGTTCCACGGCTCGACCGGCCTCGCCAGGCGCGGCTCGATCCCGTCGAGGGCCAGCCGCCCGACCTGACGCGTCTCGACCGCGGTTGCGCCTTCCGCCCACGCTGCCGGTTCGCGATCGCCGCCTGTGCCGAGGCCCGGCCGCCGCTCGAGGCGGCGGGCGCGGCCGGCCACCTGTCGGCCTGTTTTCGGCGCGACGAGCTGGGCGCTGCGCAGGCTGCGGCATGACCGGTATCGCCGCCGACCGGCCGCTGCTCGAGGTGCGGGGACTGCGCATGCACTTCCCGATCTCCGAGGGAATCCTGATGCGCCGGCAGATCGGCGAAGTGAAGGCGGTCGACGGGGTCGACTTCAGCCTGCGGCGCGGCGAAACATTGGGGCTGGTGGGCGAGAGCGGCTGCGGAAAGACGACGACCGGACGCTGCATCCTGCAGCTCGAGCGCCCGACGGCCGGTGAGATCATCTACGACGGCGTCGACATCAACTCTCTGCCGCGACGGGACATGCTGGCGCTGCGGCGGCGCATCCAGGTGATCTTCCAGGATCCCTACAGCTCGCTCAATCCGCGTATGAAGGTGGGAGACATCATCGGCGAGCCGATCATGGTGCACGGCCTCGCGGCAGATGCGACCAGGCGCGCGGCGCGGGTGCGCGAGCTGCTGTCGGTCTGCGGGCTCGATCCCAATTTCGCCGACCGCTACCCGCACGAGATGTCGGGCGGCCAGCGGCAGCGCGTGGGTATCGCCCGCGCCCTGGCGCTGGAGCCCGAGTTCATCGTCTGCGACGAGGCGGTTTCGGCGCTCGACGTGTCGATCCAGGCGCAGGTGATCAACCTTCTGGAAGACCTGCGCGAACGCTTCGGGCTGACCTACCTGTTCATCGCCCACGACCTGTCGGTCGTGCGTCACCTCTGCCAGCGTGTGGCGGTGATGTATCTCGGCCGCATCGTCGAGCTCGCCGAATGCGACGAGCTGTTCGACAATCCGCTACATCCCTATACGCGCGCGCTGCTGGGCGCGGTGCCGATACCCGATCCGACGATCGAGGCTGGCCGGGTCTTCCAGCCGGTGCGCGGCGAGGTGCCGAGCCCGATCAATCCGCCGTCCGGCTGCGTCTTCCATCCGCGCTGCGTGCTCGCCGTCGAGAGCTGCAAGCAGGCGCGGCCCGAATTGCGCGAATTGAAACCCGGCCACTGGGTCGCCTGCACCCAGGTCAGCTGAACGGCGTACTTCAAAGAGGCACAACAAATCGAAAGGGAGGAAAAAATGAACGCACCGATAAAGTGGCTGGCGACGGGCCTGTCCATGGCACTAACAGCCGCGTTGGTCGCGACGCCGGCGCTCGGCGAGACACCCAAGCGCGGTGGCATCCTCACCTATATGATACCGGCCGATGCGCCGCCCAGCCTCGACGGGCACAAGGAGAATACCTTCGCGACGCTGCATGCGACCGCGCCGTTCTACAGCACCCTGATCGCGGTCAATCCCGAAAATCCCTCGTCGACGACCGACTTCGTCTGCGACCTCTGCACCGAAATGCCGAAGCCCACGGACGACGGCAAGACCTACACGTTCAAGATCCGCAAGGACGTGAAGTTCCACGACGGCACGCCGCTCACCGCCGCCGACGTCGCCAAGAACTGGCAGTACATCATCAATCCGCCGGAAGGCGTCTCGAGTGCTCGAGAGAGCTACATGGTGATGGTCGACAAGGTCGAGAACCCCGATCCGGAGACCGTCATTTTCAAGCTGAAGTTCGCCACCTCCGCCTTCATACCGGCTCTGGCCGATCCCTTCGCCTATATCTACAAGAAGGACCAACTGGAGAAGGATCCGCGCTGGTTCGAGAAGAACATCATGGGGTCGGGTCCCTTCAAGTTCGTCTCCTACGAGACCGGGCAATCCATGAAGGGCGAGCGCAACCCGGATTATTATCACAAGGGGCAGCCCTACCTCGACGGCTTCGTCGCCATCTTCGCCGCCAAGCAGTCGGTTCGGGTCGATGCGATCCGCGCCGACCGTGCTGCCACCGAGTTCCGCGGCATGCCGCCGTCGGCGCGCGATCAGCTGGTCAAGGAGCTCGGAGACAAGGTCACTGTCCAGACCAGCGACTGGAACTGCGTCAATCTGATCACGCCCAATCAGAAGAGGAAGCCGTTCGACGATGTGCGGGTGCGGCGCGCCCTCGCGCTTGCGATCGACAAGTGGAAGGGCGCTCCGGCGCTGTCCAAGATCGCGACGGTCCATACCGTGGGCGGCCTCGTATTCCCCGGCTCGTCGATGGCGCCGACCAAGGAGGAGATGGAGAAGATGGTCGGCTACTGGCCGGACATCGAGAAGTCGCGCGCCGAGGCAAGGAAGCTGCTCAAGGAAGCGGGAGCCGAGGGCCTCAAATTCGAGCTGATGAATCGCAACGTCGACCAGCCCTACAAGTTCATCGGGACGTGGGCGATCGACGAGTGGAGCAAGATCGGCCTGCAAGTCACCCAGAAGGTGCTGCCGACCGGCCCCTTCTATGACGCCCTGCGCAACGGCACCTTCGACGTGACCGTCGAGTTCAACTGCCAGAACGTCGTCAATCCGGTGCTCGACGTCGCCAAGGTGCTGCCGAAATCCGTCTATCCCGAGAACTACGGCGGCTACGAGGATCCGAAGCTGATCGAGCTCTACAACGCCATGCTGCACGAAACCGATCCCGCACAGCAGCGGATCAAGATGCGCGCCCTCGAAGTCTACGCCCTCGACACACAGGTCAACACGATCATGACCCCGTGGTGGAACCGCATCCTCGTCCAGCGTTCGTACCTCAAGGGCTGGAAGATCAGCCCGAGCCACTACCTCAACCTCAACCTGGCCAACGTCTGGCTCGACAAGTAGCGGACACCGGGAGAGTGCATCGGGGATCCGTATGTACCGCTACATCCTGAACCGCCTGCTGCTCGCCGTCCCGACCCTGATCGGGGCGGCGGCACTGGTGTTCGCCTTGATGCGTCTTATTCCCGGCGACATCTGCGTCGTGCGCCTGGGCGGCGGCGGCGGCATGGTCGATCCCAAAGCCGTTGCCGCCTGCCACGCCCAGCTCGGGCTCGACCGTTCGCTCTTCCTGCAGTTCGTGGACTTCATAGTCGGCTTTGCCGGCGGCAATTTCGGCATCTCGATGTGGTCGGGCAAGCCGGTCATCGTCGAGATCGGCTCGCGAATCGCCATTTCGCTGGAGATCGCCATCCTCTCCACGGTGGTGGCGGTGGCCATCGCCATCCCGCTCGGCACGCTCTCCGCGCTGCGCCAGAACAGCTGGCTCGACCACTTCGTGCGGACCGTAGCGATAGCCGGCATCGCCACGCCGTCGTTCTGGCTGGGCATCATGTCGATCCTGCTCGTGCTCGAGGTGTCGCAGCTCACGACCGGCGCACCTTGGATGCCGCCGATCGACTATGTGCCGCTCTGGGAGGATCCGCTGCGCAATCTATCCATCGTGATCCTGCCGGCGCTCACGATCGGCTATCGGTATTCGGCGGTGACCATGCGCATGACGCGCTCGGCCATGCTCGAGGTGCTGCGTGAGGACTATATCCGTACGGCCCGCGCCAAGGGGCTCCTCGAGCAGCTCATCGTCAACCGCCATGCGCTCAAGAACGCGATGCTGCCCGTCGTGACGCTGATCGGCATCGAGTTCGCGTTCCTGATCGGCGGGCTCGTCGTCACCGAGCAGGTGTTCAACCTGAACGGCATCGGCCGCCTTTTCGTGCAGGCGGTGCAGAATCAGGATTACACGCTTACCCAGGCCCTCGTCATGCTGACCGTCACCATCTTCATCTTCACAAATCTCGTGGTCGACGTGCTCTACGCGTGGCTCGACCCGCGCATTCGCTTTGGTTGAGGGACGCGCCGCGATGACCGCCATCACCACAGAACCGCCTGTGATCCGCCGTCCATGGTACGGCTCGGCACTCAGATTTGCCCGCCGCCAGCCGCTCGGCACCTTCGGCCTGATCATCGTCGTGGTGACGGCGATCGCCGGCCTGTCGGCGGAATGGATTGCACCCTATAATCCGACCGCCAACGATTTCGCCGCAATGACCGAACCGCCCAGCGCCGCGCACTGGCTGGGCACCGATCAGTTCGGCCGGGATCTGCTGTCGCGCATCATCTATGGCGCGCGCACCGCGCTCATCATCGGCTTCGTCTCGGCCTTCGTCGGCGGCTTCGCCGGCCTCGTGCTGGGCGTCGGCAGCGCCTACTTCGGCGGCTGGATCGACCTCGTCTTGCAACGGGTGATGGACATCCTGATGGCCTTTCCGTTGATCATCATGGCCCTCGCCGTCGTCGCGATCTTCGGCACGGGCGTGCAGAACGTCATCGCGGCGATCACCATCCCGCTGATTCCGCGCTGCGCCCGCGTCGTGCGGGCGAGCGCAATGGCGATCCGCGAGGTGCCCTATATCGACGCCGCGCGCACGTCGGGCTTCAGCCATCCGCGCATCATCCTGCGTCACATGGTTCCCAACGTGGTGGCGCCATTCCTGATCATGCTGACCGCGTTCGTCGGACAGGCAATCCTGGCCGAGGCGTCGCTGTCCTATCTCGGGCTGGGCGTGCAGGAGCCGGTGCCGGCCTGGGGATTGATGCTGCAGGGCGGGGCGGAGGAGTACGCCTCGACCGCGCCGTGGATCGCCGTTTTCCCGGGCCTGGCCATCGCTCTCACGGTCTTCGGCTTCAGCCTGTTCGGCGACGCGTTGCGCGACGCGATCGATCCCAAGCTGCGCGAACGCTGATCAGGCCAGCGCTTCGCTCAGCGCGCCGAGCGCATTGAGGGCAGGAGCGAAGCCGCCGAACGGTGCCGTCTGGATTATCGCCTCGATCACCTCGGTGCGGCTCAAGCCGAGGTTGAGCGCGGACTGGCCGAATTTCTTTACCTGTCCTTCGAGCCGCAGGGCGGTGAATGCGGCCACCGCGACCAGCGCCCGCCGCCGGAGATCGAGGCCGGGGCGGAACCAGATCTCGCCGTAGCCGTACTGGATCGCCAGCGGATAGAGCGCGCCCGTGACCTTGTTGTCGGGCGAGGCGTAGCCTCCGGTGGCACGCGCGCCGTGAAGCTGCTGCATCAGCTTGCGACCGCGTGCGCTCAGTTCCTCGAGCGAGTCCTCGCGGGCAGTCTCTTCCGGCAGGGCAATGCCGCGCGCATCGAACACCATGCCGGCCGCCGCGACCGCCTCCTCGGATGCCGCGAATCCTGCATAGATGCCGATCTGGATCAGGATTTCGACGATCGCCTGCGCCGACAGGCCGAGATCGAGGGCTGCGCCGACATGACGGCCGAGCTTGGGCAGGCGCTGCACGGCCGCGAGGGCGGCGAGCGCGCAGACCATGCGGTCGTCGAGCGCCAAGCCAGGCCGGCTCCAGACTGCGCCGTAGACCGCCTCGGTGTCGAGCATGCGCATGTTGGCCGGCGCGCCGTCGTCGCCGTCACCGAACAGCCGCCGGCGCATGGCCTCGCCTCTGGTCCGCAACGCAGCACGATCGGTCATCGTCTCACCCTTTGTTTCCCGGCAGTGCAGCTCTTGTCCGATACCGCGACCCGGCCCGCAAGGAGCAAGGAGCCCGTGCCGACATGGCCGCTACTCTTTAAAGTCGCGAGGCTTTTCGCGGTTTCGAACATGCATACGGGAGTCCCCACGATGCGCTACGGCTTCTATCTTCCCACCCGCGGCCCGACCGCCACGCGCGACGGCGTCCTCGCCCTGGCGCGCGAAGGCGAGCGCCTCGGACTGCACTCCGCGATGATCGCCGACCACATCGTCTTTCCGGTGGAAAGCCAGTCCGCTTATCCCTACACGCTCGACAGAAAGCATCCGAGCGGCGGCGACGCGCTGGAAACCTTCTCGATTCTGGGAGTCGTGGCGGGGGCGACGGAGCGGCTGCGCCTCGTCACCTCGGTTCTGGTGTTGCCCTATCGCAATCCTGTGCTCACCGCGAAGATGGTGGCCTCGCTGGATGTCCTGTCCGGCGGACGGGTGACGTTGGGCGTCGGTGTCGGCTGGTTGAAGGAGGAGTTCGAGGCATTGGACAGCCCGGATTTCGAGCGGCGCGGGGCCGTCACGGACGAATGGATCGCGATCTTCAAGCAGCTCTGGACGCAGTCGCCCGCCAGCTTCACCGGCCAGTTCTACGAGTATGTCGATATCCGCTGCGAACCGTTCCCGCTGCAGGAGCCGCATCCGCCGATCTGGGTCGGCGGCCATTCGCGCGCCGCGTTGCGCCGCGCTGCCAAGCACGGCGACGGCTGGCATCCGGTCGGCGCCATTGCCGCCTCGCCGCTGCCGCCCGATGAGATGCGGACGCATCTCGCGACGCTGAAGCGGCTCACCGAGGAGGAGGGGCGCGACTTCGCCGCGATCAGCATCTCCTACAAGGCGCCGCTGTACGATTCGGGCGTACCGGACCGCGACGGCACCCGCCGCAGTTTTTCCGGCAGCCCAGAGGAGATCGCCGGCGATATCCGTTCGTTCGCCGCCATCGGCGTGCACGAGCTGATCTTCGATTTTCGCGCCGAGAGCATTCCCGCGAGCATCGAGCGTCTGCAGCGCTTTGCCGCCGAGGTGATGCCTCTGGTAGATGAGGCCGACTGAACCCGTCCTCGCCGAGAAAGCGGAATGACATTTCGCGGTGAAACCTGATAGATCGAGCATGGCGACTCGGGGGAGATCGACATGATGACGAAGGTATTGGTGATCCTTGCCGCCGCGGGGGTGCTCTGCGGCTGCGAGAACATGTCGTCAGGGCAAAAAGGAGCGGTCGCGGGCGGTGCCCTTGGAACCGGCATCGGCATGGTCGCGGGCGGCAGCTTCGGCCAGGTGGTCGGTGCCGGCCTGATCGGCGGCGCCGTCGGATATGTAGGCGGCAGCGCGCTCGGCAAGTAGGGGGACCACATGACCGCTCGAATCCTCCTGTTCGCGGCTGCCCTGCTTGGGAGCGCGGCGTCGGCCGGGGCGCAGGTGCCGCCGCTCAATTTCGAACAGGCCGCCTATGTCACGTGCCGGGAGGTGCATTCCATGCAGCCGCAGGCGCGGCAGACGCTGGCGGTCTATCTCGCCGAGCATGCTGCGCGTCATCGCGGCGTCGCCGTTCCCGAGGACGAGCGAGGCGCCCAGCTTGCTCATCTGGTACGCGGAGGCTGCACGCTGGCGCCCGATGCGTACCTGTTCACGGTGATCGACCGGGCCCTCGTGGCCGAGCTCGCAAAGCTCCCGAAGCGGCCATAGCCGCTCCCTGCGACCCAAGAGACGGAGACGGCCTGTGATGCTTTACCGATCGGCATTGATGGTGATGTTTGCCCTGGGCATCGCCGGCTGTTCCATTCCCGAACGTGGAACCAGTGTGCCGCAAGTCGATACCGAGCGCGCCTTGCCGCTCGGCATCTCCAATGCGCGCTTCTATGCGGACGGCAATCCCAAGGTGATGATCGACGAGGGGATGCAGGCGGTGGCGCGCGAGCAGGCGACCCTGCGCGCCTCCGGGATCTCGCCCACGCGGCTTCCTCCGGCCATTTACCTTGCCGTGTCGGGCGGTGGTGACAACGGCGCGTTCGGCGCGGGACTGATGAACGGCTGGACGCAGACCGGCACTCGCCCCGAGTTCAAGATGGTCACCGGCGTCAGCACCGGCGCTCTGATTGCGCCCTTCGCCTTCCTTGGCCCCGAGTACGATCCGGCGCTGCGCGAGGTCTACACCAGCATGACCGCGGAGAAGGTCTATCGCGCGCGAGGCCTTTCCGCCGCCCTGTTCGACGACGCCATGGCGGACACCGGTCCGCTCGCCCTGGTCATTGCGCAGTATGCCGATCAGAAGATGCTCGACGCGATCGCGCGGGAATACCAGAAGGGCCGCCTGCTGATGATCGGCACGACCGATCTCGACGCGCAGCGACCGGTGATCTGGAACATCGGTGCGATCGCGGCCAGCGGCCGTCCCGGGTCGCTGGAGCTGTTTCGCAAGATACTGCGCGCCTCGGCGGCGATCCCGGGTGCTTTCCAGCCGGTGTTCATAGACGTCGAGATCGACGGCAAGAAATACCAGGAGATGCATGTCGACGGCGGGGCGATCGCCCAACTCTTCCTCTATCCGCCCTCGGTCGACCTCTCGGCCGGCAACGTACGCCGGCAGCGCACGGCCTACATCATCCGCAACGCCCGGCTCGATCCCGACTATGCGGCGATCGAGCGGCGCACCCTCTCGATTGCCGGTCGCGCCATCAACACCATGCTGGCCACCAGTGGCCGCAACGATGTACTGCGCACCTACTTCGTCAGCCAGCGCGACAAGGTCGACTACAACCTGGCTTACATCGGTTCGGATTTCTCGGCGCCGAAGTCCGGCGAGTTCGACCAGTCCTACATGCGGGCGCTCTACGCCTATGGCGAGCGCCAGGCGCTCGATGGCCGGGCGTGGCACAAGAGCCCGCCGGGCCTTGGCCTGGCCGACGGAGACCGGCCCTAGCCAAACCCGTGGCGCGAGCCCGGATTGACTGGCGGCCCGGTCAGTCCGGGAGGAGCATCGCCCCTCGGCATCATCGCGGACGGTTGGCCGCACAGGAACCCGTCAAGAGCATGTTCGACGTCACCGACTATCCTTCGGTTCTATTTGTGGTTTCCGCTCCGTTCCTGTGGGGAGCTGCGTGGCTGGGCACGCGGCTGGGCCGGCGCTTCCCCCTCGACGACGACATGCGTCAGGATTTCGGCACCCTGCAGGCCGCTGCGCTGACGCTTCTTGCGCTGATCATCGGCTTCAGCTTTTCCATGGCCGCAGGCCGCTATGACCAGCGCAAGAATCTGGAAGAGTCCGAGGCCAATGCGATCGGTACCCAGTATGCCCGGGCTTCCCTGTTGCCGGCAGCCGACGCGGCGAAGCTCCGGAGCTTGCTCAAGGACTATCTCGACCACCGAATCCGCTACTATACGGCTTACCGCGAATCCTCGACCGGCAGCATCAGCCGGCAGACGGCCAAGCTGCAGGACGAACTGTGGTCGGCAGTCCTCGCACCCGCTGCCGCGAATCCCACGCCGATCATGGCACTGGTCGTCTCGGGCATGAACGATGTGCTCAATGCCCAGAGCTATACGCAGGCGGCCTGGTGGAATCGGATTCCCGACTCGGCCTGGGCGCTGATGATCGTGATCGCATTCCTCTGCAACATGCTCGTCGGCTATGGCGCCCGGAGTTCTGCGACGGCGAAGCGGCTGATATTCATCTTCCCCGTATTCGTCGCGATCGGGTTCGGCTTCATTGCCGACATCGACGCGCCGCGGCACGGCATCATTCGCATCGGCCCACAGAACCTCATGAACCTTGCCGGTACTTTGCCGTCCCAATGAACCGAGAGTCCGCCATGCCAGAGATACGCCATGACCTTACGCGCACGGTCCTCGCTATCCTTTGCATCGTCGGCCTGATCGCCGCCTCGTTCGTCGTTGTTCGCCCCTTTCTCGGCGCCCTGGTCTGGGCGACAATGCTGGTAATCGCCACCTGGCCGTTGATGCTGAAGCTGCAGGTCGCCCTGGGCGGACGGCGCGGCCTTGCCGTGACGTTGATGACAATGGCGCTGCTGCTGATCGTCGTGCTGCCGCTCTCGGCCGCGATCGGCGCCATCGTGGTCAATTCCGACCGGATCATGACTCTCGTGCTGGCGGTGCCCGATTTTCACGTCCCGGCGGCGCCGGACTGGCTTGCCGATATCCCGCTCGTCGGTGCGGCGGCCGCGGAGCATTGGGCCAAATTCGCCGGTCACGATGCAGCCGAGATCGTCAGACTGGCGACGCCTTATGTCGGTACGATCACCCGCTGGTTTGTCGGGGCGGCCGGCAGCGCGGGCGGCATGATCGTTCATCTGCTCCTCACGATTGCCCTTGCGGCCGTGCTTTACGCTTCAGGGGAGAAGGCCGCCGGCTGGTGCCGCCGCTTCGGTCGACGGCTCGCGGGTTCGCGCGGCGAAGAGGTCGTCATACTGGCCGGACAGGCGACACGCGGGGTGGCTCTGGGCGTCGTCGTCACCGCCATCGCACAGTCTCTGGTCGCCGGCGTCGGGCTGGGGTTGGCCGGCGTGCCGCAAGCCGGGATTCTGACAGCCATCATTCTCATGCTGTGCATTGCCCAGCTCGGCCCGGTTCTTGTGCTGGTGCCCGCCGTCATATGGCTTTTCGCCACGGGCGCCACGGTCCCGGGCATCGTTCTCGTCGTTTTCTCCGTGATGGCGCTGACGATGGACAACTTCCTGCGTCCATTCCTGATCAAGCGAGGCGCCGATCTGCCGCTGCTCCTCATCCTGGTCGGCGTCATCGGCGGCCTGTTGGCATTCGGGCTCCTCGGCCTGTTCCTTGGGCCCGTCGTGCTGGCGATCACCTATAAACTGCTGCAGAATTGGATCGCCGACGCAGAGCTCTAGCCAAACCTCGATGCAACGAAGCCTGCTACGGCGCGTTTGCGAACTTCGGAGGAGCGGACATGAGCGAAACCCGACGGATTGTTTGCCCGCATTGCATGGCGATCAATCGGACGCCGGTGGACAGGCCAGCCGCCAAGGCCAAGTGCGGAGCCTGCCATGGCGCGCTGTTCGGCAGCAAGCCGATCGCCGCGTCGGAAAAGATCTTCTCGACCCATCTCCAGCGGAACGACATACCGGTCGTCGTGGACTTCTGGGCGGAGTGGTGCGGCCCGTGCAAGATGATGGCGCCTGCCTACGAGCGGGTCGCCGCCGAGCTCGAGCCGGACGTCCGGTTCCTGAAGGTCGACACCGAAGCGCAGCCACAGCTTGCCGCCCAGTACAACATCCGGAGCATTCCGACGCTCATCCTGTTTCGTGACGGCAAAGTCGTGGCGCAACGGGCCGGAGCGTCGGATGCAACGTCCCTTCGCGCCTGGATTCAGCAGAATACCGGCTGAATGCCGGGCTCGGCCAGTCAAACCCGCGATTTCTGCCCTGGAGGCGGCGACATCCGAGCCAGCCGCCGCAATCGACGTGGGCATCCAGTTGCAGGACCGCCTGCTCGTAACGCTTTCTACTCGGCGGCGATCTGCACGGGTGCCCCATCCATGCGCTCGACCGCGCCCACGGTCGCCTTGCGCGGATCGAGGAAGCTGTCCCAGTAGTCGATCGAGGCCTTGATCGGTTCCATCACCCTCGGCTTGCGCGCACCCTCGGCGGGAAACTCTTCCATGCCGAAGCTGTATTCGACAGTGATGCCGTCGGGGTCGAGATAATAAAGGAACATGCTGCCCGACGGCGGATGGCGGCCCGGGCCGTTGACGATCGGCACTTGTGCCTTGTTGAAGCGCGAGATGCCGCGGCCAATGTCGTCGACTTCGGTCACCATGAAGTTGACGTGATGCAGCAGCACCTCGCTCGCGCGACCCAATCCGACGCCATGATGATACGGGTTGGGATGGCAACGCATGAAGCAGATCGTGCCATCGATCATGTCCGAGACACGGAAGCCCAGAACCTCGGTATGAAAGCGGCAGGCACCGTCGAAGTCCGGCACCTTAAGAACAAAATGGCCGAGCCGCTGGATCTTGGCGACGGTCGGCTGGAAGGGCTGCCCGCCGAACTGGCGCATATGGTCGTAGAATTCGTAGGTCGCGCCGGTATGCGGCTCGGTGATGCGAAAGGCGCGGCCGAGGCCGAGCAGCTTTCGTTCTTCCGCCGGCACTTCGACGACCGCGATGCCTTCGGCTGCCAGCCGCGCGCCGAGCTGGTCCAGAGCGGCGGCGCTTCGCATCTCGAAGCCGGCGCGCTTCAGGCCCGGCGCACCGCCGGCATGGAGCGAGATGTTGTGATGGTCCTCGCTGCAGCGCAGGAAGGCGATGCCGTCTGCCTCGCCGCTCGGCTGCAGGCCGACCTGCTTCTGGTAGAAGTCGCGCGAGCGGCCGACGTCGGAGACGTTCAGGGCCATGTATCCCAGCTTTTCGTAACCTTCCATCGCGGCCTCCTCAGAGGATGATGCTGATCTTGCCGTGCGGGCGCAGCGCGTCCACGTCGAGAACGGCCTTCTTGCTCCTGATCCGCAGCCCGTCGCCGTTCCGCACCAGCAGATACTCGGCGTGCCCGGGATAGATGTTGGTCACTTCCATGCGGCTGCGGAAGACCACGAAGTTGCAGGTCACCGGGATCGAGCCGTTGCCGCCTTCGGTCGTCACCACGTTGCTGATCATGTGCCGCGTGCGCGAGTGCGGAAACTCGGCGTGGGCGGTGGGCTTCAGCAACCGCTTGGCGCGCTCGCCCAGGCGATGGCGGTCGTCATAGATCAGGAACAGCGACTTGCCGGCCTTGCCCTCGGGGTCGTCGGTTGCCGGGACGAGATATTCGCCGTCCTCGGTGAAGAGGTCGGCCCATTCCATCAGCTTCCAGGCGTCGAGCAGCGCCGCCTCCTGGATCAGGAAATCCTCGGCGTCGGAGCGGGACAGCTTCATCTCAAGGCCCCGTCAGCTCGAGCGCCGGGTTGTCCGATACGAGCTGGTGCCAGCGCCGCCAGAAAGTGCGCATCTGCAGCTCGTCGGTCTTGGTCGGGGCGTTGCTCAGCATGCCGCGCGACAGGTCGTTGTAGGGGGCGGACGCAGCGTTGGCGTAGCCGCGCTGGCAGAGCTCGAGCATCTCGACATCGTCCGGTGTGGCGAAGCCTGCCGGTCCGAGGAACTCCACGAAGTTGCGCAGGCGGCGGTCGCGCGAGGTTTCCGATTCGCCGACAGGCGCGATGCACCAGGCGCTGACTTCCATATGGTCCGGCCGCACCGGATAGAAGGTGCGCACGGTGGTCGCCATCACGTCGTTGACCACGAGATTGGGGAAGATCAGGAGGTTTCGGTCGCCGTTGGCGACGACGTTGCCGCGCTCGGGGCCGAGCCGTTCCATGATCTCCTTGTTCAGCGCCTCGACCTCGACCCGGGCCTCCTCGCCCCAGCCTGGTGCCCAGCGCGCATAGGGGCGGCCCCAGGGCAGGAGACCGATGGATTCGGAGACGGCATGGCCGTTGCCGAGGTTCTTCACCCAGCCCTTGGAATTCATGCTGCTGAAGTTCGAATTGTCACGCGAGCGGATGTAGTCGAAGTAGGTCGAGTGCGTCGGCACGCCGTGATAGCCGTCCGCCGAATTCTCCTGCAGCAGCTTCCAGTTCGCGCCGACGCAGTAATCCTGTGTGCCGGTCACGATTTCCATGCCGTCGCGCCCCTGGTCGGCGACATAGGCGAGATACTCGCCCGCGCCGGCCAGATAGTCGGTGAGCGACATGGCGTTCCGGTCGTAGCAGACGAAGACGAAGCCCTTGAACTCCTCCATGCGCTCGACGGGAACGAGGTCGAGCTTGCAGTCCTCGGTCGCGTCCGGCGGCAGCGCCTCGCGGCCGGGCATGCCGATGAAGCGGCCCTTTTCATCGAACGTCCAGGCGTGATAGCCGCAGGTAAAGACGCGCCGGTTGCCCGCCCGCTCGCGGCAGACCAGCGCCCCTCGGTGCGGGCACGTATTGTAGAGTGCGTGCAGCTTGTTCTCGCGATCCCGCGTGTAGAGCAGCGGACGTCCGCCTACGCGGCGCGAGATGAAGTCGCCCGGCTTCTTCAGCTCGGAGGTGTGGCCGAGATAAAGCCAGCACTTGCCGAACACGTGCTCCCGCTCCAGGGCAAGGATCTCGTCGGACACGAAGGCGCTGCGGTGGACCTTGAACCGCGCCTGGTGGCGGTCGTCGATGATGAGGTCGGACAGTTGCATGGCCTGCTCCTCCGTCACTGCGGTTTGATGCCGGCTGCCGTGCTCATCTCGCGGATGATCGGCAGCTCGCTCCGGATGAGCGCGTCGGTTTCCGCCGGCGTCGCGGCGATCGTCGTCCAGCCTGGCGTGGCGATGAAGCGCTCGCCGAAGGCCGGCTGCTTCACGATCTCGCGCACATCGCCGCTGATCTTGTCGATGATGTCCTTCGGCGTGCCGGCAGGGGCGGCGAGGCCGAACCAGATGAAGGACAGGATCTCGGGATGGCCCATCTCGGTCGTGGTCGGCACGTCGGGGAAGAGCGGCGACCGTTGCCTGGCGGCGAGCGCCAGCGCCTTCACCTTGCCGCTCCTGAGCAGACCGCCCGCGACGCCGCTGCTGCCGACCGAGAGCTGGACCTCGTTGCCGGTGAGCGCATTCAGCACCGGCGCGACGCCCTTGTAGGGCACGTGCAGGAACCTGGTGCCGGCGCTCTTGTTGAGAGTCTCATAGACGAGCTGCGGCGGGCTGCCGTCACCCCAGCTTCCGTAGGCCAGTTTGCCCGGCGCCTTCTTGTCGGCGGCGATCAGCTCCGGCAGTGTCTTGGCCGGTACGTCGGGATGGGCGAGCAGGAACTGCTCGGCGCGCGCCATGACGGTGATATTGGCGAAGCTCTTGTCGGGGTCGTAGGGCAGGTTCTTGAAGACGAACCGGTTGCCCATGTAGATCTGGTCGGTGGTCGCGAACAGCGAATAGCCATCGGGCGCTGCCTTGGCGATGCTTTCCGCGGCGATCAGACCACTGGCGCCGGGCTTATTGTCGACCACGACCGACTGGCCCCATCTGGTCGAGAGTTCCGCGGCGATGCCACGTACCAGAACATCGAGCCCACCGCCCGGCGGCACGCCGAGCACGATCTTCACCGGCCTGTCGGGATAGGTCTGGGCCGCGACGGGCAAAGCTGCAACGAAGAGGGCAAATAGGCCCATCCAAACTCGAGTGACCAACGTTCCCTCCATGTCGTTGCCTCCCCCTCTTGCGGGAGGAGTTCCTGATCATTGGAGTTATTCTAATGGTCAGACCTTTACTTGTCGACTCCCTGCCAGAAGCCGATGAAGCTTGTTCAGGTGCGTTTCCATCTCGCGGGTTGCCGCGGCGGCATCCCGGACCTGGAGATGCCTGAGGAAGCGCCGCCTGTGGGCGATCAGGCCCGGCAGCTCGGTGTCCTCCGACACGCCCCGCAGGAAGCGGACGAGGAGGTCGGTCAAGGAATCGACCAGGATCTTGAGGATCTCGTTGTGCGTGGCGAGCGCCAGCAGACGGTAGAATTCGGCGATCGCTTTGCGCCGCTCCTCTGCTTGGCCGAGGCGCGACATCTCCGCGGTGCGCTCGATATTGCGGGCGATCGCTTCGATGTCGGCATCGGTGGCCCTCGCGCAGGCGAGCCTTACCACACCGCTCTGGATCAGGAGCCGCGCCTCGGTGAGGTCGCCGAGCGAGATTGCGCCAAGATGCACGAGATCCTGGATGACTCGCGTCATGTTGGCAGGATCGCCTGCCTGCACGAAGGCGCCGCCTTTGACGCCCTTCTTGAGCATGATGACGCCGGCAATTTCGAGCGTCCGCAGGGCTTCGCGCAAGGCGGCACGGCTTACCTTAAGCTGCTCGGAAAGCTCGCGCTCCGGCGGCAGCTTGTCGCCGGGTTTCAGCTTTCCGGCGGCGAGTTGCTTGCGAATGCGCTCGCAGATCTCTTCGAAGGCGCGTGGCTTGCCCCGGCTCGGAGAGGTCACTTCTGCGCCGGGTCCCACGGCCAGTAGCGGGCGATGGCGCCGGCATCGATGCGCAGGTCGGTGCCGGTCATCATCTCGGCGTCGGACGAGACGATGAAGGCGGCCGCGCGGCCGTAATCGCTGGGGCTGGGCAGCTTCTGCATCGGTATCCGGCTGCGATACATCTCGAAGATCGGCTTCGCGGCCGACAGGTCGATCGCCGCGCGGCCCCAGCGTTGCGCGCGCTCCGACGACTCCGATGGATCGGTCGCGGTGGGCGTGAGGCTGTTGACCCGGATGCCGTGCTTCACCAGCTCCATGGCGGCGGAACGGGTAAAGTTCAGCAGCCCGCATTTCGCCGTCGAGTAGGCGATGTTGTTCGGCTCGCCCTGGTGGCCCGCGGTCGAGACGATGTTGAGGATGCTGCCGCGCACCTGCCGGTCTATCATCGATTGCGCGACGTACTTGGTGAACAGGAAGGCGCCGGTAAGGATCACGTCGATCTGCTTGCGCCATTCGGCAAGCGGCATGTTCAGCACGCCTTTCTTGTTGAAGAAGACGGCGTTGTTCACCAGCACGTCGATCCGGCCGAAGGTCTCGCACGCCTTCTGCACCGCGGCGGCGACCTGCGGCTCCTCGGTCACGTCGCAGGCGATGCCGAGCGCCCTGCCCCCGATGCTCTTGATGTAAGCGGCGCAGTCGTGGGCGTTTGCGGCCGATGCATCGACGCTGACGACTGCGGCGCCTTCGGCCGCGAGCGCCTCGGCGAGGCCGCCGCCGATGTTGGGACTGGTGCCCGTGACGAGGGCGACTTTGTCTTTGAGTTTCATCCGATCTCCCATAACGTCGCCGCAAGATACATCAACGAAACCGAGGGGACGAATGACGACGGGCGCGACCGACATCCACACGCACATCGTTCCGGCGACCTTCCCCGCCTATGCCGGCCGCCACGCCAATGCGCGCTGGCCGTCGATGACGCCCGCGCACGACTGCCATCATTGCAACGTGATGATCGCCGGCAAGGTGTTTCGAACCGTGAGCGACCACAGCTGGAGTCTGGAGCGGCGGCTCGAGGTGATGGAGGCATCGCGGATCGAGCGCCAGGTCCTGTCGCCAATGCCGGAGCTGCTGTCCTACTGGATGGAGCCTGAGGACGCGGAATCGATCGGGCGGCACGTCAACGACACGATCGCCACCATGGTCGCCGACGGCAAGGGCCGCTTCGCCGGGCTGGGCATGGTGCCGATGCAGGATCCCGACCGTGCGGTCGCCGAGCTCGAGCGGCTGATGGAAGCGGGCTTTAAGGGGGTCGAGATCGGCACCAACGTCAACGGCGTGTCGATCGGCGACAAGCGCTACGCGCCGTTCTTCGAGACGGCGGAACGGCTGGGCGCGGCGATCTTCGTGCATGCGCTGCATCCAGCCGGCACAGAGCGGCTGATCGGTCCGCCCAACATGCCGGCGCTGGCGCTGTTCCCGTGCGAGACATCGACGGCGATCGTGTCGCTGATGATGGGCGGCATCATCGGCCGCCACCCGAAGCTGCGCATTGCCTTCAGCCACGGCGGGGGTGTGTTCGGGCTGGTGCTGCCGCGTTTCCTGCACGGTTGGAAAATGATGCCCGTGCTGAAGGAGGCGACCGGCGGCTCGCCGGCGGAGATGGCGCGGCGCCTTTACTACGACACGCTCGTCTACGATGCCGACACGCTCAAATTCCTGATCGAGCGCTTCGGCGTCACGCAGCTCTGCATCGGCACCGACCATCCGTTCTCCATCGAGGAAACGCAGCCTGTGTCGGCGGTTGAGAAGCTCGGCCTGTCGGCGGCAGACCAGGCGCTAATCTTGTCGGGCAACGCCAAGCGCTTCCTCGGAGAGGCGGCGTGAGCGAGCACAAGACGGCGGCGTTCGCGGTCAGGACCGAGTGCCGGCGCTACGACGGCCGGGTCGCGATCGTCACCGGGGCGGCACAGGGGCTGGGCCGCGTGATCGCGCGGCGGCTGGCGGAGGAAGGTGCGACGGTCGTCGTCGCCGACATCCAGGAAGAGCGCGTGAAGCGGACCGCACGGCTCCTCCAGGAGGAGACCGGCCAGCCCTTCCTGGCGATCGGAGGCGATCTCAGCCGCGAGGGCGTCGCCGAGGAGATGGTCACGCGCACGCTCGCCGAGTTCGGTCGGGTCGACACGCTGGTGAACAACGCCGCCGCCCTGATCCGCATGCGGCTGGTCGATTTCACCGAGGAGCTGCTGCAGAAGGCGGTCGACTGGAACGTGTGGAACACGCTGCGCTGCTGCAAGGCGGTGCTGCCGCACATGATCGAGCGGCGCTACGGCCGCATCGTCAACATCGCGGGAGAGGCGTGGCGTACCGGCGCGCCGTTCCATACTCTGCTTGCCGGCGTCGGCAAGGGCTCGATGGTCGGTCTCACGGTGACGCTCGCGGGCGAGACGATTGCACAGGGCATCACCGTCAACTGTGTCTCACCGGGTGGCATCGAGACGGCGGCCGACGGCGATCCGGATCCGCCGAAGGAGAGCTACCGCGATCCGAGCTGGACCGGTCCCGGCGTGTTGGAGGAGCTGGCGAAGATCGTCGGGCAACGCGGCATCAGCATGGGCCGCCTGTCGCACCCGACCGAGGTCGCTTCTGCCGTCGCTTACTTCGGCGCGCCCGAAGCCTCGTTCGTCACCGGCCAGCACATCGGCGTCAGCGGCGGCATGGCGATGATCTGACTTTGTCGGCCGCGGAGAGGAAGAATGTCTCAGGCATTTGCGGGGCGCGTGGCACTGGTAACGGGCGCCGGAAATGGCATCGGACGCGCGATCGCGCTGCAGCTCGCCGCAGGAGGTGCGACGGTTGGCGTGAACGACCTGAAGGCCGAATTCGTCGAACGGGTCGTGCAGGAGATCGCGGCGTCCGGTGGGCACTCGATCGCCGTGGTGGAGAACGTGGCAACACGGGACGGCATGCGGCGGGCCGTGCTCGGGTTGGCCGAACAAGGCGGCCGGCTGGACGTTATGGTGAACAATGCCGCTTGGGTTCGCTACCAGGCGGTTCCCGACGTGGCACCCGAGACTCTGGATCGAATGGTGGACATCGGCTTCAAGGCGGTGGTCTGGGGAATCCAGGCAGCAGCGGAAGTCATGGACCCCGCGCGCGGTGGCGCCATCGTGAACCTGGCGTCGGTCGCCGGCATCGTGTCGGCCCGCAACAGCATCGTGTATAGCGGCATCAAGGCGGGCGTCATGGGCATTACGCGCGCGGCGGCGGCAGAACTCGGTAATCGCCGTATCCGGGTGAATGCTGTTGCTCCGTCGGCCGTCCCGACCGAGGGTACGGCCCGCAATCGGTCCGTGGAGCGGGATGCGCAACGCGTCGCCCGCACGCCGCTTGGGCGGCTGGGGACGGTCGAGGATATCGCGCGCGTCGTCTGCTTCCTGGCCAGCGACGAAAGCGGCTTCCTCACCGGTCAGACGATTGCTGCCGACGGCGGCTACACCACGGCCAACCTGCTTTAGTGGCGACGAAAGCCGCTACATCTTGATCTTCATGAAGGTTTCGTCGCCGGGCCCGATGTGCTTGTTGCGGGAATATCCGGCCCACTCGGTGTCGATGGCGCTGCCCTTGCGCATGAGGGTGAACAGCTTCTGATTCGGATCGTAGATCTTCACCCCGTGAACGTTGACGGTCCTGCCGTCGCCATGGCTGACGAAGACGACGTCCAGCTTGTCGCCACTGGGCAGCGCCTTGCAGCAAATCGTCTCATGGGTCTGGTATCGTTCGGCATCGCTTCGGCAGGTGTTGGGGCCGATCGTCAACTTGTGATTGACGAAGAGCTGCGGGCCGCCGGCTCCCGGCCCGATCGGCTGTTCGTAGAGATAGATGCCGTCCCATGGCGAAGCGGCGAAAGCAGTGGCGGACAACAGCGCCGTCGAGAGCGCCGCGGCGAGGAAGCGCGTCATGGATTGCTCCTTCTTGCAGTGGCTCAGGGTTCTGTTCCGGGCGGGACCTCGACGACCTTGTAGTCGGCGCCGCCCTTGGGGGACGGCCACAACGCGACCAGAAGGCGCGCTTGGTGCCGCAAACCTCGGCCGTCCAGCGCTCGTAGAGATGCTGCGGTTCGGTGACACGATACAGGGGCGTCTTCGGCTCGTACTTCTCGCCGAGCGGCATCGTTTCGACCCGAGCGACGTTGCCGCAGCCATATCTCGCTTTCGAATAGCCGGAGATGGCAACGAGCACATCCTGCTTGAGCTTGGACGTTGCTCGGCTTGCGCCGACGAACTTGGCATCGGCAAAGGCAGGAGTGGCGGCGGCAAGCAGGGCGGTGGCGACCAGCAACGCGTGGCACTTCATGCGAAGTTGAACGCCGGGCAGCGCGCGGTTGCAACCTCCTACAGTGAGCGCGTCAGCGGCAAGCCCACATGACAGCGTCGCAGATTTCGTAGTTCGAGGGATGAAGGGCAACGTGCTGGGCGGGACATGCTCGACGCGGAAGCAGCGGTCAATCGGCCGTACGCTAGGGCGTGCTCGTCCCGATGGCGTGTTTGGCCGGAAGGAACGGGCTCTTTATCGCTTAGCCATGGATGCCCTGGCGGATCAGCGGCACGAGCCGGCGCGCCGTGTCGAGAAGGCCGGACGAGCTCATCTCAACTGAGGCTGCCCGGATGGTCCTGCCAGATCGAGGGCTCGAGCTTGAGGTGCGTGGCAGCGGGGTAGGTCGCGCTCCAGTGCCGCGCGCACGCCGTGCTCGTTGCGTACCATAGTTCGGGCAGCGCGCGCGCATGGTCGAGGAACTGCTCGAGCACGTGCAGCCGGTTGGGCCAGCCGATCGCGTGCGGATGCAGCACCATCGAGAAGTGCCGGCCACGCTTGTACTGCGCGTCGAGCTCGGCCTTCCAGTTGCGGAAGAGCGAGTCGGGATTTTCCAGGCCCGTTCCCTTGCGCGGGAACAGAAGGAAGAACTGATCGTCGAAATGGTAGTAATAGGGCAGGGTCAGGATCGCCCGCCGGCTGGCGAAGTCGCTCACCCAGTAGTGTGGCGCATCGTCGGCCAGACCGTTGCCGAAATACTCGTAGCCGGCCTCGAGCAGCAGATCGATCGTGTTGGGGCTGATTGCGCCGCCGGCGAACTTGTCGCCAGGCCTTGCCAGCGAGAACCATCCCACCGGCCGCTGGCCCACCACTCGGGCAATGATCTCGGTCGTGCGGGCGAGGCGTTCGCGCTCGTCATCCTTCTCCAGGGCGCTCACATCCTCGTGCTTGAAGCCGTGAGCGGCGATCTCGTGACCTTCGCCGGCGAGCCGGCGGAGCTTATCGCCCTGGATCTCCGCGATGACCGCAGGGACGGCAAACGTCGCCTTGATGCCGTAACGGTCGAGCGTGCTCACCAGCGCGGCGAGCCCGCCATTCATGCCGTAATAGGCGTCGGGCGTCGCAAGATCCGTCGGCTTGATACCGTCCGGTCCGCAGGCCGGGCTGAGATCGACGACGACGCGGAAGCAGCAGCGCTTGCCATCCGGCCACCTGATGTCGCTATCGACGATGCTTGTCTCGTCGCTGATCGTGTAGCGCTCTTTCCAGGGCATCCTACTTCGCTCCTCCGGCCGCGCCGATGATGTGACGGGCGACCTGCTCGCAGGTCGGGAACCAGACGCCGGGCAGCGCCTTCATGCGATTGATCAGCCGGTCGAGCATGGCGATGCGCAGCGCGCGGCCTGACACGAACGGATGCATGCAGATGTTCATGTAGCCGCCGTCGCGATAGCACTGCTCGAACATGCGCCACCAGATCTCCTCGACATGGTCTGGATCCATCATGCGCTGCGCACTGTTGTCGCTACCCAGCCAGGCGAAGCTGAAGAACATCGCGTCGTCGATGGCGTAATGGAAGGGCAGGTTCAGGATCGGCTTCGTGCCGTCCGGCGCGCTCAGCCAGTTGGGCTGATGGTCGATCGAATCCTCGGAGATATAGACGTAGCCGTGCTCGAGCAGCAGCTCGCGGCTGTGATTGCTGCGCGTGCCGACGGGCCTCTTGCCGACTGTCTTCTCGATCGCCGCAATCGTCCTGCGCAAGTGGTCACGCTCGAGTGCCGGCTCCTTTGGGACGTGGTGCTCCCACATGTGGTCGGCGATCTCGTGGCCGCTCTTCGCCGCCGCTCTCAGCGAGTCGGGGTAGAGCTCGCAGATCCGCCCGGGGGTGAAGATCGTGGCCTTGATGTCGTGGCTGTCGAAAAGCTCGATCAGGCGCCAGATTCCGACCCGTCCACCGAACTCGCCCTTGGCGAGCTGCTGCGGCGGTTCGTTAAGCAGGCGGCGCAACAGCATGGTGTCGAAGTCGGCAGTGAAGTTCACGGCAAGCCGCACGCCCTGGGGCCAGTCCACTTTCTCGATGACCGTGTGGCGTGCGCCGTAGTCGGCAGCCCGTGCTTTGAGTGCAGCGAGATCCTGATCGAGGTCATTAGCGATCGTCGTATCCATCAACGTCCTCCTGCGACGGCAAGGGTCGTACCAGTGACATACGCTGCCTCGTCAGAGGCGAGATAGAGCACGGCGTTGGCAATATCCTGGGGGACGCCGATTCGTCGCATCGGCGTGGCGCGGATCGGGCCGTACTCGAGCTGCTCGATCTTGCGGAAACCCGGACCGGTGCGCTCGGTCTCGATAGGACCGGGCGCCACGGCATTGATCCGCACGCCACTGTCGGCAAGCTCCAGCGCCACGCCGCGCGTGAAACCGTGGATGCCCGCCTTGGCGGCCGAATAGGCCGAGTTGCCGATATAGGTCGCCGTCCACGGCGTGCCCTCGCGGGCGCCGGAGGACAGGTTGACGATGCTGCCGGAGCCACGTGCACGCATGTGCGCGGTCGCTTCGCGCGTGCACAGGAAGGTCGACCGCAGGTTCAGCCGGATGACGTAGTCCCAGTCCTCGAGCCTGGCTTCCCAGATATGACCGGTCGTGCCGCCGCCCACATCGTTGACGAGAATGTCGAGGCGGCCGTGAGCAGCGATCACCTGCTCGAACAGCGCCTTGACGGGCGCTTCTTCGGTCACGTCGGCGGTGATCGCCGTCGGTGGCTGGTTCGAGCCTCCGGCACTTCCCGCCCTGATCAGCCGCTCGGACTCGGCGAGCCCCGCCGAATCGATGTCGACCAGCACCAGGGTGGCGCCTTCCTCGGCGAGGCGTAGCGCGATGGCGCGGCCGAGGCCGTTGGCGGCGCCGGTCACGAGGGCGATCTTGCCGGCCACCCGGTTGCCTGGCGATTTGGTCAAAGCGCTCTCCGATACTGTTCGTGGCGCCTAGGTTAAGCTGCCGCCGAGGGGAACGCCCATGAAAAACGGCAATGGAGCGCGTGCAATGAAGCTGGGTCTCTACATGGCGACGCAATGGCGGCAGGGCGCCGATCTGGCGCCCGAGCTCGCCAACCTGATCGAACAGGTGCGAGTGGCAAGAGCGAGCGGCCTCGACTCGCTGATGGTCGGCCAGCACTTCGTGTCGACGCCGCTGCAGATGTTCCAGGCGATGCCGCTGCTGGCGCGCCTTGCCGCCGAGGCGGAGGGCATGCGGCTGGGGCCGGGCCTTCTGTTGTTGCCGCTGCTCAATCCGGTGATCGTGGCGGAGGAGACCGCGACTCTCGACTGGCTGACCGGCGGCAAGGCGATCATCGGTCTGGGCCTCGGCTACCGCAAGGAGGAGTTCGAATCGATCGGCATCCCTTACAAGGAACGGGTGCCGCGCTTTGTCGAGGGCGTAGAGCTGATCCGCAAGTTGTGGCGCGACGACGTCGTCGAGCATCGGGGCAAGTTCCATACGGTGAGCGGTGTGCCGGCGAGCCTCAAGCCGCAGCAACCCGACGGCCCGCCCATTTGGATGGCGGGCGATGTCGAGGTTGCCGTGAAGCGCGCCGCGAGGCTCGGCGATGCCTGGATGCCCTCGCCGATGGTGAGCGAGGAGAATGTCGGCAAGCTCAATGCCCTGTTCCGCGACACCCGCGCAGCGGCCGGCCTGCCGCCGGCGAAGGAATACCCGATCATTCGAGAGTGCCATGTCGGCACGCTGGACGAGGTGCGCGAGCCGCTGTCCTTCAAGTACGAGGCCTATGCCAGCTGGGGCGGCGAGTCGGGCTTCGTGCCGGCGGAGGGTATCCGCGCGAACTTCGACGCGTTTGCCGCCAAGCGCTTCCTGATCGGCAGCGAGAGCGAACTGGTCGAGCAGATCGGCCGCTATGGCGAAACCACCGGCACCGACCATATGCTGCTTCGCGTGCAATGGCCGGGGCTCGGCCAGAAGACGGTCGTACGGACGTTGGAGCGGCTTGGTCGCGTGGTCGAGCAGCTCCATTAGTGCTGAGACAGTTCGGTGACCTTTGGGGACGGTCTGGCAAAGCGCGCCCGAGCACCTAACTGACTGGCTTCGACATCAAGGGACACGCCATGGCCAAGAACACGATCTGCATCTGGTATGAAAAGGACGCCGAGGCTGCTGCGCGCTTCTATGCCAAGACTTTTCCCGACAGTACGGTGGGAGCCATCCACCGAGCGCCGGCCGACTATCCTTCGGGCAAGAAGGGGGACGTGCTGACAGTTGAGTTCACCGTGGCGGGCGTCCATTGTCTCGGCCTCAACGGCGGTCCCGCGTTCAAGCAGACCGAAGCCTTTTCGTTCCAGATCGCCACCGACGACCAGGAGGAAACCGACCGCTACTGGAATGCCATCGTCGGCAACGGGGGCGAGGAGAGTGCATGCGGCTGGTGCAGGGACAGATGGGGTGTCTCCTGGCAGATCACGCCGCGCGTGTTGACCGACGCCTTGGCGGCCGGCGGCGACGAGGCAAAGCGCGCCTTCGAGGCGATGATGGACATGAAGAAGATCGACGTCGCGGCGATCAAGGCGGCACGGCAGGGCTGAGACGCTCTTTCGATAGTCGGGATTCCACCGGGTTTCGCCTCGTCCATCCCGCGAGCGCTGTACTATGCTCGGGCAACGCGCAAACGGAGGGAGCGATGCCCGATCTTTTCGAGACGATGGAGAACTGCCGTGCGATGCGGCGGCTGAAGCCCGACCCGGTACCGGACGAGCTGATCGGGAAGATCCTTCAGGCTGGAACCTGCGCACCGTCCGGCGGCAATGCGCAGAAGTGGCGCTTCCTCGTGATCAAGGACCGCAAGATCAAGGAAGCTGCGGCGGCCTGGTACAAGAAGGCCTACGACGAGATCATCGGCCCACGCTACAGCACGATCGCGCCGCCGCCCGGCGTCAGCAAGGAGAAGTTCAAGCGCCAGCATGACGCGGTCGAGTATCTCACCGACCACTTTGCCGATGCACCGGTCTGGATCGTTGCCTGCCTGGAGGACGGCGCGAACCACAATGCCGGCGCCGGCGCCTCGATCTATCCTGCCGTGCAGAACATGGTGCTGGCCTGCCGTGCCCTCGGCCTCGGAACGACGCTGACGAACCGGCACATGTTCTACCAGAAGGAAGTCGACCAGGCGCTCGGCCTGCCTGACGGCGTGCATTCCTTCGCGATCCTTCCGATCGGCTATCCGATGGGCAAGTTCGGCCCGGTCAAGCGCGCGCCGCTTGAATCGGTTGTCTATCAGGATCGTTGGGGTGTGCCCTACCGCGCCTCCTGATGAGCGAGTACGACTTCATCGTGGTCGGTGCCGGCTCGGCCGGCGCCGCCGTCGCCTACCGCCTGTCGGCCGATCCGACCAACAAGGTCTTGCTGCTGGAAGCCGGCGTGGCCGACAGTCTCTACACGCGCGTTCCGGTGCTCTACGCCAAGATGATCGCCAATCCGGCGGTCAACTGGCTGTACAGCAGCGAGCCCGAGGCCAACACCAACGGCCGGCGGATTCCCGTACCGCGCGGCAAGCTGCTGGGCGGGTCGAGCGCAATCAACGGACTCGCCTTCGTGCGCGGCCAGGCCCAGGACTTCGACACCTGGGCGCAGCTCGGCAATACCGGCTGGAGCTACGAGGATGTGCTGCCCTTCTTCAAGCGCATGGAGGATTATCGGGGCGACGGCGACGAGCGGTATCGCGGGCGCGGCGGTCCGATCCGCGTCACAAACCCGCCCCCGGCCGGACCGCTGCTGCAGGCCGTGATCGAAGCCGCCGCGCAAGTCGGGATCCGGCACAACCCGGACTACAACGGCGCCCGGCAGGACGGCATCGCCATGAGCCAGGCGACCATCTTTGGCGGCCAGCGGATGAGCACGGCCCGCTGCTACCTGGATGCCGCGGCCAAGCGGGCCAACCTCCACATCGTCACCGGCGCGCATACCGGGGCGTTGATGCTGGAGGGCAAGCGTTGCATCGGCGTGCGTTATTCGGCGGCCGGCATGGCGCGCGAGGCGCGGTGCGGGCGTGAAGTCGTGGTCAGCGCCGGCTCGATCAACAGCCCGCAGCTTCTCGAACTTTCGGGTATTGGCCAGCCCGAGCGGCTGAAGGCGCTCGGGATCGAGGTAAGGCATCCGCTGCAGGGCGTCGGCGAGAACCTGCGCGATCACTTCGCGCCGCGCACGCGCTGGATCGTCGGCGTGAAGGGGCTGACCTACAACGACACCGCGCGCGGGCTCGGCATGGTCAAGCAGGCGATGCGCTGGGCGATGTTCAAGGATGGCCTGCTCTCGATGGTCGGAGCGCCGATGCGTGCGTTCGTGTTCTCGCGCGAGGGCTTGGCGGCACCCGACCTGCTGCTCGGCTGGGTGCCCATGTTCACCGAGCAGACGCCGAAGGGGCCGAAGATCGCCAGGCAGGCGGGCTTCACCTGCTACGCCCATCCGATGCGGCCCGAGAGCAAGGGCAGCATCCACATCACCTCGGCCGACGCGAAGAAGCCGCCAGCGATCAACTTCAATTTCCTGTCGGCGGCTGTCGACGCCGAGTTGACGGTGAGGGCGATTCGCATTGCGCGCTCGATCATGACGGCGCCGGCGATGGCGCCCCTCAAGCTCACCGAGCAAGCGCCGGGGCCGGAGCGCGCGACCGACGACGAAATCATCAAATGGGTCAAGGCCACGGCCGAGACGACTTACCACCCGGTCGGCACCTGCAAGATGGGCAACGACCCGATGGCGGTGGTCGATGCCCGGCTACGGGTCCACGGCATCGCGGGGCTGCGGATTGCCGACGCCTCGATCATGCCGACCTTGACCTCGGGCAATACCAACGCGCCATCGATCATGATCGGCGAGAAGGCGGCCGCCATGGTGCTGGAGGACGCTCAGTAGGTCGCGAACATCCGCGCAATCTCGATCGGATCCGAGGTTTTCGTCAGCGCGAGGGCGAGCAGCAGTCTTGCCTTCTGCGGATTGAGGTTGTCGCCGGCGAGGATGCCGGCGTCGGTCAGGCGCTTGCTGCGAAAGATTCGGCCCGATCCGGCGCGGGACGACTGCACGACAGTGACGCCCTGCTTGACGGCTTCGGCGAGCGCGTCGAGATCGGCGGGCGCCGACATGCCGGGCGCGAAGCCGGCCGACACGATGCCCTTGGCGCCGGCCGCCACGAAAGCGCGCACGGCGGTGCCGTCGGTGCCGGGATAGGCATAGACGATGTCGACCCGCGGAAGCGCGGTGAGGCCGCTCACGTCGAACTCGGTATCGGGCATGTGCCTGCGTTCGGGCCGGCGGTAGTAGGCGATGCGGTCGGCATCGGCGTGACCGAGCGCGCCGAAGTCGGGCGTGCGGAAGGTCTGCATGCGCCAGTTCGAGGTCTTGGTCACCTCGCGCGCGGCCTGGATTTCGTCGTTCAGCATCAGCAGCACGCCGCGGCCGCGACTCTCGGGAGCCGCGGCGACGCGCACGCCGTTCAGCAGGTTGATCGCGGCATCGGTCGATAGGCCCGAAGCGGGCCGCTGCGAGCCGATCATAACCACCGGGAAGGGGACCTTGAGCACGAGGTTCAGAAAGTAGGCCGTCTCCTCGAGCGTCGCGGTACCGTGGCCGATCACGATGCCGGCAAGGTCAGGATGCTCCGCCGCGAGCTTGCCGCATAGCATCGCGAGCTCGTGCCATTCGGCGAAGTAGATTTCGGTGCTCGGCACGTTGCGGAAGTCGACGGGGATGACCTCGGCTATCTCCCGGACGGTCGGGAAGCGGTCGACGATCTGCCCGGCATGCATGCGGTTGTTGTGGATGACGTAATCCTGCAGCTCGAGCGGATGGACGCCGAGCGAGGAAATGGTGCCGCCGGTGCCGATGAAGGCGACTTTGGGTTTGTTCACAGCTGGCTCTCCCTTATGGTTCGGGCGTAAGCGAGCAAGAAGCGCGCCGCCGCCGTCACGATCTTGTGGACCGCGCGCGTCCTGCGCGCTCTGATGGCCCGCATCCCATTCGAGGCATTCTTGGTCAACAGACTCATTCTCGATACCGACGGCGGCGTGGACGATGCCCAGGCGTTGCTGCTTTTGATCGCCAATGGTCGTCCGCCCGACGCGATCACCACCGTCTTCGGGAATGTCGATCTGGATACCGCAACGGACAACATCCTGTCGGTGCTCGCCGTCGCCGGCGCGGCGATCGACGTCCACAAAGGCGCGCACGAGCCGCTGGTGCAGGAGATCATCCACGCCCGCGAGATCCACGGCGAGGACGGGCTGGGCGGCGCGCCGCGGCCCCATACTATCGCTGAGATAGCCGGCTCCGACGCGGCAGGTTTCCTGGTAAGCGAGCTCAGCATCGCGTCGACCACCGACAGTCTCATCGACCTCCTGTTCATCGGCCCGCTGACCAATCTGGCAATGGCGCTTCGAGCAGCGCCCGGCATTGTCCGCGGCATCGGCCGCCTCACCGTGATGGGCGCGACGGTTCATGGCCGGGGCAACGTCACGCCGGCGGCCGAGTTCAACATCTACGCCGATCCGGAGGCGGCGGCCGTGGTCTTCGCCGCCGATATCGATACGGTAATTGTGCCGTGGGAGTCATGCGTCTCGCACGTGCTCAGCGGCACCGAGACCGATGCTTTGTTCGCTGACGTTCCCGAGAGCGACTACCGGACCTTCTCGCAGGCGCTCGCCGACCATGCGCGCAAGACCCTGGCCGGGCACGGCAAGGGCGACTTCCTGCGCTTCGTCGATCCGCTGGCCGCGGCTGTCGTCCTCGATCCCGGGATCGTTACCAGGAGCCTTCGCGCCTCGGTCGATGTCGCTTTGGCCCAAGGCATCACGCGTGGCATGACGGTCGTCGATCCCTCGGGCCGGCTCGGGACGCCGCCGGTGACGATCGTGGAGGAGGTTGATCTCGAACGGCTGAAAGCGTTCTACGCCCGCTCGATCGGCCTTTGACGCAGCGCGCTTGCGGCGCGCTAGATATGCCGCACGGGATTGTCGACACCGATGATGTGGCGGCCGACCATCTCGATGTGGGGCAACATCGCCTGCAGATGCTGGCTGGCGCTCATGGCGTCGCGGAAGCGGCGTTCGAAGGGAGCGGAGTTCATGATGGCGGTGGTGCCGGCGGCGCGGTAGCTCGCGACGGAGACGTCCGTCGCCTCGTTCATGCCGTGGGTGGTCGCCAGACGGAGCCGGATACGATGGTCGATGGTGAGCTTGCCGGCGGCCGCCGCCTCGTAGGCCTCGAGCGCCGCCTCGTGCAGGAACGCTCGTGCGGCCGACAGCCTGGCCTCGAGCAGGCCGATCTCGCGCTGGATTGCATTGTTGAGCGCCATGGCATTGGGCGAGGCGCGGCTGTGCTTGCCTCGCGCGAGCTCGACGTAGGTGTCGAACAGTCGCCGGCCGACGCCGAGCGTGACGCTGCAGAAGCCGGTGGCATAAAGGAGCGTCGACATCAGAGTATAGAGCGGACCTGGCTCTCTGCGCTCCTCGAGTGCGTCGCGCGCGGGCGCACGGTCGTCGGGCACGAACAGGTCCTCGACGACATAGGTGTCGCTGCCGGTGCCGCGCAGGCCGAGCACCTCCCAGTCGTCTATGATCCTGGCTTCAGAGCGCCGGAACACGAAGCTGCGGTCGTCCGGTCTGCCGTAGCGCATCAAGGGCGTGCCGTCGGGATTCTGGACTGCGCTGTGGGCGCCGAGCCAGGTCGTGTGTCGACCGCCCGACGCGAAGCTCCAGGTGCCGGTGAGGCGGTAGCCGCCTTCGACGCGGACCGCCTTGCTGTTATTATGCCGCGCACCCCAGGCGAGACCCATGTCCGGCGTGCCCCACATCGAGCGTGCCGTCTCGGCCGGCATGGCGGCGGCGGACGTCGAGGACGAAACGTTCGACTGGTTGATGAACCAGCCGACGCTGGCGTCGGCATAGCCCAGCGCCTCGATCGTCTTGGCGTACTCGACAAGGTGAATCTCCTGGCCGCCGAGGCTGCGCGGCAGCAGCAGGCGCAGCATGTCGGCCTCGACCAGCGCCGCGACCACCTCCGGCGTGACCTCGCGGCGGCGATCCATCTCCGCGCCATGCGCGTCGAGCAGGGGCCGCAGGGCGCGCGCCCGATCAGGCGCGGCGGTGGCGATCGGCGGTAGGCGCGTATCCATCGCGGCATACTGCCCCCTGGGGGCCCGGCACTCCAGCGGCGCGTCTCGTCTCGCTCGCTGTTCGAAAGGGCGCAGCCGGTACCACTGGAGAGACGTGGCCCGGGTCCTCTACGATGCCGGCAACGAAAAAATCCCGAAGGAAACACAAATGACGAGCCCGTTGTCGCGGCGTGCGGTTCTGGCGACGCCGTTGCCGCTGCTGGCCTTGCCGGCGCGAGCCCAGGACAGCTATCCCGCGGCGCCGGTAAAGGTCGTCATTCCTGCGGCGCCCGGCGGGCCGACCGACGTCATGGCGCGCATGATCCAGCCCGGCCTGAGCGCCAAGCTCGGCCAGCCGGTGCTGATCATCAACCGGCCAGGCGCCGGCGGGAACATCGGCGTGGTGCAGGCCGGCAAGTCGGCGCCCGACGGCTACACGCTGCTGATCGCCTCGACCGGCTTCGTCGTCAACGTCAGCCTCTATCGCGAGCCGGGCTATGACGCCTTCAAGGATTTCCTGCCGATCACCGAGCTCGGCTCCTCGCCCAATGTGATCCTCGTGCACCCGTCGTCGCCGATCAGGACGATCGCCGATCTGATCGCCTTCGCCAAGGCCGACAAGAACAAGCTAAACGTCATCAATCCGGGACAGGGTTCAACGCCGCACCTCACCGCCGAGCTGCTGCAGATCAAGGCCGGCATCGGCATCGAGAACATCCCTTACAATGGGGCGGGGCCAGCGATTCAGGCGATCCTCGCGCAGACCACGCCGGTCGGCATCACGGCCCTTCCGCCCGCCCATCCGCACATCAAGTCGGGCGCCCTGCGGGCACTCGCGGTCACCGGCGAGAAGCGCTGGTCCGACCTGCCGGACGTGCCCACGATGCAGGAGTCCGGCTTTCCGGGTATGGTATCCGAGACCTTCCAGGGCATGTACGCTCCCGCCGGCACGCCGAAGGCGATCGTCGAACGCGTAGCGAACGACACGCTCGCGGTGCTGAAGGACCCCGAGGTGGCAGCGAGGTTGCTCGGGGTCGGCTTCGACGTTCGTGCGAATGGCCCAGCCGGTCTGTCCGCCCGGGTCGCCAAGGAAGTGCCGATGTGGCGTGAGCTGATCCAGCAGTCGAAGATCGAGATGTTGTAGTTGCCCAGGTGACGCCAAGAACAACAGAGGAAAACGCCATGCCGATGCCGGATACCGACACTACCAGTCCGAAATACCTGCGCGACAAGTATGCGATCGTGGGTGTCGGAGAGACGACCTACACTCGCGGCTCGGGTGTAACGACACGCAAGCTCGGCACCTGGGCGGTGCGCAATGCGATCGAGGATGCGGGGCTGAAGCCATCGGACGTGGACGGGGTGCTGTCCTACCAATCCGGCGATTCGACCTTCGGCACCTTCATCGCTGGCGACGTCGGCATCCGCCCCAATTTCTACATGGACGTGTTCGGCGGCGGCTCGTCGACCGAGGCGCTGGTCGGCATGGCGATCGGCCTGATGGAAGCCGGCATGTGCAAGTGCGTCGTGATCTTCCGCGCCATGAACGGATTCAGCCAGGTCCGCATCGGCGGCACGGGCGCGCGCGCCGCGGCACCGGTCCTGGGCGATGCCCTGCACGGCCGCGCCTATGGTTGGCAGAGCGCCGGCCAGATGTTCTCGCCGACCTTCATGCGGCACATGTATGACTACGGGACGCGGCCCGAACAGGTGGCGCACGTCAAGCATTTCCATTCCTGCCACGCCTCCAACAATCCCAAGGCGTATTACAAGCAGCGCTTCTCGGTCGACGACGTGCTGAACAGCCGAATCATCTGCAAGCCGCTGCACCTGCTCGACTGCTGCGTCGAGACCGACAACGGCACCGCGCTGATCGTCACCTCGGCCGATCGCGCCCGAGACTGCCGCCACCATCCGGTCCTGATCCGGGGCGTTGTGGGCCGCTGCAGCAAGCCGCGCACGGACATGCACTACCAGCACGGGCCGATCTCGACGGTCGCCGGCCACTACGCCAAGGACATCTTGTGGCCCAATGCCGGCGTCGGGCCGGAGGATATCGACCTGACCGGCAGCTACGACGCCTTCACCTTCACCACGATGCTGCAGCTCGAGGATTACGGCTTCTGCAAGAAGGGCGAGGGCGGCGACTACGTCAGCAACGGCACGATCCGGCTGGGCGGCAAGCGGCCGAACAACACCAGCGGCGGGCATCTGTGCGAGGGCTATACGCACGGGGTCAACATGGTGGTCGAGAACGTCCGCCAGCTGCGCCACGACGCCGACGACTCCTGTCCCATAGGGCCGGACGGCAAGCGCCAGCACACCTACGACTACAGCGAGGGCGGCTGCCGCCAGGTCAGGGATTGCGAACTGTCGGCCAACCTGGGCTGGGCCAATCCGGGCACCGGCTCGGCCATGGTCATGCGGCGCGGCTGAGGGGGAGCAAAGATCATGGGAATCCAGGCCACCTATCTCGATATGCCGCTGGCGATCGACGATCTCGATGTCGAGAACCTCGCTTATTTCAAGCACTGCGCGGCACATGACTTCCATCTGCAGCGCTGCACGAAATGCAACCTGCTGCGCTATCCGCCGACCACCGCCTGCCCGTGGTGCGCCAACCCGGAGTCGGACTGGGTGCCGGTCGAGGCCAAGGGCGCGGTGCATTCCTACACCGAGGTGCATCACGCCATCCAGCCCGCCTTCAAGAAGTACACCCCCTATCTCGTCCTGCTGGTCGACCTGGACACGCAAAAGGGCAAGCCGACGGAGCACGAGGCGCTGCGCGTGATCGGCAATCTCACCACGCCGGATGGCACGCTGGCGCCGCCGGACATGGTGAAACGTGTCGGCATCGGCACGCGGGTCCGCATGGTATTCGCCGACGCCGGGCCCGGCCTCGCGATACCGCATTGGACGATCGACGAGGCTGCGCCACAGCCCGCAAAGCCGTGGCGCTATCCGCAGGAGTAGGATGACCGAGGATTGGGGCTTCGTCCGTGCCGCTGACATGGCGCGGACGATCGACGGGAGCTTCGAGCTGTCGTGGATCGCCGAAATCGAGTCGGCGTGGCAGACCGCCGATCTCGACAACGGCACGTTCGGATTCATTCTCTCGATGGCAGACGGTCGGCGTCTCTATTGGCGCTACACAGCCGACGATGCCGAAGCGGGCCGGGCCGAGGATTTCGACAGCGTCGAGCTGGCGGTTGGCGAGACGCCGGCCGCGCCGGACGACGCGCGCTGGTACGACCCGACCCGGCTCAATAAGCGGTTGGCGGTGATGCGTCGCTTCGCCTGAGCGCGCTGGACCGTTCGGCCTCGAACATCGTATCACTCGCGCGCCATGCAGAAGTTCATCCACATCACCGACACGCACTTCGTGCCGCCGGGAAACCTGTTGTACGGGTTGAACCCGATCGACCGCTTGGCGCTCTGCGTCGCCGACGTGAACCGCAACCACGCCGATGCGGCCTTTGCCATCGTCACCGGCGACCTTGCGCACAAGGGCGAGTTGCCGGCCTACGAGGCCCTGAAGCGGGAGCTCGATAAGCTCGCGATGCCCTATCACCTGATCGTGGGCAATCACGACGACCGGGCGAACTTTCGCGCGACCTTTCCGGCGACACCGGTCGATGCCGACGGCTTCATTCAGTATACGTTCGAGATGGGCGAGGGTGTGCTGGGCATCTGCCTCGACACCAACGAGCCCGGCAAGCCGTGGGGCAGCTTCTGCGCGACGCGCGGCGCATGGTGCAAGAGAACGCTCGACGAGGCCGGCGACCGCCCCGTGATGATCTTCATGCACCACCCGCCGTTCAAAGTCCGGTTGAGGCGGATGGACGACATCTCGCTGCTCGAGCCGCAGGCTTTCGTCGAGGCCATCGCCGGAAAGACCAATATCCGCCACATGTTCTTCGGCCATCTGCATCGCCCGGTGGCGGGAAGCTGGCGCGGCATCCCGATCTCGACCTTGCGGGCGACCAGCCATCAGGTGGCGCTGGATTTCGTGATCGAGGGCCGCATTCCCGGCAGCCACGAACCGCCAGCCTACGGCGTTTGCCTGCTGGAAGAGGACCAGATGGTCGTGCACATGCACGATTTCCTCGACCGGACCAATACGTTCCTGCTCTGAAGAGAATCGGTCGTTGGGCAGCTTTCATGCAGTTGCCCGCCGCGATCCCGCTGCCTACCATCGATGGCGACCACGGGAGGACGCCATGGCGAAACGACCGATGTATCTGCAGCATGTCAATGTTTACGTCCGTAACGTCGAGCGCTCGAAGAAGTGGTACGAGGATCTGCTCGGACTCCACGTCTACGAATATCGGCCAGGTTGGGCCGCCTTCCTGTCGGCGGACAAGGAGCAGTCGCACGAGGTGGCGCTGATGCAAGTGGGTGAGGATGCTCCGCTGCCATCGAAGCGGCAGGTCGGCCTGAACCATATGGCATGGCGTGTCGAGACTCTGGACGACCTCAAGGAGTTCTACAGGAAGATCAAGACCGAGGGTCAACCGATAGAGCACATCTCCGACCATGGCATCTCGCTCGGCATCTACCTGCGCGACCCTGACGGCAACGGCGTCGAGGTGTTCTACGAGATGCCGCGCGCCGAGTGGCCGGTCGACTACAATGTCTTCACGCGGGAGAAGACCGGGAGTGGCCGCTTTCCCGGTCCCTGGGACGCGGAGATTGGCCGTGACGTCTCGCCAGCGCGGGCGCATGCGGCCGGGCAATAAAGGCGCATGCGGACACGAGCCGGAGGAGCTGGTCATGAGCACTGCCGCGTTGAAGAATTCCAGCCACGCCATGAGGATCGAGAAGGTCAAGGAGCATATCGGCGCCATCGTCACGGGCATCGACCTGGCGCTTCCCGTCGATGCCGCAACGCAGAAGAAGCTCTACGACGCCGTGGTCGAGAACGTGGTCCTCGTGATCCGGGGTCAGGAGCATCTCACGCCCGGCCAGTTGCAGGCCGCCGCGGAAATGTTCGGCGAGCTGATGGAGGACCAGAACCGGCGCTATCTGGTCGACGGATTTCCGTTGATCAGCGTGCTCGACAACCGTCACCTGGACAGCAAGGGCCAGCCCGCGAAAGTCGGCGCAAATGCCACCTGGCACACCGATCACACCAACCAGGAATTGCCGCCCAAGTTCACCATGCTTTATGCGGTGGCCGTACCGGACAGAGGGGGCGGGACATCGGTTTGCAACTCGCGTGCGGGCTATGAATCACTTCCGGACGACGTGAAATTGAGGATCGTCGGCGCGAAGACCGAGAATACCCTGATCAGCAGCGCGCGTATGAAGACAGGCAATCCGGATATCGTGAGGGCCCAGCTCGAGTCGAAGAAGCCGCCCACGGTGCATCCGCTGGTCCGCACCCACCCGGAGACCGGCACCAAGGCAGCGTGGTTCCATAAGGCAAAGACCGAGACGGTCACTGGCATGTCTCCCGAGGAGACCCAGGATTTCCTGCAGGAATTGACCGACAAGATCACGCAGCCGCAATTCTGCTATACGCACGAGTACAAGAAGGGCGATCTGCTGATCATCGATGACCGCGCCTCATTGCATAAGGCCGGCTTTGACTACGACCACAGCCAGCATCGCCGCCTGTATCGGATGCTGGTGCGTGGCGACCGTCCGTCCTGAGGGACGCTCGCTATTGTGCCGACAGACGTGAAACCCAGGCGGACACCTCGTCGCCGCTGCTCATGTCGTTCTGCACAAGACCATCGATCATGAAGGTCGGTGAAACATGGATGCCGTTCTGACGCGCATATTTCGTATGGCGCTTGACTTCCTGGTCGAGCTTGGGAAGGGCGTAGGCCTCGGCAAGCTCGAGGCCTGAATACTCCTCGACGCGCGCAATTATGTCGGCGGGTGACAACGACAGGAGTGGTCCGCTGCAATGATCGGCGGGTTCGAACTTGTCACGGTGAGCGGCGACGCCCGCCAGCACCTTCCTGGCGGCGCCCTTACCCTCGCCGAGGGTGGAGGCTGCGAGCGTGCAGCGCGTGATCACGCCGGAAAAAAGATGCCATGGCTGCGAGTGCAGCCAGATCTTGAGTGTGACGTTGTCGGTGCCTGCTGATTGCAGGGTCTCATCGAGCTTGCCGAAGGCCTTCGCCGAAAACGGGCAGGTCGGCTCGAGGAACACCTCGAACACCCTTGGCCCCTGTCCCCAGGTCAGTGGCTCCGCCCGCCAAGCAGACTTGTTTTCAACCATGCGCTCATCCTCGCTTCCCTGGATGCCTTATATCAGCCGCTTAAGGCATTGAACCTCGGCAAAGGAGTCTCTGCGACGGTCGGGGAACGATCTAACCGTACTCCGCCCGCAACAGCCGGGCCGCGTCGGCTTCGGCCTTGAGCTTGAGATAGACCTCGTCGATGTCGACCTTCGCGGCCGAACCCGGTGCGAAGCCGCAGTCCGGGTTGAGCGTGATGCGCGCCTTGTCGATCCGCGACAGAGCGCGCTCGACGCGGGTCGCGATCATCGGCGCGGTCTGCGGCTCGCCCGGCGTTACGTCGACCACACCCAACCCGAGCTCGAAATCCTCGCGCAGGCGCCCGAGGCTCTCGAGATCGTCGGCGTCGGCCGCCGTGAACTCCATCGCAAGGTGCTGCACGTTCAGGCGATTGAGCTGCGGGAGGATCGGACCGTACGTGCCGGCGTGGTGCTTCTCGCCGCGCACGCGTGCGCCGGCGCGGCGGCAGAGATGGACGGCGAACTTGATGCCATCGAAGCCTGCGACGGTCGCGTTGATCATGTCGACGGCGAAATCTGCCGCAGAGTCGGGATCGTCGTAGCGGGCGCGCACGTCTGGATCGACGAACAGGCAGAGGTGCGGGTCGTCGATCTGCACGATCTCCACCCCCAAGTTCTGCAGCAGCGCGATCTCGGCCCGCAACGGCGCCACGCAATCGCGGACGAAGGCATCGCGCGTCGGATAGGCCGGCACCGAGCGCTCCGCATCCCACAGCCGCTCGCCGAGCAGCGCCGGGGCGGGCAGGGTGATCTTGGTCGCGACCCGCGCTACGTGCTTCACGAACTTCGCTTCGGCGGCGATGAAGCCCGCCGGCTTTGGCGAAAGCTTCTCGGTCACCACGGTCCAGGGTCGGCCGTCGGCGGGATTGGTTTCCAGCGTGAAGCCGTGCGCCAGTTCGGAAATCACGCCGATATAGGAGCGCCGCCGCCATTCGCCGTCATTAACCACGTCGAGCCCGGCACGCTCCTGCAGCGCCACGACGAAGCGGACGGCAGCGTCCATGGTATTGCAGTCGGTCTCGTCCCACTGGGCTTTCCCGATCAGCTCGCGTACCACCAGCGGGCGCGGGATCGAGCCGACGATCGAGGCGGGGAACAGTGGCAGCTCAATGGTCACGGCTGCCACAGCGTCTGCGCCAGGTGCATGTCCTCCTGCGTGTCGATCTCGCGGTATTTGCCAGGCGTGTCGACGTGGCCGAACGCGATGTCGTGCTCGATCATGTCCTGGAACATGTGAATCAGGTACGCCTTCTCGAACGTCGCTGCCTCGCGGTAAGGCTTGCACCAGTGCTGCCACTTGCGACGGTGATAGAACTCCCGGAACTGCCGCGCGCCGCTGCTGCCGAACTTCGCGACGCCGATGAACTCGCCGGTCGCGTCCTCGTACGGGATGGCGCGATGGACGCGTTCGACCTTGCCGCCCCTTGTGATCACCTTCTCGGCATCGTGCGGCGGATGCTGGGTGCGCGGCCGGTAGTGCTCGCGCCACTCCGTGTCGATGCCGAGAGCGAGCTCGTCCCTGGACTGCACCAGCCCGCGCACGACGTCCTGGGTGAAAAGGATGTCGGAATAGGCCGTCACGAACGGCCGGTCCATCAGGTCCTCGGCACACATCAGCGAGACCAGGATGTTGTTGTTCGGCCAGTCCCTGTTCTCACGGAACACGAAGTCCGGGTACTCGCGCTGCACCGCCTCGATGCGATAGCCGCCGATGAAGCAGATCTCGGTGCAGCCGCCCCCTTTCAGCGCCTCGACCGCCCAGTCGAGAATCCGCTTGCCCTTGATCTCGGCGAAGCACTTGGGCGCGTTCTCGGTGCTCGGCATCAGGCGGCTGCCGCGGCCGGCGCCGATGATGATGGCGCGCATCAGAACCTCTTGGCCGCCAGCACGCGGGCGCTGAGCTGCAGGCGGGCGATCGAGCGCTTGGCGTCGGCCAGAGCGCAGCAAGAGACCAGCGTGTCGATGATCGCGAGCTGGGCGACGCGGCTGCTCATCGCTTCGGGCCGGTAGCGTGTCTCGTTGGCGATGGTGTGGAGCACGACGTCGCAATGCCGGGCGAGGGGGGATTTGCCCATGCGTGTGATGCCAATGGTGCGGGCGCCCGCCTTCTTTGCCAACTCGGTGGCCAGCACGGTCTCCTGCGTGCTGCCCGAATGTGACACCGTGACGACGGCGGTGCCGCTGTCGGCCATCGCCGCGCTTACCGCCTGGATGTGCGAATCGGTCACCGGCTTGGCGTCGTAGCCGAGCTGCAGCAGCCGGTATCCGAGATCCTGCGCGATCGGCGCGGCGCTGCCGATGCCGTAGACCTCGACCCGCCTGGAGGCGCGCACGATCTCGACAGCGCGCGCAAGTGTCTTCTGCGCCAGCAGCTTTTGCGTCTCCTGCAGCGAGGCGATGTGGGCGGCGAAAACGTGCTGGGCCACGTCGGCCACGGTATCCGACGGGCGCAGATCCTCGTGAATCATGCGCATCGGTTCGACCAGATCGCGCGACAGGAGGATCTTGAGTTCCTGGAATCCCGAGGCGCCCAGCCGGCGGCAGAGTCCCACGATGCTGCCCTCGCTGGCGCCGGTCTGCTCGGCGACCTCGGTGATCGACATCCGGATCACCTCATCGGCGTGCTCGGCGATGTAGGTGGCGATCCGGCGCGCGGTCGGCGGCAGGCCGTCGCCGAGATGGCGGATGCGCATCAGGATCGACGCTGTCGCGAACATGTCACAAGCATAGGGCAGATTGAGAAAAGCTCAATCGGGAAACCGCAGGATATGAGGGCTTTTCAATACGCGGACCGCTCGTTAGCATTCCCGCAAAACAATGTGAGGGGAGGCTGAGCGCCGATGCTCGTCGAGACGCAGGCTCGAGGCGCGGTCCGGATCGACGGGCTGGCGAAGCGTTTCGGCGACACGACAGTGCTCGACGGAATCGACCTCGACATCGTGGCGGGCGAGTTCGTCACCATCCTCGGACCATCGGGCTGTGGAAAGTCCACGCTGCTGCGTATCGTTGCCGGGCTGGAAACGGAGACAGCCGGTTCGGTGTCGATCGACGGCGCGCCGATGAAAGGCCTCGCGCCGAACGCACGCGACATCGCGATGGTGTTCCAGTCCTACGCGCTTTATCCGCATCTGACGGTGGCCGAGAACATCGCCGTGCCGCTGCGCATGCGCCAGCTCACGCCGATGCAGCGCCTGTTAGGCCTGGCACCGCGTGCCGTCCGCGGGTCGATCGGGGCCGAGGTCCAGTCGGTCGCTGCCATGCTGAGGATCGAGAGCCTGCTGCCGCGCAGGCCGGCACAGCTCTCGGGCGGCCAGAAGCAGCGGGTGGCGCTTGCCCGCGCCATGGTGCGGCGGCCACGCGTCTTCCTGATGGACGAGCCGCTCAGCAACCTCGACGCCGAGCTCCGGGTGCATATGCGGGCCGAGATCGCCCAGCTTCATCGTCAGCTCGGCGCCACGTTCCTGTACGTGACGCACGACCAGGTCGAGGCGATGACCATGTCCGACCGCGTCGCGGTGATCATGGGCGGCCGGCTGCAGCAGGTCGCGTCGCCGGACGTGCTCTATCGTGACCCGGATACGCTCGCGGTGGCCCAGTTCGTCGGTACGCCCCGGATCAACGTGCTGGCGGGCGGGCGCCTCGGATTGCAGGCGGCGCAGGTCGCTGTGCGGCCAGAACGGCTGCAGGCGCACGGTTTGGGACTCGCTCCTCCACCGCAAGCGGGCCAGGGCATCGAAGGACGGCTGGTCTATCGGGAGAATCTCGGCTCGGACCTGTTCCTGCATGTCGAGGTGCCCGGCGTCCCGGCGGCGCTGATCGCGCGGGCCGACCCGGCGGCGGGAGAGACGTTCGCGATCGGCGACAGGCTCGTCCTTGCCGTCGATCCACGTCACGTCCTGTCGTTCGACGCCGCCGGAAAGCGGATCCGGCCGTGAACGGCCGTGGTTCCGTCCTGCTGCTCACCGCGCCGGCACTGGTGCTGATGGCGGTGTTCCTGATCGGCCCGCTGCTCGCGGTGATCGCGCTCAGCTTCACCAGCTATCAGCTCGGCGCGCCCAGCCTGTCTTTCGTCGGCATGGCCAACTACATCGAGATGACCGAGGACGCGACGGTGCGCATCTCGCTCGCCAATACGCTGATCTATGTCGGCGTCGTGGTGCCCGTCTCGGTCGGGCTCGGGCTCGGCGCCGCCCTCCTGATCGAGGCCGATCCATCTCTGCGCGGCTTCTATCGCGCGTCCTACTTCCTGCCCGTGATGGCGACGCTGATCGCCATGGCGATCGTCTGGGAGTTCATGCTCGACGCGCGGTTCGGCGCCGTGAACATGCTGCTGAGGGCGATGGGCCTCGGACCGTACGACTTCCTGCACGACCGCAAGCTGGTGCTCTACACGCTGGCGGGAATCGGCGTCTGGCAGAATGTCGGCTTCAACATGGTGCTCTTCATGGCAGGCCTGACCGCCGTACCGCGCGAGCTTTACGAGGCCGCCGCCGTCGACGGCGCGGGACGCGGCTTCGAGCGGTTCAAGCTCGTCACGTGGCCGATGCTTGGACCGGTCACGCTGTTCACCGTGGTCATCACGGCGATCCGTGCGTTCCAGGTCTTCGACACGGTGAAGGTGCTGACCGAGGGTGGGCCGAACAAGGCCTCCGAAGTGCTTCTTCACACGATCTACGCCGAAGCGTTCAATTTCTTCCGCAACGGCTATGCGGCGGCTCTCGTGGTGGTCTTCCTGCTTTTCATCATGGCTCTGTCGGCAGTGCGCCTGTTCGTCCTCGGACGGAGCCGGACATGAGCGGCGTGCGGCTCAGTCCCGTCGCGCGCGTGCTGCGCCACCTCGTGCTGATGACCGGCACCGTGGCAATGCTGGGTCCTTTCGTCGTCATGCTGATGACCTCGTTCAAGCCCAAGGCCGAGATCTTCGCGCCCAAGTTCCATCTGCTGCCGCACAGTTGGGGTGGCACCGAGAACTACATAACGGCACTTACCCAGGTGCCGCTGCTGCATTTCCTGCTCAACGGCGCGATCGTGACGGCGGCGATTTTCCTGCTGCAGGTGCTGGTCAACATGCCGGCTGCATATGCGCTGGCCAAGCGCCGCTTCCGCGGCCGCGACACCATGTTCGCAACGGTGCTGGTCTGCCTGCTGATCCCATACCAGGCGATCGCGCTGCCGCTCTACATCCTGTTCTTCAGCACCGGCATTCTCGACACCTACGCCTCCCTGGTGCTGCCGTTCACCATCTCGGTGTTCGGCATCTTCCTGATGCGCCAGTTCTTCCTCGGTGTGCCCGACGACCTGATCGACGCCGCGCGGGTCGACGGCATGAGCGAGTACCGAATCGTCTGGGGCGTCATGGCGCCGACCGCCATGCCGGCGTTGATCGCCTTCGGCATATTCTCGGTGGTCGCGCACTGGAACGATTATTTCTGGCCGCTGATCGCCGTCGCTAGCCAGGAACTCTATACGCCGCCGATGGGCATCGCCTTCCTGAAGCAGAACGGCGAGGGCACTGCCTACGGGCCGCTGATGGCGGCGGCCACCATCGTCATCACGCCATTGGTGCTGGCCTTCCTCGTGGCGCAGCGGCGCTTCATCGAGGGCATCACCTTCACGGGCCTCAAGGGCTGATCAGAGAGGGAGACAGGGACATGAGACTGACGAGAAGAGCCGTCACCGCCGGCGCGCTGGCGGTGCTTGGAACAGGCCCGGCGCTCGCCCAGGCCAAAACCACGGTGAGCGTCCAGTATCCGCTGGGCTTCATCTTCGACAAGGTGTTCGCCGAGCTGAAGACCGAGTTCGAAAAGGCCCATCCGGACATCACGGTCAAGTACCTGCCGGCATACAAGGAGTACGAGGATGCTGCGCAGACCGCACTGCGGGGTGCGGTTACCAAGCAGCTTCCTGACGTGTCCCTGCAGGCGATCAACCTGCAGCGCCTGTTCGTCGACCGCAAGATCGCCGTCGAGCTCTCGCCGTTCATCGCCAAGGAACAGAACTGGGAAGGCCAGGGCTTTGCCAAGTCGATGATGGCGCTCGGCACCTACGGCGGTAAGCCTTATGGGCTGGCCTTCGCGGCTTCGACGCCGATCGTCTACATCAACGACGACCTGGTCACCAAGGCGGGTGGCGATCCGACCAAATTTCCGACAACGTGGGATGGTATCTTCGAGCTGTCGCAGAAGATCGCGAAGCTCGGCGACGGGAACATCGGCCTGTTCCATTCCTGGGCGATCACCGGCAACTGGATGTGGCAGGCTCTGGTCTTCAGCCACGGCGGCAAGATGATGACAGACGACGAGAAGACCGTCGCCTTCGACCAGGAGCCGGGCAAGAAGGCGATCGCGCTTCTCGGCCGCATGGTGCGCGAGGGCGGCATGCCCGACCTCACGCCGGAGGCGAGCCGTGCCGCGTTCTTCTCCGGCAAGCTCGGCATCTGGACCGAATCGACGTCGCTGCTCCGCGTCGCCGACGAGGGCGTCGCCGGCAAGTTCAAGTGGCGCACGGTGCGCTTCCCCGTGCCCGGTCCGGACGCCAGGCTGCCGACCGGCGGTGCGGCTGCGATGATGTTCGCCACCGATCCCGCACAGCAGGCGGCGGCGTGGAAGTTCATGACGTTCATCACCGGCGCAAAGGGCGCGACGATCATGGTCAAAGGCACCGGCTACATGCCGCCGAACTCGTTGCCCGCCAACGATCCTGCGATGCTGAAGAACTTCTACGCCGAGAAGCCGAACCATCTGACATCGCTCAGCCAGCAGCCGCTGATGACCGCCTGGTACGCCTTCCCCGGCGAGAACAACCTCAAGATCATCCAGGCGATCAAGGATCGTCTGCAGACGGTTGTCGACAAGTCGGCGGCTCCGGAGGCCGCGCTGACGGCAATGTCGGCGGACGTGACCAGGCTGCTGCCTAAATAGGGTTCAGTTACAATGCATCCCGGGCGCGGCTTCTGCGTTAGGGGCGGATGCCGCGCCTACTGTCTTTCCTCTCTCCGGGTCGGCTCCTTGCGACATGGGACCGGCTGCGCGAGAGCTTCTGGTTCCTGCCTACACTCATGGCGGCCGGAGCGATTGGATTGTCCTTTGGCTTGACCAGCCTCGACGCGGCGGTGGAAGACGAAACCTACCGCCGGCTGGATTGGCTCTACCTGTTCGGCGCAGAGGGTGCGCGCGCAATCCTGTCGGCGATCGCAAGCTCGATGATCACCGTTGCCGGCCTGACTTTTTCGATCACGATGCTGACCTTGCAACTTGCCTCGTCACAGTTCGGTCCCCGCCTGCTGCGCAACTTCCTGCGCGATCGCGGCAACCAGGTCGTGCTCGGCACCTTCATTGCCACATTTCTCTACTGTTTGCTGGTGCTGCGGACCGTCAAGGGCGTGGAGGGATCGAGTTTCGTGCCGCACATCTCGGTTGCGGTCGGCATCCTGATGTCGATCGCAAGCCTGGCTGTGCTGATCTACTTCATCCATCACACCGCCCATTCGATTCGGGTCGAGACAATCCTGGCGAGCCTTGCCGATGAAACTGGCGCAGCGATCGAACGCCTGTTTCCCGAGAGACTCGGGCAGGAGCCATCGGACGTGCCCGAGCCCGAACGGAGCATCGGCCCAGCCGCTGCGGCCACCGCGCGCCTGATCCGGCCGGAGCGCAGCGGCTACGTGCAGATGATCGATGGCGACGCGCTGATGAACCGCGCCGTCGAGCGCGACATCGTCGTTCACCTCGCGGTCGGACCGGGCGCTTTCGTCACTCCGGACGATGTCCTGCTGACGGCGGCGCCGGGTGCCCGGATCGATGCGGCAGCGGCCCATGCATTGCGGACGGCACTGGTGATCGGTGCGGAGCGCACGCCGACTCAGGACCTGTCCTTCTCGATTCGCCGTATTGTCGAGATTGCGCAGCGCGCGCTGTCACCGAGCGTCAATGATCCGACCACCGCGATCTATTGCATCGACCGGTTGGGCGAAGCTTTGGCGCGCTTGGCAGGCCGGAAGATGCCGACGTCGCATCGGCTCGATCCCGAAGGCCATCTGCGCGTCGTGGCGCAGCCAGTCTCGTTCGGACCGCTGGCGCAAGAAGCCTTCGCAGCGGTCGCCCGCTATGGCATGGCCGATGTCGACGTGGTGCGAGCGCTGCTGCACACGCTCGACCGGCTCACCGACCGGATCCCTCCGTCGGAGCGCGGTACGCTGGCCGGACTTGCCGAGACGATCCGGCGGGAGGCCGCGCCGCACCCTCTATAGTCGCCGCGATCGCCTCAGCCGCGTGGCGGCAGGGTGAAGCCGTTGTTGCGGAGCACGCGCTCCAGCGCGGGAATGCCCGATGGATTGCCCTGCCGGCATTGGGAGGCGGCGACGTCCGCATCCAGGCTGCCACCCAGGTTGGGGCGACTGGGCGCGTCGGCGGAGCGACCGATGTAGCGCTCATAGAGGTCGGCCAGACGATTGCAGTAGGCGATGTCGCCTGCCGGCGACTGGGCGAAGGCACCGGCCGGCAGCGAGCCGGCAAGCAGCGCGAGGAGGAAGGGGCGCGGCATGGTGGTGCTACGCTGGCCGAAGGCGCGCCAGCCGGTCGATCTCGTGCCAGAAGCCCGCGATCGTCTCGTCGACGATCTGCTGGACCGATTTCAGTTCATGGATCAGGCCGGCGCTTTCGCCCGCCGCACCCGAGGTGTTCTCGACGTCGCCCTGGACATACAGCATGTCGATCAGGCCGCCGCGCGGCAGTCGCTCGCGCTTTCCCTCGGCGACCTCGATCGAGTAGGGCGTGCGCAGGCCGCGCGAGCGGGCGCGCGGCGGGTTGTCTGTCATGATCGTGCCGGTCAGCGGCGCGGCGACGATCGCGTTCTTGTAGTTGGGATGGACCGGGCTCTCGAAGGAAGCGACGAAGCGCGTGCCCATGGTCACGCCCTCGGCGCCCAGGGCAAAGGCCGCCGCCATGCCACGCCCGTCGACGATGCCGCCAGCCGCCACGATCGGCACGTCGACCTTCTCCCGCACGGCTTGGAGCAGCGCGAAGGTGTGCACCTCTTCGGGATTGCGGATGCCCGCGCTCTCCGCGCCCTCGACGATCAGGCCATCGACCCCCGCGTCCACCGCCTTCTGCGCGCCGCGCAGGGTCGCGGTGGCATGATAGACAGTAACGCCCGCCGCCTTGAGCATCTTCGTGTACCGCGTCGGGTCGCCGGCCGACGTGGTGACGAAATGAATGCCTTGGCCGAGCAGCCAGTCGATGATGGCCTTCTCTTCGGCAGGATCCATCTGCAGGTAGCGAATTGGCAGGTTGACGCCGAACGGCGCATTGGTCGCGGCGCGGATCGCGGTGAACTCGCTCTTCGTGACGGCGAGATCCCGGATCGAGTTCTCCAGCAGGCCCATTGCGCCGGCCTTCGACACCGCCGTGACCAGCGGAGCGCGGGCGATCCACGTCATCGGTGACTGGAAGATCGGATAGCGCGAGCGCGTGTGCGCCGTGACTCGGTTGCCGTCGAACATGGCGATGGTCCTAGCACAAGGACGGCGGTGGGTCGCGAGGCACGTTTTGCGGGGCATCCGCCCGATGGCGTCTGTGCGGTTGAGGCCTGCAACGCCGCTGGGGACCGCGCCGTTGAAGCATTGTCCCTCGAACAAAAGGTATCCCATGCCCGACGACGCCACCGCAGGCCGCCCCAAGCCGCCACTGCCCAAGCAGCAGCAGGAAATGCCAGGTTACACCTCCGAAATGAAGCCGGTCCCCGATCACGGCGAGAAGACCTACAAGGGCTCGGGCCGCCTGGCCGGCAAGCGCGCCGTCATTACCGGCGGCGATAGCGGCATCGGGCGGGCGGTGGCGATCGCCTACGCTCGCGAGGGCGCCGACCTTTTGATCGCCTATCTCAGCGAGCACGAAGATGCGCAGGACACCCGTCGTCTCGTCGAGGAAGCCGGCCGAAAGGCAGTGCTGGTCGCGGGCGACCTCCAGGACGCGGCGCACTGCCGTCGGGTGATCGACACGGCAGTGGCCGAGCTGGGCGGCATCGATATCCTGGTCAACAACGCTGCCCACCAGGCGACCTTCAAGGAGATCGGCGATATCAGCGACGAGGAGTGGGAGCTCACCTTCCGGGTGAACATCCATTCGATGTTCTATCTCAGCAAGGCGGCGGTGGCGCACATGCAGCCCGGCAGCGCGATCATCAATACCGCGTCGATCAATTCGGATGCGCCCAACCCGACGCTTCTTGCCTATGCGACGACCAAGGGCGCCATCCACAACTTCACGGCCGGCCTGGCGCAAATGCTTGCCGAGAAGGGCATCCGCGTGAATGCGGTCGCGCCCGGGCCGATCTGGACGCCGCTCATTCCCTCGACCATGCCTCCTGAAACGGTCTCGAAGTTCGGCAGCAACGTTCCCATGAAGAGGCCAGGACAGCCTGCGGAACTGGCAACCGCCTATGTCATGCTCGCCGATCCCCTCTCGAGCTATGTGTCGGGTGCGACGATCGCGGTCACAGGCGGGCGACCTTTCCTGTAACGGCGTCTGCCCGCGACGTCACAGCCGGAGTCGCCGTGTGATTCCGATGGCGTCGAGAAACGCCTCGTCGTGGCTGACGACGAGCAATGCGCCATCATAGGCGCGGAGCCCAGCCTCCACCGCTTCTATCGAGTCGACATCGAGATGGTTGGTCGGCTCGTCGAGCAGCAGCAACGAGGGTGGCGTGGGTCCTGCCAGCACGCAGGCAAGGCCCGCGCGCAACATCTGGCCTCCGCTCAGGCTCGCCACGGTCTGCAGCGCGGCGTCTGCGCGGAACATGAACCGCGCCAGCGCAGCGCGGCAACCATTCTCATCCGGACCGGGGTGCCGCCGATGAAAGTTCTCGCGAATCGACAGCTTTCTATCGAGCAATGCGACCTGCTGGTCGAGCAGGGCGAACGGCACCATCACCTCCACCGTTCCACTCCAGGGTGCGAGGCGTCCCGTGATCAGCGAAAGCAGCGTCGTCTTGCCTGACCCGTTGGCTCCGGTGACCGCAATCCTCTCGGGGCCGACGACGCTGAACGAAAGATCGCGGAGGACCGGCTGGCCCGCGCTGTAGCCGGCGCTTGCCTCCCTCACCTGCAGCACGGTCCTGGCCGTCGGCAGGCCGGTCGACGGCATGGCGACGGACAGCGGCTGCAGGATCTCGATCTTCGCGCGCGCCGTGTTGGCATCCTCGAGCGCCTTCGTGCGTCGCCGCTCGGCCAGCCGCGCGGCCTCGCCGCCAGTGGCTTCACTGCGATTTCGCATCGTGTTGAGCTGAATGCGAGGGATGTCATTTCGACCGCGGTTGCGCCGACCGGCGCCGTCCTTGCGGGCCTTGCGCTCGGCGTTGGCCTGGGTGCGCCAGGCAAGGTCGTCGACCCGCTTCCGGGCCTCGGCCAAGTCATGCTCCGCGGCCGCGAGGGCCGCCGCCCGGCGTTCGCGATAGTGGCTCCAGTTGCCGCCATAGCGGGTTGCGCCGAGCGCCGAGAGTTCGACGATCGCGTCCATCGCTTCGAGCAACTCGCGGTCATGGCTGACCACGATCGCGCCGGCTCGCCAGCCGCCAAGTAGCTCCATCACAGCGGTGCGACCGGCGCGGTCCAGATTGTTGGTCGGTTCGTCGAGCAGGATGAAATCGGGTTCGGCGAAGACCAGCGCCGCCAGCGCCATTCGTGTGCGCTGGCCGCCTGAGAGCGTGGCCAGCGGCGTGCCGGCGTGGGCGTCGAGATGCAGGCGGTCGAGCGCAGTCACGAGCCGTGCTTCCAGCGTCCAGTCGGCGCCGGCGAGTTCCTCGGCAGAGGCCAAGCCGCGCTCGGCACGCTGCAGCACCGCCAACCCTTCAGCCGCGCCGAACAGGTCGGCGACCGTCATACCGGGCGAATCCTGCACGGATTGGCCGAGGACACCCAGCGTACCGCTGATCGAGATAGTGCCGGCGTGCGGGCGCAGAGTGCCGTCTACGAGCTTCAGCAGTGTTGTCTTGCCGACGCCGTTGCGGCCGACCAGGCCGGTGCGACCGGTGCCGAAGCTGAGGTCGAGCTCCGAAAAGAGGGATCGCCCGTCAGGTGTGGACCAGGTGAGACCGGAAAGGACGATGGAAGGAGGCATGGCAACGAATTTCCCCGAGTACAGAGCGCGGTGAGCGTACGGTCGGGTGGAAATCCATTGCGGCGTGCATCCCTTATCGGTCGGCGAACGAGGCATAACTAGGCACGACGGGGCGCGATGGCAAGCCACGCCGCCACGCTTTAGAATAGCCATGGGTGAAACTGGGGAGTGGGATGACAATCCATGTGACATCGAACGAGGGCAGGACTGTACGTCCGGTCCTCGGGAGCGCGTAAGCCGTTGCCGAGTGACATCATTCTCCGCGGCGAGGACGCGCTGCCCGATGATCTGGCTGCCCTGTTGCGCGAACCGCCGCCGGAGGGCGTGTGGCATATTCCGGGCCATCCCCCCGAGCCGGAGAAGCACGGCTTTGTACGGCGTGTCGTGGGCGCTTTGCGAGCGGTCACCGGCCGGGCGCGTGCCGAGACAATGGCGTTCGACGACGACGAGCGCGAGGATGACGACAATCGCTTTGGCCTTTGGCTCACACCGGAACATCTGCTGCTGGCCGACGATCGGGGCCCGCGCGCCGTACGGCGCGAGGACATCGGCGGGTTCTCGGTACGCCCCGTGCGGCGGCTTGGTCAGCGTCGGAGCGATCTGCTGGCATTCGAGCTTCGTCAGGGCCGCCTGTACTATCCCGTCGAGTGGCTCTACGACTGGGCAGGCCAGGCCGACAAATTGCGAGCCGAGCTCGATCGGCGATTGAAGAAGGAGCCGTCACGCGTCGGCGACCTCGAGGACTTCGCGGCCAGCCGGCAGTTCGATGGCTTCGTGCGTTGGCTGGACACCGAGGTCCGGCGCCTGCAACCCGACACGGTCAGCCGATCTCGGCTGCTTGAATTGTCCGCTGTCGCCCTTTCGTCGTGGCCAGACGAGACGCGCCGCGCGTTGCCCGACTGGTTCCTGTCCAAAGACGTTGACGCCAGCGGGCGCCGGGACTTCGCCAGGGACAAGGCCTCGTGGTTGCTGCCGTTGTGCCGGACCGTGTCGCTCCAGGCGACGAGCCATTTTCCCGACGCGGATTCAGTGGCCGATTGTGCCCTGACCTTCCGCGACGTGCCGCTGACCAGGATCGAAATCGACGGCAGCCTGGATGACCGACGCTTCGGGGCGTTGCTCGCCTGGGCCGGGACAAAGCCGCTGAAGATGCTGGCAATACCCGGCGTGACCGAAAGCCAACGCGCACGTCTCGCCCACTTCAAGCGCGAGCACCGCGTAGCCTGACGCTCGTAGCACCGCTGGGGGCCATCCCATGAACGGAAGGCACGCGAACCGGCTAGACGCTCCCCGGGCGTGCCAAGGCGAGGTGATCGCGCAGGGTGGTGCCTTGATAGTCGCAGCGGAACAGGCCGCGCTCCTGCAGGATCGGCACGACCAAGTCGACGAAGTCGTCGAAGTTGTCGTGGAACCATGGGGGCATGACGTTGAAGCCGTCGGCGGCACGCTCCGTGAACCAGATTTCGAGCGTGTCGGCGATGGTCGCTGGCGAGCCGCACAGCACCCAGTGCCCGCGCGCGGCGGCGTTGAGATTGTAGAGATCGCGCAGGGTCAGCCCGTCGCGCCGCGCCTTGTCGAGCAGGACGCGGGCGAAGGTCTGGCTGAATTCGGTCTGGGGCAATTCGGGGACCGGCCCGTCGAAATCGTACGGCGTCATGTCGAAGCCCAGCCGGTCGGTGAGGAGTTGCAGCCCGTTATGTGAATCGACGTAGGACTGCAGAATCGCGAGCTTCTCGCGCGCCTCCCTGTCGGTGCGGCCGACCACGGGCATGACGCCTGGCAACATGGCGAGCTGATCGGGTGCGCGGCCGAAGGCCGCCATCCTCTCCTTCACCGCCTTGTAGGCGGCCTTCGATTCTTCGATGTCCTGAGTGACTGTGAATACCACGTCGGCGGTGCGCGCCGCCAGCGCCTGGCCGGGCGCCGAGCCGCCGGCCTGCAGCACGATCGGCCGTCCCTGCGGCGCGCGCCCGATATTGACCGGGCCCTTCACCTTGAAATACCGGCCGACATGGTCGATGGCGCGCACCTTCCTGGGATCGAGATAGACTCCGGTTGCGCGGTCGGCGATCAATGCGTCGTCATCCCACGCATCCCATAGCTTCATCACCACATCGATGAACTCCTCGGCGCGCGCGTAGCGGTCGGCATGGGCGGGGAGCTCCTTGTCGAAATTCGCGCCGGCGGCGGGGTTGGTGGTTGTCACCGCATTCCAGGCCGCCCGCCCGCCGCTGATGTGATCGAGCGAGGCAAAAGCGCGGGCCGTGCTCCACGGGTCGCCGTAGGTCGTCGAGGCGGTGGCACCGAGCCCGATATGCTTCGTCGTGGTCGCCAGCGCCGCCATCATGGTGAGCGGCTCGAGCCGCAGCGTATAGGACGGATGAGACCCGGGGTCGGCATAGAGGTTGTCGCCCATGAAGATCAGATCGAACCGCCCGCGTTCGGCGGTGCGGGCGATCTGCTGGATGGCGGAAAGATCCGAGAAGTCCGTCACCGCACCCGGCCAGCGCCAGCCCGCCACATGGCTGCCGGTGCCCAGGATGAACAGGCCGAGATGCATCTGGCGGGGTGGTGGCAGTCCCAAGGCTTCGGCTCCCTACATTCGCTCCGTCGCTCAGCACGCGAGGGAGTGGTGAAAGGTGAGCAAGGTTCGTACCGGCACGGCGAGCCGACCATCGCGACGGCTCTATGGCCCTTGCAGTCTGCCACTTCCGGCGCTCGGGCAATCGGCCGTGTGCATGGTTGCCGCCGGCGACCTCAAGATGCTCGGTCCAACCTGGAGCGTGGCCTATATCTCGCACAAGCACGGTTACAGGTTCGGTAAGCCGCGGAGACAGCAGCCCTGCGACATGCCGTCGGGAGCCTATTCGCCGGCCCGGGGATCGGGCTCGAGCCATGGGGAGTTCGGGCCGCCGGTCTGCGCCACGCGGGGCAGCCTGCGCCATGGACGGCGGAAGCGGTGGCGCAGCCGGCGGAGCAGGCCGCGCTGCGACAATGGCTTGAACATCTCTTCCGGGCCTTCGGGATCGAGCAGCTCGTTGTCTGCCAGCCAGGTTTCGAGGTCGTTCAGTTGCGGTACCTGGTAGGGCCGCAGCGACCGGCCTTCGCCCCGGAGCGCCTCGATGGCGGCGATCAGCGAACCTTCGGCCTCGATTCGAGCGCTCACCGAGGCCGGAGCAAGTCCAAGATGTTCGCCGACAAGACGGTCGCGCAGGCCGGCGATTGCCGTTCTGATTGCGCTGGCGGCAGCGGGATCGGAAGCTTCGGCGGCATCGATCACCACGTCGCATTCCGTGTCCAGCCGCAACGAGCGATTGTTCATGTTGGAAGAACCGACATGCAGCACGCGGTCGTCGACGATCATGATCTTGGAATGGACGTAGATCGGCCGGCCCGCCGAGGTGACGGGGTGGTACAGGCGAAAGCGGCCATGGCGATCGGCGCGGCGCATCACTTCGACCAGTCGGGCCCGCGCAGTGTCCATGGCGATGGGCTCCAGCCAGCCCAGAGCCCCCTCGGGATTGATCAGCACGATCTCCGGGCCATCCGCCTCGGCGAGACGGTCGGCCATGGCTTCCGCGATTCGGCGGGCGGCAAAATACTGGCTCTCGGCGAAGATATAGCGGCGCGCGGCGGCGATCTCCTCGAGGAAGGTCTCCTCGACCTCGACGATCGCTGTCTTGCCGGCCGCTGCCGGACGCGATCGGCTGATCGTCACCGATACGTTGCGGAACTGCGGCTTCAACCCCTCCGGCCAAGGCGCTGTCTCACGGGAGTTCGGGGCAAGCGGCGGAACGGGAGCGACTGGCCGCCCGCCCGCTTCGCGCCAGCGCTCGCGCGACAGCTCTCCCAGTGCGGCGGCGGCCGGGCCTTGCAGCGCCATGGTCGAATCGTGCCAGGGGCCGTAGGGCGAACCGTTCGGCATGGTGCGGCGCGGATCGTCGTCGAGATGGTCGGCCGTGTCCCAGCGATTGCTCGTCATGTCGATCCCGCCGCAGAAGGCGAGGAGATCGTCGATCACCACGATCTTGTGGTGGTGCGCCGCGCCCGGCGGCGAAGCGGCGTCCAGCCGGGTGTGGATGCGCGGATGCGCCATCCAGCGCATCAGCGTGAAGACGGTCGTGCCGCGAACGAGCGTCCGCAGCGCGCCGACGTTCCAGCGAAGCAGGAAGACCTCCAGTTGGGGATTGCGATCGACCAGCCAAAGAATGAAGTCACCCAGGGTCCGCGGTTCGCCCTTCAGCCGCTTGTCGGGATCGGCGAGCTGAATGCGCGCGTCGAAGTCCCAGCCGATCAGCATGATGCGCCGGCGGGCCTGCAGCATGCCCAGACGCGCAGTCGCGAAATAGTCGGCAGCGTCGACAACGAGGGCAGCTTTCTCGGCCGGCGCACGGCACCATCCGGCAGTCTTGCGCGCCGTGCGTTCGATTGGCTCCATCCCGCTGCCTCTCGCCCTGACCCTCGCTTAAACGGCGACGCCATGCGCAGGTTGCTGCCCTTGGGAGAAAATGCCGACTGAGGTCGATACGCGCCGCCCAGGCCTTACGCCTCGTGCGGCGCGATCGCAGAGGGTTGGCGCTTGGTACCTTTCAGCCGCTCCTCGAGGCGCTGCAGCACCGTGAAGAAGGAGGGCACGAACAGCACGGCAAGGCAAGTCGAGGCGAGCATGCCGGTCATGACGCACATGCCGAGCGAGACACGTGCCGCGGCGCCGGCACCGGTCGCGGTCACCAGCGGCACGACGCCCAGGATGAAGGCGAACGACGTCATCAGAATCGGGCGCAGCCTGGTGATGGCCGCTTCGACGGCCGCCTCGGCGATCGGCTTGCCTTCGATCATACGGACCTCGCGCGCCACCTCGACGATCAGGATCGCATTCTTGGCGCCGAGCGCGATCAGCAGCATCAGCCCGATCTGGGTGTAGAGATTATTGGGCAGCCCGACCGCGGCGAGCGCGATCGCGGGACCGATGAGCGCCAGCGGCACCGCGAGGATCACGCCGAGCGGCGCGATCCAGCTCTCGTATTGTCCCGCGAGGCAGAGATAGACCAGCAGGATCGCCAGAACGAAGACATAGACGATCTGGTTGCCCACGATCGTCTCCTGATAGGACATTGCCGTCCATTCGTAGGTCGTGCCCGGCGGCAGCGCAGCTGCGGCGATCTCATCCATCAGCGACAGCGATTCGCCGGAGCTGAAGCCTGGTGCCGGTGTGCCGACGACCGCAGCCGAGGGATAGAGATTGTAGAGGCTGATGATTGCGGCACCCTGGGCCGGCTTTATCTCGGCCAGCGCGCCGATCGGGATCATCTTGCCGTCGGAACTCTTGACGTTGAGCTTGAGCAGGTCCTCGGGACGGGCGCGATACCGCGCATCGGCCTGAACGTAGACCTGGAGGCTGAGACCGAACTTGTTGAAGCGGTTGACGTAGGTCGAGCCGACGAACGACGAGAGCGTGGCGAAGACATCGCCCACGGCCACGTTCAGGCTCTCGGCCTTGGAACGGTCGACCTCGACATTGATGTGCGGCGCGCCGGCGCGGAAGCTGGTGAACGGATTGGCGATCGAGGTCTGGGTACGGGCCAGTTCGATCACCTCGTCGGTCGCGGCCTGAAGCTTGCCCAGATCGAAGCTGCCGTCGCGCTGCTCGACCTGCATCTGGAAGCCGCTGGCATTGCCGATACCCTGGATCGGAGGCGGGGCGAGGATGATGGTTCGGCCGTCCTGCAGGCTCGCCGTCTGGCGCTGCAGGCTGGTGGCGATCGAGCGGATGTCCTGGCCGTCCTTCTCGAGGCGCGTGTCCCAGTCGTCGAGCATGACGAAAGCGACGCCAGCGTTGGCGAGCTGCGCCATGTTGTCCAGGATGGACACGCCGGTGATCGCCACGACCTGGCGCACGCCCGGCGTTGCCCTGGCGATGCGCGAGACTTCCGCGAGGGAAGCGCCGGTGCGACCGAGCGAGGCTCCGTCCGGCAACTGCACGCCGACGATGAGATAGCCTTGGTCCTCGTTCGGAATGAAGGCGCTCGGCAGCCGGGCGACGCCCCAGCCGCCGATCCCCGCCAGCACCAGCGCGAGAAGCACCATCGGGCCGGCGTGCCTCACCATGGCACCGATCAGCCGCGCGTAGGCATGCTCGACCCTGCTGTAGCCGGCATTGAAGGTGCGGAAGAAGAGGTTGCGCTTCTCCGGCGGCACGGAGGGCCGCAGCCAGGAGGCACACTGCGTCGGCTTGAGGGTCGCCGCGTTGACCGCGCTGATGAAGGCGGTGGCGGCGATCACCAGAGCGAACTGGGCGAACATCTGGCCGGTCAGGCCGGGCACGAAGGCGGCCGGGATGAAGACCGACATCAGCACCAGCGTGATGCCGATCACCGGCCCGATCAGCTCCTGCATCGCCTTGACCGCGGCGTCGTGGGCCGACATGCCGCGCTCGATATGGCGCGCTACGCCCTCGACGATGACGATCGCATCGTCGACCACAATGCCGATCGCCAGCACGATCCCGAACAGCGTCGACAGGTTGATGGTGAAGCCGAGTGCGGCCATGGCCGCGAACGTACCGATGATGGTGACCGGGATGGTGGTGGCCGGCACCAGGGTGGCGCGCCAGTCCTGCAGGAACACGACGATCACCACGAGCACGAGGATGCCCGCCTCGAACAGGGTCATGAACACCTCGTTGATCGAGGCGCGGACGAAGGCGGTGGTGTCGAACGGCGTATTGTAGGCGAGGCCGGGTGGGAAGGCGCGCTTCAGCTCCTGCATCTTCCTTTCCACGGCGCCGGCGACGGCGAGCGCGTTCGCCTCCGGCGTCTGGTAGATGGCGATGCCCGCAGCGGGCTTTCCGTCGACCTTGAAGTCGGTGGCGTAAGTCTGCGCACCGAGCTCGACCCTCGCCACGTCCTTCAGCCGCACAATGCGGCCGCCGTTGCCGCTCGCCGCCTTGACGACGATGTTGGCGAACTGGTTCGGGGTGTCGAGCTGGCCCTGGATGTCCACCGTATACTGGAAGCTCTGGCCCTTGTCGGCCGGCGGCGTGCCGGCCTGGCCCGCCGTCACCGGCTGGCTCTGCGACCGCACGGTGTCGATCACGTCGTTAGGCGAGAGGCCGAAAGCATACAGCTTCATGGGATCGAGCCAGATGCGCATCGAATAGGTGCCGACGCCCAGCACCGTGACGTTGCCGACGCCCGGAATCCGCTCCAGTTCGTTGACCAGATTGATAGTCGCGTAGTTGCTGAGATACAGGCTGTCGTATCGGTCATCGGGCGAGTAGAGCGACACGATCTCGAGCATCGAGGTCGACTTCTTCTGCACCGTCAGGCCCTGCGCCTGGACCGCCGCCGGCAGCGAGGCGAGCGCCGCGCTCACGCGGTTCTGCACCAGCACCTGCGCGAAGTCGAGGTCGGTGCCGATCTGGAAGGTGACGACGAGCGAGTAGGTGCCGGTATCCGTGCTGGTCGACTGCATGTAGATCATGCCTTCGACGCCGTTGACCTGCAGCTCGACCGGCAGTGCCACCTGGTTGACGATGGTCGCCGCCGACGCGCCGGGATAGTTGGTCGTCACCGACACGGTCGGCGGCACGATGTTGGGGTATTGCGCGATCGGCAGGCTGAAAGCTGCGACGCCGCCGATGAGCACGATGACGATCGCCAGCACGTTGGCCAGCACGGGCCGGTCGATGAAGAACTTCGAAATGTTCATGGCCGGCTACTGCGCGGCCGGAGCGGCGATGGTCGCCGGCTTGGGAGCGACCTTGCGGCCCGGAATCGCCCGCCCATTGGTGCTGATCACGACCCGGTCGTCGGCATTGAGGCCCTTGTCGATCACCCGCAGGCTGCCGGGCAGCAGCATTCCGGTGGTGACGCGGCGCTGCTCGACAGTATCGTCCTTGTTGACCACCAGCAGGTATTTCCCGGCCTGATCCTCGCTGATGACCGGGTCGGGCACGAGCAACGCGTCTTTCTCACCGAGGCCGAGCGGCAGGCGCACGCGTACGAAAAACCCCGGCAGCAGCGCGCGCGTGGGATTCGCGAACAGCCCGCGCATCAGCACGGTGCCGGTGTTGGGGTCTACCTCCGGGGCGACATAGTTGAGGTGCCCCTTGTGCGGAAAACCTTCCTCGGTCATCAGCCCGATCTCGAGCGGAACCTTGTTGATCTCCTCGAGGGTGATCCGGCGATCCTTGAGGTTGGCACGGATATTGAGGATGTCCTGCTCGCTGACATTGAACGTGACGTATATCGGATCGAGCTGGACGCTGGTCGCGAGCTTGGTGTTGGTGCTGCTGCCGACCACCTCGCCAATCGAGATCAGGTGGCGCGTGGTGACGCTGTCGAACGGCGCTGCGACCTTTGTATAGCCGAGATTGATCCTGGCGATCGTGAGGTTGGCCTCCTGGTTCTCGACGTTGGCGGCGGCCGAATCGCGCTTGGCCCTGGCGATGTCGAAGGTGTTCTGAGCCGAGACGTTCTGGCGCAGCAGCGTCTCCTGGCGATTGAACTCGGCTTGCGCATTCTCGAGCTGGGCCTTGGCGGAGGCGAGCTCGGCTTCCGCCTGCTTGACCTGGGCCTGGTAGGTCGAGGGATCGATCTCGAACAGCACGTCGCCCTTTTTGGCGGCGCTGCCATCCTGGTAGTTGATCGCAACCAGGAACCCGGAGACGCGGGCGACCAGATCGACGATGTTGAAGGGCGCCGTGTTGCCGGTAAGCTCGATGAAGGGGGTTACCTTCTGCTGCAGTGGCAGGGCGACAGAAATCTCGGGTGCGGGCGGGGGAACGAACCTGTTCTCCGGCTTGCAGCCGGCGAGCACGGTTGCCAGCAGCGAAAAGGCAATGAAGCCAATGTAAGCGCGGCGACGCATGCAGTGATACTCCCCGAACTGACCGAGCGATAGCGCATGCGCCAGCGGAAGACCACGCGGCTCGTGCACCGGCTCTCTTTCCCGCCAACACGGGCCTCTGTACCATGCAAGCGTCGCGCCCTCATACCGGGCAGCGACAGGAGCGTCGGTTGGACTTGGCGGACTTGCGTGTATTCGTGGTGGAGGATGAAGCGCTCGTTCTGCTGACGCTCGAGGACATGCTGGTCGACTTGGGATGCCAGGTCGTGGTGGCGGTTCAGCACGTCGAGGAAGCCTTGCGGCTCGCGTTGGACGCAAAGGTCGACATCGCGCTCCTCGATGTCAACGTCGGGGGTACGCGGATCGATCCCGTCGCCCACATCCTTGCGACGCGCGGCATCCCGATCGTGTTCGTCACAGGCTACGAAGCCGCGTCGCTTCCGCCGTCCCCGCCGGGAGCCGGAAATCCCGCCGTCCGGATAGCCAAGCCGTTCCAGTCGGCCGAGCTTGCGCAGGGCATGGTGCAGGCCCTCCGGCGAGTGGAGTCGCCGTCTTGAGCCTGGCCGGCAGGAAAGCGCCTCGCGCTTGGCCGGCGGCCTTGCACCTCCTGCTTTTCGCGGCGATCATCGCCATACCGTTGCTCGCGCTGCTGGGCGCCATGTTCTACCGCTCCGCCGTGCAGGAACATCGGCGGCTCGAGCGGCTGATCGGTCAGGAACTCGCCGAGCTGATCGCTTCGCTCGAACGCGACATCGAGCGCCGTACCGCGGTGCTGCAGACGCTGGCTACCGCGCCCGCTCTCGAAGCCGAGGACTGGGCATCCTTCCATCGCCAGGCCAAGGCCAGCTTGGGCAAGAACTATCTCGTGCTGACGGACTCGACGGGTCGTCAGCTCGTGAACACCTTCGTGCCCCACGGCACCGAACCCGGGTTCACCGGTGATCTCGCCACGATCGAAACAATGCGCCGGTCGATGCGGCCGGTCGTCTCCAACCTGTTCACCAGCCCCGTTGCCAAGCGACCGGTCTATAATGTGTCCATTCCGATCCCGACCGCTGGCGGCACCGGGCTACGCTATGCAATGAGCCTGGGCCTGTTTCCGGAAGATCTGCGCCGCCTGCTGCAGGACCAGCATCTCGCGGCCGACTGGACGACCGAGATCTGGGACCGCAAGGGTGTAATCCTGGCGCATTCGCACGAGCAGGAGCGGCGGCTCGGCGAGACTGTGCCGGAGCGCTGGCGCGAGCAGCCACTCGGCCGGGTCGTGCAGGGTCGAAGTCTCGACGGCGAACGCGTCCTGGTGGCTTCGGACCGGACGGCGACGGGAGGCTGGACCGTACGTGTCTCCGTTCCTGCGCGGCTGGTCGACGCGACGACGCGGGAGCTGCTGTGGGCGTGGGGAGTCGCGGCCGCGTTGGTGACGCTGCTGACCGGCGTCACGGCCTATGTGTTCGGTGTAGGGTTCACTGGACCGCTTGGTGCGACGGCGCGCGGGGCCGCTGCGCTTGGCCGCGGCGATCCTGTCGAGGTGGGGGATACGCGCATCGTCGAGGTGAATGCCGTCAACCATGCCCTCCGCGAGGCTGCCGAGAGGCTCGAGCAGAGTCGCACCGCCTTGCGCTACAGCGAGCAGCTGCTCGGAACCGCGGCCGACGTCGCGCATTTCGGCGCCCACCAGTACGATGCCGTCCATGACCGTGTGCATCGCTCGCCGCAAATCCGGCGCATCCTCGGCGTCGGGCCGGGCGAAGACCGAGATCTCGAATCGGCCCTGGATTTCGTTCATCCCGATGATCGTAAGGAGGTCGGCCTGCGCAAACGGCAGATCCTGGCATCCGAGCAGCAATACCAGCTCACTTATCGCATCCGCCGCCCTGACGGCGAAGTTCGCTGGGTGATGGATCGCGGCCAGGTCGAGCGCGACGCCGCCGGCAAGGCGTTGCGTGTGGTCGGCCTGCTGGTCGACATCACCGACCTGAAGGAAGCCGAAGAGCGCCAGCGCCTGCTGTTCGAAGAGCTCAACCACCGGGTCAAGAACACGCTCGCTATCGTTCAGTCGCTTGCCCAGCAAACCCAGCGCAGCAAGTCCGATCCCCAGGAGTTCACCCGCGCTTTCGGCGAGCGCATCATGGCACTGTCGCGCGCCCACGATCTGCTAACGCGAACGGCGTGGCGGGGCGCACTGCTGAATCAGGTCGTAAGCGCCGTGCTCGATCCTTTCAGCGCGTACGCTGGACGCATCGAAGTATCGGGAGACGCGGTCGAGCTGCCGACGAGCATTACGATCGCGCTCGCCCTGATGCTGAACGAGCTCGCGACCAACGCCGCCAAGTTCGGTGCGCTTTCCATCGATGCTGGAAGGATCGAGATCTCCTGGACGGTGACGCCTATGAAGACGCAGGACGGCGAGGGCGTTGTCGTCGACTTCATCTGGCAGGAGCACGAAGGTCCGCCGGTCGCCCCACCGAAGCACCGTGGCTTCGGCTCGCGGCTTCTGGCGGCGAGCGCCCAGCAGATCAAGGGCGAGCTGGATGCGCAATTCGCGCCGGAAGGCCTGCGCTGCCGTCTCCGCTTTCCGGTGCCGGCCCGCACGTCCTAGCCCCGTTCTTGCTAACTTGGCGTCGACGAACCGAAGGAGTCCACTCGTGGCTGTCAGCAATGTGCTTGAGATCAATCCCCAACGGCTGTGGGACACGCTGGAGCGTTCCGCCGAGATCGGCAGGTTCCGCGACGTCGGCCTGCGGCGTCTGGCGCTGTCATCCGAGGACAAGCAGATGCGCGACCAGTTCATCGACTGGGCCAAGTCGGCGGGCTGCACGGTCGAGATCGATCGGCTGGGCAACATCTTCGCACGCCGCGCCGGCAGCGATCCCGCGCTGGCGCCGGTCGCCATCGGTAGCCATCTCGACACCCAGATCTGCGGCGGCCGCTACGACGGTATCCTGGGCGTGCTCTGCGGCCTCGAGGTCGTGCGGACGCTGAACGACCGCGGGCTGTCGACGAAGCGCGGCATCGAGGTGATCTGCTGGACCAACGAGGAGGGTGGCCGCTTCGCGCCGCCGATGATGGGCTCAATGGCCTTCGCGGGCGTCATCCCGCTAAACGTCGTGCTCGCGACCAGAGACGACGACGGCATCACGGTCGAGCAGGCGCTCGACGCGATCGGCTATGCTGGGCCAGAGCCGCTCGGCAAGCGCGCATTCGACGCCTATTTCGAGCTTCATATCGAGCAGGCACCGACCCTCGATCGAGAAAGGGTCGATGTCGGCATCGTGATCGGCGGCTACAAGACCAAGGCGCTGCGCCTCACGATCAAGGGCGATACGGGCCATGCCGGCGGCACGCCGATGGCGATGCGGCGCAACGCGCTGGTCGGCGCGGGATATGTGATAGGGGCTGTCAACGATGTCGGCCTGGCCTATGCCTCCGACGAGGGCCGCACCACCACGACCCGGATCGAGAGCTTCCCGAACCTGCCCGGTACCTACGCCGAGGAGGTCAAGCTCACGCTCGACTACCGCCACATCGATCAGGCGCGCTTCGAGGCGATGGGGCGGGACATCCGTGCCGCGATCGACGCGGCCGCGAAGAAGGCCAATGTCGAGATCGACGTCGTGGAAGGCTGGAGCTGGGGCAGCGAGCTGTTCGCACCCGACTGCGTCGAACTGTTGCGCACGACGGCGCAGGAACTCGGATTGCCGTACCGCGAGATGCGCAGCCAGGCCGGTCACGATGCCTACGCCGTGGCGACGATGGCGCCGACCGCGATGATCTTCACGCCGTGCCACGAGGGCATCAGCCACAATGTGAAGGAGAACATCGACCTCGTTCGTTCGGTGCCGGGCGCGAACCTTCTGCTCAACGCGGCCGTGGCGCGCGCCAATCGCTAGCTGGAGTCCCGACCGCAGACGATTGTTCAGGCGGCCCCGTGGTAGGACCTGTACCAATCCACGAAACGCGGGATCCCTTCCTCGACGGTCGTAGACGGCTTCCAGCCGAAATCGCGCGTCGTATCGGATATGTCGGCAGCAGTCTCGCGCATATCCCCGGGTTCGCCCGGCTTCAACTCGATTATCGCCTTCTTGCCCAGGGCTTTCTCGTAGAGGGAAAGAACGTGGGCAATCTCCTCGCTGCGCGTTGCGCCGAGATTGTAGACACGATGAGCAGGCTTCGCCGGTGGGCCGTCGAGCACGGCGATCGTCCCGGACACGATATCGTCGATGTAGGTGAAGTCCCGCCGGATGGCGCCCATGTGAAACAGGGGAATGGTGCGCCCCTCGTCGATCGCCTTGGTGAAGATGTAGGGCGACATGTCCGGTCGCCCCCAGGGGCCGTAGACGGTGAAGAAGCGCAGGCCGGTGCTTTTCAACCCGTATTGGTGGGCATAGGTTTCGGAGATCAGCTCGTCCGCCCTCTTCGTCGCGGCGTAGAGAGAGACTGGATGCTCAACAGGATCGCTGATAGCGAATGGAAACTTGGTGTTGCCGCCATAGACGGAAGAGGATGACGCGTAAACAAGATGTTTCAACGTCGAGCCGAGTCTTCGCCCCAGCTCAAGAAGGACGAGATGGCCCATGACGTTCGTCTGAACGTAGATGTAGGGATCGACCGTCGAATGCTTGACACCGGGTTGGGCCGCAAGATGCACGATGCGGTCTATATCTCGACGGCCATCCAAAAGCGCAAACATGCCTTCTCGGTCGGCGATGTCGGCTTCGACGAACGTGAAGCCCTCCAGCTTCCTGAGAGGCTGCAACCGGTCGTGCTTGAGTTGCGGGCTGTAATAGGGACTGAAGTTGTCGATCCCGACGACGGCTTCGCCGCGTGCCAGAAGCGCCTTGGCTACGTGACTGCCGATGAAGCCTGCGACACCCGTGACAAGAACAGCCATCTGACGCTCGTAACCACAGTATGAGGAAGTTCGTGATCTACCCTATACGATGCCGTGGCGCGATGCGATGGCTCCAGACCGTCCTCTGTTCGAATTCAGATTGAACGTTCGTTGCGCAAATGACCCGCCGGCTCGCCGGTGCAAGCGATATCACTACTTTGCTGCAGGACCGCTACACTTCTCGGCGGCTTGCCGGATTCGCCGCGCTCGCATTTCCGACACGATGCGTCGCGCCATTAGCTAGCCTGCTGCCTAAACAACCTAATCTTGCGTCAGCAGACGGTGAAGATACTTGCCGTAATCGCTCTTTTGAATCGGTTCGATCAGCTTCTCGAGTTCCTCATCGCCGATGTAGTGCTTGCGCCAGGCGATCTCCTCGGGGCTGCCGATTTGCAGGCCCTGACGGTCTTCGACGGTCTCGACGAATTGGGCTGCACGCAGCAGGTTCGATGGCGTGCCGGTGTCCAGCCATGCATAGCCGCGCCCCAGCCGTTCGACGCTCAATCGACCCGCCCGCAGATAGTGGGCATTGACGTCGGTTATCTCGAGCTCTCCCCGTGCCGAGCGCTCCAGGCCGGCCGCGACATCGCAGACGTCCGCCCCATAGAAGTAGAGCCCGGTCACTGCCCAGTTCGACTTCGGGTGCTTCGGCTTCTCGACGATGCTGCAAGGGCGCCCGCTCGAATCGAACTCTACGACGCCGTAGGCCGTCGGATCGGCTACCCAGTACGCGTAAATTACTGCATCGGTTGCCTGCGCACCGCGCTCGGCTACGGCCGGCAAGGACGCGCCGTAGAACAGGTTGTCTCCGAGGATCACGCCGACCCTCGAATCGCCGATGAATTCCCGGCCTATGAGGAAAGCTTCGGCAATGCCGCCCGGATTCGGCTGCGTGCCGTAACTGATCTCGAGGCCCCACTTCCGCCCGTCCCCCAAGAGACGCCGATAGGCCTCGACGTCGCCCGGGTTTACGATGAGCAGGATCTCCCGGCATCCCGCCAGCATCAGGGTGGTCAGCGGGTAGTAGACCATGGGCTTGTTGTAGACCGGCAGCAGCTGCTTGTTGGTGGCGGCGGTCATGGGGTGCAGCCGCGTGCCGCTGCCACCCGAGAGAATGATACCTTTTGCTGCTGTCATGGCGAGAGCTCGCTAGCCCGATATCCGGCCGGTTGCCGCAAGATAGGCCAGCAACTGCTCGACCGACTGCTCCACCGTCTGGTTCGCCGTTTCGATCTTCACTTCGGGATTCAGCGGCCCCTCGTAGGGCGAGCTGATGCCGGTGAAGTTGGTGATCTCCTGGCGGCGAGCCTTGCGATAGAGACCCTTGGGGTCTCGCGATTCACACAGTTCCAGAGGCGTATCGACGAACACCTCGATGAACTCACCCTCAGGCATCAGTGATCTCGCCATCTCGCGCTCTTCGCGGAACGGCGAGATGAAGGACACGATCACCAGGAGGCCGGCGTCGGCCATCAGCCGGGCAACTTCGGCGACCCGGCGAATATTCTCGACGCGGTCTGCGTCGGTGAAGCCCAGATCGCGATTGAGCCCATGCCGCACATTGTCGCCGTCGAGTACGAAGGTATGCCGCCCCAGGCTGAACAGCCGCTTCTCGAGCGCCACGGCGATGGTTGATTTGCCGGAACCCGACAGTCCCGTCATCCAGACTACGCCCGCCTTCTGGCCCTTGAGCGAGGCGCGGGCCTCGCGACTGACATCCAGACTCTGCCAGTGGATGTTTGTGGCCCGCCGCAAAGCGAAGTCGATAAGACCCATGCCCACGGTCTGATTGCTGATCCGGTCGATCAGGATAAAACTGCCCAGCTCGTGGTTATCGGCATAGGACTCGAAAGCGACAGCCTTCGCCAAGGACAGGTTGCAGACACCGATCTCGTTCAGATGCAGCGTCTTGCCGGCCGTCGTTTCAAGAGTGTTGATGTTGATCTTGTGCTTGAGCTCCGTCACGGTGGCCTGGGTCGTGGTCGTGCCCAGCTTCATCAGATAGGTGCGTCCAGGCAACATCTCCTCGGGCGCCATCCAGAGCACGTGCGCGGCGAGTTGATCGGCGATGCTCACGGGATTCTGAGCGTCGCATATGACGTCGCCGCGGCTGACGTCGATGTCGCGATCGAGGACCACGGTAACGGCTTGGCCGCGGATGCCGGTTTCGAGGTCACCGTCCTGTGTGACGATACGCGTCACGATCGCCTCTTCGGCGGACGGAAGAACCTTGATCCGGTTTCCCTGGCTCAGCTTGCCGCCGACGATCGTACCGGCATAGCCGCGGAAACTGGGATTCGGCCTATTGACCCATTGCACTGGCAGACGCAACGCACCGCTTGCCTCTTTGCTCGCGAGATCCACGGTCTCGAGATACGGCAAGAGCGCCGGCCCGTGGTACCATGGCATCTGCGCGCTCGGGACAACGACGTTGTCGCCACGCAACGCCGAAATCGGAATGCACTGGACGCTGGTGATGCCGAGCTGCTTGGCGAACTCGATGTACTTGTCGGTGTAAGCCGTGAACACCTTCTGGTCGTAGCCGACCAGATCCATCTTGTTGACGGCCAGCACCATGTGCGGGATGCCCAGCATCGAGCAGATGTAGGTGTGCCGACGCGTCTGGGTCAAAAGATCGCTGCTGCGATGGACGTCTGCGAGGATGATGGCGAGGTCCGCCGTCGATGCGCCCGTCGCCATGTTGCGGGTGTACTGCTCGTGGCCCGGCGTATCGGCGACGATGAACTTGCGCTTGTCGGTCGCGAAGAAACGATAGGCGACGTCGATGGTGATGCCCTGCTCCCGTTCGGCAGCAAGACCATCCACCAGAAGGGCGAAATCGAGCGCCCCACCTTGAGTGCCCACCCGCTCGCTTTCTGCCTTGAGGCTGTCGAGCTGGTCCTCGAACAGCATCTTGCCCTCATAGAGCAAACGGCCGATCAGGGTCGACTTGCCGTCATCGACGCTGCCGCAAGTCAGGAAGCGCAGGAGCTCCTTTTTTTCCTGGGCGCGAAGGTAAGAATCCAGACGCTGCGCGGGATCAGTCATCGTGTCCATTAGAAGTAGCCTTCCTGCTTCTTCTTTTCCATTGATCCGTCACTGTCGCGATCGATGACACGGCCCTGGCGCTCCGAGTGCTTGGCGCGAATCATCTCTTCAAGAATGCCCGTCATGGTGTCCGCCGTGCTCTCCATCGCGCCGGTCAGAGGGTAGCAACCCAAGGTACGGAACCTCACCATCTTCATCTGTGGCCGCTCATCGGGCAGTAGCGGCATGCGATCGTCGTCGACCATGAAGAGCCCGCCGTCGCGTTCGACGACTGGCCGCTCCTTGGCGAAGTACAGCGGCACGACAGGAATATTCTCAAGGTAAACATATTGCCAGATGTCTAGCTCGGTCCAGTTCGAGAGCGGAAATACGCGGATGCTCTCGCCTTTGTTCTTGCGTGTATTATAGATGCTCCAGGGCTCGGGGCGCTGGTTCTTCGGATCCCAGCGGTGCTGTTCGCTTCGGAACGAGAACACGCGCTCCTTGGCGCGAGACTTTTCCTCGTCCCGTCGGGCGCCGCCGAAGGCGGCATCGAAGCCGTATTTGTCCAGCGCCTGGCGCAGGCCCTGGGTCTTCATGACGTCCGTGTGAATGGCCGAGCCGTGGGTAAACGGATTAATACCCCGCTCGATGCCTTCCTGATTGATGTGGACGATCAACTTCAGCCCCAGCTCGGCTGCCGTGCGATCGCGGAACTCGATCATCTCCCTGAATTTCCATGTCGTATCGACGTGGAGGATGGGAAAAGGCGGCTTCGCCGGATAAAAGGCCTTCATCGCGAGATGAAGCATCACCGAGGAGTCTTTCCCGATCGAATACAGCATGACGGGATTCTCGCATTCGGCGGCGACCTCCCGCATGATGAAGATGCTTTCGGCCTCGAGCCTCTGAAGATGGCTCAACTTGTCACTAATTTCGCGCAAGTTATCTACCTCGCTCTGGCGGCTTCCTAAGGGGCGGCAATTTCGCCTGTTTACCGATGTTTGCTTCTCGCAACAACAGCGCGTTCGTCGAATACTGGAGCGACCTCCGACCTCACCGAACCGCAGGCAAAGTCATGCCGCCATTGGATTGAGCACAATGCCGAACCAATTCCGGCATTCGAACTCCTCGCTCGTCTCCTAACAGATGATCCCGGCGATCAAGTGCGACACAGTGCTGCAAACGCCATGCCGTTGCGGCGATGTTGTCGAATATGACACATCGCGGAATATATCGAGTAGTCTCGTTCAGGGGGTGACCCCGACGAAGTTCGCTGGATCTTCCAGATTGGATTGCGACGGCATTCTTCGACGGTTTTGGGGGTCGCCCGTCCCGGACCACAGGCGGCCGAGACTCAATTCCGTCCCAACCGGGCGTTCCCACGCTGCCGCCGGACCGGTTAGCCAGGTTTCCGCATAAACGGTGCGCTGTTTCGCGGAAGGCAAATGGGCCGGCTGAGCGTGGGCAAGACGGTCGTGAGGCAGCGGATGTCCATGATCTTGCGCGATTGTATTCACAATATCGTGGGTGATCGGCGGTTCTCGCGGCGCGCGCCTGTTGTTGCCGAAGGACTGAAGCAGACTGCAACAGGCAATGGGCTGCGGCGGCGTGAAGCTTCACGCCGATTCCCGAGCTTTGCGCCCTGAAACTTCCGATCCAGATCGCGCGCGTTCGTCCCGAGCGGCAAATCAGCCTTCCAACCGCGCAATGGATTAGCGTTCTCCCGGTCGCGGAGGCGTGACCGGCCGGCGCGCGGCCAGCGGGGCGTCTCGGATCGAGTCGAGGTTGACGGCCGGCATCGGCAGGTCGAGCCGCTGCAGTACCGCATTGGCGAGGACGTTGTATCGGTCGAAGCTCTTGCGGAGTCGGCCGCGCCACGAGACCTCGCCGCCGTTGGCGTGCAGCTCGAACACGTGCTCGCGCTGGTCGAGCGCCGAGCCGACATGATCCCATGCCATCTGCAGCAGCGCCGCGCGCTGGCGGGCCGTGTACCCGCCGCCAGCAAATGATTCCTCCAGCCCCGCGGCGAGCGCGGCATCCTCGAGGTCCTTGTCGGACGGTGCCACGACCAGCGAGGAGCCGGGCAGGATGCGCAAGATCTCGGCCATGCGCCGCCGCGCCTTCAGCATGGCGATCGAGCCCGCGGCGAGATGGCTGTGATTGGGCGAGCAGTAGCCGTCGACGGTCATCTCCGGGTCGCGTTCGGCCGCGGTCTGGCAGGCCCGCACGGTCTGCACGTCGGTGATCAGGTCGAGCAGGTAATCGATCGTCGCCTCGTGCCGGCTGAGTCCCATCGCGTGCGCGCAGGCGAGTCCCAGGCCCAGCGTGAACTCGGCCTTCGACAGCCAGCAATAGAGCTGGTGCCAGAACAGCCAGCGGGCGATGGGCTCGGGCGAGGGATCGGTGACGAAGACGCGATTCCACGGCACGACCACGTCGTCGAGCCACATCTGGCCGTCGAGCTCGTCGAACCGGCTGCTGAGTGGCGACGTGAACGGATTGGGGTCGCGTGCCGAGCGCTTGCGGCAGATCACGGTAACGCCCTCGGCATTGACCGGCACGACGAAGGTCGCGCGCTGGCCGTCGAGCACTGCGCCATTGATGGCGCCGATATAGACGTCCTCGGCGAAGGCCGGGCTGGTGTGCATGCCGATCTTGCCGCGCACCACGACACCAGTCTCTGAACGGCCGACGATCCTGAGTGCGACCCTGTCGGTCGGATCCTCGCGCAGCCGGTAGCCGATCGGCGCGGCGCCGGCGGCGAAGGTGAGGAACCGCCCGGTGCGCGCGATCTCGGCGCGATAGGCCTCGGCATTGGCGGCCTGGTCGGGGGACCCCTGATGCGCGTTGACCGCATGCAGGATGCCGAGCGCGATCAGATGGCCGTAGGCCGGCGTGTGTGTGACGTTGCCGGCGCTGAGGAAGGTCGTGGCCGAGAAGCACTTGCCCATGCGCACGAGATCGTCCGACGTACGCGGCACGAGATAGTCGATTGCGCCGCCCGGGCCGAACAGCGTCTCCTTCCAGGCCGGATCGTCGTGGCGGTCGTACCAGGCAACATAGTCGTCTACCATCGCGGCGGTGGCGGGATGGCGCGTGACGTCGTCCACCTGACCTTCGCCGAGCACGAAAACGCGCCGTCCGTCGCGCAGGCTGTTGCGATAGTCGGCTCCCGTCCGCATCGACATGCCGTTTCCCCCTCTCCGTTGGGCGCATTGTAGAGGGAAATTCCGGGAAGAGGTGCTGCCGACGGTGTGCGGCCGGGCGCCGCTGCCGACGCAAACACATTGCTGCCAAGTTTCTGGCTTAATCTTCCATCCATCCGACAATGTGCAGGAGGAGCCAAGCTCGAAATCGCGACACACCGGTCTCGCGGCGTGTACCGCCAATCTTTTGCGACAAGACATGGCCGTAGCGGCTGCGCTCTTACTCCCTCAAGGAATGCTGGAATGCCAGATCATATCTCGTCTTGCGAGCGCCCCACCGATTCAGTCGATCGTTTCGTCTCACCATCTTCACAAATAAGTGCCATTCAGCAGAATCAGGTGAAACCGCCGACATTCGTGCAGATTCGTCAGCCCGCGCCGGGCGGAGGAATCGGGAGAAAGTTCGGCATCGCGCTGAGCGGCCTTGCCATCGCCATCGCTCTCGGCTGGGCCATGCCTCGTCCTGTGCCCGACGCATCGTCGACCGCCCAGGATAGCGTGCCGAGCCGGCTGGCGAGCGCCCTCGATCTCTATCCCGAAGCGGGGACGCCGTTGCCGGACATGACGGCGCTTGCATCGGTCGACGCATCGGTCGGCGCGTTGCCTGGTGCATCGAATTCTGCCGCCGCCGACGCGGAGCCTGCGCCCCCGCCGGTCGAGACTTCGGTGCGGCTGAAGAAAGGCGATACGGTTTCTCGCATGCTCGGTCGGCTCGGCATCGTCGCCGGCGAGGTCGCAGAGGTCGTTGCCGCCCTTGCCAAGCATATGCGCATGGAACGGCTGGCCATCGGTCAACTCATCGACATGACGCTTCAGCCGGCCGAGGTCGCCGGAGCCGAGCCCGTCCTCCTTGCCCTTTCGATTCGGCCCGAGCCACGCCGAGAATACAGGCTCGAGCGCGACGAGGACGGCGACTATTCCGTCGAGGAGGTCATCTACGATGTCACGCCGAAGCTTCAGCGCGCGGCAGGTGAGATCGAGGACTCGGTGATCGCCAGCGCCGGGGCGGCCGGCGTCCCGCACGCGCCGTTGGCCGAGATGCTGCGTGCTCTATCCTGGGATGTGAACTTCCAGCACGATATCAAGCCCGGCGACCGGTTCGATATGCTGATCGAGCGCTCCTGGACGAGCGATGGCGTGGCAGTCGATGGTGGACGTGTACTGTGGGCCGAACTCACCACCGGAGGCGGCGCGGAGAGCTACAACATCTATCGCTTCAAGCCGCGCAATGGCGAGGAATACTTCTATGACGCCAAGGGCCTGAGCGTGGTCAAGGCGCTGCTCCGCACGCCTCTGAACATGAGCCGGATCTCCTCGCACTTCGGCCTGCGCCGTCACCCCGTCCTCGGCTTCACGCGGCTTCACGCGGGCGTCGACTTTGCCGCTCCTGCCGGCACGCCCGTCCTGGCCGCCGGCGCTGGCAGCGTGATCGCGGCCCGTGTCAACGGCGGCTACGGGCGGTGGGTCAAGATCAGACACGACAACGGCCTTTCCACTGCTTACGCGCATCTGTCGCGGATCGCCTCCGGCGTGCGTGCACGCTCGCGCGTGCGCCAGGGTCAGGTGATCGGCTTCGTCGGCAGCACCGGTCTCTCGACTGGCCCGCACCTCCATTTCGAGCTCCACCGCGGCGGCCGACCGGTCGATCCGGCGAGCGTAGCGCGGACATCACTGCGCACCCGCCTGCAGGGGCAGGATCTGGTTCGTTTCACGGCGCGCGTTGCCGAGATCGAAACGGCGCGCGAATCGGCCGCCCTGATCGAAAACCCGAGGCTGGAAGACGACTTGGGAGGCTGACATGCGATGGGCTGCATTGCGGCGGCATCTGGCTTCGGCGAGCATTATGGGCGGTGTCGCGGCGTCGCTCCTTTCCTCGTCGACGCCTTTGCGGGCGTCCGCCGCAACGGCCACCCTCGCCTGTGAAAGCGGCGTCCTCGATGACGGAGAAGCCGGCTTCAACGTACTGGTCTTTCGGCTGTGCCCGGACCGGCTGACGATCGGCTTCGAGAGCAGCGACATAATGGAGGAGGTTTCCTGCATGCCTGACGGCGATGTTCGCCTTTGGCTGCGCGTCGGCAACGCCAGGTGCAATCTTCTCCCGGCTTCGGATCGCGATCAGGTCCACGAGCTGTGGGAGCCGCTTGACGGCATCGGTCGCTCGACGGCGGAGCCCGTGCGCCAGCTGCTTATTTGTCGCTCCGGCACGACGAACGAGGCGACTACCATCATCGTTCCGGATGCACGCGACGCCCTGCCCGAGACGCGAATGGGAGCCACCATGTACGAACGCGTGACAAGACGCCTGATCTCGGCCTGCGCTCAACCGAACGCGTGAGGCGCCGCGGATACGTATCCTTGTCAGACGGTCGAAAGACGTGGTCCGCTCCGAGCGTGTCACGGGCTTGATGCGGCGACGGTAAGCCCCCAAATTGTCGCCCGCCATGACAGAACAAGCCACAACCCATACCCACGCCTTCCAGGCCGAAGTCGCCGAGCTGCTGAACCTGATGGTTCACTCGGTCTACTCCGAAACGGACGTTTTCCTGCGCGAGCTGATCTCCAACGCCTCCGATGCGTGCGACAAGCTACGCTACGAGGCGATCGCCAAGCCGGACCTTCTGGCCGGCAACGAACGTCTCGCCATCAAGCTTACGGCCGACCCCAAGGCGCGCACCCTGGCGATCGCCGATTCCGGCATCGGCATGACGCAGCAGGAACTGATCGACAATCTCGGCACCATCGCGCGCTCGGGCACCAAGGCGTTTCTCAAGGGACTGGCCGAGGCGAAGGACGGGACAGGCTTGATTGGCCGCTTCGGCGTCGGCTTCTATGCGGTGTTCATGGTCGCCGACAAGGTCGAGGTCACGAGCCGCCGCGCCGGCTCGGACGAGACCTGGGTGTGGCGCTCCGAGGGCGGTGGGGGCTTCGAGCTGACGCCTGCGACGGAAGAGCAGGTTGCGCGGGTGCCGCGCGGCACCGAGGTGCTGATCCATCTCAAGTCGGACGAGACGAAGTACTCCGAGCGCTACGAGCTCGAGCGCATCGTGCGGACCTATTCCGACCACATCCTGTTTCCGATCGAACTGGTCGACGACAAGGGCGAGGCCAAGCAGATCAACGCCGCGTCGGCGCCGTGGCAGCGCTCGAAGTCCGAGCTCAAGCCCGAGGACTATACGGAGGCCTACAAGTCGTTGGCGAACGCCTTCGACGAGCCGGCCCTGACCCTGCACTATCGGGCCGAGGGACGGCAGTCCTACGCGGTGCTGCTGTTCGTGCCGACGATGCGGCCGTTCGACCTGGCGGATCCTGGACGCAAAGGGCGGATCAAGCTCTACGTGCGGCGGGTCTACATCACCGACGATGCCGACCTGCTGCCGTCCTACCTGCGCTTCGTGCGCGGCGTCATCGACAGCGAAGACCTGCCGCTCAACGTCTCGCGCGAGATGCTGCAGAACAATCCTCAGGTCGGGCAGATTCGCACCGCCGTAACCGGCCGCGTGCTGGGCGAGCTGGAGAGCACCGCCGAGAAGGACGCCGACAAGTACAAGAAAGTCTGGGAAGCCTTCGGCCCGGTGCTGAAGGAGGGGTTGTACGAAGACCATGAGCGGCGCACGCAGCTGCTGAACCTCTGCCGCTTCGCCAGCACAGCGTCCGGCGAGCTGCGCTCCCTCAAGCAGTATGTTGCGGACCTCAGGCCCAACCAGACCGAAATCTACTATCTCGTGGGCGAGAGCATCGAGCGGCTGAAGTCGAACCCGAAGCTCGAGGCGGCGCGGGCGCGCGGTATCGAGGTGCTGCTGCTGGCCGACCCGATTGACGCGTTCTGGACGATGATGCCGGGGGACTTCGACGGCAAGCCGATGAAATCCCTGAGCCAGGGCGACGTCGACTTCAGCCTCGTGCCGCTCGTCGACAAGGATGCCGCGCCGCCGGACGAGGCTGCGGAAGCGGACAAGGACGTGCTCAAGGCGGTCAAGGATGCGCTGGGCGAGCAGGTCTCGGAGGTCCGCCCCTCGCAGCGCCTCACCGATAGCGCCGCCTGCCTGGTTGCATCGACCGGGGCGCGCGACCGCGAGCTCGAACGCCTGTTGGCCCGCCAGGACCGCGGCACAGGCGCCAAGCCGGTGCTCGAGCTCAACATGCGTCATGAGATCGTGAAGGCGCTCGCCCGCTCGGTCGAGCAGAAGAAGGAGGCGGACATCGCCGACCTCTCCGCGCTCTTGCTGGCGCAGGCCCAGATCCTCGATGGCGAGGTCCCGCCTGACCCGGCGGCATTCGCACGCCGGCTCAATGAACTGATCGTGCGAGGATTACGGGCATAACCTCCCGTAGAGAGGGGCGATCATGCGTCTTGCGGCTGCGATTGTACTGATACTGGCGCCTGTCTTCGCCTTCGCCCAGACGGAGGCGCCGCGCGGGAAGCCGGACCTCGCGGTGCGCGGCAAGTATATCGACCAGCGCATCGCCGAGTTCATGGCGGCCAATGACGTACCGGGGCTCGCCATGGCGATCGTGCAGGCGCCCTACATACCGCGCTCGGCCGGCTACGGTCGTGCCAGCCTGGCGCATGACGAGCTCGCCTCGACACGCACGATGTGGGCGATCGGGCCGATGACCCAGGGCTTCACCGCGGTTGCGGTGTTCCAGCTCGAGGAGGAAGGCAAGCTCGACGTCAACGATCCGCTCGACAAGCACCTGTCTGCGTTGCCGCCAGCATGGGACAAGATCACGATTCTCCAGCTGCTGCAGCACGCCTCCGGCATTGCCGACTACCGCAGCGCCGATGCCTTCAAGGAGGAACATCCCTATTTGCCGGCCGAGTTGCTGGCGCTGGTCGCGCCGCTGCCGTTGCAGTTCCAGCCCGGCACCGAAGTTCGACAGAGCGCCACGAATTTCGCGCTTCTCGGCATGATCGTCGAGCGCGCCGGCGGCATGTCCTATCATGACTTCGTCCGCCGCAGGCAGATCGAGCCTCTCGGGCTCCGCGCCACGCAGTTCGTCGAGGACTTTGCGCGCAAGTCCTTCCGCGACCGTTCGGGGGCGGCCGGAGCCAAGCAGCACACGCGCTTCACCTCCGAAGTGCCGTTCATAAATCCGATCGAGCCCGCCACCGGCTATCGCGCCGGCAACTCGGGCCTCGTCGCGGTCAATCCTGGCGTCTCGGCAAATCTTTTCGCTTTCGCGAGCCTGTGGTCCTCGGCCGAGGATATAAGCGCGTGGGACGTCGCGTTGGCCGGCGGCATCCTGGTCAAGCAGCCGGCCAATCGTGCGCTGATCTACAAGCCGACGACGCTGGCGAACGGTACGGTCGTGCCGGCAATGGCCGGCTGGGAGTTTACGAGGCATCCCGGTTTCATGGAGATCAAGGGCTCGGCGCCGGGTTTCAGCGCCTATCTCAGCCGCTTCACCGATCCGGCCGATCTCGTTTGCGTCACCTTGCTGGCCAACAAGCAGGGGATCGATCTGACCGTTCTCGCGCGTGATATCGCCGATGCGTACAAGCGCGGCCTCGGCGGCGGCCAAATCAGCGACAGTTTCGTGGCTCAGGAGAGCAAGTGGAGTGTCGACGAGACGGTGGCGCGGATCGAGCGTGCGCTGAAGGCTCAAAAGGTCCCGGTGTTTGCCGAGTTCGATCATGACGATAATGCACGCAAGGTGGACATGCCGCTGCGGCCGACGCGTGTGCTGGTGTTCGGCAATCCCAGGGTCGGCACAAAGCTGATGCAGGCGCATCCCACCGCCGCACTCGATCTGCCGCTGCGCGTCACAGTGTTCGAGGACGATCGGGGACGGGTCTGGGTCGGCTATCGTCGTCTCGCCGCTTTCGCGGACGAGCATGGTATCAAGGATCGTGAGACCGTGGCGACGATGGCGCGCGCGCTCGATGCGATCGTCAACAAGGCGGTGAACGTTTACGATTACTGAGCAGAACTCGTGCGCTCGGCGAGTTTGGGTCGCCTGAACAATCGCTTTTTCGGCATCAAGCGATCGCTTTGAAGGGCGCGCGAGCCAGTTCTCTCGCGGTCCTAGCCGAGAATCAGAAGTATTCGGCGATAGCGTTGCGACTGTTCGCGCGCGCAGGGCACCGAACCGGAACTCGCTGCCGGAACCGGCTGCTGCCGCTCGACCAGTCCGCGGACATGTTGCCGCGCGTTCCTCGAAAGCTCTCGGATCACATCCTTTTCGACGAGGCCTGCTGCCGTCACGCCGGGCAGGTCCGGCACCCAACCGAAGTACCGTCCGTCCTCCCCCCTGCGAACGAGGGAATAGTAACACGTATCCATCGACGCACCTCTTTGGACGGTAAGGCGAGCAGTGTCTGACCGATGTGTCCTTGATCCAGATCAAGCCGGCACGAAATTCTTCGCGCTGCTGGCGAACCGTTTCGATCGAGGCTGCCGCAAGCCTGGTGCATTCGGCATGAGGATCTCTCGACAGCGAGAGCTCGCCGGTCGGTCCGTCTGCCCTATTGTCGCACCGGCAGTTTGCGGGAGGCCGTCTACTCGCGCCGGAGATGCGGGAAGGACCGTGCCCGTTCCGCAGAACGTGAATTGCCGCGGGTCGTCGACCTACGCGCGACTTGCTCTCGGGCGCGCAGTCGGGTTGGATGCGCTTCCTGCAAAAGGAACAACGGGGAGACGCCGCCGCATGAGTGAAATCCAGTATCGGACTGCGAAAAATATCAAGGAAGCCGTCGCCTTGATGGCCGCAGCCAATGGCAAGGGCTACGTCCTTGCCGGTGGGACGGATCTGCTCGTGCAGATGAAATCCGGCATGCGCGAACCCGGCACCATCGTCGACGTGAAGAAGATTCCCGAGATGGTTGGCATCACCGAGAAGAGCGGCGCTTTCACGATCGGCGCGGCGACGCCGGCGGCCGTGATCGGCGAGCATGAGAGCCTCCGTAAGGCCTGGCCGGGCGTGGTCGAGGCGATCAACCTTATCGGCTCCACCCAGGTCCAGGGGCGTGCCTCGGCCGGCGGCAATCTGTGCAACGCCTCGCCCGCGGCCGACAGTGTTCCGGCGCTTGTTGCAGCAGGCTGCATCGTCCGCGTGCAGGGCCCCGGCGGAAAGCGCGAGGTGCCGGTGGAGCAGTTTGCCGTCGGTCCGGGCAAGACCTCGCTCAAGCCCGGCGAGATCGTCGTGTCGCTCAGCCTTCCCAAGCGGCCGAAGAATTCATCCGACGCCTACCTTCGCCTTATCCCTCGCACCGAGATGGACATTGCCGTCGTCGGCGTCGGCGTCAGCCTCACCATGAAGGGAGACACGGTGGCCGCGGCCCGCGTCGGGCTCGGGGCGGTTGCACCGACGGTCCTGCTGGTCGACGAGGCAGCCAAGGCGCTGGTCGGCTCCAAGCTCGACGATGCGGCGCTCGAGGCGGCGGCCAAGGCCTGCTCGGACGCGTGCAAGCCGATCGACGACAAACGCGGCACCATCAAGTACCGCACCAAGATCGCGGGGGTTCTTCTCAAGCGTGCCGCGCTGATCGCGCGCGACCGCATCAATGGCATCGAGCATCGGGGACACCGCTAACATGGCAAAGATACACGTCACGACCACGATCAACGGCGCGCCGACCGAGTTCCTCTGCGATCCGAACCAGACGCTGCTCGACGTGCTGCGCGACAACCTCGGCCTGACCGGCAGCAAGGAGGGATGCGGCTCGGGAGACTGCGGCGCGTGCAGCGTCATGGTCAACGATCGGCTGGTCTGCTCCTGCCTCGTGCTGGCGCCTGAAGCCGAAGGCGTGAAGATCGAGACGATCGAGGGCATGGCC
>JAHCJV010000100.1 GCA_026126105.1 Enhydrobacter sp.
TCGGCACGCGCAACATCAAGGTTGCGCTGCGCCGCCTGCGCAAGTTCGCGCGCGAGGGCGCCGAGGTCGAGCTCGACATGCCCGACACGATCCGCTCGACAGCGCGCAACGCGGGCTACCTTGACATCAAGATGGTCCCGGAGCGGCGCAACAAGGTGAAGCTCCTGCTGCTGTTCGACATCGGCGGCTCGATGGACGCGCATATCCGCGTCTGCGAGGAGCTGTTCTCGGCGGCGCGCACCGAGTTCAAGCACCTCGAGTTCTACTACTTCCACAACTGCCTCTACGAGAAGCTGTGGAAGGACAACCGGCGGCGCCACGTCGACACCTTCTCGACGCAGCAGCTGCTCCACACCTATCCGCCCGACTACAAGATCATCTTCGTCGGCGACGCCTCCATGAGCCCCTACGAGATCGCCTATCCGGGAGGCTCGGTGGAGCATTGGAACGAGGAAGCCGGCCAGGTCTGGATCCAGCGCATGGCCGACACCTACCGCTCGATGGTGTGGCTCAACCCCGTGCCCGAGCGGCACTGGAGCTATACCCCGTCGATCCAGCTGCTGCAGCAGCTCTCGAGCAACCGCATGTTCCCGCTGACCTTGGGCGGGCTCGACAGCGCGATGAAGGAATTGAACAAGTAAGAATGCTGGGAAGCGCGGCTCTCTAGGGCCGCTTTTCTTTGGGTGAGCCGCGCTCCAAGGAAAAATTAGGAGGAGATCAAGATGAAAACCGGGCCGGCTGTCGCCGAAATCCTGAAGCGTGAAGGTGTCGAGTATCTTTTCGCCTACCCCGTCAACCATCTGATCGAGCACTGTGCGGCGCTCGACATCCGCCCGATCATCGTGCGCCAGGAGCGCATCGGCCTGCACATGGCCGACGCCATGTCGCGCCTGACCAAGGGCCGTCGGATGGGCGTGTTCTGCATGCAGAGCGGCCCGGGCTCGGAGAACGCCTATGGCGGCGTCGCCCAGGCGTTCGGCGAATCGGTGCCGCTGCTCGTCATTCCCGCCGGCTATCCGCGCCGTATTGCGCACGTGCCGCCGAACTTCAACTCGACGCTCACGATGGCGCATGTCGCCAAGCACGCCGAGCCGATCACCTCGGGCAAGGAGATCGAGAACATCATGCGCCGGGCTTTCAGCCTGCTGCGCAACGGCCGCGGCTCGCCGGTGATCATCGAGTTTCCGGCCGAAGCCAATACCGAGGACGCGCCCGAGCCGCTGACCTACGAGCCGGTGATCGCTACGAAGTACGGCCCCGATCCCGCTGCCGTGAAGGAAGCTGCCAAGGTGCTGGTCGCGGCCAAGCGCCCTGTGATCTATGCCGGCCACGGTGTGCACTGGGCCGAGGCTTATGACGAGCTGAAGGAGCTGGCCGAGCTGCTCGCCATTCCGGTCTGCACCTCGCTGCAGGGCAAGAGCAGCTTCGACGAGACCCATCCGCTGGCGCTCGGTTCGGGCGGCCGCGCCTATCCGAAGGCGGTGCGCCACTTCCTCGACAATTGCGATGTACTGTTCGGCGTTGGCTGCTCGTTCACCGAGACCAACTTCGGCATCTCGATGCCCAAGGGCAAGACGGTGATCCACACGACGCTGGATCCCAACCACCTCAACAAGGACGTGCGGGCCCAGCACGGGCTGGTCGGCGACGCCAAGCTCGCGCTGCGGGCGATGATCGACGAATGCAGCAAGCTGGTCGGCGGCAAGAAGCGCGACGCCGGCCCGGTCGCGGCCGAGATCAAGCCGATGGCCGACGCGTGGCTTCAGGAGTGGATGCCCAAGCTGACCAATAACGACGCGCCGCTCAATCCCTACCGGGTGCTTTGGGATCTGCAGAACACCGTCGACAAGGCCAACACAATCATTACCCACGACGCGGGCAGCCCGCGCGACCAGCTCTCGCCGTTCTGGAAGACGACCGCGCCGCATACCTATATCGGCTGGGGCAAGACGACCCAGCTCGGCTATGGCCTCGGCCTCGCCATGGGCGCCAAGCTCGCCTGCCCGGACAAGCTCTGCATCAACGTCTGGGGCGACGCCGCGATCGGCTTCACGGGCATGGATTTCGAGACCGCGGTGCGCGAGCGGATTCCGATCATGTCGATCCTGCTCAACAACTTCTCGATGGCGATCGAGCTGCATATCATGCAGGTCTCGACCGAGAAGTACCGAAGCACCGATATCTCCGGCGACTACGCGGCGATGGCGCGTGCCTTCGGCGGCTATGGTGAGCGGGTGACCAAGCCGGAGGACATCATCCCGGCGATAAAGCGCGGCATCGAGCAGACTCAGAAGGGCGTGCCCGTGCTGCTCGAGTTCATCACCTCGAAGGAAGTGACGATCTCGACGCCGAAGTAGCCCCGTCGTCTCGACCGGAGCGAAACGGAGTGGAGAGACCTTCTCTCCGCTGGTGAGATCGTGAATGCGGAAAGAAGGCCCCTCGGCTACGCTCGGGGCGACGGAGAGGTTGGCGAAGCATGACCAAAATCCTTACCCCGCTCGCCGAGCACGATGTCGCCACCCGTGACGGGCTGTGGATGAGCCCGGCCGATGCCGAGGCGGTCACTGGCTGGACCCTGAAGCCCGAGGGCATGTGCCGCGCCGATCGCTGCGTGCCGCTACACCCATCGACGCTTGGCACGGACGAGGTCGACGTGGCAGCGTTCTGGACGAAACTCGGCGGCCCGGTCGTCGCGAGCGAGCAGCACGACGTCTGGGCGCTCGGCGCGCCCGCCGACGAACGCAACGCCGCGCTCGAAGGGCTCGAGGCGCCTGATTTCACACTTCCTGATGTCGACGGCGTGCCGCGCTCGCTGTCGCAGCTCCGGGGCAAGAAGGTCTTCCTCGCCACCTGGGCCAGTTGGTGAGGCTGCCGCTTCGACTTGCCCGTGTGGCAGCAACTCTACGCGCAATTGCAGGACAAGAACTTCATGGTCGTTGCCGTCGCGGAAGAGAGCCGCGGCGCTGAGCATGCACGTCCCTGGATCGAGCAGGCGAAGTCCGACTACTGGCAGCTGATCGACACGGAGCATCGCCTCGAGGACCTCTACAACCTCGTGAACGTGCCGCAGGCGATCTGGATCGGCGAGACCGGCAAGATCGTGCGGCCGCCGGAGACGGCAGGCTCGACCGATCATTTCCGGCGCATGAACCTGGAGACCCGCACCCTGTCGGCCGAGGACCAGGCCGAGCGGCTTGCCGCGCGCCAAGCCTATATGGATGCCGTGCGTGGGTGGGTGACGACGGGCAAGCATGCACTGCCGGCCGATGCAGCCCGTGCGAATCTACCAAGAATTACACCCCAGATCGCCGAGGCGCGCGCACGTTTTCGGCTCGGTGTCTGGCTGCACGCCAATGGTCGCGTAGCCGAAGGCGACATGCAGATGGCCGAGGCGAGTAGGCTCCATCCCGACTCCTGGAGCCTGTGGCGCCAGGCCGCCGATCTCGACGAAGTCGGCAAGGCGGGCGGACCCGAGTTCTGGAAGCGCGTGCGGGCGCTCGGCGACAAGCCGTACTATCCGCCTCCCAAGCTGTAGCATCGGTCGATCGCGCTCCAAACGTCCCCCTCCTCGGCTGCGGGGGGGGATGGTGGCGCCATACGCCCGCGTGTCTGGTCGCGGACGCCATTGCCTTACCCGCGGCGTGATCGGCATCTTACCAAGGCCGGCGAAGGCAGAGTCCAGAATTTGAATGACTTTTGGAGCCCGAGTTGCGAAGTATGGCTGCGGGTGCGCGGCAATCGCTGTGGCGGTCTCGGACCGGCGAGCGAATGCTGCGGGTTCTGCTCGGCACGGGGGAGCCGATGGCGGAAGGACTACGATGACGACCTGGAATGTTCCGGGCGCGGGGATTGTTGAGGGGCATGCCGACGGCACGATCGTCCACCGCTTTGCGTTGAGCGTCGCGGCTGCACGTGCGCGTGAGGCCCTGCGCCAGGGCGACCGAACCCTGTCTTATGACGAACTCGACCGGCGTTCGAACCAGTTGGCGCATCTGTTGCGCAGGCGCGGGGCGGACCGGGGGGACGTGATCGCCTTGCAGGCCTGCCCGTCGACCCAGGCACTGATTGCAATTCTCGCCATCCTCAAGATCGGTGCTGCCTATGCGCCGATCGATCCATCGGCGCCTGTGGCCTACGGCAACTCCCTGCTGCGCGACTGCCATGCACGGTTTCTCCTGTCAGCGGTCGGCCGTATCGCGGCGCCGTCTGTGCCCATGTTGGAGTTGACCGAGGCCATTGCGCTGGCCGGAAGCGAATCGGACGCCGCCATCCCTGGTGAATCGAGGCCGAGCGACATCGCCTATGTGATGCATACGTCGGGCTCGACGGGACAGCCCAAGGCTGTGGCAGTCCCGCATCGCGCCGTGGTGCGTCTGGTCACCGATCAAACCTATGCGCGTTTTGCGTCAGACGAGGTTTTTCTGCATGCGGCGCCTCTCGCCTTCGACGCCAGCACCTTCGAGATCTGGGGTGCCTTGCTGCATGGTGCGCAGTGCGCGATCGTCGAAGGCGAGCGTTCATCGCTGAAGCAGATCGCCGACGCGATCAGGCAGCACAAGGTCACCACGGCGTGGTTCACCGCGGGGCTGTTCAACCTCATGGTCGACCATCAGCTCGACGCCCTGACAGGGCTGCGTCACCTGCTTGCCGGCGGCGACGTGCTGTCGCCGACCCACGTGACTCGCGCCTTGAGTGCCCTGCCCGAATGCCAGCTGGTCAATGGATATGGTCCGACCGAGAACACGACATTCACATGCTGCTACCGTATCCCGCATGACGGGTGGGGAGGCGGACCTGTGCCGATCGGTACCCCTATCCGCGGCACCTACGTGCGCCTGCTCGACTCCGAGATGCGCGAGGTATCGGACGGCGAGGTCGGCATGCTGTATGCAGGCGGGCTTGGCGTAGCGAGCGGCTATCTCGGCGATCCCGCGCAGTCGGCTGCCAAGTTCATAGCCGATCCGATGCGAGCGGGTGCCGTTCTGTACGAGACCGGCGACCTGGCGCGCCGCCGGCCCGACGGCAATCTCGACTTTCTCGGCCGGCGCGACCGTCAGGTGAAGATCGACGGCAAGCGCGTCGAACCGGGTGAAATCGAGGACATCCTGCGCCAGTGCCCCGGCGTGGCGGACGCAGTGGTGAAGACCGCCCGCGGCTCGGCTCTTATGGGCTATGTCACGCCGAAAGCTGCGGATTGTGAGTCCGACCGCCTCGCGTCGGAGGTGCGCGCGCATGCGGCAGCGGCGCTGCCCGCACACATGCGGCCGGCGCAGCTTGTCGTGCTGCAGGAATTTCCGCTCAACGCGAACGGCAAGGTCGATCACGACCGTTTGCCGGCGCTGCAAGTCGTGCCGCCGACCGCCGAAACGGCGGCCGACAACTCGACCGAACGCAGTCTCCTCGCCATATTCCAGCGCGTCATGGGCAGGCCCGTCACCAGTGTCGACGCCAGCTTCTTCGATCTTGGTGCAACGTCTCTGAATCTCGTCGAGGCGCACGCCGAGATCGCCCGCACCTGGCCCGCGGTCAAGCTCGTGACGTTGTTCCAGCATCCGAGCATTCGCGCCTTGGCACGCGCCTTGACGGAAGCTCCGCGCGCCGCCGACGCGGTGGCCCAACGGGCCCAACAGCGGGCCGAGGCGCTTCGCCGGCTGCGACGGCCACGATGAGCAAGCTTCCGGAGAACGCCATCGCCGTGATCGGGATGGCCGGGCGATTCCCCGGCGCCGACGGTATCGACCAATTCTGGCGCAACCTCATGGCCGGCGCGACGTCGATCCGCTCCTTCTCCGAGGCCGAGCTCCAGGATGCCTTTCCGGCGGAGGTGCGCGGCGATGCCAGCTTCGTGCGCGCCCGGGCCATCCTCGATGACGTCGACCGGTTCGATGCCGAGTTCTTCGGCATGTTGCCGCGTGAGGCTGCGCTGACGGACCCGCAGCACAGGCTGCTGCTCGAATGTGCTTGGACGGCGCTCGAAGATGCCGGATACGATCCGCAGCGCATTGCCGGTTCGGTCGGCGTGTTCGCCGGCTGCAGCATGAACACCTACCTGCTGACCCACGTGCTGGCCGAACGGCTCGATGCCGACAGTTTCGCCAGCAACTACCAGGTCGGCTCCTACGATGCGCTGCTCGGCTCGCTTTCCGACACGCTGGCGACGCGGATCGCCTACAAGCTCGGTTTGCGCGGACCGGCGATGACGGTGCAAAGCGCCTGCTCGACGTCTCTTCTCGCGGTGGCGCAAGCGTGCCAGAGCCTGCTCCTCTATCAGGCCGATATGGCGCTGGCCGGCGGCGTGTCGATCACTTTTCCCCAGAAGCGCGGTTACCTCCACCAGGAGGGCGGAATGGTGTCGCCTGACGGCACTTGCCGGCCGTTCGACGCCTCTGCCGCAGGCACGGTGTTCGGCGATGGTGTGGGCATGGTGCTGCTCAAGCGGCTGGCCGAGGCGGTGGAGGACGGCGACCACATCTACGCTGTCATCCGCGGCAGCGCCGTCAACAACGACGGCGGCAACAAGGTAGGCTTCACGGCGCCCAGTGTCGGCGGCCAGGGTGAAGTCATCGCTTCGGCTCTCGCCAATGCCGAGGTCGATTCCCGTTCGATCGGCTACGTCGAATGTCATGGCACGGCGACCCCGCTCGGCGACCCGATCGAGTTCGCTGGCCTGGTGCAAGGCTTCGGCGGAGATCGCGTGTCCCGGCCGTTTTGTGCGCTGGGGTCGGCCAAGGCCAATATCGGCCATCTCGATGCCGCGGCTGGCGTGGTCGGCCTGATCAAGGCCGTGCTCGCGCTCCGTCATCGCCAGATCCCGCCGCTCACGAACTTCCGTACGCCCAACCCGCACCTCGGCCTCGAGGGCACCCCGTTCTATTTTCCCACGGTCCCAGCACCGTGGCCGGAGGCCGACTCGCTGCGCCGCGCCGGCGTCAGTTCGTTTGGCGTCGGCGGCACCAACGTCCATGTCGTGCTCGAGGAAGCACCGGCACGGCACGCCGTCGAGCGGAGCGCAGCGCGACGCCATGTGCTGCCCCTGTCGGCGCGGACCGACGCCGCCGTCACGGCAATCGCCGGACGGCTGGCCGATCATCTCGTCGCACATCCCGAGGATGCGCTCGACGACGTCGCCTGGACATTGAAGGTGGGGCGCCGTGGCTTCGAGCGTCGCGCGGCCGTCACGGCCTCTTCGCACGAGGAGGCAATCGTGGCCCTGCGGGCCCTTCCGTCGCCATCGGCCGGCAAGGCCGCGCCACTGGTCTTCCTGTTTCCAGGCCAAGGGGCGCAGTATCCGGGCATGGCGGCGGGACTGTACCGCCGGCACGCCCTCTTCAGGGACTTGCTAGACGAGGGCATTGACCATTCGACACCGATCGTCGGCGAGGCGCTGCGCGCGCAGCTGCTCGACCTGAAGGCGACCGCCGGTGACGCGACGCTGCTCGCCCAGCCGTCGCTTTTCGTGTTCGAGTACGCGCTCGCGCGGCTTTGGATGTCGGCGGGCGTGATACCCTCGGTTCTGGTTGGGCACAGCGTCGGCGAATTCGTTGCCGCCTGTCTTGCCGGCGTATTCTCCTTCTCCGACGGATGCCGGTTGGTTGCCGAACGCGCGCGGCTGATGCAGGCGCTTCCGCCTGGCGCCATGCTGGCGGTGCGCTTGCCGGAAGCCGATCTGCTGGCCGAGCTCGGCGATGCGCTCGATCTCGCCGCCGTCAACGCGCCGTCGCTCTCGGTCGCCTCGGGGCCGGTCGCGGCGATCGAGGCTCTGAAGGAACGCCTCGCCGCGCGCGGCGTGCCCTGCCGGCAGCTCTCGGTCTCGCACGCCTTCCATTCGCGCGCACTCGATGCGGCGGTTGACGGTCTCGTATCGATCGCCGAAGCCATACCGCTGGCAACGCCGGCGATCCCGTTCGTCTCGACGGTTACCGGACTCTGGGCTGGGGCAACCGAGGCCGCTGATCCTCGCTATTGGGCGCGCCATTGCCGGGCACCGGTTCGTTTCGCCGACGCGCTCGCAGCAGCGGCGCGCGACGGTGCGCCGTTCCTGCTCGAAGTCGGACCCGGAAGCACCCTGTCGGCGCTGGCTCCTCAGGTCGTCGACCGGCACCGGCTCGTCGGTGTCGGTCCCAGCCTTGCCGGCCACGACGACGACGATCTCGCGCCAGCCCAGGCGGCGCTGTGGAAGGCCGGCCTCGATCTGGATTGGCACGCGATCACGCCCGCCTCCGGCCGGCGATTGGCGCTGCCGACCTACCCCTTCCAACGTTCGCGCCACTGGATCGAGCGCCGGTCGATGGTACAACCTGCCGTTCCCCTACCGGTGGCTTCCTCGCGCGTGCCCACCGCCGCCTTACCTCCGGAGCCCGCCATGGCGCCAGCGTTCGAAGCGCCGATCATCGAGATCATGCAGTCGCTCTCAGGCATGTCCGACCTCGATCCAGCGACAAGCTTCGTCGAGCTCGGCTTCGACTCGCTGCTGCTTGGCCAGGTCGCGCGCGCCGTCGAGAAGAAGTTCAAGGTGCGGATCACATTCCGCCAGCTTCTGCAGGACTATCGCTCGGCGGCGCAGCTTGCGGCCCATCTCGAGATGGTCGTGCCATCTACTGCCGTGCAACCCGCTCCCGTCCTTCCTTCTGCGCCGGTACCCGCCACGCCCCCCGCCGCGAGCGTCAGCGCCCCGGCCGACGCGCTGGCGTCGCTGGCGCAGGCGCAGCTCCAGGCGATGAACACGCTGTTCGCCGAGCAGCTGCGGGCTTTTCAGGGAAGGACGACGCTTCCCGCTGTTGTCGACGCGAGCGCCCCCTCGCGTCCGACTTCGACTCCCGTGCCGCAGCCAGCCCATGACGCCGGTGCACGCGTGCAGCTTCCTCGCGGCGCCGGAAAGGGCGCCGGCACCCTGAACGCCGCCCAACAAGCCTTCGTCGACGATCTCGCGCGGCGCATCGGCGCGCGCGCACCGCTCGCCAAGTCGAGCACCCAGCAGCATCGCGCGGTTCTCGCCGATCCGCGCACCGTCGCGGGCTTTCGCCGGGAGTGGAAGGAGCTGGTCTTCCCCCTGATTGCAGCCCGCGGCTACGGCTCGAAGATTCGCGATGTCGACGGCAACGAATACATCGACCTGGTGAACGGCTACGGCCAGACCATGTTCGGTCACTCGCCCGATTTCGTAACCGCCGCCTTGTCGGCGCAGCTCGAAGATGGCTTTCCGATCGGCCCGCAAAGCCCACTGGCCGGTGAAGTCGCGGCCCTCGTGAGCGAGCTCACCGGCAATGAGCGTGTCACGTTCTGCAACACCGGTTCGGAAGCGGTAATGGCGGCCATGCGGGTGGCGCGCGCTGTCACGGGACGCGACCGCGTCGTCGTGTTCGCCGGCGACTATCACGGTCAGTTCGACGAGGTCCTGGTCAAGTCCGGCGGCAACCCGGCGCGTGGCGCACTCCCTGTCGCGCCCGGGATTCCCGACGAATCGGTCGCCAATGTCACGGTGCTGCCCTACGGCGAGCCGGCGAGCCTCGACTGGGTCGAAGCCAACGGCGAGACGATCGCCGCCGTGCTGGTCGAACCGGTGCAGAGCCGGCACCCGCTCCTGCGACCGCAGGCCTTTCTCCAACGACTGCGCGCCATTACCCAGGCGCACGGCGCGGCCCTGGTCTTCGACGAGATCGTCACCGGATTCCGCGTTCATCCCGGAGGCATGCAGGCGGTGTTCGGCATCCGCGCCGATATGGCGACCTACGGCAAGGTCGTGGGCGGTGGCATGCCGATCGGCATTCTCGCCGGGACGCCGCGCTTCATGGATGCCCTGGACGGGGGCATATGGCGCTACGGTGACGATTCGGTGCCGGAGACCGCGCCCACCTTCTTTGCCGGCACTTTCGTTCGGCATCCGCTGGCGCTTGCTGCCGCCAAGGCCGTGCTGCTGCATCTCAAGTCCGCGGGCCCCGGCCTGCAGGATGCGCTGGCGACGCGCATGGGCGGCCTCGTGGAGAGGCTGAACGGCGACCTCGCACGGCGCGGGATGACGACGCGGATCGAAGGCTACTCGAGCTGGTTCTTCGTCAACTTCGCCACCGAGAACTCCCTGCTGTCGCTGTTCTGGCCGCAGGCCAGGCTGCTCGGGCTGCATGTACAGGAGGCCTATCCCTGCTTCCTGACCACGGCCCATTCGGACGAGGACATTGCCGAGATCGAGCGCATCTTCAAAGCCTCTCTCGACGCCCTGGAGCAGGGCGGCATTCTTGACGGTGGGCGCACCGACGGTCCGGCGGCAACGGTCGACTCCGCGCCTTTGACCGAACCGCAGCTCGAGATCCTTGCCGCCGCGCAGCTCGGCGACGACGTATCCTGCGCCTTCAACGAGTCGATTAGCATCGACTTCGCCGGCACGCTCGACATCGCTGCGCTCGAGGCTGCCGTCAACGCCGTGCTCGCGCGGCACCAGGCGTTGCGGGGACACGTGGGGCGCAGCGACGAGCGCATGCACTTCGCAGCGGGTTTCACGCTTTCGCTCGACGTCCGAGATCTTTCGGCCGAACTGCATCCCGACGAGGCCCTGAAGGCTCTGGTTGCCGCAGATGCCCGCACGGCGTTCGACCTGTGGAACGGACCGCTGGTCCGGGCCGCGCTCGTGCGCCTTGCCGCGGACCGGCATGTGCTGCTGTTCACGGCCCATCACATCGTATGCGACGGCTGGTCGATGAATGTCGTCCTGAACGACCTGGCCGGGCTCTACAATGGCGGACGCGCGCCGACTGGCCTGCCGCCGGCGCCGCTGTTCGCCAGCTACGCACGGGCCCAGGCGGAGGGCTCCGGATCGCGCGACGACGATCTGGACTACTGGACGAAGCAGTTCGCCGACCTGCCCAGCCTGCCCGAGCTGCCGACCGATCGCGCCCGCCCGGCAGAGCGGTCGTACTCCGGCGCCACATGGTCAACGCAGTTCGACGCGGCCCTGCATGCCGACCTCAAGAAGACGGCGGCGGCACAGCGTGCGACCCTGTTCGCAGTGCTTTTTACGGCGCTGCAGGTCGTGCTGGGCAAGCTGTCGGGCAGCGCCGACATCGTGCTCGGCGTCCCGGTGGCCGGCCAGTCACTCGACGATGACCATGCCGAGCTGGTCGGCCATTGCGTGAACTTCCTGCCGTTCCGGGCGCCGCTCGACTGGGATGCGCCCTTCGCCCGACACGTCGGCGCCGTGTCACGACGTCTGCTCGACGGCTTCGACCATGCCCGCTGCACCTACGGCACCCTGGTCCGGGCCCTGCCGCTGCAGCGCGTGTCCAACCGCCTGCCGCTGACCGAGATCCAGTTCAACCTCGAACGCCTGCGCGACGATCTCGATTTCGGCGGCGCCTCGGCCAAGGTCACGCCCAATGCCAAAGCCGCGGTCAATTCCGACCTGTCGATCAACGTCACGGAATCGGCCGCCGGGCTGCGCATCGATTGCGACTACAACACCGGCCTGTTTGACGAAGAGACCATCGGACGCTGGGTGGGGCACTACAGGCGTGTTCTCGAAGCGCTGTGCGCCGCCCCCGACACCATCTTGTCGCGGCTGCCGATCCTGTCCGCCGAGCAGCAGCGGTTCGTGCTCGACACCGTGAACGCGACCGAGGTCGACTACCCCCGCGACCGCTGCATCCACGATCTCTTCGCCGCCCGTGCCGCGGCGACACCGGAGGCAATCGCCTGCGTCGATGGAGCCGGCGAGATGACTTACGGCGAGCTCGATCGCCAGTCGACCTTGCTGGCCCGGGAGATCCTGGCGACCAGCCCGGTGCGCGGTGGTCGGATGGCGGTGGCGGTCGACCGCTCCCGCGCGCTGCCCGTCGCCCTGCTTGCGGTCATGAAGGCCGGCCATGCGTACGTGCCGCTCGATCCAGATCAGCCCATCGGCAGGCTGCGCCAGATCGCGACTGCGGCCGATGTCCAAGGCATCGTCTGCCAGGACGAGCGCTTGGCGGTTCTCGCGCCAGCCGCGCTCATGCTCCGGCTCGAGCGGCACCATCACGAGCCACCGGCCGAAGCGGGTCTGCCGGCCGTGTCGTCCGATGCCTCCGCCTACATCCTGTTCACGTCGGGATCTACCGGTGCGCCGAAGGGCGTCGAGATCCTGCATCGCTCGTTGACCAACATTATCTGCGACGTCGTGCGCCGCTGCGAAATCGATGGCAGCGACCGGTTCGTTGCATCGAGCGCGGTTACCTTCGACGCGGCGGTGGCGGAGATGTTCAGCCCGCTGATCGCAGGCGGTGCTGTCATCATGGCGGACAGGGACGTGGTGCGCAGCGGCTTCGGGCTGGTCGAGCTGCTCGAGGCCAAGGCGGCAACGCTGATGCTGGCGCCGCCGACCCTGTGGCGCATCCTGCTCGAGGCCGGGTTCTCGTCGAAACCCGGCCTGAAGATGATCGCGGGCGGCGAATCCCTGCCGCGCGACGTGGCCGACGACCTGTTGGCAGGCGGTGGGCGACTTTGGAACCTTTATGGTCCGACCGAAACCACCTTCTGCTCGGCCGGCGGCGAGATTCTTCCCGGCCAGTCGCGCATCACCATCGGCACGCCGATGGCCAACACGCAGCTCTATGTCCTCGACGATCGAGACACGGTCGTGCCGCCCGGTGTCGTGGGAAGCCTGTTCATCGGCGGCGCCGGCCTGGCGAAGGGCTACGTCAATCGCCCCGATCTGACCGAACAGTCGTTTCGCATGCTGTCGCTCGAAGGCCGCTCGCCGCAACGCCTGTACCGCACCGGCGACCTTGCCCTGTTGCTGCCCAGCGGGCACTTCGAGCTGCGCGGCCGCGCCGATCGCCAGGTCAAGCTGCGCGGCTTCCGCATCGAGCTGGAAGAAATCGAAAGCGTGCTGAGGAAAGAACCCGGCGTAACGGATTGCGTCGTCCTGCTGCGCGGCGACGCCGGCCCCGACCCCGCATTGGTCGCCTATGTCGTCGGGCAGGCCGATCCCACCCGGCTTGCTGACGGCCTGGCGACAGTCCTGCCCGACTATATGGTGCCGGCGCACTGGGTGCGGCTCGACGTCCTGCCCTTGACATCGAGTGGCAAGGTCGATCGCGCCGCGCTGGCGCCTCCGTCGCCCGCCGCGGCCGCGCCGGCACCTGCCGAGACGCCGCGCACGACGCTGGAAACGTCGATTGCCGAGGTGTGGGCCGGCGTGCTCGGAAGGCCGGACGTTCCCACCAACGTGCCGTTGTTCAGCCTGGGAGCCGATTCCCTGCAGGTCTTTCGTATCGCGGCGCGTTTCAGGCAGCAGGGCATTGCCGCCGAAGCGCGCGATCTGATGAGGAATCCGACCGTGTCGGCGCTGGCAAGCCAGCTCGCGGGAGCGCCGCCCCCGCCCAGCAGTCCTCCCGACGATAAAGGACCGTCGCTCGCAGCGTTTCGACGCGGCGCAGGCCGACGCGGCGTGCGGCCTTGAGCGTCGACGGGTTCGACGAAGGGGACACCGCCCTCGGCGGCGATTCGGCATTTCCCTGCACCCTGCTGCAGGAGCGCCTGTGGCGCCTGGCCGAGAGCAATTCGCCTGGCCTGAAAGGCGCCATGCGTTGGCTCGTGACCGGACGGCTGTCGCATGCCGTGGCCGAAGCCGCTCTGCAGGTGCTCATGCGGCGGCACGAGATCCTGCGTACGGGATTTCGCGAGATCGGCGGCAAGCCGATGCAAGTTGTTTCACCCTCCGCAGCGCTAAAGCTGCAAGACATCGACCTTTCGTTTCTGCCGCCAGAGGAGAGCACGCGGCGCGCCGACGAGATCGCCCGCCTCGAGGCAGCCGAGCCGATCGATGTCAGGGAGGCGCCTCTTTTGCGCGCGTCTTTCCTGCGCCTCGACTCCAGCCGAAGCATCCTCCTGCTGACGTTCCATGCGCTGATTGCCGACGGCTGGTCGATCGGCCTGTTCGTCGAGGAGTTCCGCGCGGCAGCGAGCGCGATCGATGCAGGCGCCGCCCCCGATGCGTCGGAGCCCGATCTGCAGTTCGCCGACTATGCCCTCTGGCAGCGGGAGTTGCTGGCGAGCCACGCGCTCGACGGCTCGCGCGCCTTCTGGCAGCGCTCGCTACGCGACGCGACCGGCACACGCGTGGCGGCCGACAGACCTTCCGACCGCGCCACCGGCGAGCGCAGCGAGATCACGTCGATCCTGATGTCCGGCCAGCTTTTCGCGACGGTCGAGGCCTTTGCGCGTCGGCATGACGTGACCCTCTTCAGCCTCGCCGCGGCATCGCTGGCGCTGATGCTCCATCGCGTCACCGGCGAACCGGAGATCGTGTTCGGAACGCAGGTCGCCAATCGCGAAGAGCCGGAATCGGAGACGCTTGTCGGGCCGACGGTCAATTCCATCACGCTGCGGCTGCCGGTCGACAGGACCGAGACGACAGGCGACTTCGCCGTCGCGACCGCCGAGCGGATGCGGGACGCCCTGCACCATCAGCGGCTGCCGTTCGAGATTGTGCTGGACTATGGCCGGGCGCGCGAAGCGCGCACGTTGCACGCCATCAATCTCGTGGTGCACCGGTCCTATTCGGGCATCGCCGAGACGGAGGAGGGCCAATCGGCGCCATTCAAGCTGCTGTCCCTGCCATCGTTCCCGTCGGGAACCCAATGGGACCTGAATTTCTTCCTGATCGGCCGTGACGAAGGCTGGCGCATGTCCTGCGAGTCCGATTCCGACCTCTATGACGCGGCCACGGCTCACCGCCTGGTCGAGGCCTGGCAGCGTTGCCTGGAGATCCTGGTAACGGCCGGCGCGGGACGAAAACTGGCTGACTGCGACGAACTCGACGTCATAGAGCCGCGCCGCCGCGATGCACCCCAGCCGCTGCCGGCGTCGCTCACGTCCATTCCTCTCCACGACCCCGCACGGCAGGTGATCCGCTTCAACGAGCACGGTACGAGGACACCACTGATCGTGCTCAACAACCGGTCTGTCTACTTTCAGCTGGCGCAGAAGCTCGGTGCCGACCGGCCGCTGATCGACATCCAGCTTTACCATCCGTCCGGCCCGATCGACTTGCCGGCCTTGCCGTTCGAAGCCTATGGGACCTATTCCCTCCAGTTGATCCGCTGGGCGCAGCCTCGCGGGCCCTATGTCCTCGGCGGCCATTGCGTGTACGGCACCTTGGCCTTCGAGGTAGCGCGACAGCTGCAACGGGAGGGTGAGAAGGTCGATCTGGTGGCGCTGTTCGACAGCTGGGCGCCTGGCTATCGCGAAACGATGTCGCCCCGAGACAAGAAGCTGCGCCTGCGTCGCCTGCGGCTCAGCGGATACACGACGCGTCTTGAGCAGTTCCGGCGCCGCGAAGTCGGCCTCAATGAAATCGTGCGCAAGCCGATCCTGCGCCGCCTCGGATTGTTGCAGCCGGATCCGCCACCGCCCGCGGTCGAAGGCCAGTGGTTCGACGAATATATCCGAGTGGCGGCGGCCGATTACCGCCCCAGCCCCTATGGCGGCAGCAATGTCGTCCTGTTCCGAAGCGCCGAGACGCTGCGGGGCCGATTGTTCGACGAACTCATGGGCTGGGAGCCGTTGGTGCGCCGCGAGCTGCGCAAGGTCGAGCTGGCGAGCGCGCATCTCGATATGTTCCGCGAAAAGCCCGCCGGCGAGATAGCCGCCGTCCTCGACGAGTTGCTCGACACACGGTCACGCCCTTAGCCGGCGAGAAGGAGCGGACCAGACAGTGAAGCTGTCGCGAATATTCCTGCTGTTCGGGCTCATCGTGGCCGTTGCCGCGGCAGGGTGGCTTCTCTTCGTGCCGCGCAGGCCGGCGCCCGACGGGCCGCTGGGCGTTACCCGCACCGAGCTGGTGCTTCGCGATGCGTTCGGCAAGCCGCTGCCGGTGACGATCTGGCATCCGGCCGAGGCCCTTGCCGATCGCGACCCGGCCAAGCGCGCGCTTGTTCTCTATTCACCCGGGTGGGGCAGCGGGCGCACACAAAGCAGCATCCAGGCCGAGAACCTCGCCAGCCATGGATTCGTCGTCATCGGGTGCGACGACCATGCCAGCGATCCGGCCAGCGATCCCGACCATGGGCTCTCCCTCGAACTTTCCTCCGATGCTGCAACGACGGCCACGATCGCACGCGCGGGCCGCCACGCGGTCCGCCAGGCGCGCCGGTTGATCGACGTGCTGCATGCGCTTGACGCGGGGCAGGCACCGCTGATTGACGGTCGGATCAATCTGCAGCGCGTCGGCGCGCTCGGCTACTCGGTTGGCGGCTCCTCGGTCATGCAGGCGGCGCTCATGGAGCCGCGCATCGTCGCCGTGATCAATGTCGACGGCGCCTTGTTCGCCGATGCGGCCGAACGCCTCGGAAGCCACGCCTACCTGCTGATCTCGAGCCGGGAGGCGTTTCCGTCGCAGGCCGAGCTCACCTCAGCCGATGCGTTCACCCGCAACTATGCGCATCTGAGTGCGATCGACCTGCCGCGGAACAGTCAGCGGATTGCGCAACCGGGCAATTACTGGGTTTTGGTGGAGCAGGCGGATCATGCCGATCTCTCGGACGCCCTGTTTGCCTGGTCGCGTCCGAAGATGCTGCGCACCAACATCACGCGCGGCGCCATGAACGCGGCCATCGGAAAATATGAGGTCGCGTTCTTTCAAAGCACGCTCCTGAACGAGCCCGCGCCGCTGCGCGCCTTGCTCGCCGAGAGCAGCCAGACGGTACGAAGGATTACCTCGGTCTCCGGGTCGAGCGGCGCCAGCCGTTAGCGTTGGCCGCGACACGAAAGGAGGCGTGCCGCCAAGGTCGAGAAGCGTGGCTCATGGCCTGAAGCCCAGCGCCCGCGGCTGGAGTCGCGAGGGCTGGCTTACGATCCGATAGGCGTCAGCCACCCATTCGCAGGCGAGACGCCGGGTGTCGCGCGGGTCGATCATCTCCTCGATCTCGAACCGGTTGAGTGGGCCTATGGGTCCGCGCACGCTCTCGATGCGGGCGTTGATCTCGGCGCGCAGGGCGGCGGGATCGGCTGCCTCGGCGAGCTGTCGCTTGTAGGCTGCCTCGATGCCGCCCTCCGGAGGAATGCCGCCGACGTCGGCGGCGGGCCAGGTCACCCGCACCGAGGCCGCCGAGCGCGGCGTCGCGTAGTTGTTGCCAGCGACACCGAAGCTCCGCCGCATCAGGACCGTGAAGATCGGGATCTGGACCTGGGCGAAGGCGATCATCCATTCACCGCCCTTGCGGATCGTGCCGGCGATCTCGTGCTCGATGCCGACCGCGAAGCCCGGATTGTCGACCAGGTTGAGCAGCGGGATGTGGAACAGGTCGCAGAGATCGAGGTGGCGCTTGAGCTTGTCGCAGCCGTCGGCGGTCAGCGCGCCGCCGTTCACGTGGCGGCTGTCGGACGCGATCACCCCCACCGGATGGCCGGCCAGGCGGATGAAGCCCGTAACCTGGTCGGTGCCCCACAGCGGCCCGATTTCGAAGAAGCTGTCGGTGTCGGCGATCAGCCGGATCGCGCGCCGCACGTCGAACGTCGCGGTGCGCTTGCGCGGCACCAGGGTGAGCAGTTCCTCCTCGCGGCGATCGGCCTTGTCGGCCGTCGCCTGCACCGGTGGAACCTCGTAGACGCTCGAGGGCAGGTAGCTCAGGAACCGGCGGGTCTGCGCCATCGCCTCCTCCTCGCTTTCCGCGAGATTGTCGACCGAGCCGTTGCGGCAGTGGATGTGCCAGCCGCCGAGATCCTCCTTGGTTACGTCGTAGCCCATGGCATGGCTGACCACCGGCGGCCCGGCGACGAACAGCTGTGAGATGTCGCGCACCATCACGGAGAAATGCCCGAGCACCGCCTTTGCGGCCCCAATGCCGACGACGCTGCCGAGCAACAGGTTCACGACCGGGACCGTCGCCAGCTGATCGGCGTAATAGCTGCTGCCGAGGTGGCCCGGCAGGAACGAGCCGCCGCTGCCAACCACCCTTGGCTGCCCTACCTTGATGGCGCCGGTGCTTTCCTTGACCGATGCCTCCGCGCTGGAGCCCTGCTTCGGCACCATGGTGGCGACGCTGCCGCCGCCCGAGGAGCCGTCGAGCAAACGGATCGAGGGTGTCCTCATCTCGATCGACAGCCGGTCGAGATGGCGCGACTTCTGGCCGATCGCGCCGTCGGCATGGCCGCCGCGCGAGGTGAAGTCGTCGGCGCAGACGATGCAGGGACGGCCCTCGATACGCCCTTGGCCGCCGACATGGCTGGCCGGGGTGAACTCGGCGATCTCTCCTGCATCGTCGAAACTTGCGAATCCCGCGAGGCTGCCGACCTCGCGGAAGCTGCCACGGTCGAGCAGCACGTCGATACGCTCGCGGCAGGTGAGCTTGTTGCGGTTGCGCTGGCGCACCACGCCAGGCTCGCGCGAGCCGGGCGCCAGCCGCTCGTGGGCGATCGCCTGCAGCGCGGCCACCTTGTCGAGCATCGGGGTCCAGCTCTCGTCCCTTGAAACGATTGGCACGGCCTGTGTCGAGCCGGATGGCTTGATGACGGCGAGGATCTGCCCGCCGTCCACGGAAGCGCCGGCCGCGACCGGCGCCACGCTTTCGACGATGCCGGCGCACGGCGCGCCGATCGAGCTTTCCATTTTCATCGCCGACACGACGAACAGTGTCTGGCCAGCGCGCACGGTGTCGCCGGCGCGTACCTTGATGTCGACCACCGCGCCGGCATGCGGGCTCTCGATCGGCTGATGGCCGGGCGGGACGGGCAGGGGTGGGGCAGGTGGCCGCGTGCTTCGCGCACCGCGCCCGAGCACGCCGGCCTGCTGATCGAGAAACTTGAGTGTCGTCTGTTCGCCCTTCGCGGGTTCGAGCGTGTCAGCGAGCAACGTCGTGCGGGCATTGCCGCTCCGGAACTCCGGATGGGCCAGGATGGCGCGCAGCTGCTCGAGGTTGGCGGGCACACCGGCAATATGGAACTCGCCGAGTGCCCGCTCGGTCCGATCGATCGCCGATTCGAACGTGCCCGAGGAACCCGACTGGCAGATGACCTTGGCCAGCAGTGGATCGAACTGCGGCGGCGGCGCCAGTCCGAGATAGCCGCAGGAATCGACCCGCACGCCTGGACCGGAGGGCTCGCGATAGGCGGTGAGCGTGCCGGTGCCTTGCGCCACGACCCGCGCCTGGATGGCGAACCCGCGCGGCTTAGCGACGGCCTTCTGTTCGGCGATGCCGATCGCTGCCAGGGACTCGCCGGCGGCGATCCGGAACTGCGCCTCGACGAGGTCCAGCCCCATGACCTGCTCGGTGATCGTATGCTCGACCTGGATGCGCGGGTTGCATTCGATGAAAAAGTGCCGGCCGCTCTCGGGATCGACCAGGAATTCCACCGTGCCGGCATTCTCGTAGGCGGCGGCACGCGCGAGCGCCACAGCATCGGCAAGGATGCTCTGGCGCAGCGCATCGTCGAGATTGGGCGCCGGCGCTACCTCGACCACCTTCTGGTGGCGCAGCTGGACCGAGCAGTCGCGCTCGAACAGGTGCACGACATTGCCCTGGCCATCGCCCAGGACCTGGACCTCGATGTGACGTGGCCGCGGCACGATCTTCTCGAGGAAGACTGCGCCGTTGCCGAAGGCTGCCTGCGCTTCGCCCTGGCAGCGTGCGAACGCCTCGTCCATCTCCGTGGAGTCTGCGACGATGCGCATGCCGCGTCCGCCTCCGCCGGCGGATGCCTTCAGCATCACCGGATAGCCGATCGATTGCGCGACCGCCTGGGCGTCGGCGCTCGAGGCGAGTGCGCCCGGCGCGCCGGGAACGACCGGGATTCCCTGAATCTGCGCGAAGGCGCGAGCTTCCACCTTGTCGCCGAACAGGGCCAGGGCGGCCGGCGAGGGTCCGACGAAGCGCAGGCCCGCGGTCCGGCAGCGCTCGGCGAAGTTGGCATTCTCCGACAGGAAGCCGTAGCCGGGATGGATGCAGTCGGCATCGCTTTCTTTGGCGGCCGAGATAATGGCCTCGATGTCGAGGTAGGCGCGCAGTGGATCGGCGATGTTCTTGCCGATCTCGACGGCCTTGTTCGCGAGCTTCGTATGCAACGACTGAGAATCTGCCGGCGTGAACACGGCGACCGAGTCGATTGCGAGCGACGCCGCCGCCCGGGCGATGCGAATAGCGATTTCGCCGCGATTGGCGATCAGCACCCGTTTGAACATCGTCGCTCCCTGGATTCTTGTCTTTGCGTCCAGACAATAGCCTGC
>JAHCJV010000101.1 GCA_026126105.1 Enhydrobacter sp.
CGCATCGGCATGACGCACAACCTCGGCGGCGCGCCGCGCGAGAACGTGTCGAGCGTCGCCATCGTTGGCCGCTACGAATAACGCACTCGACGAACAGCCCTCTCTTCGGCCTTCGCGCCGGAGGGAGGGTTTTTCATTCCAGGAGGGAGGAGACGGCGATGCAGCTCGACAAGAAGCTTATCGGCCACAAGTTCAACGCCTTCACGACGACGGTCGAGGCCGGCAAGATCCGGCTGTTCTGCAAGGCCATCGGTGGGGAAAACCCGATCTATGTCGACGAGGAGGCCGCGAAGAAGGCCGGTTACCGCGCGATCCCCGCGCCGCCGACCTATCTCACCGCCGTCACCAACGACGATCCTGACAAAGGCGGCCTGCTGCGCCTGCTCAACGTGGATATCGGGCTGATCCTGCACGGCGAGCAGCATTACGAGTATCTTGCTCCCGTCCACGTCGGCGACAAGATCACCTGTCAGCAGCAGGTCATGGACATCTACGACAAGAAGGGCGGTGCCCTGTGGTTCGTGGTGTCGGAGACCGAGCTTAAGGACCAGAACGGCAAGCCGGTCGCCAAGGCGAAGGGCATTACCGTCGTGCGCAACCCCGACGCGGCCAAGAAATAGGGAGGGACAGATGGCAACCGTGAAGGCTCCCAAATTCGACGACGTGAAAGTCGGCGACGCGCTCGAGCCGATCGTGCTCCCGCCGATCAGCCGCCACCAGCTCGCCCTCTATTGCGGTGGCTCGGGCGACCACAATCCGATTCACGTCGACATCGACTTCGCCAAGAAGTTCGGTTTCAAGGACGTGTTCGCGCACGGCATGCTGTCGATGGCTTTCCTCGGCCGGCTCGCCACCTCGTTCGCGCCGCAGAGCCAGCTGCGCAAGCTCGGCACGCGCTTCACCTCGATCACCTGGGTGGGCGACGTCATCACCGTGAGCGGCAAGGTCACTGGCAAGCGCGAGGAGAACGGCGAGAAGCTGGTCGACCTCGAGCTCAAATGCACCAACCAGGACGGCAAGGACACGCTTCAGGGCGATGCCACGGTTGCGTTGAACTAGCTGGGAGCGCGGCTCTCCAGAGCCGCTCTTCTTCAAATTCGTGGTCAAATGAGCGGCGCTGGAGAGCCGCGCTCCCAGCAGAGGAGAAGAGAAGATGGGTCAGATGGATGGCAAGGTGGCGATCGTCACCGGCTCGGGGCGCGGCATCGGCCGGGAGATCGCGCTACGCCTGGTGCGCGACGGCGCCGCCGTAGTGATCAACGACATCGACGACGCACCGGCCAAGGAGACCGTTGCCGAGATCGAGAAGCTGGGCGGCAAGGCCGTGATGTGCAACGGGGACGTGGCCAAGCCCGACTTCGGCGACCGCATCGTCCAAACCGCGGTCGATGCCTTCGGCGGCTGCCATGTCGTGGTGAACAATGCCGGCTACACTTGGGACTCCGTCATTCAGAAGATGACCGACGAGCAGTGGTACGCCATCCTCGACGTCCATCTGACGGCGCCGTTCCGCATCCTGCGCGCTTTCCAGCAGCATTTCCGCCAGGCCGTCGAAAAGGAGCGCTCCGAAGGCAAGCGCATCGTGCGCAAGGTGGTCAATATCTCCTCGACCTCGGGCGTGAACGGCAATGCCGGCCAGTCGAACTACTCGGCCGGCAAGGCGGGCATCGTCGGTCTGACCAAGACGCTGGCCAAGGAGTTTGGCCGCTACGACGTCACGGTCAACGCCGTGGCTTTCGGCTACATCCAGACCCGCCTCACCAAGCCGCTGGCGCAGGGCGATTCGGGCGAGATCGAGGTGCAGGGCCGCAAGGTCAAGATCGGCGTGCAGGGCGGCCGCATCGCCGCCATGAACCAAATGATCCCGCTCGGCCGCGGCGGCCTGCCGGAAGAGGCCGCGGGCTCGGTCTATCTCTTCTGCAGTCCCGACAGCGACTACGTCTCAGGCCAATGCCTGGTGGTGAACGGCGGACTCTGAGCTGCGACTGATGACGACGAGGAAGGCGGCCCGAGCGGCCGCCTTCTTTGCGTTTTGGATTAGGCCCATCCGTCAGGTGAACGGAGCCAAACTGAACACTCCTCCTGGTCGTCGGCTCTGCAGTACTAAAGCGACATGAAATCTGCCGGGTATCGCATCGGCATCGTCGGCTGCGGCGTGGCCGGACAGGCAGCGGCGATCTTCCTCGCGGAGTGCGGTCACGACGTCACCGTCTTCGAGCGGTTTGCGGAGCCCCGTCCGCTCGGGGCAGGACTTTTGCTGCAGCCGACCGGGCTCGCGGTGCTGCGGGCGCTGCGGCTCAGACAGCAGGCGTTGTCGAGGGGTAGCAAGATTCTCGGGCTGGAGGCCAGGACGGCCGGCGGTCGCAGGGTCATCGATCTTTCCTATTCGACTTTGCACCCGGCGGCGCACGGGCTCGGGATCCGGCGTGGCGTGCTGTTCGATCTGCTCCATCGGAGGCTGAAGGAATCGCCGGCACGGCTGGTGACCGGAACGGAAATCCACGACGTCGTCCGCGAGCACGGACGCGGCGTGGTCATCGACGAGGATGGGCAGCGATATGGCCCCTATGATCTGGTCGTGGTGGCGGACGGCGCGCATTCGATATTGCGGCAGCGCCTGATGCCGGAGGCCCATCAACGGCTTTATGAGTGGGGCTGCCTGTGGACCATCGTGCCGGACAGCGCCGGCATTGGCGCGACATCGCTCCTGCGCCAGCGGGTTCGCGGTACGCGGGAAATGATCGGTCTTCTGCCGGTGGGCGACAATCAGCTGACGCTGTACTGGAGCGTGCCCGCCGCCGCCCTCGCGCCCGGCGTGCCGGTCGATCTCGGCGTGATCCAGCGCACCGGACGCACGCTCTGGCCGGAGGCGGCGAGCATCGTGAGCGCCGCGGTCGAAGCCGATGATTTCTCGCGCGCGAGCTACCGCCACGTCGCATTGCCGCGCTGGAACGACGGCCCGATCCTGTTCATCGGCGACGCCGCGCACGGCACGAGCCCGCAGCTCGGCCAGGGCGCCAATCTCGGGCTCGTCGATGGCTGGACCCTGGCCGACGTGCTCGCAGAGACTCCCGACATCCCATCCGCGATCACGCGCTTCGCCGAGCGTCGCGGCGCGACCGTACGCTTCTACCGCCAAGCCAGCCACCTGCTGACGCCGCTGTTCCAGTCGGACGTCGCGTCGCTCGGCTGGATTCGCGACGCGTTCATGGGGATCGCGTGCCGGCTGCCAGTTTCACGTACGATCGCCGCGACGACGCTTGCGGGGTTACGGATCAGCTGGCTGTTCTCGGCGCGGCTCGACGCCGAGGGCCGCTACCGGCTCGATGCCTGAGCCGCCCGGCAATAGGCCTCGACCAGCCAGACGTTGAACTGCTGCAGCGTCCGTTCAGACGGAGCGTAGATCCCGTCTGGCATGAAGCGCGAGTGCTTGGCGGCCTGCATGGCCTTGTTCACCGGCACGTCTTGCGCCCAGATCTTCGAGCCGCCCTCGCGCACCGCCGCGCAGCGCTCGAGGAAGTCGGGCAGCTCGATCGTGCTCCTCGGCAGCAGCCAGCCGCCATAGGTGACCCGGTCGCTGCCGGCGAGCGTCGCCTCGACGCCGACCGGGCGGATCAGCGTGTAGGCGATCGTGCCGGCGGCGAACATCATGGTCATGCTGGGCGGCAGCATCGCGAAGGTGATGCGCGAGCGCTGCTCGGCCGGCAGGGTGGCGATCGCCGGGAAGGCCGCATCGGGCCCCCAACCGTCCCGCATCATGCCGCCATCGGCCTGCTTCATCGGCACGCTTCGCACGATCGCATTGTCGCCCGGCGCCATCTCGGTGAACCGCACGCCGTCGCCCAGCCCGACGCTCGGCGCGAAGTCGTGCGTGCCGATATGGACGAACTCCGGATGGTAGGCGTCGGTGAAGTTCTCGACCTGCACCTTCCAGTTCCACGGCAGCGGCGTGTCGCTCAGCACCGGCGGCACGGCGGTGAGGCCCGTCGCCTCGTAGCCTGCCCACAGCGGCTCGAGCTTGGCCAGGCTCGGGGCCAGCGGCGCGGCCTCGGGGTCGAGATTGACGAAGATGAAACCATGCCACAGCTCGAGCCGCAGCTGCGGCAGGCGGACTGTATCGCGCAGCTGCTTGAGCCGTGCCGCATCGCCCATGCGCGGTGCGCCGGTGAGGCGACCGGCGGGATCGTATGTCCAGAAGTGCAATGGGCAGCGCGCGTGGCGGGCGCCTTTCTCGGGGCAGGGAATGATCTCGCCGCGATGCCGGCAGAGGGCGCTCATGGCGTGCAACTCGCCGTCCTCGCCGCGCGCAATCAGCACCGGCTCGCCGGCAACCTCGCTCGACAGCCACTCTCCCGGTGCTGCGACCTGCTCGACCCGCCCGACGCAGATCCAGCTGCGGCTGAAAACTTCCTTCTGCTCGAAGGCGAAGAACTCGGGAGAGGTGTAGCAGCCGGCCGGCAGCATTCGCTCGTAGGCGTCTTGCGGTCCGAACGCGGCAATTTCATCGAGCAAGGCCTCAACCGCGGGCGCGCGCGAACGCGCGGGACGGCTGACGATCGTCTGATCCATGGCATGTCCTCCTTGTCGACGAGGGCAATGCAAGAATCGGGCAGGACGTCAGGCAGCGCGGTGGGCGAGGTTGGCCCAGCGGCCGGGCGTCAGCCCGAAGCGTGCGGAGAAATGCCGCGTGAGATGGCTCTGGTCGGCGAAGCCGGTCGCCGCAGCGACCTCCGACAGTGCCGTGCCGTCGGCGATCATCGCCTGCGCACGCGCCAGCCGCCGACCGACCTGAAAACGGTGCGGCGAGGTGCCGAATGAGGCGCGGAAGTGGCGGGCGAGGGCGAAGCGGTCGAGGCCGCTCACCCGCTCGAGTTCCTCCGAAGCAACCGTGCGTGGCGCCTCGGCGATCAGGAAGTCCCGCGCGCGACCGACGGCGCGTCGGGCGGTCGCCCCGCGCTGCGGTTTGGCCGGTGCGTCGCCACGGGCCGACAGCCGGTCCGCCAGTCGGGCAACGACTGCGTCGACGGCGAGCGGCTCGAGCGCCTGCGGGAAGTCGGCGAACGCCTCGTGCAACAGGGCCGCGAGGGCAGGGTCGTCGGACACCACGTCCGGCACGAACGGCGTGCCACCGCCCAGCGCGGCGCTGACCGCCGCCGGATCGACATAGAGCATGCGGTAGGCGAAGCCGCCGTCGCGCTCGGCATGGCCGTCATGCGCCTCGTCAGGGTGGATCACCATGACCTGCCCGGCGCTGCTGGTCCTCATCCCGCCGCGATAGTGGAACGACTGCGCACCCCACAAGGTCAGGCCCACGGCATAGGTCTCGTGGCGATGCAGGTCGTAGGCATGCCCACCGAAGCGCGCGGCCAGCCGCTGCAGGCTGCCGTCGGTCTGGTCGAAATCGATGTGGTCCTGGGAAGCCATGCACAAACGTTCAAGACGATCCGGCCATCCTGCCCGATATGGAGCCGATGATCTACGAAACCAAGACGGCTCTCGTCCTGCGGCGCGATCTCGCCGGCTGGCAAATGGCCAATGTTGCGGCCTTTCTCGCCGGCGGACTGGCCGGCACGCACGCTCACCTGATGGGCGAGCCCTACAGAGACGCGTCGGGCAAGGCCTACACCGCGCTGATCCGCGAGCCGGTGTTCGTCTATGGCGGCACTGTTGAGGAGCTGCGCCGCACCCACCAGCGCGCCCTGTCGCGCGAACTAGTGCCGGCCGTGTACATCGAGGCGATGTTCACCACGACCAACGACGCGGACAACCGCACCGCCTTCGCCGCCGCGCCGGTCGATGCGCTCGACTTCGTCGGCCTCGGCGTCCACGGCCCGCGCAAGGTGATCGACAAAGTGGTGAACGGATTGAAGTTCCTGTCGTAGAGGCGGGGTTGGGATTGGCCTGCGCGCGCTTCTTTCGCGGTTCAGGCATGTCCTATCGGCACTTCCGATGAACGCCGATGTGTGGAAGGCTTATGGGCTACGCAAGCAGGAATCGGGACCGACAAATGCACGACATCGTCATCCGCGGCGGCACTATCGTTGACGGCACGGGAGCGCCGGCGTTCGTCGGAGATGTCGCCATCGATGGCGACCGCATCGCCCAGGTCGGCGGCAAGGCAGCCCCAGGCAAGCGCGAGGTGAAGGCCGACGGGCGGCTGGTCACGCCCGGCTGGGTCGACGTGCACACGCATTATGACGGTCAGGCCACGTGGGACCCCGTGCTGGCGCCATCCTCGTGGCATGGCGCGACCACCATCGTGTTCGGCAATTGCGGCGTGGGCTTCGCGCCCGTCCGCCGCGAGCACCACAAGATGCTGATCGATCTGATGGAGGGGGTCGAGGACATCCCCGGCATCACCCTCACCGAGGGGCTCAAGTGGGACTGGGAAAGTTTCCCGGACTACCTCGATGCGCTGTCGCGGCTGCCGCGCACCATCGATGTCGCTGCCCAGCTCGCGCACCATCCGTTGCGCGTCTATGTCATGGGCGAACGCGCGATCGCGCGGGAGAATGCGACGGCCGAGGACATCGAGGCGATGGGGCGGCTGACCGAAGAGGCCCTGAAGGCAGGCGCGGTCGGCTTCACCACCAGCCGCACCGATCAGCACAAGACCTTGGATGGCGATCTGGTGCCGGGCCGCTATGCCGAGCACGAGGAACTGCTTGCCATCGGACGGGCGATGGGGCGTGCGGCGCGTGGTACCTTCGGCATGCTCTCGGATTTCGAGGACGAAGCGGCGGATTTCCGCTGGATGCGCCAGGTGGCGAAGGACAGCGGCCGGCCGGTATGGTTCCTGCTCACCGACCGCAGCTACGATCCGCAGCGTTGGCGCCGCCTGATGGACGGGGTCCGCGCCGCCCGTGCCGACAATCTGCCGCTCTCAGCCCAGGTCGCGGGCCGCCCGGTGGGTCTGACCCTGGGCCTCGGCACCTCGCTCAATCCGTTCGGGCTGCGCGAGGCCTTCGCCGCGCTGGCCAAGCTGCCGCCCGCCGAGATGCTGGCGAAGCTGCGCACGCCCGAGACCCGTCGCTTGATCCTGTCTCAGGAGGCCTCGCCGCGGCTGCTCGAAGTGCTGCCGCCGCTCTCCCGCCAGATCGCGACGCGCTGGGACCGCATGTACCCGCTCGGCGACACGCCCGACTACGAGCCTCCGCCGGACCGCAGCATCGAGGCCCTGGCGGCGCGCGAAGGCGTGACCCCGGCCGAGTACTGCTACGACTATCTGGTCGGCGGCGACGGCAGCCGCATGGTGTATTTCCCGGTCACCAACTACGTGCATGGCGATCTGGAAGTCGTGAGGGAAATGATCGAGGACCCGCACACCTTGCTCGGCCTGTCGGACGGCGGTGCGCATTGCGGCGTGATCTGCGATGCCTCGCTCAACACCACGATGCTGGCCCATTGGGTGCGCGACCGCACGCGCGGCCCGCGCCTGCCGCTCGAGTATACGGTGAAGCAGATGACGAGCGAGACGGCCGCGTTCTTCGGCTTCGGCGATCGCGGCCGGCTCGCTCCCGGCCTGAAGGCGGACGTGAATGTCATCGACTTCGAAGGTCTCCATCTGCACTCACCGAAGATGATCTTCGACCTGCCGGCCGGCGGACGCCGCCTGGTGCAGAAGGTCGATGGCTACGACATGACGATCTGCTCGGGCATGCCGATCTTCGAGAAAGGCCAGGAGACCGGCGCTCGGCCCGGAAAGCTGGTCCGGTCGGCCGGCTGACGCCGACTATTTGTCGGCAATTCTCGACAGGCGCCCCAGCCCATACGCGTTGAGGTCTTCGATCGTGACCTCGACGGCCCTGCCGTCCGGTCCGATCAGGAAGCTCACGCCGACCCGTGCCTTGGGCGCTTCGGCCACGGGGTTGTAGACGAACAGGTCGCGATTGAAGTGCGTGAGTGCGAAGCGCTTGCCTGCCGGCCCGAGGTGCAGGGCAAGCGTTCCGTCTGAGTCCACGACCTTCGCGTCGCCGACGTAGTCGTTGCCGTAGCCTCCCGCATAGGCAGACGCTGGCAACGCAGCCGCTGGTGCTGCCGGCGGCGCTTCGTAGGCGAGGCTCGGCTTCATCATATCCTTGTAGCCGGTGTCGAAGAAACCGTTGGCAAGAGCGACCCAGTCGCGGGTTGGAGCGGCCTTGAACACCAGATCGAAGAAGGTCCGTGCGATCCCCTCCGGGACGCCGGTCGGAAAGGCATTCGACAGGATGACGACGCCAAGCTGTTCGCCGGGGATGAGATGCACCAGCGTCCTCGCGCCGGCGCTGAAGGCTCCGGCATGGCTCAATTCGACGCCGTGCTCGCCGTAATCGACGTTCCAGCCGAAGCCATAGAAGGAGGCGGCGCCAGTGGCGGGGTCGACTCCGCGCAAGATCGCGGGGACATGCGCCTGCTGGAGCGCTGCCTTGTCGATCAGCTGCCGCCCTCCGAATCGGCCGTCGGCCAGCAGCAGGCGCAGCCATTGCGCCATGTCGCGGGCGTTCGAACTCGCCCCGCCGGCCGGTGACTGCGCATCGGCATCGCGCCGCGTGAAGGAGGCCCAGCTGCCGTCGACCGGCACATGCAGGGCGGCACGATTGGGCCTGCCCATGAAATCGCGGTAGCGCGAGCTGGTCGATTTCATGCCGAGCGGCTTGTAGAGCTTCGCCTCGGCCGCTTCTTCCCAGCCCATGCCGGCGAACCGCGCGGCGGCGACCGCTCCCTGGGTCAGGCCGAAATTGCTGTACGAGTAGCCGTTGCGGAAGCTGTAGGCCGGCTTCGCGAGCCGCAGCCGCCGCAGGATATCTCCCTGGGAGAAGCCGAGATCCTCGATGTCGTCGCCGACGTGCCCGGGCAGCCCGCTGCGATGGGCGAACAGGTCGCCGACCGTCAGCTCTTCCGTTGCCAGCGCATCATGCAGCGCGAAGCCCGGATCGATGTCGCGAATGCGGCTGTTCCATGAGACCTCGCCTTCGCTCACCAGCGCTGACAAGACGGTCGAGGCGATCGGCTTGGAGACCGAGGCAAGCTGAAACACCGTGTCGACCTCGACCGGTTCGGGCATGCCGACCTGTCGTACGCCGAAGCCCTCGAGGTAGACGACGTCCTCCTGGTGAACCACGGCAATCGACAGGCCGGGTACGAGCTTCCTCTCGATGAGCTGGCGCACGAACGTCTCGAACCTGGGCAGAGCTGCGGCGATTTTCTGCCGGGCGGCGCCTTGCGCGAGGACAGCCGGTGAGGCAAGCGCAGCGGCGACGCCGGCCAGGACGGTTCGCCGCGAGGGCCTGCGCATCACGCCTTCACCGGGCCGGGCAGATCGAGACCGACACCGGTCAGGTGGCCGAACAGCGCATGTAGCCGCTCGACCATCGGCGCCGGCAGCGGCGGGCGGAGGATTGAGGCGACGTTCTGCTCGACGTGCGCCTTGTTGCCGGTGCCGAAGAGAATCACGTCCGCACCCTGCTGGTGGCGGGCGTAACGGTAGGCAGCGTCGGTGATGCTTTCGGCGCCACCCTCGGCGACCAGGAAGTCGAGCGGATCGCCGTCCGAGAGGATCGAACGGTCGAGTTGACCTTGCTCGACGAGCTTTGCGAACACGGCACGGCGATAAGGGGCATTGCAGAAGATGTTGCGCACGACGAACATCAGCAGCGTGCCGATCCCCCGGCGCTGGGTCACCGGGAAGATCGCGCGACGCGCCCCCTGGTTCATCAGGCTGTAGGCGAGCATGATCACCTCCCAGGGCGGTTCGTGGACCGCCTGGGCAAGCATCTTCTGCTCGGGATCGTTCGGGCCCGTCTCGGTGATGCCGATATGGCGGACCTTTCCCTGTTCCTTGAGCTTCGTGAGGGCGGGCGCCAGCACGTCGCGATGATGGGCGTAGGTGGCCGGGCTCACCGCATGGAAATGGAAGATGTCGACATAGTCGAGCCCGAGCCGCTTCAACCCTGCTTCGACCCGGCGGGTCACTGAAGCGGCTGAGTCGTCACCCGAGCGGAACAGGGCCTTGGTCGAGATCACCAGCCTGTCGCGGTCGTAGTGTCGGACCGCGGCGCCGACGATCTCCTCGGTCCCATAAACTTCGGCAGTGTCGAGCAAGTTGACGCCGAGATCGACGGCAGTGCGCACGATCGCGGCGGACTCCTCGAAGCTGGCCCCGCGCCCAAGCCCGAGCCGGCTGTTGCCGCCGCATCCCAATCCCGCGACGCTGACGGTGAGACCGGTATTGCCGAGTGGCTTGTACTCCATGTCCGTCGTGACTCCTTTTGCCTAAGCGATGGATCGGCCGCCATCGACGTAAAGATTGACTCCGTTGATGTAGGACCCGGCGTCCGAGCACAACAGCAAGGCCGCTCCGGCAAGGTCATCCGGCCGGCCGAGTCGCCCGGCCGGAATGCGCTGCGCCAGTGCTTCGCCCTCCGTCGCCATCTGGGCGCGGTTGCGCGCGGTAAGGATGGCGCCGGGGGCGAGATTGTTCACCGTTACGCCCTGGCCACCGAACTGGCGTGCGAGGTTCCACGCCCAATTGAGCTGCGCCGCCTTGGTTCCGGCATAGACCATCATCTGCGGGTGGGGCCGGACCTGCTGCACGCTTCCGATCGTCACGACGCGGCCCCAGCCGCGAGCGCCCATCGGCGGGACGAGGGCCTGCAGCAGTTCGAGCGGACTGCGCAGGTTGACCGCGACCTGCCTGTCGAACCGATCCCGAGTGACGCCCTCGTAAGGTTCGGGCAGCTCGATCGAGGCGTTCAGCACCAGAATGTCGACGCTCGACCAGCCGGTGACCGCGTCCGCCAGGCGTCGTCCGGCATCGTCGAGCGCGAAATCCTGGCCGAAGGCGCGTGCCGTGCCGCCGCCCTCTTCGATCTCGCGCACAACGGTGTCGGCGTCGGCGGCCTCTTCGGCCGTGCCGGCATGGTGGATCGCCAACCGCGCGCCGGCGCCGGCCAAGGCGAGCGCGATGGCACGCCCGATCTCGCGTCGGGCGCCGGTCACCAGGGCGGTCCGGCCGGTCAGGCGAAAACGGTCGAAGGTATTTGACGACATGAGGACTCCAGATTCCAGAGGAGAGCGACAGCGCGTGTTCCTCATGTCCTGGCGGACCGCGAGCGGGACGCTCGCGGTCTGGAAGAGCATGACGATTCAGTCGGAAACGGCGCCGGAATCCTTTACCGCTTTGCCCCACTTGGGCACGTCGCGCTGCAGCACGTCGGTGAGCCCGCTCGGCGAGGAGGCCACGACGATCAGGCCGATCTTGGCCAGGCGTTCCTGTGTCTCGGGCTGACGCAGGGTGGCGGCGATCTCCTGATTGAGCTTTGTTGCAATATCATCCGGTATTCCGGCCGGTCCCATGATTGCCAGCCAGCTGCCGCCCTCGAACAGGATGCCGCTCTCTATAAAGGTCGGCACGTCCGGCAGGGCCGGCGAGCGCTCGGTCGCGGCGACACCTATGGCCCGCACCTTGCCGGCCTGGATGTGCGGCAACGCCGTATTGCCGCTAACGGCCGTCAGCTGCACCTCGCCGGCCAGCAGAGCCTGCACGGCCGGTGCTCCGCCTTTGTAAGGGACGTGCACCATATCCAGGCCGCCTGCCGCAGTCCTGAACATCTCCAGGACCAGATGGGAGCCGTTGCCGGTACCCGCGGAGGAGTAGGTGAACTTGCCAGGCTGGCTTTTGGCCAGCGCGACGAATTCCTTGGCATTGCTGGCAGCGACCGACGGATGGATCACGATCACCGTCGGAAACGTGGCGGCCAGCATCACCGGCGTGAAGTCCTTGAAAACGTCATAGGACAGCTTCGTGCCGTACAGCGTCGGCGCGATGGCATGCGTGCCATTGTCGGCCACGACCAGCGTGTAGCCGTCGGGCGGCGATTTTGCGACGAGCGCGCTGCCCACGGTTCCGCCGGCACCGGGGCGGTTCTCAACGACGACCTGCTGGTTGATCCTCTCGCCCAGTTTGAGCGCCAGGATGCGGCCGAACGTATCCGAATTGCCGCCGGGCGCATGCGGGACGATCAACCTGATCGGCCGCGACGGGAAGGGCGCCGACTGGGCACCTGCGGGAAGCGCTCTCGAGGCTGCAAGCGCCCCAACCGTGCCGAGCAGTTGCCGGCGTAGCGTATCGACCATGCTGTTACCTCGCGTTCAGTTGAGGAAAATCCGTGCGCCGATCGGCAGGGTGCGCGCCTCGTCGAGCGCTCTCATCGTTGCGGCATACCCAGCCTCTATGGCGACGTCGAAGCTCGTCCAGTCGAGCAGATCCACTTTTTCCATGGGCGGCACGATCAGCAGGTCGGCCGCAGCACGATCCTCGATCGAGCGCGCGGCGCTCGAGACCAGCGCCGATCGCAGCAGGATGCGCACGATCGATGGGATCGGCAGGGTCTCCTCGCGCTTCCACGTCAGGCGGCGGAAGAATTGCCACGCCGACCAGGGCTCGTCGACGCCCGCGCCGGCCGCGAGCGCGCCGCCGGTGTCGATGTCGATCGCGATGGTGAGCCCGCGTCCCTGGCGCCGCATCACCCTGACCGGCAGGTTGTCGATCACGCCGCCATCGACATGGACCTGGCCCGTGTCGTTGACGGGAGGCAATACGCCGGGCAGCGAGACCGAGGCGCGCAGCCAGCGCCACAGCTTTCCGGTGGTATGAATGTCGGCATTGGCGGTCGTGAGGTTGGCCGTCACGCAATAGAATGGGAGGATCAGATCCTCGATATCCATGTCGCCGAAGGCGGCGCGAAGCAGCCTGGTGACTCGTCTCCCGCCGAACAGCGAGACGAACGGCATGGTATAGTCGCTGAGCGGATTGGCGGCTACGAAGGAGCGGCGAAAGCGCTCGGCGAGCTCGACGTCGGTCCAGCGCGCGGCGACGGCCGCGGCGACGATCGCGCCCATGCTCGTGCCGCCGACCTGGTCGATCGGCACGCCCGACTGCCGCAGGGCCTTGACCACGCCGATATGCGTGAAGGCGCGTGCGCCGCCACCGGCCATGACCGCACCCACTGCATGGCCGGTGATCAGCCGGGCGAGACGGTCGAAATCGGACGGCAGGTCGAGCCGGACATGATGATGCTGCCCGTACATGCCGCCGGCGAGCTGGCCAGCGGTCGATCCCGGCTTCGGATCATGGCCCTCATGCAGCAGCACCAGCTCGCGGCGGCGATGGAACACGGCGCCGGGCTGGGCGGCCTCGATTTCGAATGGCAGCTTCGTCGGTTCTTCGGAGTCGGCTCTTCGGATCACGACCAGGCAGTCGGCCTGTCGCAGGCAAAGCTGCGTCCAGGGCGTGAGGCCCGGGTCGGCGCGGTAGAGGACGAACGCGGAATCCATCTCGCAGCGGGCGAACCACTCCGGATCCTCACGTTGGGAATCCTGGCCGAGCACCTGGACCTGCCCGCCGATCCGGCCGAGAGCGGCTTCGAGCATCACCGAGAAGCGGCCCGACGGCACGTCCTGCCCAGAGGGCAGCAGCGCGAACGTGCGCGGTTGCCGACGGCGCTTGCTCGGCCCGACGGCGTTGCGCATGGCGACGTTGCGCATGAGGGCGGGCAACACTTCCGGATGGTGGCCGGTGAGGGCGCGGAAGGCCTCCCGTGACAGCCGCCAGACCTCGCTGTCGCGCAAAGCGGCCACGCTGCGGGTGTGCGGACTACGCGACAACAGGGCCATCTCGCCGACAATGTTGCCGGGCGTGATCTCGGCGATCAGCGCCGGCCCGCCCTCGGCGACGTCATCCTCGTCGTGACGGAAGACGCCAAGGCAGCCGCTCGCCACGACATAGACTGCGTCGGAGGGGTCGCCCTGGTGGAAGAGCGGTGCGCCACCGGGCAGCGCCAGCGGCGTCAGCTCGCGCTCGATCGCCGTCATGCTGTGGGTGTCGAGATCCGCAAACAGCGGCGCGCGCTGCAGCGCCCGACGCAATCGCAGACGCGCCGACTCCTCGCTGGACTCGACGAGGCTCATCCCGGGTTCATCGCCCGGCCAGGCCCTCGAGCGCCCAGCCGATCGTCTGATCGGCCCGCGACCATACCATCTCCCGCCATTTGTCGCCGGCCGGGAAGAAGCGCTCCTTCATGTCGGCCTTCAGCTCGCGGCCGAGCGGCGAGGCCAGATCGCCCCGATGATGCAGCCAGTTGTCGGCACGCACAGCGTTCAGGACCTCGGGCACGGAATAGGTGCCGTACTCAATGGCGACCGGCGTCACTTCCGCGTCCGGCAGTTCCTGCGGGAACGCGTCCGTCATGATGCCGACCACGACGGCCGAGGTCGAGGTGCCACCCTCGGGTGACGTCAGCTCGTTGCCGTACCATGCTTTCGCGCGTGGGAACGACTTGGCGGTGGGCGGCACGGCGCAGATCAGCTCGCCATGGCCGAACGGTCCCAGCCCGGTGTGGAAGTCGATGATGCCGACGCGCCGCGCCCGGTCGAGCTCCTCTCGAGCAATGGTTCGGATGGTGCGGTTGCTCCAGGTCGGCTTGGCGCCGCCGAAGAAGATGCCGTCGGGATGGGTGTATTGGCCGCTGCTGATCGCGCCCTGCAGGGCGAAGGCGCCGTGCTGCTGCGCGTAGGAGGCAAAGGCGCGCTCGCTCGCGGCCTTGCTCTCGTCGGTCCAGCTGTCGGGCAGGACGGCGTCGGCGATCGCCAGATAGCCATCGTTCTTCGGATAGGCCTTGTCGTGATCGACGAAGTTCCGGTTCAGATCGACGTTGTCCTCGTTCACGCGCCGTGTCCAGGCGAAGCCGTATGGATTGATCGCATGCACGACCAGGGCGCCGGTGTCCTTCGGCAGCTTTGCCGCGCCGCCGGTGGCCAACCATGCGATCTGCGCACCCGAGCCGCAGTGGCCTTCGACGCCGTGCGTGCTCGAGATCAGGACCAGCATGTTTGGTGCGTCTGCGGGCCCGAAGCGCGCGGTGTCGAGAAAGAGCCGCTCGCCGCTAGGCCCGGTCGCGTTGGGATTGAGCCAAGACCGAATCGCTCCGCCCGCCGTGGCCGCGGCGCTGCAGAACTTGGTCCGCGCCTCGGCGTACGTTTCGGAAAAGCACTCTGAAATCGAGACCATCAGAACTCCTTTGGGCGGCACCATGCTAGCATGCTGCCAACATGAGATTCTTCACCGTAGAAACTGTCGCGGCGGCAACGTCGGCGGCAGAATCCGGGACGTCACGCTCCCAGATCGCCGCGCCGGCTCGCTACGTCTCGCGCTTGCGATGGGGATCGTGCTTCGAGAGCACGTCCTTGAGGTAATCCCGGCTCTTCCATTCGGGCGGCGGCGGCTCGTACCCGGGCCGGGGAACGAACGGATTCGCCGGTATGGCCTCCGAAGCGCCCATCAGGTCCGGGACGTAACGAGGGCAGTTCGGGAAGATCTCGCATTTGACGCGGACGACGACTTTCGCGCCATGATGCGCGGCGAGCGCTGCCGCGCTGTCGTGGATCGTTGCCTTGCCCCGGATGCGCGCGCGAAACGTCTTGCCATCAAAGCGCACGAACAGCAGGCCGACGTTCGGGTTGCGGTGAATGTTGCCCAGCGTTCGATACATGTTGTTGCCGTCGTACTCGGGGTATTCGAGCGTGTCGGGCCCCGTGATCCTGACGAAGCCCGGATCGCCCGACCGCATCGAGCAATCGACGTTGTCCTGGTAGCTGGTCGCGATGAAGAAGAATCGCGACTCTTCGATGAGCTTGCGCTCCTGCTCCCAGAACGCGAAGTGAAGGCGATGCTTCTCCAGGCCGTCGGCGACGCGGCGGCCGTCGAAGCGATCCTGCAGCTCCCGCATGCCGTCGTGGTAGAAGGGAGCACGGTCGATCGGATCGGTCATGGAGCCTCGGCCAATAGCTGGTCCCAATACTTCTATCACAGGTCGGATGCTTCATCCGTCGCAAACCAGGAGTGAATCAATGCCCCGTGCACGCCTTCGCGATCTCGGCCTCGAGGTCGGAAGCCTGCCACCCGGCTCCCTCAACGCCATTACCGATGTCGCGGGCGTCAAGGTGGGCTACGCAACCGTCATCCGGGACGAGCCGAGAATTGCCCGCACGGGCATCACGGCGATCTGGCCGCGCGGACAGGAGATCTGGACCGACTACGTCTTCGCGGGGACGTTCTCCTTCAATGGCAACGGCGAGATGACCGGATTGCCGTGGCTCGCGGAACAGGGCCTGCTCGGAGCGCCGATCGGAATCACGAACACCTACCAGGTCGGGATCGTGCGTGACGCCATCACGGCCATGGCCGTGCGCGATGGTGCCTCCCAGGCCTTCCACCTGCCGGTGGTCGCCGAGACCTATGACGGCTGGCTCAGTGATATCCAGGCTTTCACCTTGACGCAGGAGCACGCGTTTGCTGCGTTCGATAGTGCTGTGGGTGGCTGCGCAATCGCCGAAGGCAATGTCGGCGGTGGCACCGGGATGATCTGCCATGAGTTCAAAGGCGGGACCGGCACGGCGTCGCGTGTCGTCGTCGAACATGGAGAACGCTATACGGTCGGCGCGCTGGTGCAGGCGAATTATGGCGCACGCGATCTGCTGCGGGTCGATGGCGTGCCCGTCGGACGCGCGATCGGACCCGACGTCGTGCCGGCACATCGTTCGAGCAGGAAGGCGAGCGCGTCACAGGCGACGGAAGGCTCCATCATCGTCGTTCTGGCGACCGATGCGCCTCTTATTCCGATCCAATGCCAGCGACTGGCCCGCCGGGCAACGACGGGTCTCTCGTGGGTTGGCGGCATCGGCGCAAATGGAAGCGGCGACATCTTCATCGCATTCTCTACGGGCAATCATGTCGGCCAGAACGACAGGATCAGCAGCGTGAGGATGCTCGCGCCCGATGCGATGACGAGCCTGTTTCAGGCCGCGGCCGAGGCGACCGAAGAAGCGATCCTCAACGCCATGTGCATGGCCGAGACCATGTCCGGTCGGGAGTCGCGAACTGTCCATGCCCTGCCGCTCGACCTCCTGCAAGAGGTGATGCGGAAGCACCGGCCCCGCCACGGCGCGTGATCGCGCACGGGCGGGGCGCCTCCGCTCTCTCCGACAGCCTCAGCTGTCGTATTTCAGCAACGTCTCGACCGGCACCGGTACTTTCTTGCGGCCTTCCAGGAAGGTGAGCTCGATGATGCAGGCCGCGGTCGGCACGACCGCGCCCACCGTCTGCAGCAGAGTGACCGCCGCTGCCAGGGTGCCGCCGGTGGCGAGCAGGTCGTCGACCAGCACCACGCGCTTGCCCTTCTCCACGGCATCGGCCTGGATCTCGATCTCGTCGGTGCCATACTCGAGCGCGTAGGTGTGGCGCACTGTGATGCCCGGCAGCTTGCCCTTCTTGCGCAGCATCACGAAGCCGGTGCCGAGGGCAATCGCGAGCGGTGCGGCCAGCAGGAAGCCGCGCGATTCGATGCCGGCCAGCACGTCGGGCTTGTGCGGGCGGATCGCCGCCGCCATCTGCTCGATCGTCTCGTGCCAGGCCTTCGGATGCGCCAGCAAGGTCGAAATGTCGTAGAAGAGGATGCCGGGTTTCGGGAAATCGGGAATCGAGCGGATATGGTTCTTGAGGTTCATCTCGGTCCTTGCTGATAGGCCATTCACTGGTAGGCCGGCGGCGGCACGAAGCTGCGATATTCCTTGTCCAGCAGCTTGGCGAACTGGATGCAGTCGTAGTCGCCATATTGCGGACCGACGATCTGCACGCCGATCGGCAGGCCGTCGGTGGTTTGCCCGATTGGTGCGGCAGAGGCGGGCAGATAGGTGACGCCCGAGTATCCGGCCCAGAAGATCTGGTCGACCACTGGGACCTGATTGTTATTGACGACGATGGTGCGCTCGTGGCGCGGGTCCTTGTGGTCGTGCGGGAATGCTGCAGTCACTGCGACCGGGCAAAGCAGCAGGTCGTACTCCGCGAAGAACTCGTCCCAGGCGAGTCGCATGCGATGGCGCTTCTCATTGAGCGCCAGCCAGGTGCGGTGTGACAGCGAGTTGCCGCGCTGCATCTGGGCGAAATAGCTCATATCGGAATCGGACAGGGCGGCCGCATCACGGGCAGCCTCGTTCCAGGCCTCGTCGGTCATGCGGCCCGAGGTCGCCGCGCGCAGCAGGCGGACGTAGACATCGTTCTGTTCGGCAGTATCGATCGCCGGCCGCGCCGTGTCGCTCACCTTGGCCTTCTGCTTGCCGAGGAAGGTGGCGAGCTTCTGCAGCTCGGCCTGGACCGACTGGTCGACCTCGCAGTTGGGGTCGGACAGCACGACTGCGACTTTGAACTCGCGCAGCGTCTTCTTCTTCGAGCGCGGCAGAGTGAGCGTCCAGCCGCGGCCGTCGATCTCGTCCGGCCCCGCCATCACGTCCATGGCGAGCTCGAGGTCTTCCGCGCCGCGGGCCAGCGGTCCGCACACGCTGATGTCGGCCTGCGCGACGTTGCCGGCGAGCGCATGGCCGCGCGGTGAGACGACTCCGTAGGTCGGCTTGTGGCCGAACACGCCGCAATAATGCGCAGGATTGCGGATCGAGGCGCCGATGTCGCTGCCCGCTTCCAGGCCGGTCAGCCCGGCGGCAAGCGCGGCGCCGGAGCCGCCGGAAGAGCCGCCGGGCGTACGCGACAGGTCCCACGGATTCCTGGTGACGCCGTAGACCTCGTTGTAGCTCTGCCAGTCCGCGAGATTGAGCGGCACGTTGGTCTTGCCGAACAGGGTCACGCCAGCATCGATCAGGCGCTGGGCGGCCAGCGAATTCTTCTCGACCTTCTGGTCCTTGAAAGCCGGGTTGCCCCACGTCGTGGGATAGCCGGCGATGTCGTATGATTCCTTCAGGGTCATCGGCACGCCGTGCAGGGGGCCGAGCTTCTTGCCCGCTTTCACGGCGCGGTCGGCCGTCTTGGCCTGCTTGCGCGCACCCTCGACGTCCATCGCGATGATGGCGTTGAGCTCGGGATTGTGGGCCTCGATACGGTCGAGGTAGAGATCGAGCAGTTCGAGGCAGCCGATCTTCTTCTTCCGGATGGCCGAGGCGAGCTGCTTGGCGGTCTGGAAGGGCAGGGCATTGGACATGATAGGGCCGTAGCATATTGTGCCGCCCGCCGTGAAGAAGCTTGCCTCCCGTTACATGCGCTACGCGCTGCCGCTCTGCCTTACCTTCATCATGACATTCCTGGTGTCGGGCGTCGCGACGATTCGGGCCCTGGGCCTGACCGAGGGCATGCTCTCCAAATGGGCAGAGTCCTGGTTGTTCTCGTGGTGCATCGCGTTTCCGACGATGTTCTTCCTGCTGCCGGTGATGCGGCGCCTGCTCGGCCACGTGATCGAGGATTAGCGGCGCGGCCGTACGCGTGCCGTGGGCTCGGCGACCAGTGGATCGTCGGGCCAGTAGTGGCGCGGGTAGCGCCCCTTCAG
>JAHCJV010000102.1 GCA_026126105.1 Enhydrobacter sp.
GTCGAACGGCATCATCCACACCATGCCGTTCTGGGACGAGCGCTTCGACGCGATGCGCAAGAAGTACCCGGACATCAAGGCGGACCAGTATCACATCGACATCCTGACGGCGCATTTCGTGCGCAATCCTGACTGGTTCGACGTGGTGGTCGGCTCCAACCTGTTCGGCGACATCCTGTCCGATCTCGGCCCGGCGCTGACCGGCTCGATCGGCGTGGCGCCGTCGGGCAACATCAATCCGGAGCGCAAGTTTCCTTCTATGTTCGAGCCGGTGCACGGCTCGGCGCCAGACATCGCCGGTAAATGGATCGCCAACCCGATCGGTCAGATCTGGTCGGGCGCCATGATGGTGCGGCATCTCGGCTACCCCGAGGCCGCCGAGGCGATCGAGCGGGCGATCGCGGCATCGCTGGTCGAAGGCGGTCCGCGGACCAAGGATCTGGGCGGCAACGGCGATACCAAGACGGTCGGCGCGGCTATTGCGGAACTCGTGAAGACAGTGTAGCAGCACGCCCCCAAAAGGGGTCCCTATGGAATTGCAACGACGTCACCTTCTGGCAGCGGCAAGCGCTGCCAGCCTCGCCGCCATTGCTGCCAGGGCGGCAGCGCAGGCAGCATATCCGACCAAGCCGATCACTGTAATCGTGCCCTTCGCGGCCGGCGGCCCGACCGATGCGCTCGCCCGCGTGCTCTGCCAGAAGATGAGCGAGATACTGGGCCAGCAGCTGATCGTCGAGAACGTCGGCGGGGCGGGCGGCACGATCGGTGTGAACAAGGTCGCGAAGGCGGCGAACGACGGCTACACGCTGCTTTTCGCCCATATGGGCACGCTGGCAGTCAACATCGCGCTCTACAAGTCGTTACCTTACGACAGCCAGAAGGATTTCGAGCCGATCGGCCTGGGCGGCACGAATCCGATGGTGCTGGTCGCCAAGAAAGACCTGCCGGCCAAGTCCTTTGCCGAATTCCAGGACTACGTGAAGGCCAACCAGAAGAAGGTGCAGTACGGCATGGCGGGCATCGGCGCCGCGTCGCATCTCGGCGGCCTGATGCTGAACAGCATGATGAAGGTCGACGTGCTGGAGATTCCGTACAAGGGCACCGGCCCGGCGTTGAACGATCTCGTGTCCGGCCAGTTCGACTACATGGTCGACCAGGCGGTGAACGTGCTGGGGCAGATCAGAAGCGGAAACATCAAGGCGCTCGGCGTCTCGACCCTCAAGCGCCTGCCGCAGCTACCCGATGTCCCGACGATCGACGAGGCCGGCCTCAAAGGTTACGAAGTCACGATCTGGAACGGCTTCTTCGGGCCGAAGGGCATGTCGAAGGACAATATCGCCAAGATCAACGATGCCTTGGTCAAGGCGATGGCGGATGCCGCCGTCAGCAAGCGCCTGACGGAGCTCGCGGTCGATCTGCCCACCAAGGAAGAGTCCACCCCGGACGCCCTGCGGGGCCAGCTCAAGGCCTCGATCGACAAGTGGGTGCCGGCGGTCAAGGCCGCCGGTGTGAAGCCGGAGTAGGCAGGCGCGCTGAAGCAATCGGAAAGGGCCACTCCACCGAGTGGCCCTTTTCAGTTCAGCCCGGCGGGAGTTCGACGGTAGTATTCGAATGGCTCCTGACATCGCCAACACCTGCCACCCTCAGGGTATATGAAGCAGCATCTCGAGCGTGCCCTCGAACTGGCGATCGTGCCGCTGGCCGCGGCCATCGTCTTCTTCGAACAGACGCTGATCAAATACCTGAACGCTGCCATGGCAGCCGTGGCGCGCTGGCCACCGATCGCGCGCGTCGAGACGTGGCTGGTCGGCCTGCCGGCCTATGCCGCGCTCTGTGCCTTCGTGGCGCCCTCGATCTTCATTCTCCCGATCAAGCTCGTCGCCGTGTGGTTTGCCGCCATGGGAAAATACGGGCTGGCGCTCGGCACTCTGATCGTCGGAAAGATGCTCGGTACGGCGGTCCTTGCGCGGCTCTATCGCATCCTTCGGCCGAAGCTGATGACGATAGGCTGGTTTGCCATGGCCGATACGTCGTTCTTCTATTGGCGCGACCAGGCTTATGCCTTCGTGCAGTCGCTGCCGGTCTGGAAGCGTATGGCGGCGCTGGTCCAGAAGCTTCGCGTTCGTATTGCGGACTTGGTATCCGGCCTCTTTGCGCGCTAGGCTGATGGCATGAAAGCCGTTCCCCTCAATGCCGCTCTCGGTGCTCGCATCGAAGGGCTGCATCGCGCCGATGCGACGAAGCCCGCGGTCGGCGAATTACTCAACAAGGCGCTCGGCGAACACCTGCTTGTGGTTGTGCCCGGCACCCCGATGTCGGCGGCCGAGATGCGTGACTTTTCGACCGCCTTCGGCAAGCCGCGCGCCCAACTCCTGCGCTACAAGCGCAATGACGAGGTGCCGGAGGTTTCGACCATGGTGAGCACGATCATGGCCGACGGCACGACCGACAAGACGGCCATCCGGGCGGAAGACTGGCATACCGACGACTCCTACATGGCGGTGCCGGCCAAGGCGACGCTGCTGCATGCCATGGAGATCCCGAGCCACGGCGGCCGAACCTGGTTCTGCAACATGCACACCGTCTACGAGGCGCTGCCAGAGGCGACGCGCCGGCGAATCGACGGCCGGCGCGCCATGCACGCCTACGATACGGCACGCGCCCGCAATCGCCCGTCGCCGCGTACGCCGCAGGAGATCGCCGAGACGCCGGACATCGAGCATCCGCTTGTCCGCACCCACCCCGACACCGGCCGCAAGGCGCTCTATCTCAACTTCAATCGCCTCGACCGGATCGTCGGCATGGAGCGCGAGGAAAGCGACGCGCTTCTCGACGAGCTCGCCGCCGAGGCGCGCAAGCCGCAGCACCATTTCGCCCACGAGTGGACGGTCGGCGACTGCGTGATCTGGGACAACCGCGCCACCATGCACAGGGTCGATGTCGACTACCCGGTCGGCGAGCGGCGCATCATGCAGCGCGTCCTGATCGAGGGCGACAAGCCGGTCTAGGAGCATCGTGGTGAGCACCCAGCCGAACATCGTCCTCATCCTCGCGGACAACCTGGGCTGGGGAGAGCTTGGCTGCTACGGCGGCGGCATCCTGCGCGGGGCGCCGACGCCGCGCATCGACGCGCTGGCCGCCGAGGGTCTGCGCTGCCTCAACTTCAACGTCGAAAGCGATTGCGTGCCGACCCGGTCTGCCTTGATGACCGGCCGTCATCCGATCCGCACCGGCGCGATGCAATCGATCCCCGCCGGCCTGCCACAGGGACTGATCCCCTGGGAGAAGACGCTTGCCGAGCTGCTGAGAGGCGCCGGCTATGCCACTGCCTGCTTCGGCAAGTGGCATCTCGGCGATACCCCGGGGAGGCTGCCGCACGATCGCGGCTTCGACGAATGGTACGGCATTCCGCGCACCACCAACGAGTCGATGTTCACCACGACGCCGGGCTACGATCCGAAGGTAGTCCCGCTGCCCTACGTCATGGAAGGGCAGGCAGGAGGGGCGGCGCGCGAGCTTCACGTCTACGATCTCGAGGCGCGGCGCCGGATCGACGGCGAGCTGACCGGGCGCACCATCGACTTCATGCGCCGCCATGCCGGCAGGAAGCCGTTCTTCGCCTATGTGCCGTTGACGCAGCTCCACTTCCCGACCCTGCCGCATCGCGACTTCGACGGTCTCACGAAAGCAGGCGACTTCGCCGACTCGCTGGCCGAGATGGATCACCGTGTCGGCCAGATGATCGATGCCGTCGCCGAGCTCGGCCTCGCCGACGACACGCTGTTCGTTTTCGGGAGCGACAACGGGCCTGAATTCCGCCGGCCGTGGCGCGGAACGGCAGGCCCGTGGACGGGCACCTATCACACGGCAATGGAAGGCTCGCTGCGTGTTCCATTCATCTTCCGCTGGCCTGGCCGCGTCCCGGCGGGCGGCGTAAGCAACGAGATCCTGCATATTGTCGACCTGTTCACGACGCTCGCGGGCCTCGGCGGGGCGGCGGTGCCGACCGACCGGCCGATAGATGGCATCGACCAGCTCGATTTCCTGCTCGGCAAGTCAGCGAAGTCAAATCGCGAAGGATTCGTCTTCTTCATCAAGAGCGAGCTGCGCGCTGCCAAATGGCGGAACTGGAAGATGCATCTCGTCTGGGAGGTCGAGCCGAACGACGGCCCGATCCATCTCGAATCGCCGCTGGTGTTCAATCTGCTGCAGGATCCGAAGGAGGAAACCGCGATCGGCACCGAGGCGGACATCAACTGGGTGCGTTCGCCGCTTCGTCGCCTGATCCTGAGCTTCCAGAACAGCCTGAAGGCGAACCCGCCGATACCGCCCGGCGCGCCCGACGATTTTCTACCCAAGGCCGCTTCCTGAACCATCCAAGACCGCAAGATCAAGAGCGACTAGGCGGCTCCATGACCGCGCGGGCGGCCAGCAGGGCATCGATCTCTTCCGCCGCATAGCCGACCTCGGCCAGGATCTCCCGCGTATGCTCGCCGTATAGAGGCGCGTGCGTCTCGTCCTCGCGGGCGCCGCCGGAGAAGACGTTGGCAAGTTTGCTGCGCCTGATCTTGCCCTCGGACGGATGCTGTTCTTCGCGAAAGAAGCCGACATCCTTGAGGTGAGGGTCGGTCATCAGGTCGTCGATCGTGTTGTAGCGCGCCGCCGGCACGTCGAGCCTGTCGAACAGCTCGACCCATTCGGCGGTCGTCTTGTGGCCCAGGCAGGTCGCCTGGACCTCGAAGTAGGCCGCGGCGTTCTTGGTACGCGCGGCGGCGCTGTCGAAGCGCGGGTCGGTCTTGAGCTCGGGCCGGCCGATCGCGTCGAAGAAGGCGAAGGTCTGGGCATTGGTGTTGGGCCGCACCGTGACGTAGCCGTCCTTGGTCGGCACCGGCTTGTAGTTCGGGCTGAGCAGGCGGCCGTCGCCGGTCGGGCCGACCGGCGGATCGAAGGTCGCGGCCCCAAGATGCTCGCTCGACACGAACGAGGCCATGTTCTCGAGCATCGGAACGTCGATCGCTTCGCCCTTGCCGGTCTTCTCGCGGCGATAGAGCGCAAAGCCGATCGCCTGTGCGGCGATCAGGCCGCTGGTGTGGTCGGTCATCACCATGGGGACAAAGCGGGGTTCGCCGGTCGCGCGCGCAATGGTGCCGGCGACGCCCGAGAGGCTCTGGATGACCGGATCGTAGGCGGGGCGGTTGTAGTATCGCCCGCCGCGGCCGAAGGCGAGGATCGAGCAGTGGATCAGCCTGGGATTGCGCCGGCTGAGGTTCGCATGATCGAGGCCGGCTCGGGTCAGTGCCTCGGGGCGCACGTTGCTCACGAACACGTCGGCCTTGTCGATCAGGCGGAGCAGGGCGTCGAGCCCTTCGGGCTTCTTTATGTCGAGCCCGATCGAGCGCTTGTTGCGGTTGAAGTTGATGAACTTGCCGGACATGCCCGGATTGCGGCTGCCCTCCGCCATGGTGCGCAGAAGATCTCCGCCAGGCGCCTCGACCTTGACGACCTCGGCGCCGTAGTCGGCGAGCGTGCGTGTGCAGATCGGGCCGATGACGATGGTCGTCAGGTCGACGACGCGAACCCCGGCAAGCGGGCCGCTCACGATGCGAACTCCAGGTCCATTTCGCCGCACAGCACGCCGTTCTTGTCCGCTGCCCAGATCTTCATCTTGCCGTCGATCGGATTTTCGCCGCGAACCTCGATCAGATCGCCGACCCACAGCGGATGGACCAGGCGGGCGGTGTAGCCGGTGAGGGCGCCCTTGCCGCGCTTGAGGGCCGCGTCGACCATCAGATGCATCGACAGGCCGCCGTTCGACACGATCGCCGGATAGCCCTCCTCGGTGCGCGTGTAGTCGCCGTCATAATGGATGCGGTGCGCATTCCAGGTCAGGCCGCCATAGCGGAAGTTCAGCGTGTTGGTGAGCTTCGTGGTTTCCGTCCACGCCTGCCCGCCGCGCGCGGGCGTGGCGACGGTCGCGGTCGTCTTCTGGCCGGGCGGCACGGCGGGGCGGTAGATCGCGTCGAACGTATCGACGGCGATGGTCTTTCCCCCCTGTTCGATCGTATGGCGCATCGTGAGCACGAAGATGTCGCCGGACCGGCCGCTCTTGGGGACGATGTCGGCGACTTCGGCCTTCTTCACCGCCGGCTCTCCGGCGCGCAGCCGGCCCATGATCTTGACCCGTCGGCCCGCGCCCATGCGCCGCGGCATCGGGATCGGCGGCAGCACGATACCCTTGTTGGGATGGCCATCGGGCCCGAGCTCGCTCTGCACGACAGTCTCGCCGAAAAAAACCGTGAACCAGTGGGGCGGGAGCTCGTCGCCGCGTTTGATGCTGTCAGGATCGACATCGAAAGTCGCGGCAACCCGCCGGATCGCCATCATGCCGAGATCGTCCTCCACCGTCCGGACGCGGCCGATCCAGGGCCGCAGTTCCAGCATTGCGTCGTCCATCCAGCCCATGTCCTGCCCCCTAGTTTGCGGGCCGCATCCTCCAACAAAAGAGAAGCCCGCAACAGCGGCTCCTTCCATGATCCGAAAGGAGGACCGATTGACTGCGGCCCTCGAAATGCAATGGAATCGGCAGATGTTCAGAGATGCGGTTCGCGAGTACGAGGTGTCGTTGCGTGACGGGACGAAGGGCAAGCTTGGTTTTGCCCTCGGGGATCTTGCGCTCGACAATGCTTTCACCCGTCATGCACGATCGCTCGATGCCCTCGGATTCGGCGTGATCAGCTTCCAGGGCATTCCGAGCGCACCGAAGCGAGCGATGATGTGGACCCAGACGTCTACGGACACCGTAATGACGCTGGCAGACGAGGATTCGCAGCCAAACGGCGAGCTCCAGCGTCTGATCGCCCGCTATCTCGCGATCTACTTTTCGGACATTGCAGCGATCGCCCCCGAACTCGGCGAACCCAGGGTACGCCCGGCGATCGACGGCTGACAGACAAAAAGGCCGCCCCTTGGGGCGGCCTTTCCATTGTCCAAGCGTCTTGCTCAGACCGAGTAGTACATCTTGTACTCGATCGGGGCCGGCTGGTGTTCCCAGTTGTAGACCTCTTCCCACTTGAGTTCCATGTAGGCGTCGATCTGGTCATCGGTGAAGACGCCGCCCTTGGTGAGGAAGCTCCGGTCGCCGTCGAGCGCATTGAGCGCCTCGCGCAGGGAGCCAGCGACGGTCGGCACCTTCGACAGTTCTTCCGGCGGGAGGTCGTAGAGGTTCTTGTCCATCGGGTCGCCCGGATGGATCTTGTTCTGGATGCCGTCGAGACCGGCCATCAGCATCGCCGCGAAGGCGAGATAAGGGTTGGCAGACGGGTCGGGGAAACGGACCTCGACGCGCTTGCCCTTGGGGGACGAGGCGTAGGGGATGCGGCACGAGGCCGAGCGGTTGCGCGACGAGTAGGCAAGCAGCACCGGGGCCTCGAAGCCCGGGATGACGCGCTTGTACGAGTTGGTGCTGGCGTTGGTGAAGGCGTTCAGCGCCTTGGCGTGCTTGATGATGCCACCGATGTAGTACAGCGCCGTCTCGGAAAGGTCGGCATAGCCCGAGCCCGCGAAGAGCGGCTTGTTGTCCTTCCAGATCGACTGGTGGGTGTGCATGCCCGAGCCGTTGTCGCCATACAGCGGCTTCGGCATGAAGGTGAGAGTCTTGCCGTAGCTGTGGGCGACATTGTGCAGGCTGTATTTGTATTTCTGCACGTTGTCGGCAGTCTTGACCAGGGTGTCGAACCGGAAGCCGAGCTCGTTCTGCGCCGGCGCGACCTCGTGATGATGGATCTCCATGGTAAGGCCCATCTCGGTGCAGACCGACATCATCTCGGCGCGCAGGTCGTTCATCGAATCGACCGGCTGCACGGGGAAGTAGCCACCCTTGACGCCCGGACGATGGGCCATGTTGCCGCCCTCGAACTCGGTGTTCGAGTTCCACGGCGACTCGCTCGACGTGATCGAGAAGGAGCTGCCGGACATCTCGACCTTGAAACGGACATCGTCGAACACGAAGAACTCGAGCTCCGGGCCGAACACGGCGGTGTCACCGACGCCGGAGGACTTCATGTAGGCCTCGGCACGCTTCGCCGTCGAGCGAGGGCAGCGGGCATAGAGCTGGCCGGTCGAGGGCTCGACGACATCGCAGTTGACGATCAGGGTTGTCTGCGCCGTGAAGGGATCGAGCACGGCGGTCGACGGATCGGGCATCAGGATCATGTCGGACTCGTTGATCGCCTTCCAGCCCGCGATCGAGGAGCCATCGAACATGACGCCGTCGGTGAAGGAGTCTTCCTGAGTGGCGGAGGCCATGCGGGCCGTGTGCTGCCACTTGCCGCGAGGATCGGTGAAGCGGAAGTCCACGAACTTCACGTCCTTCTCCTTGATCATCGCCAGAACTTGCTTGGCATCCATTTGTCGTACGTCCCTCTCTGCTCCTGATGGTTTACCCTGCCCCCGGGGGCCGCTTCTCATACGGCTGCGTCTCCACGCTCGCCAGTACGAATTCGAATGGCATCTTCTATCGCCGACACGAAGATCTTGCCGTCGCCGATCCGTCCGGTTTGTGCCGACGTGCGGATCGCCTCCACGGCCTTCTCGACCAGGTCGTCTTCGATGACGAGCTCGATCTTCACCTTGGGAAGAAAGTCGACGACATACTCCGCGCCGCGATAAAGCTCGGTATGGCCCTTCTGCCTGCCGAAGCCCTTGGCCTCGATCACCGTGATTCCTTTCAGCCCGATCTGGTTGAGCGCGTCCTTCACCTCGTCCAGTTTGAAGGGCTTGATGATCGCTTCGATCTTCTTCATTTGCTTGGCTGACTCCGCGCGCGACGCCGGCCCAGCCTGCTCGGCCGGCCCGTGTCTCTTCAAGGAAGCAGCTTTTATGCCACAAATTTCCACAAGCCGTGGGATGTAAATAGGGCGGGAACTGCCTGCTCCGCGGGCTGTCTGTCCAATTATCAGGCTGTTTCCTGCACAATCTGGAACCAAGTGAGATGATTCGATGAAGTCCGCCAATTCGCTGATGTCCGGCCTGGGGACCACCGTATTCGAGGTTATGTCCGCCTTGGCGCGACAGCATCAGTCGGTCAACCTCGGGCAAGGCTTTCCGGACGACAAGGGTCCGGAGGCGGTCCGGCGGGCGGCGGCCGAGTATCTGATGGAGGGAAACAACCAGTACCCGCCGATGATGGGTCTGCCCGAGTTGCGGCAGGCCGTGGCAGCGCACGCTAGGCGCTTTCAGGGACTGGAGGTCGACTGGCAAACCGAGGTGCTGGTGACGTCGGGCGCGACCGAGGCGCTGGGTGATTGTCTGTTCGGGTTGATCGAGCCGGGTGACGAAGTCGTCCTGATCGAGCCGCTCTACGATTCCTACCTGCCGATCGTACGCAGGGCAGGCGGTATCGCCAAGCTCGTCCGGCTCGAGCCGCCTACGTGGAATCTGCCGCGCGACGAACTTCGGGCGGCTTTCAGCGACCGGACCAAGCTCATCCTGTTCAACACCCCGATGAATCCCTGCTCAAAGGTCTTCGATCGCGAGGAGCTCGAATTCATCGCGGCGCTCTGCCTCGAGCACGATTGCTACGCAATCTGCGACGAGGTCTACGAACACATCATCTTCGACGGCCGTCGACACCAGTCGATCATGACGTTGCCCGGCATGCGCGACCGTACCGCACGAATCGGTTCGGCCGGCAAGAGCTTCAGCCTCACCGGCTGGAAGGTGGGCTACATCACCGCAGCGCCGGAGATGATGAAGCCGATAGCCAAGACACATCAGTTCATGACCTTCACGACGCCCCCGAACCTGCAGTGGGGAGCAGCGGCCGGACTGCGGCTCGATGACGGCTACTATGCCGGCCTGGCCGGGGACATGCAGCGCAAGCGCGACCGCCTGGCGGGCGCGCTGGCTGCGATCGGATTCGACGTCTTGCCGGCCCATGGTACCTATTTCGTGACGACCGATTTCAGACCCTTGGGCTTCAACGGCACGGACGAGGACTTCTGTCGTCACATCACTGTCGAGGCGGGGGTGACCGCGGTCCCGGTCAGTGCCTTCTACGACCAGTTGGACGTTGCGCCTCGCCACTTCGCCCGGTTCTGTTTTTGCAAGCACGACGAAACACTAGATGCCGCAATCGATCGCCTGAGTGCCCATTTCAGGCGCTAGGGCCCCTGATCTGTCAAAAGATGCGACTAGGCTCGCGAGTCCACCCCGAACAAAACGACGCTGGCGTCATCTTGATATATATTACTGCATTGCGATTGCCATATTCTCGCGTATCTTCATTATCGTAATCACCAGAATGCAATTTCCCCGCGGCGGGCGAACGTGAATACCGAAGTGCAAGACGCAACCACCAGCAAGGTTCCGCGCATCGATGGCCGACGCCTTCGCAGCGAGCGCACCAAGCAGCTGATCATCGAGGCCTTCCTGTCCCTGCTGCGCGAGCATGCGCAAATGCCGACGGCCGTTCAGATCGCCAATCGGGCTGGCTATTCCGTCCGTTCGATCTTCGAACGCTTTCCCGACCTCAATGCGCTGCGGGTCTCGGCCACGGATTACAGCCTTGCCCAGGCGCTGGCGCTGGCTCCGCCGCGCGGTGCCGATGGCGATCGGCAGACAAGGATGCGCTCGCAGGTCACGACCCGCGCGCACACCTGCGAACGCGGTATTGCCTTGTGGCGTGTGCTGCTTCAATTCGCCGACCAGGACCCGACCGGTCAGCTCCAGCAGCGCGTGGCGCGAGCCCGGGAGACGACGGTCGGGCGCATCGAGCTGATGTACCGTTTCGAATTGTCGACCTTGCCGGCAGACGAGCGCCGCCAGCTGCTGATAGCGCTCGAGGCACTCACCGACATGGAAAGCTGGGCTCGAATGCGCGAGCAGCACGGCCTATCGTTCGACGAAGCCTGCGAAGTTTGGATCCACGCGATCGACCGGCTCCTGCCTCCGACGCCGCAGCCGCGGCCCGAGTAAACGGACGGCATGATGGTCGATGCGCCCGCTGCTTCGAATGGCGATGGCCCGCCGCGCAAGGCGCCGCGTGTCGATGGCCGCCGCCTTCGCAGCGAGCGTACGCGGCGACTGATCGTGGAAGCCTATATGTCGCTGGTGCAGGAGAACGCGCAGGTGCCGACGGCAGCGCAGATCGCCGAGCGGGCAGGATATTCCGTGCGCTCCATATTCGAACGCTTTCCAGATCTGACCGCTTTACGCGTCGCCGTCACCGACCACGCTATTGCAGAGGCCCGTGCTGATGCCGCGTTGCGCGACCTAGACGCGCCGCGTGCGACGCGCATCAGGTCGCAGGTCGAGCAGCGCGCCGCGACCTGCGAACGTTGGCTGCCGTTTTGGCGTGTGCTGTCGAAAGACGCGGCGCAATCGCCCGAATTGCTTCGACGAATCGCAGTCATTCGGCAGCTGATCGTCATGCGTATGGAGATGATGTTCAAGCCGGAGCTGTCGGCGCTGGCGGATACCGACCGCAGGAAGGTCGTGATGGCCCTCGAGGCGATCACCGCCTTCGAGAGCTGGGAGCGGATGCGCGAGTATTATGCACTCTCGGTCGACGAGGCGAGCGCCGTGTGGGCGCGCGCGATCGACCGCCTGCTGCCGGGAAGCCCGTCTTGAGCTCGGTGCCGCTGCCGGCTTCTTCCCGCGCTGTCGACGGCCGGCGGCTGCGCAGCGAGCGCACCCGGCGATACATCATCGAGGCTTATCTCTCGCTGCTGAGGGAAAGTCCCGGAATACCGACGGCCGCCCAGATCGCCGAGCGTGCGGGATACTCCGTGCGATCGCTTTTCGAGCGTTTCCCCGACCTTGTGGCGCTCAGCCTTGCGGCTGCCGACCACGCCTTCGCCCAGGCCAGTGCCCAGGCGGTCGTCCGCAATGTCGATTCCGACCGGGCGACACGCATTCGGACCCAGGTCGAGACCCGCGGCCAGATTTGCGAGCAATGGCTGACCCTTTGGCGCGCGCTCACGCGCAATCTTCATCATTCCGAAGGGCTGAAGCTGCGCGTGGGCAAGATGCGCGAGGCAGTAAGGCTGCGGCTCGAGCTTATGTACCGGCCGGAGCTGGGAACGCTCGGGGCGGTCGAGCGCCGGCGCGTCCTGATCGCACTCGAGGCGATAACGGATTTCGAGTGCTGGGCCCGCATGCGTGAGACATTTGGGTTGTCGGTGGAGGAGGCGGGCGCGGTATGGATCCGGGCGATCGACCGTCTGCTGCCGCCCACGCCCGTTTCTTGACGCTCGCGGCGCACCAGCGTAGGAAGGCGCGCTTCGTCGGGAAGGTACCCACGATGGCGGCCGTAGCTCAGTTGGTTAGAGCGCCAGATTGTGATTCTGGATGTCGCCGGTTCAATTCCGGTCGGCCGCCCCAATCCCCCGCTCGCCATGGCTGACGAGCTCACCCCCACACCCGAGTTTGCCTTGCTGACCTGCGCGGAGATGGCCGCGGCAGATGCCGCTGCCATAGCTTCGGGCATCCCCGGCAGTACGCTGATGGAGGCGGCGGGGAGGGCTGTCGCGCGCGCGGTGAACGAGCGCTACCGTAGGCAGCCGGTAGTGGTGCTGTGCGGCCCCGGCAACAACGGCGGCGACGGGTTTGTCGCGGCGCGGCACCTCCAGGCAGAAGGCTGGCCCGTAAAGCTCGCTCTGCTGCGTGGCGCCGGCGACCTCCGCGGCGATGCGGCAAGGGCGGCCCGTCAGTGGAAGGGTCCGGTCGCGGAGCCATCGCCCGGCCTCCTCGACGGCCGCCCCCTGGTGATCGATGCCCTGTTTGGAGCCGGCCTCGCGCGGCCGATCGACGGCGACGCCCTCTTACTCATCGAGGCCATCGAGCGCGCCCAGCTGTCCGTTGTGGCCGTCGACGTGCCGAGCGGGCTGCATGGCGATACCGGGGAGATACTGGGGGCTGCGCCGCATGCCGAGCTCACGGTCACCTTCTTCCGCTCCAAGCCGGGCCACTACTCCCTCGAGGGGCTGCGGCGGTGTGGCGAATTGAAGGTGGTGGATATCGGCATCCCGGCGTCGGTTCTCGACGCGATCGGCCCGCGGTTATGGCGCAACGAGCCGGTCCTCTGGGCAGATGCCCTGAGGCGCGACGACCCGGGGAACCACAAGTACGCCCGCGGCCATCTCACGATCCTCGGCGGCGCCGAGGCCACGGGAGCCGCTCGGCTGGCGGCGATGGCGGGGCGTCGGGCGGGGGCGGGTCTGGCGACCATCGCGTCGCCATCAGCGGCGACGGCGATCTACCGAATGGCGGAGCCGGGCAACCTGATCGTGGACGCCGACGATGGGGCGTCCTTCAGACAGCTCCTCGCCGACAAGCGTCGCAATGGCTTCCTCATAGGCCCCGGTTCCGGCGTCAACGAACGTACCCGCGAAGCCGTGCTGGCGGTGCTTGCTGCCGGTCGAGCCGTTGTGCTCGATGCCGATGCCGTAACAACCTTTTCGGACGATCGGGCGGACCTGTTCTCGTCAATTGGCGGCCCGGCTTTGCTCACGCCGCATGAAGGAGAGTTTCGTCGCCTGTTCCCCGACCTCGACACGGTGCCTGGCAAGGTCGCGCGGGTGCGGCAAGCGGCCAGGTTGAGCGGCGCCACGGTCCTGCTCAAAGGACCCGATACGGTAATCGCCGCTCCCGATGGACGCGCAGTCATTAATGTGCACGCGCCGACTTCGCTGGCCACCGCCGGGTCTGGCGACGTGCTCGCGGGCCTGGCGGCCGGTCTGATGACCCGCGGACTGGCGCCGCTACCTGCGGCAGCGGCAGCGGCGTGGCTCCACGGAGAGTGCGCCTACCGCTTCGGCAAGCCCGGTCTGATTGCCGAAGACCTCGCGGTGCGCTTGCCCGAAGCGCTTGCGGCAGCGATGAATTGACCGCCCGTCGGGCGCGGGCTAAGAGGCCCGCCCATTCGGCGCTTAGGCGATGTAGCGGGCGTGGTGGAATTGGTAGACACGCGAGACTTAGGATCTCGTGCCGCAAGGCGTGGGGGTTCAAGTCCCTTCGCCCGCACCAGACGGAAGAGATGGAAGTGAGCCAATGCAAGTGACGGAACTCCCAGCCGAGGGGCTGAAGCGGCAATTCAGGATCGTCATCCCCGCCGGCGATCTTGCTGCCAAGGTCGAAGAGCGCGTGACCGAGATGGCTCGCACGGCCTCGATGCCCGGCTTTCGTCCCGGCAAGGTGCCCGCCGGTTTGCTGAAGAAGCAGTACGGCCAGGCGCTGCTTGGCGAAGCGCTCGAGCAGGCCGTGAACCAGAGCACGGCCAAGGCGATCGAGGACCGGGGCCTCAAGCCCGCGATGCAGCCCAAGCTCGAGCTCAAGGGCGAGTTCGGCGAGGGCAAGGACGTCGAATTCGAGATGTCGCTGGAAGTGCTGCCGGAGATCGGCCAGCTCGATTTCTCGGGAATCGAGCTTGAGCGCTTGAAGGCTGTCGTTCCCGAGAAGGACGTCGATGAAGCCGTGGAGCGTATCGCCAAGGCAAACCGCGAGCAGAAACTGGTCGACCCGCCGCGCCCGGCGCAAAAGGGCGACGCGCTCAAGCTCGACTTCGTGGGCTCGGTCGACGGCGTTGAGTTCGAAGGTGGCAAGGCCGAGGACTATGTGCTCGAGCTTGGCTCGGGCTCGTTTATCCCTGGTTTCGAGGATCAGCTGATCGGGGCCGAGGTCGGCAAGCCGGTCGACGTGAAGGTCAAGTTCCCGGACGACTACGGCAACAAGGAACTCGCCGGCAAGGACGCGGTCTTCAAGTGCACGGTCAAGGAAATCCACGAGTTCATCGACAAGCCCGCCGACGACGAGCTCGCGAAGAAGAACAACTTCGAGAACCTCGAGGCGATGCGCAAGGCAGTGTCCGAACGCATCGGCCAGGATTACATGCAGGTCTCCCGCAGCATGGTGAAGCGCCAGCTGCTCGACAAGCTTGCAGAGACGCACAAGTTCGAAGTGCCGGAGGGCCTGGTCGAAGGTGAGTTCAATGCGATTTGGCAGCGCGTAGAGGAAGCCAAGAAGCAAGGTCAGAAGGTCGAGGAAGACGAGGAGAAGATGAAGGCGGAGTACCGCGACATTGCGGCGCGGCGTGTTCGCCTTGGCCTCCTGCTCGCCGATGTCGGCCGCTCCAACGCGATCGACGTGACGCCGGAAGAACTCAACCAGGCGGTAATGCGTGAGGCGATGCGCTATCGCGGCCAGGAACGCCAGGTGCTCGAGTTTTACGGCAAGAACGCCGAGATGAAGGAGCAGCTGCGGGCGCCGATCTTCGAGGAGAAAACCGTCGACTTCATCCTCGAGCTCGCCAAGGTCACCGAAAGGTCGGTTACCCCCGAGGAACTGCTCAAGGCCGCACGCGACGCTGAAGAGGAAGAAGAGAAGCCCGCCTCGGATGCTGCAGGTTCCGAGCCTCCCGCGGCGGGCTGATCGATCCGGTGGCCTTGAATGAGGCCACCGGCACTGCCACTTTCCCATCGTCAGTCACAAGGGGGCTCCGCGATGATTCGCGACCGCGATCCGCTGCAGGTCTACAACAATTACTACGTTCCGATGGTGGTCGAGCAATCGGCACGCGGCGAGCGCGGCTACGACATCTGGTCGAGGCTGCTAAAGGAGCGCATCATCTTCCTGAACGGACCGATCGAGGACAATGTCGCCGGTCTGGTCTGCGCCCAGCTTCTCTATCTTGAAGCCGAGAATCCCACCAAGGACATATCTTTTTACATTAACTCGCCGGGCGGCGTGGTGACGTCGGGCCTCGCGATCTACGACACGATGCAGTATGTCCGGCCGAACATCTCGACCCTGGTCTTCGGTCAGGCCGCATCCGCGGGCTCGCTGCTTCTGATGGCTGGGCAGAAGGGCAAGCGCTTCTCGCTACCCAATGCCCGCATCATGATCCATCAGCCGTCGGGTGGAGCCCAGGGTCAGGCGACCGATATCGAGATTCACGCCAAGGAAATCCTGTTGACCAGGGCACGCCTGAATCAGATGTACGTTACCCATACGGGCCGGACGATCGAGGAGATCGAGCGGGCGATGGAGCGCGACAAGTTCTTCTCGCCGCCGGAAGCCAAGGCGTTCGGCCTGATCGACGACGTATTGGAAAACCGTCCAGTGCCGACGATTCAGGCCGCAGCGTCCTGAACTGAGGCAATTGTTGCCGTTCGCAGAACGACACACCATATTTTGATGTTGTCGCCATCTGTGACGGATGTTTAACATAGCGCTCGGCGTGGGTCCGCAGAGATGGCGGGCCACCCAAGCGGAGGTGCGTTAAGAACATGCCAGCCGCCAAATCAGGGGGCGATTCCCGTAATACCCTCTATTGCAGCTTCTGCGGCAAGAGCCAGCATGAAGTGCGTAAGCTCATTGCCGGGCCAACCGTGTTCATTTGCGATGAATGCGTCGAGCTCTGCATGGATATCATCAGGGAAGAGAGCAAGACGACCCTGGTGAAATCGAAGGACGGCGTGCCGTCCCCCAAGGAAATCCGCCAGATCCTCGACGACTATGTGATCGGCCAGGACAGGGCCAAGCGTATTCTCGCTGTTGCGGTGCACAATCACTATAAGCGTCTCAGCCATGGGGGGAAGGCGAACGACGTCGAGATCGCCAAGTCCAACATTCTGCTGATCGGCCCGACCGGGTGCGGCAAGACGCTGCTCGCCCAGACGCTGGCGCGGATGCTGGACGTGCCGTTCACGATGGCCGATGCCACGACGCTTACCGAGGCCGGTTACGTCGGCGAGGACGTCGAGAACATCATCCTCAAGCTGCTGCAATCGGCCGATTACAATGTGGAGCGGGCGCAGCGTGGCATTGTCTATATCGATGAAGTCGACAAGATCAGCCGCAAGTCCGACAACCCGTCGATCACGCGTGACGTGTCCGGCGAGGGCGTGCAGCAGGCGCTGCTCAAGATCATGGAAGGAACTGTCGCGAGCGTACCGCCGCAGGGTGGCCGCAAGCATCCGCAGCAGGAGTTCCTGCAGGTCGACACGACCAACATTCTGTTCATTTGCGGCGGCGCCTTCTCGGGCCTCGACAAGATCATTTCCATGCGCCGGCAGGGCACGTCCATCGGCTTTGGCGCCGAGGTTCGTGGACCCGAAGATCGCCGCACGGGGGAGATCCTGCGGGACCTCGAGCCCGAGGATCTCCTCCGGTACGGCCTGATCCCCGAGTTCGTCGGCCGCCTGCCGGTCGTCGCCACACTGGAGGACCTCGATGAGGCCGCGCTGGTCGAGATTTTGACCCGGCCCAAGAACGCCCTGGTGAAGCAGTATCAGCGCCTTTTCGATATGGAGAGTGTCAAGCTCAAGTTCTCCGATGATGCGTTGAAGGCGGTCGCGCAGAAGGCGATCTTGCGCAAGACGGGTGCGCGCGGCCTGCGGTCCATCCTGGAGGTCGTGTTGCTCGACACCATGTACGACCTACCGTCCCTCGATGGCGTCGATGAGGTCGTCATCAACCGTGAGGTTATCGAGGGCCGCGCCCAGCCGCTCTACGTGCACGGTGAGCGCAAGGAAGGCATTGCTGCCGCCCCGGCCTAGCTTTTGCACCGGCCGCGGAGAGCCGTCCGCGGTTCTCGGCCAAGGGCTTGAACGAAACCCCGTTCAGGCCAATCTCTGTAGCGAGTGTGCGTGGCCTTCCGCCGCGGGTCGCCCATCCGGGGGCCTTGGCTACGGTCCGCGACAGCTCTAACAGTGTAGATTGCGAGGCATCATGAACGCCCCCATCCAAGGTACCGTCTACCCCGTCCTGCCACTGCGCGACATCGTCGTTTTCCCCGGCATGATCGTGCCGCTCTTCGTCGGGCGCGAGAAGAGCGTGAAGGCTCTCGAAGAGGTGATGAAGGACGACAAGCAGATTTTGCTGATCGCCCAGAAGAACGCCACCCAGGACGATCCGGGGCCTGAGGATATCTACGACATCGGCACCCTCGGCACCGTGCTGCAGCTGCTGAAGCTGCCAGACGACACTGTCAAGGTGTTGGTCGAGGGCGGCAAGCGTGTGCGCATCGGCGGCTACACCGACAAGTCCGAGTTCTTCGAGGCGCGTGCCGTCGAGATGGAAGAAGCCGCCGGCGATCCCGCCGAACTGCAGGCTGCTTCGCGCACGGTCATCTCCGAGTTCGAGAACTATGTGAAGCTCAACAAGAAGGTGCCGCCCGAGGTCGTCGTATCGATCAACAAGATCGAGGAGCCTTCCAAGCTCGCCGACACGATCTCCGCTCATCTGGCTCTAAAGGTTGCAGACAAGCAGCAGCTGCTCGAACTCGACTCGGTGTCGAAGCGTCTCGAGCGCATTCTCGGCCTGATGGAAGGCGAGATCGGCGTTCTGCAGGTCGAGAAGAAGATCCGCAATCGCGTGAAGCGTCAGATGGAGAAGACGCAGCGCGAGTACTATCTGAACGAGCAGATGAAGGCGATCCAGAAGGAACTTGGCGAGACCGAAGACGGTCGCGACGAGGTTTCCGAGATGGAGAAGCGCATCAAGAAGACGAGGCTCAGCAAGGAAGCGCGCGAGAAGGCCAATGGCGAGCTGAAGAAGCTGCGCACGATGAGCCCGATGTCGGCCGAGGCGACGGTCGTACGCAATTACCTCGAGTGGCTGCTGTCGATTCCGTGGCGCAAGCCCACCAGGGTAATCAAGGATCTGAAGTACGCGGAGGACGTTCTCAACGCCGACCACCATGGTCTGGAGAAGGTCAAGGAGCGCATCCTCGAGTACCTCGCCGTGCAGCAGCGGGTCGACAAGATGA
>JAHCJV010000103.1 GCA_026126105.1 Enhydrobacter sp.
GGGATCGGGAACGGGATGAAGCAGGCGGTCGAGATCCTTGGGATCGATGCGGCAGACCGCTTCGGCGCGCGTGATCAGGCCCTCGTTGGCCATGTCGACGGCGATCTTCAAGGCCGCCTGGATGCCGCGCTTGGCGCCGCGCGTCTGGAGCATGAACAGGCGGTTGCGCTCGATGGTGAACTCGACGTCCTGGACGTCGCGGTAGTGGCGCTCCAGCGTCTCGTTGATCGCCATCAGCTCGCCGAAAGCGCGCGGCATGGCCTCCTCCAGCGACACCATGGCCTCGTCGTCGTCGGGCTTGCGCCGGATCGGCCGCGGCGTGCGGATGCCCGCCACCACGTCCTCGCCCTGGGCGTTGATGAGGTACTCGCCGAACACCTCGCGGCGCCCGTTGTCGGGGTTGCGGGTGAAGGCGACGCCGGTGGCACAGGTCTCGCCCATGTTGCCGAAGACCATGGCCTGCACGGTGACCGCCGTGCCGAGGTCGTGGGGGATGTCATGGATGTTGCGGTAGTCGATCGCGCGCTGGTTCTGCCAGGAATCGAACACCGCCTCGATCGCGCCCCAGATCTGCTCGGCGGGATCCTGCGGGAAAGGCCGGCCCAGCGCCGTGCCGACATGCGCCCGGTAGCGCTTCACCAGGCTCTCCAGCGCCTCCGCGGAGAGGTGCGAATCCTCGCTGACGCCCTCCTCGTCCTTGACCAGGTCGAGGAGGTCCTCGAAGTCGGCGTGGTCGAGCGCGAGCACGACGTTGGAGTACATCTGGATGAAGCGGCGATAGCTGTCCCAGGCAAAACGCTCGTCGCCCGATGACTTGGCGAGCCCCAGCACCGTACGGTCGTTGAGGCCCAGATTCAGCACGGTGTCCATCATGCCCGGCATCGAGGCGCGCGCGCCGGAGCGAACAGAGACGAGCAGCGGATTGGTGGCGTCGCCGAAGCCGGCACCCACGGTCTTCTCGACGGCAGCCAGGGCCGCCTCTACCTCGTCGTTGAGCTCGGGCGGGTAGCTCTCGTTGTTGGCATAGTAATACGTGCACAGCTCTGTCGTCACCGTGAAGCCCGGCGGCACCGGCAGGCCGAGGCTCGACATCTCGGCCAGGTTGGCACCCTTGCCGCCGAGAAGATTGCGCATCTCGGCGCGGCCTTCGGCCGCTCCGTTCCCGAAGCTGTAAACCCACTTGGCCATCGTCAGCCCTCGATCTTCGAAAAGTCCGCCACGGAATCCATGGTCGCACGAATCTGGTTGAGCAGTTTCAGTCTATTCAGGCGCAGCTCGGGCCTGTCCTGAACGTTCACAGTGACCTTGTCGAAGAAGGCATCGATCGGCGCCCGCAGCCTCGCCAGAGCCTGCATCGCGCCGGCGAAATCCTCCGTCTCAAGCGCCGGTTTCACCCTGCGCTCGGCCTCCTCCAAGGCGCTAGCAACGCCCTGCTCCTCCTTTAGTTCCAAAAGTGCGACGTCGGGCGGGCCGCTGATCGTTGCGGCGAGCGATTTGTCCTTCTTTTCCTCGGCACGAACGATGTTGGCGGCGCGACCGTACGCTGTCAGAAGGTTCCTGCCCGCTTCCGTACCAAGGAATGATTGCAGCGCGTCGACGCGCGCGAGCAGTCGCACGAGGTCGTCCTCACCGCCCAGCGCGAACACCGCATCGACCACGTCGTGGCGTACCCCCTTCTCGCGCACCTGCACCTTGAGGCGCTCGGCGAAGAAATCGAGCAGGTCGGCGTGCTCGAAGAACGTGGCGAGCGGGAGCCGCACCCTGTTCTCGGTGACGATGCGGATGACGCCGAGAGCGGCGCGGCGCAGCGCATATGGGTCGCGGGAGCCAGTCGGCTTCTCGCCGATCGACCAGAACGACACCAAGGCATCGAGCTTGTCGGCAAGAGCCACCGCGATCGAAACCGGCGCGCTAGGGCAGCGGTCGTTCGGACCGGCCGGCGCATAGTGATCGCCGATCGCTTCGGCGACAGCAGCCGGCAGCCTTTCGCCGAGGGCGTAGTAGCGGCCCATGATGCCTTGGACTTCGGGGAACTCGCCGACCATGCCGGACACGAGGTCGGCCTTGCAGAGGCGCGCCGCCTGCTCGACCTGAGCGGCATCGGCACCCGGAATCGACTTGGCGATCTCGCCGGCCAGCTTGACGATGCGTTCGACGCGCTCGGCCTGCGTGCCCAGGCTGGCGTGAAAGATGATCTGCTTCAGGGCAGGCAGCCGCTCCTCGAGGGTGATCTTGCGATCCTGGTCCCAGAAGAATTTGGCGTCGCTCAGCCTCGAACGCAGCACGCGCTCGTTGCCCTCGACGATCGTCTTGCCGCCATCGCGCGCCACGTTGTTGGCGACGACCACGAAGCGGTTGGCCAGCGCTCCGTTGGGCATTGTCGTCACGAAATATCGCTGATGCGTCTTCATCGAGACGGTCAGCACCTCCGGCGGCACGTCCATGAACTGCGGATCGACGGTGCCGAGCATCGGCACCGGCCATTCGACCAAGCCGGCGACCTCCTCCAGCAGGCCTTCATCGTTCTTGAGCGCGACCTGCGCCTCGTCGGTGAGGGTGCGCGCGCCCTCCAGGATGATGCGCTTGCGTTCCGCCGGGTCGAGCACGACATGCGCGGCCCGGAGCTTGGCAACATAGTCGGCGAATCCCGCCACCGTGATATCGCCCCTGCTCAGGAAGCGATGGCCGCGCGTGGTGTTGCCGAACCGGATCGGAGCCATCGTCCCCGCAAGGCCGACCTCGCCAGTCAACACATTGCCGTCGAACAGCGCGATCACCGACTGCAGCGGCCGAACCCAGAGCCGCGTTCCGTTGCTCCACTTCATCGACTTAGGCCAGGGCAGCGTCCTCATGACCGTATCGATGATACCGGGCAATACCGCGGCAGTCGGCCCGCCCTTCTTCTTCATTACCGCGAACCAGAACTCGCCCTTGCCGGTGTCGCGTTTCTCCGCCTGATCCAGCGAGTCGAGACCAGCGCCCTTCAAGAAGCCCTGGATCGCGGGCTCAGGCGCGCCCACGCGGGGGCCCCGTCGCTCTTCGCTGACATCCGGTCGCGCGACCGGCAGACCGTCGACCACGAGCGCGAGTCGCCGCGGGGTGGCAAAGGCGCGAGCATCGCTGAAGTCCAGGCCGGCATCCTTGAGGCCATCGACCACCAGACGCCTGAGGTCGTCCGCGGCACGCGTTTGCATCCGCGCTGGAATTTCTTCCGAGCGAAGCTCGAGGAGGAACTCGGCCATCTAGGCGGCCCTCCCAGCGGCACTCGTGGCGGGCTTCGTGGCTTCCGTCTCGAGCCAGGTTTCGCAGCAGGCCTTGGCGAGGGTGCGCACGCGCAGGATGTAGCTCTGCCGCTCGGTCACGCTGATCACGCCGCGCGCATCCAGCAAATTGAAGGTATGGCTCGCCTTGATGCACTGCTCGTAGGCCGGCAGCGGCAGCCCGCGCTCGACCATGCGGGAACACTCCCTCTCCGCGTCCGCGAAGTGACGGAACAGCATCTCGGTGTCGGCATGCTCGAAGTTGTAGGCGGACTGCTCGCGCTCATTCTGCAGGAACACGTCGCCATAGGTCAGCGGCACGTCGGAGTCGGGCCTGTTGAACGGCAAGTCGTAGATCGACGTCTTGTCGAACAGATACATCGCCAGCCGTTCGAGCCCGTAGGTGATCTCGCCCGATACCGCCTCGACCTCGATGCCGCCGACCTGCTGGAAATAGGTGAACTGGCTGATCTCGCTGCCGTCGCACCAGACCTCCCAGCCGAGGCCCCAGGCGCCGAGGGTGGGGCTCTCCCAGTCGTCCTCGACGAAGCGGATGTCGTGCAGGGTCGTATCGATGCCGATCGCTTCCAGGGAGCCGAGGTAGCGCTCAAGAATGTCGGTCGGCGAGGGCTTCAGAATCGCCTGGAACTGGTAGTAATGCTGCAACCGCATCGGATTGTCCCCGTATCGGCCGTCCTTGGGCCGGCGGGAGGGCTGCACGTAGGCGGCATGCCAGGGGTTGGGGCCGAGGGCGCGCAGGGTGGTCGCGGTGTGGAAGGTGCCGGCGCCCATCTCCATGTCGTAGGGCTGGAGGATCACGCAGCCCTGCCCTGCCCAGTATTGCTGGAGGGTCAGGATCAGTTCCTGGAAGCATTGCGGCTTGGACACCGGAGTTCCCCGAAAAGCTCAGAAGGCCTTTTATTTCCGCCACTTAAGGCCGTTTTTGCGGTGCGGCAAAATAGGGGCGGCCCCACCCCCGGTCAAGCCGCCTGCGGGCAGTCGGAACGACCGCATCGCGCCGCGCCGGCCGCGACGTAGGACCCGCAGACGGCGCACAGGCGCGTGTCCTCGACCACCGCACCTCCCGCACGGGGCGGCGGCACAGCCGTTTCCCGCCGCTCCGGTGTCGGCGCCGGTCGCCGGCTTGCGCCGTCGCTGCCGCCGAACAGCCGGTAGAAGCGCCTCGCCGTGGCCCAGATGCCATATACGGCGACCGCGAAGATCACGATCTTGAGCAGGAACCCCATGCGGCCTTTTGCGGTGCGAGCGCGTGGGGGTCAAGCGCGCTATATGTCCACGCCATGACAGGAACGGACGACCGACCGCTCGACCTCTTCGTGGTCGGGGGCGGCATCAATGGCGCGGGCATCGCCTGCGACGCGGCCGGACGCGCGCTGAAGGTCGGGCTGTGCGAGATGAACGATTTCGCCTCGGCGACCTCGTCCAAGGCGACCAAGCTGATCCATGGCGGCCTGCGCTACCTCGAGTTGTACGAGTTCCGGCTCGTGCGCGAGGCGCTGATGGAGCGCGAAGTCCTGCTGGCGAAGGCGCCACACCTCTCCTGGCCGCTGCGCTTCGTGTTGCCGCACGAGCCGCACCTGCGGCCGCGCTGGATGCTGCGCCTCGGCCTCTTCCTGTACGACCATCTCGACTGGCACATGACCTTGCCGAAGTCGCAGTCCATCAGTCTGCGGACGTCGAAATGGGGCGCCGGGCTGAAGCCGTCCTTCGAGCACGGCTTCGTCTATTCCGACGCCTGGGTCGACGATGCCCGGCTGGTGATCGCCAACGTGAAGTCGGCGCGCGACATGGGCGCGGCGATCTACGCCCGCCATCGCTGCACCTCGGCGCGGCGCAGCGCCGACGGCAAGTTGTGGGAGGTCGCGCTCGCCGCGCCGGACGGCAAGACGGTGACGCTCCGCGCCCGCGGCCTGGTCAATGCCTGCGGCCCCTGGGTGAAGCACTTCATCGACGAGCGGACGCCGGTCACGACGCCCAAGCGCGTGCGGCTGATCAAGGGCAGCCACATCGTCGTGCCGCGGCTGCATGACGGCGACCACGCCTTCATCCTGCAGAACAGGGACAAGCGGATCGTCTTCGTCATCCCGTACGAGCACGATTTCTCGCTGATCGGCACCACCGACATCCCGGTCGAGGCGAGCGAGGACCCGGTCTGCACGCCCGAGGAGATCGCCTATCTCTGCGAGCTCGCGAGCCACTACATGGCCAAGCCGGTGCGGCCGCAGGACGTGGTGTGGACCTATTCGGGCGTGCGGCCGCTGTTCGACGACGGCGACGACAATCCCTCGGCGGTGACGCGCGACTACCATCTCGAGGTCGACGCGCCCGGCGAGGCCGCGCCGCTGCTGTCGGTGTTCGGCGGCAAGATCACGACCTACCGCCGCCTCGCCGAGCATGCGCTGGAAGATCTGCGTCCGTTCTTTCCGCAGATGGCCGGTGCGTGGACCGCGGGCAAGGCCTTGGCCGACGGCGAGCTCGCCGATGCGCCGACCTTCGAGCAAGCCTTCGACCGCTTCGTCGCGGGCGCTGCCGCGACAAAGCCCCGCCTGCCGCCCGAGCTCGTGCGCGTGCTGGCGCGGCGGCATGGCACGGGGCTGGACGAGCTGCTGGAAGGCGTCCGCACGGTGCCCGATCTCGGCCGCCATTTCGGCGGCCATCTCTACGAGCACGAGGTGCGCTACCTGATGCGCGAGGAATGGGCGGTCGAGCCAGACGACGTGCTGTGGCGTCGCAGCAAGGAAGGCCTGCACATGACGGCCGACCAGCGCGAGAGCTTCGCGCAATGGATGCGGGCGCTGCGGCCCAACAGCTAGGAAAAAATCGGGGGAGCCGGGCACGATTCCGGAGGTGGGCGCGTACTGAGGGGAGACGGATTTCTCGCCTCTCACGGAGTTCATCGATGCGCGTTCGCCCGTTTCTCGCCGTTCCGACCGCCCTGGTGGCGGTCGCCGGCCTTGCCTGGCTGACCTCGGCCGCCGCCTCGGATGGTGGGTTTATCGGAGCGCCGCAGGTCGCCCAGGCAGCCCCGCCGACCGCCTCCCCCCCGGCGGTCGGCGGCGGTCCCGGCGCGGGCCCCGGCCCCGGCGCAGGACCGGCGGGCGGACCGGAACGCATGATGCGCGACTTCTCGCCCAAGGCCTTCTGCGAGGACCGCATCGCGCGGCGGATCGGCAATCGCGCCTACCTCAAGGCCAGGCTCGACCTCAAGCCCGACCAGATGGCGGCCTGGGACGCCTTCCAGAAGGCGGCCGACGAGGCGAGCGCGAAGGAGAAGGCGACCTGCGCCAGCCTGCCCGCCGAGCGGAAGGGCCCGCCGAGCTTCCCCGACCGGCTGACGCGGCAGGAAGAGATGATGAAGAGCCGGCTCGACAGCATCCAGGCCGTGAAGCCTACGCTGAGCGCGCTGTACGACAAGCTGTCGCCGGAGCAGAAGGCCGTGCTCGACCGAGTGACGATGGGTCCGCCGCAGGGCGGGCCCGGCCATCACAAACGGCATGGCTGATTCCGCATCCGACCCGCTTCTCACGGCTCGAAGGGCGTGACATGTTTGCGTCATGCGGGGGTGTGGCGGACCGGGCTGTAACCAGCCCGGTCGACGTCCGCGCGATCGACCAGTATTGCGAAAGGCGGTGACGAGCAATCTGCGCCAGCCCGGGCAAAGCGTTGGCAGCGATTACTCGACGGGAAAGACAGCCTACCGATGAAATTCAATCTGGTCGTCGCCACCCATCACAAGACGGGAACCGTCTGGATGGATGGAGTGTTCAAGACGATCGCGGGCGATTTGGGCGCCCGGTACGTAGCCGTCGGATCGGGAAACGCGAAATTCGACAAGGACGACGAGGGACCCTTCGTCCTCCTGAGCCATGACTCCGAGCTCGGCGACTGCGCGTCCCTGCTCGATCGGGAAGACGTGCGGATCCTCCATCTCATCCGCGACCCGCGCGATGTCCTCATCTCCGCGATGCACTACCACAAGGCCTCGCGCGAAAGCTGGCTGCACGAGCCGATCCCCGGCTACGACAACCTCACCTATCAGCGGGTCCTGCACACTCTGCCGACCAGGCTCGCGCAGTACATCTTCGAGATGGAGAATTCGAGCGCCAGCACCTTCCGGGACATGCTGAAGTGGCGCTACGGCCGCGCCAACTGCTTCGAAGCGCGCTACGAGGACCTGCGCCAGGACACGCAGCTCGTGCTCTGGCAGCGCATCATGACCTTCCTCGGCCTCGATGCGCAGGAGCAGGCGGCCGGCAGCCGCCGCTTCTGGCAGAACAGCCTCTTCGGCGGCCTGTCGCGCCTGGGCAACCGGCACGTCCGGTCGGGCGCCACCGACCAGTGGCGGCGCGAGTTCACCCCGGATCTCGCGGCGGCCTTCCTCGAACGCTATCCGGGCCTCTTGCAATCCCTCGGCTACGAAACCAGCGACGCCTGGGCCCTCGGGCTGCAGGAGCCCGTCTGCAACGGCATTTTCTCCGATCTTCGCGACCTCGCTCTGCGCCACGTCGGGACGATCGGCGGATTGGTGCGGGGGCTTCGCTCGTCGGGACCTCCGGCCCTGCGCCCCGCGAGCGGCGGTCTCGACACGTCTGCCTCCTCGATCGCGGGCGAAAGCGCCTGGCCGGCGAGCGGCGGTCCCCTCACCAGTCGCTGGCGCGGACCATCTTCATGAGGTCGTCGGCCATCGTCAGGGCCGTGAGCACGCCGGTCTTGGGATTGTCCGGCATGGCGCGGCCGAGCCGCTCGAGCTTCAGCTCGCCCGAGTCGCTGACGACCTCGAGCCGGCTCGCATTGGTGCCGGGCGGCAGGGTCGGGTCGGCGACCAGCTCGATGTCGGTATGGTCGAGCCCCGCGCCGCACAGCGCCACGGTGACCGCGAGATTGGCGTTCTTCGGGTAGAGCCGGCCGGCATCGGCCGGCGTGCCCCTGAAGATCACCGTCGGCTCCTTGATCGACGGCAGGTCGAACTCGGTCTCGGCCGGCGTGCCGCTCCAGGCGTGCGGCGGCTTGATCGAGGTGTACTTCACCCGCTCGAGCTTGCCGAGGCGCATCGCCAGCAGCCCGTCGAGGCCGGCAATCGCGCCCGCCGGCAGGCGCAGCCGGGCACCGCTCTTCGCGGCCGCCGCGAGATGCTTCTTCCAGAGCTTCGGATCGCCATAGGCGCCGGTGGCGATCACCATCAGGTCGATGCCCTTGGCGAGGATGGTCTCGCCCCAGTCCCTGACCGCCTGCTGGCTCGCCGCCTCGACCACGACGTCGGGCTCGAGCTTCAGCAGCGACTTCAGGTCCTCGACGACGGAGACCTTGCGGCCGACGGCCTTCTGCGTCGCCTTGGCGCGGCCCGGCCGGACCAGCACGCCCACGATGTCGATCGCGGGCTTCTTCTCCTTGAAGATGTCGAACAGCATCTGGCCGATGGCGCCGTAGCCGATGAGCGCGATCTTCAGCCGTTTCTTCTTCGCCATCCCAACTTCCCCTTGAGTGCCTTGCAGGCCCGACTATAGCGGGCGGCCGCGGCCCTTGCGACCGTGGGAGGCCGCCGCTATAACCCGCGCGCCTGACGGAGTGTAGCTCAGCCTGGTAGAGCACTAGCTTCGGGAGCTAGGGGCCGGAGGTTCGAATCCTCTCACTCCGACCAATCGAAACGGACGTTCGGGGCCTTCCTTCGGGGAGGCCCCTTTCGTTAGGCACTCCGGTCGGAAAACCCCCGCGTTACCCCCATTTAGGCGCGGATTTCCACGGTCTTGCTCCGGATTTGGTCGCATGACATCCGGTCATATCGTGCTGGTTGCGGAGAGAACGCCAACTTCAATTTGTCTGTCCCGGCCGCTTCGGCGCTGTTATCGTCGCGCCAGGCCCACGGAAAGAATGCGGAACCATGGCAGTCTTCATCGGGACCAAGGCGAACGAGACCATCAACCCCGTGACCGTGTCCCCAACGGTCACGCGCAGTCCGGCGGGCGCCTTTCCGGGCGACGAGGACGACACGATTCTCGGTCGCGGTGGCGTCGACCAGATCGACGGAGTCCGCGGCAACGACGTGATCGACGGCGGCGACGGGGACGATTTCCTGCGCGGCGGCGATGGAGCGGATGTCCTGGTCGGCGGTGACGGGGTCGACACGGCGACCTACCGGGAATCGGCGATCGGCGTCAGCGTGAACCTCACGACCGGGCTGGGGTTCTTCGGCACGGCGGAAGGCGACTATTTGTTCGAGATCGAGAACCTGAACGGATCGAGCTTCAGGGACATGCTGCTCGGGAACGAGCTGAGGAACGTGCTGAGCGGCCTGAGCGGCATCGACTACCTGAGCGGCCGCGACGGCAACGACGAGCTGAACGGCGGCCTTGGCGACGATCAGCTGGTCGGCGGCGACGGCGACGATTTCCTGCGCGGCAACGACGGAGCGGATACCCTGCGCGGCGGCGACGGGAGCGACACGGCGAGCTACGAGGATTCGACGACGGGGGTTACCGTGAACCTCACGACCGGGCTGGGATTCTTCGGCACGGCGGAAGGCGACCGGCTGTCCGAGATCGAGATCGTGAGAGGATCGGACTTCAAGGATGCCCTGATCGGGGACGAGCGGAAGAACGTGCTGAACGGCTTCGGCGACAACGATTTCCTGAAGGGCCGCGGCGGTCACGACGAGCTGAACGGCGGCCTTGGCGCCGACTCGCTGATCGGGGGCGAGGGCAACGACACGCTGAACGGGGGCGAGGACGACGACACCCTGCTCGGGGAAAGCGGCAGGGACGATCTCAATGGCGGCGCCGGCAACGACCGCCTGATCGGCGGTCTCGGCCCGGACGATCTCACCGGCGGCGAAGGATCCGACAGGTTCGTCTTCAATGCCATCGACGAAAGCCCGCCGTTCGACAGCCGGGACTACATCACCGACTTCGTCGGCAACGGAGTCGTCGCGGGCGATCTGATCGATGTTTCGGGGATCGACGCCAACGTCTCCGCAGACGGGGATCAGGCCTTCATCTTCATCGGAAGCGCCGCATTCAGCGCCCCCGGCCAGTTGCGCTATTCCGGCGGCCTGCTGCAAGGCACCGTCGACCTCAATCTGCAGCCCGAGTTCGAAGTCCGGCTGCTCGACGCCCCGACCCTGACAAGGTCCGACCTTGTCCTCTGAGAGTTTCTGATCAGGAGCGGGAAGACAACCAGGAGCCCCGCTCCTGCGTCACCTGGGTGGGCTGTCCCGGCAGAAGACCAGCTTGCCGCTAGGACAAACCGATCTGCCAACAAGAAGATTGCACCAACCAACTGACCACCCCTGCAGTAGGCGTGTTGCCTGGCCGACTTGGTCGAACGACATCCCGGTTTGCAACCAGCGCACGGAGTTTCTGCCTTCTTCTGACGCGCGTGTTCGCCCTAGCTGATGACCGGCCACATCGACTTCTCCAAGGGTCGAACGTTATCCAACGCGAAATAGACCACTGCATTTCGAACCCGTGTAGGATCGACTACAGGCAGAGCTAACAACGGCATCGAGGCATGCGTATAATTATCGACAATGACGACCTGCTCATTTCCCATCGTGTTGGGGTGGGTGGCGGTTCGCCACGCCGAGCCATAGTCGCATTTGCAGGCATCAACGCGAGATTCGGCGGTGTTCCTCGGGAGGAATTCTCGCGCACTCTCTCTCGGCAGGAGAGAGATTGCTTCTTTGTCGTCGATAAACGGCAAAGTTGGTACAACTGCACCGCCGATCAAATAGTTGGCCATTTGCGCCTCGAACTTGCATCTTTTGATGAGTGTATGACTGTTGGGAACAGCATGGGCGGTTTCGGCGCAATCTATTTTGCGTCCCGACTGCCGAGGTGCCGCGCTGCGCTGGCGTTCGGGCCGCAGTTCTCAGTGCACCCCGAGATCGCTCCGCAAGAGCGGCGATGGTCGGACTATCGTGAGGCGATTACTGAATGGAGCATCCTTCATGCTCTCGCTGGAGCGGATGCTGGCATTCGCCCAATTGCGTTCTTCGGTTCAGGCAAGGACCTGTATCAAGCTCGCCTGTTTCATGGGCACGGTTTCGAGGGGCTGACGATAATCAGAATTCCAGCCTGCCAACACGACACCGCCGCTTATCTTCGCGACAACGGCTGTCTGCCGGCTCTCATCGAACTGGTTTGGAATCGGCCCGGCGCCGCTGAAGTTGAGCGCCTTTTGGCGGCCGGCGGGATCGCGGCAGAGGAAATGGTCCCGACCGCGCAATAGGCGAGATCTCACGATAGCTCAGCCGATCGCCGGTTTCAGCGTGCTCCTCACGAAGTCGGGATAGAAAGGCTCGATCTTTTCGGCGATCGGCAGCAGTGCTTTTGCCAACCTCCCGAGGTCCACGTCCGGATAGCGCTTCGCGGAAGACTGTTCATAGAGGGAGTGCTGTGGCGCAACCGGATCTGGATGTATGGCCCTCAGGGCGCTTACGGGATCGCGGACGAGGCGCTCGTGAAAGACAATGTTGCCCCTGGGCAGCGTCGCATACCGCTCAAGAAACCAGGACAAAATCTCCACCTGCCGGTCCAGGACATCGCTTCGGCTTTCCAGCCGGCGGCGCAGTTCGGGGTCGAGCTTCTCGCCGGCAGGAACGGACCCGCGTTGCACCGGAATAGCGACGGTTTGCCAGGACGCCAGCACGTCGAGCGGATTTCGCACGACCGCAAAGACAGGATAGCGCCGTCGGAGTTCCTGCAACACTGCGGTGAATGCGGCTGGATGCTTGATATACAGCCTGAAGTCCACGGAGAGAGACTTGTCGAACGACACCGTCGTCGTCGTCGCTCGGCTAGGACGGAGCCCGTCGCGCTGGCCAGGTTCAGGCATGAAATTGCCAGTAATGCGTCCGCCCATGGTTTTCGTTTCCGCGGTCCCGGACTGGAGAATGCTCTGCCTCGTTGCTGCGACGAACCTATCGATGGTCGGGATCACGCGATCGGGATGCCGGCCCAGCTTCGCGATCGGTTCTGCCAACGCAATCGCGTTCGGCATCTCGTTGAGCAGGGCGCAGAGCAAGGTAGTGCCAGAACGAGGCAAGCCGGTCAGCAGGATCGTCGTCATGGCCTAAATCGCACCCAACTTTCCGGAGACGTAATCCTTGAGCAATTGCGTGAACTCCATGCGCTCACGCTCCAGGGTGTAGCGAGGGATGATCTTGTTTGCCGCCTCGGCAAACCTCGCGCGCAAGAGAGGGTCCGACGCCAGCGTACAGGCCGCCTCAGAAAGCTCCTTCGCCGTGCGTGGCGGCACAAGGCATGTTTCTCCATCGATACAAAAGCTGCGCGGACCGACGCAATCAGGCAACACCACTGCCCGGCCAAGCACCATTGCTTCCAACGCCGGCAGGTAGAAGCCTTCCGGAACCCGAACCTTGGGCAACAGGACAGCAACCGTGCACGCGGCCATGCGCTTCAGAAGTTCTTCTCGCGGCGTGCGCGCGCTCAAAAGGTCGACCTTAAGGCCGCAGCATGTAAGCCGGTCAGCGACGTCGCTCGCGAGGTCGGGATCCTTGACGCCGAGAACGAATATCCGAACATCACCTGTTGAGGGTCCGCTCGAGCGCGCCGCCTGTCGCGTCTCCTCCCAATCGATCCCGTTGGCCACGACCGCGACAGGCCAATGTGAACCGGTGAAGTCCATCACCGAATCTCTGACCGCTTCGCTCACACAGACCCGGAGAGCCCGTCGTTCCAAGTGTTTGCGTTTTGCGCCTTCCGCACGGAAGTGAGCAAATCCTTGTATGAGATTCACCACTAGCTTCCCCTCGGTGGAGATCCCCGCCTCGTCCAAGGTGTCCCAATCGGTCCCGGCAACGAAAAAGGCATCTGCCGCAAAGGGTTCTTGGACCCGTTCCACAGAACTTGATACGAGGCGATCGAACTCGTGCGCCATCGGTGTCGGGGTGAGATAGAGCACCGGCCGAAACAGGTTCGACCGAAGGACATGCTCGATGTAGTCGGCGACCTTGAAGTGTCCGCCCTGCAGACGCCTGTAGGTTCGCATGAATAGCATGGTCGGCAGCTCAGGCGGCATGCACTCTACTAGCGCGGCGCGTCACGACGGAACAGGGCCAACTTTGCGTGCGCCGTCCAGCACCCTCGCGGGCTGGATTTGCCATCCCGGAGAACATGATAGGCTACCAACATAATGTCTGACCACCTCGCTAACCTCGGTTGGGACTCGATACCCCACACCCATCGAAGGATCGACTTCTTCGTTGTGGGCGCCCAGAAAGGCGGCACGACCGCCCTCGCCCGCTTTCTCGGCGAGCATCCTCAGATTCAAATGTCCACGAGGAAGGAAGCCCACTTTTTCGAGAAGGACAGCACCGATTGGACTCGGCCCGATTACACCTTGCTGCACGACCTTTTTGACTGGTCGGTACGAGACGTCATCCGAGGCGAAGCGACGGCGATGTACAGCTATTGGCCGGCGTCCATGGGTCGCATCTGGAACTACAACCCGCATTCCAAACTGATCATGCTGCTGCGGCACCCGACGCTCCGGGCATTCTCTCACTGGCGTATGGAGATCGGGCGCGGCACGGATACGCTTCCATTTGAAGAGGCGATTTTGCGCCCGCTGCCGAAGCCGTCGATTGCAAGGTCGCCGACACGAGAGGAACGGCGGTTCTCCTATCTCAGCCGCGGCCGCTATGCCAGCCAGGTCAAGCGCATGCTCGACCTATTCCCCGACGGCCTGACCCATTTCCTGCGGACCGATGCACTATGGAGCCGGCCGGACGAGACGATGGCGAGCGTGCTGAACTTCCTTAGGGTCACCCCGCGGGAGGGCCGTCGAGAATACATCGTGCCGAAAGTGCGGTCGGCGCCAAGCGTGCTGTCTGTCGCTGTACGAGCGGAGCTCGACGCATACTTCGCCGACGACATTCGTGAGACCGGGAAGCTGACGGGGCTCGATCTGTCGGACTGGCTGGACCCTGGATATCAGGAACCCATGCAGCTGATGATCTAGTCAGACTCTTCTCGCGCCTGTCCGTCTAATTCGGCTGCTTCAGCTTCAAGCCTTTTTGCCTCCAACAACAACGCTTCCTGCTCCTCTCTCTTCAGCAATGCGGTGGCAGCGCGACGCATAGAAATCGCCTCAGCCCGTTTCCGTTCAGCGATTAGCGCTGCGAAAGGTCTTCTCATCGAGCCACAGTAGCGCACAAAAGTGGCGCGGCCACCCCGAAGACAGCAGCGCCAGAAGAGTGCCCTTGAGTATGGCGCGATGTGCCTCGACGAATTTTCTGGTGGGAAATGGTGCGAAAAAGACCCCGCGATTCTACCAGTCGCCTACTTTCTGCTGGATCTTGCGCGCATAGGCTGATGACACAGCCGAGCGGCAGAAATCATCCGGAAGACGGTTAACCCACCTCTTGTCGGATCTTGGCGTTTCCTCTGTGAGCCCAGCGTAGTAGGCGTCGTCTCCAGTCAGAAACTTTTCCACCTTCCGCCCGCGAAGGTAGAGGGAGGCCGCGCCGTTTCCGCCAAGCCCGTGATGCGGGATTGTCCAGTACTGCAGTGCTTCGGGCTCCCAAGTATGCCCGATAAAGTTGCAAAGAGAGGGAAAGGTGTCGGCCGGCCGATCGATCAAGTGATCGTAGCACTCCATGGTCGACTGCCTTTCGCTCCTCCCGACGAATTCCTCGATATTTCGGTTGACCCTCTCCCACTGTTCGAGAAGGTCGGAAAAAGATCGATTTGGATGGCGGCGATGTTCAGACTCCACATATCCACACGGATTGCGCACAAGATGAACTAGGCGCACGTCCAGATCTTCGCGGTCGACGAACTTGCCGCACCACTCGAGTTGCTTCGAAGCATCGATCAGGACAGGCTTGCCCGCTCGCTCAGCCGCGAAGTGAAATGCATCCCGCGCTTGCACGCGTTCGATGCCGTCAAAAACCGAACAGCGATCGAGTCCTTCGGCCTCGCAAAGTCTGCATACGACATGACCTTGTCGAGTGAATGGCCGGCAGAACTCGCCGAGGTGCGCAGCCCAACTCGTGGAGCCGAGCACCAAGCTTAGCCACGTAGAGCCGGAGCGCGTGGCGCTCAAGACGAATACGACTTTGAAAGGCAACATTCAGATTGATCCGGTGCAGTCTTTCTTGAATGCTCTGCGCGCGCACAGGAAGTCCGGGCCGGAGGCGGTCATTCGCGACCCTTCGCCGGACGAGAGGGGCTGGGGCTGGCCGGGGCTCCGGTTCCGGAGCCGGTATCACTTGCCCCCGGCGACAACAGGGACCGGCTCGTTCGCTCCAGGGCTGCGATCTGCTCTCGAACGAGATGCACGCCTTCGAGCGGCCTGGAAAACTCCAGCATCGTCCTTCCGGCGAATTCCCAGACCGATACGAACCGGTCGGCTCGTTCGGCCGCGCCGGGAAGGCCCTTGATATCCTTCCAGAAGTCCTGCAGCTCCGGAAACTGGAGGTCCTCCCTGCTGCCGGGCTCATGATGACGATGCGTTCGTTGAGCCAGGGTTGCGATCGACTCGTCCGCAGCCCGGTCGGGCAGCGGCAATCCGAGTTTCTGCCTCAGTTGGCGCGCCAGGGAAGGTGCATCGTCGAACCAATGATCGTAATCGACGACGATCGGATCGGTGCCGCGCAATGCCCGATAAATGTCCACGTTGTAGGCAGCCCAGATCAACTCGGCGAAATGCCGGGTCATGGGGCGGGCCGCCTTGTTCTTCAGAGCCATCGAACGGGCACTCGCGGCCGGGGAGCGCACGGCCCACACGTATCTGGGCTCCACGCCGAGCTCATCGAAGAGGCTGGTCCACAACGGCATGAGCCGGGCCGTGCGAGGATCCTTGAAGCCCCACAGGTTCTGGTGCTGCGCCAGTTGGGTCTGGACGAATTCTTTCAGTTGTTCCCTGACGACGTGCACCTCGCGGCTTTCGCACCACCCGGTCGGCAAAGGCATCGGATGCAGGGGGCTTCCGACAGGCCTGCCAACCCGGGCAAGGATCTGGTCGTGCAGCTCGACGATTTCCCGCCGCTCCCGATACCCCGTCGGGTTGGCCGGCCCCCGGTGCGTGGCGTCATCCGCCATCGGCACGCCCGCAATCTCCAGCATGCCGGAGAGCAGCGATGTGCCGCTCCTGTGCATGCCGAGAACGACGACGACGACCGGCCGCCCGGCAACCGCAGACACTGGCCTGGACGCTGTCTTTCCGGCTTCGTCGACCTCCCGCACCTCCCCGGGAGAAGTGCATCGTGCATCGAAGCTGGAGATCCGGACGTTCGCGGGCGAGCGTCGAAACAGCGCGCCCACGTAGCGAGTTCCCCCGCGGGCTGAAATCTCGATGGTCTTGCTCCCGCTCCATTGGGTACGACCCGTTCCAAGCGCGAGACTCTTCGTGATGATTTCCGGCTTCCCGGACGAGTTCAGGATGGTCTGCGGGAAGACGCCAATCGAGGCAGTCGTCTCGCCCGAACCCGCAGCCAGCTCACAGTCGATGCTCACTTCCACGCTGCACGCGCCCGGAAGAGGAGCGTCGGGAAGCTCCCGCAAGAGCAGGATGTTTCCCGCCACGGTCTCCAGATCGAAGGCCACGACAGCGTCGCCCGCTTCTTCGGTTTTGACCGAGTGTGCGTCGTCAGGATTGCTCAGGCGTACCAGCAGCCCCTCCCTGAGCGGGATCAATTGGCGACGCTTTGCAGGCTGGGCAACAGAATCAATCACAGTCAGGGCAAGCCTCGGCTGACGGCCAGGCGGCCGGCGCGGGTCACATAATGTCACGAGACCGATAGACCAGACCGCCTGTCAATTCCAAGGGAGATTTCCGGAGCGCAATGCCGTGCCGGCTTGACGCCACGGCTATCGGTACGGCCTTATTCGATCGCGCGCTGCTTTGTCTGGAGTTGCTGTGGCACGTCGTGGACTTGAGCTGATCACTCTGCGTGACGGCACGATCTTGCGTTTCGGCAACAGCGAGGACGCAGCCAACGTCGCGTACGAGTCCGCAGAGGGAGCGCTGCTGACCATCGACCTGACGAGGGCAAATGGCGCTGTCGTCGTGCTGCAGCGCCTGCCCGAGATCGAAGGCGACGGACCTCGGGTGGTCACGTTGAGCGTCGATTGGCAGCTGGAAGCGAATACGGACCCCTCCGCCGTCAACTCGGTCGGCATCTTTCCTGCCGGCATCCTGGAAGGGTCGGCTAAACAGAGGAAGATGACGCGAAGGGCGGAGATCGGCACGGAGCGCAGGACATGGCGAGCCGAAGCGTTCTTCAACCTCTCGGCCGCCGAGCAACCCTACTACGCCGCGATCGTGCTCCGCGGTTGCCCGACCCGACTGACGGTTCATGGATTCGATGCGGCCTACGCGCCGCTCGCCCCCGCGTGGCCCCAGCCAGTGGTGGGCTTCAGGGCGGTGAATGACGACGCCGCGACGCCAAGCTTCCGATTCCGGGTTTCGGTCCCGGTCGAGGGCTTGTCGGCGCGCGGTCACGCCGTTGGGTTGTTCAAGCTGGACAGGTTCCGGGCTTGCTCGATGGTGGTCTTTTCAAAGGCCTATCGGGACGAGGATCGCGAGCTCGCCCGGTATCTCAAGGCGGCGGGCAGGACGGTCGTGTTCGATATCTGCGACAACCTGTTCTACAACCCGCTCAACCTGCCGGCCTATGAACGCGCCAGCCGCAACATCCGCGAGATGGTCCAGATTGCCGACATCGTGATCTGCTCGACCGCAGCGCTGGCGCGAGTCATCGAGCGGGAGACAGGCCGGACAGCTCTCGTCGTGAGCGACCCGGCCGAGGATATCGCGCCGCCGGCCGACCTCGCGAAGCCGCAGGAAGCGCAGCTCCTCTGGTACGGCGTGCATGGCTCGGCGAATGCCCCGCGCGGGATGGAGGACCTGCTGCTGATCAAGGATGCCCTGATCGAGGCCCAGAGCCGGTGGCCTTTCGAGCTGGTCGTCAGCAGCAACAGTCGCGAGAAATACGAGCAGCTGATCGCGCCGCTGCCGTTGCGCTCGCGCTACGTCGACTGGAGCATCGACGGTTTCCCGCGCGATCTCCACGCCGCGACCGCCGTGCTTCTGCCTTTGTCGGACAACGAATTCGTGAAGTGCAAGTCGCACAACCGGATGACGACCGCGCTCAACGCCGGCGTTCCGGTCATTGCCGACGCCCTGGAGGCCTACGAGGAGTTCGCCCCCTTCTGCTACACCGGCGACTGGCAACGGTCGCTCGAAGACGTATTGGCCAGGCCGGATGAGGCCCGGCGGCGCGCGGCAGGTGCCCGCGACTACATTCTGGCCCGCTACGCGCCAAGCGCCATCGCAGAGGCGTGGGAACAAGCGCTGTCGCTCGTGCACTCAACAGACTATGCAGGGGCAAGTGGGCGTCCGTCGCTCGCGGATTGACCGTCGACCTCTACACCCATCCAGCGCAACGAGGTCGTTTCACTCGGGATCGCGGGGCGTGTCGTCG
>JAHCJV010000104.1 GCA_026126105.1 Enhydrobacter sp.
CGAGAGCCGCAACATCTTTGTCCCGGAGCCAGCAGGCACCCCAGCCATGATCCAGCATTTCGTCGCGCAAGCTCTCGGACCTCTCGGCAAGGCGAATCCTGTCCAACGCCTCCCGGGGCAGACTATCGGCGAGTCGGAATGTGACGAATTGCGTGACGTCCTGCGAATCGAAATGGGGGAGATAGCCTCGCGAATGCCAGCCCTTGTGCTCCATTTTTCAAGCCTATGGGTGGAGATGAAGTTGCGCCACTGGAGTGGCGCGCTCCCGGCCGTGGTCAGCGGTTGTGGCTGCCGACGATCTTGTCGCCTTCGAGCTTGGTGAAGGGCACGAACGGCACGATCTTGCCGCCGTAGATGTCCTCGCGCGATGTCGTGATCGAGCCGTCGGCGCCCTGGGTCTTGGTGACCTTGAGCACCCGCTGCGCGCCAGGCGGTCCGACGGGGATCACCATCAAACCGCTCGGCTTGAGCTGCTGCAGCAGCGGCGGCGGCACATGGTCGATGCCGCAGGTGACGATGATCTTGTCGAACGGTCCCGCCTCCTGCCAGCCGTAGTAGCCGTCGGCGTTCTTGGTCTTGATGTGCTGGAACTCGGTGTAGCCCTTCTCGATCAGCCGGTCGTAGACGCCCCGCGTCCGGTCGGCCAACGGCTTGATGATCTCGATCGTGTAGGCATTCTCGGTCAGGTTGGCGATGTAGGCCGACTGCACGCCCGAGCCCGTGCCGATCTCGAGAACTTTCTCGCCGCGCTTGACGTCGATCACGTTCGTCATGCGGCCCTGGAGATGCGGGCCGGACATCGTCACGCCGTAGCCGATGTCGAGGAAATTATGCTCGTACGCCCGCTTGTAGATCGCCGGGTTGACCGCAGCGAACTCCTCTCGGGGAGTGAGCAGGAAGGCGCGGATCGTCGCCGGGCCCCAGATGTCCTTGTTCTTGAGGAGCGCCTGGAAGCGATCCCAGCGCTGGCCCAGGAACATCGGATCCTCGCCGCGACCCTTGCCCCAGGCGATGAAGTTCTCGCGGGTGTCGGTCGGCGGGTTGAGGTCCCAGCTGTAGGGCTTGATGGTAGCAGCGAAGGCAGGCCGCCCGAGCGCGGCGGCGCCCAGCGCAGCCGTTCCGGAGACGAATGTGCGTCTCTTCAATCTATCCTCCTTGGCGCGGGCCCCTTTTTGGGGAGGGGTAGTCCGGGGCGACCGCACACGGCAGTAAATAAGGGAATTATGGCGGATTTGCCAGTGCGGCCGGGGTGCGGCACGGTTGCGGCAAATATCTGGAGAGAAACAATGAGCCGCCGTCTCACCCGCCGTGCCGCCCTGGCCGGCACTGCCGTCCTGCCCGCCGTCACCTTCCTGCCCCATGGAGTCTGCGCGCAACCCGACTGGAGGCCGACACAGGGCGTCCGGATCGTCGTGCCCGCAGCGCCTGGTGGGACCACCGATATCGCGGGACGCCTGCTCGCAGCTTACCTGCAACAAACCTGGGGCCAATCCTGCGTGGTCGACAACAAGTCCGGCGCCGGTGGCATCATCGGTTCGACCGAGGTCGTAAAGTCCACACCAGACGGCCTGACCGCTCTGATGGGCAATATCGGTCCGCAATCGATCGCCTACTCGCTTTACCGCAATCTGCCCTACACGCCGGCAAGCCTCATCCCGGTGTCGAATGCCATCACTGCGCCCAACGTGCTGGTGGTTCACCCCTCGGTGCCGGCGAAGACCGTGCCCGAGTTCGTCGCCTGGCTGAAGGCACAGAATGGCAAGGTGTCCTACGCGTCCTCCGGCACCGGGCAATCGCCGCACCTGTCGGCCGCGTGGTTTCTGCAGCTTACCGGCACGAAGGCCGAGCACGTCCCCTATCGCGGAGCGGCGCCGGCGCTGAACGACCTGATCGCGGGCGTGACGCAGTTCTTTTTCGACAATCTCACGAGCAGCATCGAGTTCATGCGCGCGGGGAAGCTGCGCGCCCTGGGACTCACCTCCGCCCAACCCAACCCCCTCACTCCCGACGTGCCGCCGATCGCCAGCACCATGCCTGAGCTCAAGACGTTCGATGTCTCGACCTGGTTCGGCGTCTTCCTGCCGGCCAAGACCCCGCGTCCGATCGTCGACGCCTACAATGCCGGGATGAAGGCGTGGCTTTCCGATCCCAAGACCCTCGAGCGCATCAAGACGATGGCGGGTTTTCCCGCCTACGGCACACCCGAAGAATTCGACACGTTCGTCACGCGGCAGATCGCCCTTTGGAAGGGCGTGATCGACAAGGAAGGGCTGAAGATGGACGTGAACTGAAGGTATCCTTCAGGCGTCCTCACATGATCTGGTTCACGACGCCGCCATCGACCCGCATCGCCGCGCCCGACGTGCCAGAGGCCGCTTCGCTGCAGAGATAGACGCCCAGCGCCGCGACTTCGTCGGCGGTGGTGAAGCGACGGATCAGCGATGTCGGACGAAAGTCACGAAAGAAGGCCGCTTCGATCTCGGCCACGGAGATGCCCTGCGATTTCGCGCGCTCGGCGCGGAGCTTGTCGGTGGTCTCGGTGTGCGTCGGACCCGGCAGCAGGGCGTTCACCGTGACGCCGGTGCCGGCCAGCTCCATCGCCATCCCGCGCGAAATCGCGAGCTGCGCGGTCTTCGTCATGCCGTAATGGATCATCTCCTTCGGGATGTTGAGCGCCGACTCGCTCGAGACGAACACCACACGGCCCCAACCCCGTTTCGCCATGCCGGGCGCGTAGTGGCGGGCGAAGCGCACCCCGCTCATGACGTTGGTCTCGAAAAAATGCTGCCATTCGGCATCGGTGATCTCGAACGCGGCCTTGCGGCCGTAGATCCCGAGATTGTTGACCAGGATGTCGAGCGCCGGGACCTGCGCGAACACCGCTTTCGCACCGGCCGCCGTGGCGCAGTCCGATGCGATGCCCGTAACGTTCCCGTCGGGCACTGCATCCTTCAAGCGTTTCAGTGCAGCGCCGACCGTCGACTGCGCGCGTCCCGTGAGGACGACACTCGCGCCTTCCGCCGCCAAGCCCTTCGCGATGGCGAAGCCGATACCGGCGGTGGAGCCGGTGACCAGCGCCCGCTTGCCGGCAAGTCCCAGTTCCATCAGCTGTACTTTCTCACGTCGTCGATCACCTTGCCGTCATTGGGCAGGCTGCCGACCGGGGCGAACTCGACCTTGCCGCCGACCTTGCAGACAATGCGGATGGTGTCGGTCATCGCCTTCCCGAGTTCGGCCGACGGCGCGCCGGTTTCGACCTTGAGCGTCATCACGTCCGCCTGGTCGACCCAGTCGATGACCAGACGCAGGCGGCCGAGGCCGGGATGCCGCTTTGAGATTTCGGCGATCTGCTCGGGGTCGACGAACATTCCCCGCACTTTCGTACGCTGGTCGGCACGTCCCATCCATCCTTTGATGCGCATGTTGGTGCGGCCGCACGGGCTCGGGCCGGCGAGTACCGCCGACATGTCCCCAGTGCCGAAGCGGATCAGGGGGTAGGCGCGGTTAAAGGTGGTCACGACCACTTCGCCGACGTCCCCGTCGGGCACCGGATCGCCTGTGCCGGGCCGCACGATCTCGACGATCACGCCCTCGTCGACTGTCATGCCCTGGATCGCCTCGGATTCGTAGGCGATCGTGCCGAGATCGGCCGTACCGTAGCTCTGCTGGCAGGTCATGCCCTTGTCGATAAACAGCTGACGAAGAGATGGCGGCAATGCCTCGGCGCCGACGAAGGCGTGCTTGATCGAGGAGATGTCCTTGCCCAGCTCGGCCGCCTTCTCGATCAGGATCTTCAGGAAGGACGGCGTACCGACATAGCCCTTGGGCCTGATCGCGGCGATCGCGTCGAGCTGGAGCTCAGTGTTGCCGACGCCGCCCGGCACGATCACGCACCCCAACGCGCGCAGCGAGGACTCCATCATGATGCCCGCGGGCGTCAGGTGGTACGAGAAGGTGTTGTAGATCACATCGCCCGGACGGAAGCCTGCCGCGTGCATGGCACGCGCGCCGCGGAAGAAGTCGGGCTCGTCGGTGTCGATCTCGAAGATCGGCCCCGGCGACATGAAGATGTGCCGCGCCTTCGACAGGGGCACCGCGATCAGCCCGCCCATCGGCGGATCCTTCTTCTGCACCTCGCCCAGCATCGACTTGCGCAGCACCGGCACTTTCGCCAGCGCCGCCCGCGAGGTGATCGACGCCGGGTCGACATCCTTCAGCCAGGTCGCGAAGAACGGCGCGTTCGCCTTGGCGTGCGCGACCTGTTGCGGCAGCGCGTGCATCAGCGCTTTCTCGCGGTCCTCGGGCGCGCGGGTTTCCAGGGTGTCGTAGTGCTTGGACATCGTGCGTTCCCCCTTATTCTCGAGAACCGTAGCGGTCGGCAGATACCTTGGGTAGCCTCACCGTGGCGGCGGTAGGGTGGCTACGAGCGCCTTCAAATTCGACACAAGCACCGGTGCGTCGCGAATTGCAGTCGTCCAAAGTTCGTCGGGATCAACGCGGCCATATTCACGGGCGATGATGTTACGCGTTCCGATGATCTCACGCCAGGCGATGGACGGATTTGCCTCGCGCGCACCTACCGAGATTCTCCTGGCACATTCGCCAACGAGTTCCAGAGACCTGTCCAGCGAGCGCAGCAGTGCCCGATCGCCATCGAGGTCCTCGCGTTTGCGTCCGCGACCGAATTCCACGACTTCGCGCGGCGATCCCGCCTAATCGAGGCAAGCCTGTAGGGATTGGTGACGTTGCGTTCGCGCACCAGATCTACCGGTCGGCCAAATAGCTCGGCAAGTTCGTCGCGCAGCTGTGCGGTGTCCAGGAGACTCCAGTCGGCCGTGGGATCGTATTCGACCAGCAGGTCTACGTCGCTACCGGGCACAGCCTCACGACGCGCCTGTGAGCCGAATAGACTCAGCTCACGAATCTTCCATCGGCTGCACAATGCCTTCAGTTGGTCGGAGGACGGTACGATGAGCGCGGACATGGAGTCACTTTAGCACGTCCACTATTTTCATGTCATAGAGCGGCCCAACATCAGCGGCTTGCGCGCATCGAAGGCCGTGATCCTGTCCGTCTCGCCGCCGCGACAAACGCCTGGAACGGCTCGCCGCTCCGTTGGCGCGTCACAGCCAGCGCTTGCGCCGCCGGTAATGCTTGACGTCGCGGAACGAGCGGCGGCCCTCGCCACTGACGCCGAGGTAGAACTCCTTCACGTCCTCGTTCTCGCGCAACGAGGCGGCGTCGCCGTCGAGCACCACCCTGCCGTTCTCCAGAATGTAGCCGTAGTGGGCGTAGCGCAGCGCCACGTTGGTGTTCTGCTCGGCAAGCAGCATCGACACTTTTTCGCGCTCGTTGAGATTCTTCACGATTTCGAAGATCTCCTCGACGAGCTGCGGCGCCAGGCCCATAGATGGCTCGTCGAGCAGAATGGTCGTCGGGCGACTCATCAAGGCGCGGCCGATCGCGGTCATCTGCTGCTCGCCACCGGACGTGTAGCCGGCCTGGCTCGAGCGCCGGACCTTGAGGCGCGGGAAATAGTGGTAGACCTTCTCGAGGTCGTCGGCGATCTGGCGCCGCTTGCCGCCCTGGATAAAGGCACCGGTCAGCAAGTTCTCCTCGACGGTGAGGTGACCGAAGCAATGCCGGCCCTCCATCACCTGGATGACGCCGCGCCGCACCAGATCGCTGGGCGTCAGCCCATCGACCCGCTCGCCGCGGTAGAGGATCCGGCCCTTGGTGACCTCGCCTCGCTCGGTGCGCAGCAGATTTGAGATTGCCTTCAGCGTCGTCGACTTCCCGGCGCCGTTGGCGCCGAGCAGCGCCACGATGGCGCCCTGCGGCACCGACAGCGACACGCCCTTCAGCACGAGGATGACGTGATTGTAGATGACCTCGACGTTTGCGACGTCGAGGACGTTGCTGGGAGCCGTCCCCCTCCCTGCCTCCCCCGCTTGATGGGGGAGGCGGTCCGTAGGACCGGAGGAGGCCATGGACACGCTCAGCTCTCCTTGGAGCAATCGCGCGGCGTGATCTTCTTCTCGGCGGCGTATTTGGCGGCGGTATCCTTGACCAGCGGCATGATTACGCCGTCGTCGCCGGTGTACCAGTCGGAGATCACCTTCCAGTTCTTGCCGTCCCACTGGTGGACCCGGCTCAGGCGCGTGCCCTCATGGTCGGTGCAGGTCACCTTGATCGGTCCGATCATTCCCTCGAAGCCAAGCTGCTTGATGCGGTCGGCCGACAGGTCGAGATGCTCGAAGCCCCAGCGCACCTGTTCGCCGGTCAACGGCTTGTTGCCGAACTTGGCCATGGCGGTACGGATCGCCTCGGTGCCCAGCATCGAGTTGATGAGCCCGCGGTTGTAGAGCACGGCACCGATCTCGTCCGGCTTGGCCAGCGACTTGCCCTGGCCGACGACGAACTTCTCGATGTCCTTGTGAACGGCGAACTTGCCGGCAGGGTGCTGCAGCATCAGCGCCTTGTAACCGGCCGCCTTGTCGCCCGCCGGCAGGACGTCGGGCTCGGCGCCCGACCACCACACGCCCAGCATCTTGTCCCGCGGGAAGTTCACGTTGCCCGCCTCGGTGATTGCGGCCGAGTTCATGACGCCCCAGCCCCACAACAGCACGTAGTCGGGTCGCATCTGGCGTATCTGCAGCCACTGAGACTTCTGCTCGGTGCCAGGATGGGGCACCGGGATGGCGGTAAACTCGAAGCCGTACTTCTTGCTCATCGCCTCCAGCGCCGCGATCGGCTCCTTGCCGTACGGCGAGTCGTGATAGACCAGAGCGATCTTCTTGCCCTTGAGCTTGTCGAAGCCGCCCCATTCCTTGGCGATGTGCTGGATGGCGACGTTGGCTGCCGTCCAGTAGGTGCCCATCAGCGGGAAGTTCCAGGTGAAGACGGCGCCGTCGCGGCTGTCGGAGCGGCCGTAGCCCATGGTCAGCAGAGGAATCTTGTCGCCCGGTGCCTTCTCTGTAAGCGCGAAGGTTATGCCGGTCGACAGCGGACTGAAGTAGGCGGCGCCGGTCGGACCCTTGCCCTTGAGCCGCTCGTAGCATTCGACGCCGCGGTCGGTGGCGTAACCCGTCTCGCACTCCTCGAAGGTGAGCTTGACGCCGTTTATGCCGCCGTCGCGTGCATTGAGCAGAGTGATGTAGTCGGCCACGCCGTCGGCGAACGGGATTCCGTTCGGGGCGTAGGCACCGGTACGGTAGACGAGACCCGGAATGAACTGCTCGTTCTGTGCCTGAGCCGTCGTCGTGGCGATAGTCATGCCGGCCGCCACCGCAGCCGCCGCTGCAACCACCATTGTCCTGAACTTCATGCGTTGCCTCCTGTTCTTGATGTACTTGCCGAAAGCGTAGCGATTCACCGTCAATGCGGGAAGGGCCATAGCCGGAGCTTCTCCTTCGCGATCGACCATAGCCGTGCCAGGCCGTGCGGCTCGACCACCAAGAAGAAGACGATCAGGGCACCGAAGATCATCGCCTCGAAGTGGGACACGGTGGCGGTGCTGATCTTCAACCCGGCCAGTGCGCCAAGCGGCGGCAGCACCTGGTTCAGGAAGATCGGAAGCAGGACGATGAAGGCGGCGCCGAGCACGCTGCCCAGAATCGAACCGAGACCGCCGATGATCACCATGAACATCAGCTGGAACGACCGGTCGATCGAGAAGGCCGCCGGCTCCCATGAGCCGAGATACAAGAACGCCCACATTGCGCCTGCGACACCGATCAGAAAGGACGAGACGGCGAAGGCGGTCAGCTTGGCATACATCGGCCGCACACCGATGATCTCGGCCGCGATGTCCATGTCGCGGATCGCCATCCATTGGCGACCGATATGGCCGCGCACGATATTCTTGGTGGCAAGCCCGAGCACCAGCGTGAAGCACAGCGCGATCAGGTATGCCGCAGTCGGCGAGGAAAGATCGAGCCCGAACAGCTGGATCGGGGGCGCGTTGACCGAGCCGGACGGCGCGTAGTTGGTGAGCCACTTGATGCGCAGGAACGCCCAATCGCCGAAGAACTGGGCCGCCAGCGTCGCGCACGCCAGGTAGAAGCCCTTGATGCGCAGGCTCGGGATGCCGAACACGAGGCCGGTAGCCGCAGCCACGAAGCCGCCGAGCAGGATGCAGACCAGGGGATTGAGGAACGGCAGGTGGACGCCAAGATTGTAGGCAGCGTAGGCGCCGACGCCCATGAAGGCGCCCGAGCCCAGCGAGACCTGACCGCAATAGCCCATCAGCACGTTCAGCCCGACCGCGGCCAGCGACAGGATCACCACCGGGATCAGCACGGCGCGATAGACGTACTCGCTTGCCACGAACGGAACCACGACGAAGGCGACCGCCAGCAGGGCGATCATGACCAGGCGGTCTTGGGCGATCGGGAAGATCGCCTGGTCGGCCTGGTAGCTCGCTTTGTATTGCCCGGCCTCGCGGTAAATCACGCTGCGCCTCCCCTACACACGCTCGATGATGCGTTCGCCGAACAGGCCCTGCGGCCGGACCAGCAGGAACAGCAGCGCCACCACGTAGGCGAACCAGATCTCGATGCCGGTCAGGGTGGCGCCGACGTCGCCGAGCACCGTGCCGAGGCCGGTGGCGCCGTTCGTGGCGAGCCACGCGCCGAGATCCTTCAGCAGCGGTCCGGCGAACACTTCGGAGATCTTCTCGCCTGCCCCGATGATCAGGCCGCCGATGATGGCGCCCGGCACGGAGGTGAAGCCACCGAGGATCAGCACGGGTAGAGCCTTCAGCGCCAGCAGCGACAGCGAGAACTGGACACCGAGCTTGCTGCCCCACACGGCACCCGCGACGAGCGCCACGAGTCCGGCGACCAGCCAGACGATGAACCAGATCTGGTTGAGCGGAATGCCGACCGACTGGGCTGCGGCATGGTCGTCCGCGACAGCGCGCAGGGCGCGACCGATCCGGGTCCGCTGGAAAAAAACCGCCAGCCCGGCGACCAGCATGCCTGCGATGACGGCCGCCCAGATATCGAGTTCATTGACCAGAATACCGCCGTCGAAGAGCGATTCGAGTATGAACAGCGGATCCTTCGGCAGACCAAGATTGAGCGGATAAACGTCGGCGCCGAACAGGGTCTGTGCCAGGCCTTCGATGAAGAAGGTCATCCCGATCGTCGCCATGAACAGGATAATGCCCTCCTGGTTGACCAGTTTGCGCAGCACCAGCCTCTCGGCGCCCCACGCCACCACGGCCATGATCGCAGCGGCGAAAAGGAAGGCCGAGACCAGCGCCAGCCAGAACGGCCACTTCCACTGGCCGAACAGCTCGAGCGAGCGCACCAGTGCCAGCGCCGCGGTAAGGACCATCGCGCCCTGCGCGAAGTTGAACACGCCCGATGCCTTGAAGATCAGCACGAAACCCAACGCCACGAGGGAATACAGCACCCCCGCCAGCAATCCGCCGATCAGCACCTCGATGAAGAAGCCCACCGTCAATCCTTTCGGCTGAAAGTCGAGAACATCGGCACCTTCCGATCCGAAGCGGTCCTAATCATCAGTGCCCGACCCCGAGATAGGCCCCGATCACGGCGGGGTCGTTCTTCACGACCTCCGGCACGCCGTCCCCGATCTTCTTGCCATAGTCGAGCACCACGACCCGGTCGGATATGTCCATCACCACGCCCATGTCGTGCTCGATCAGGCATATCGTCGTGCCGAACTCGTCGTTCACGTCGAGCACGAAGCGGCACATGTCCTGCTTTTCCTCGAGGTTCATGCCGGCCATCGGCTCGTCGAGCAGCAGCAGCTCGGGCTCGGCAGCCAGCGCGCGGCCGAGCTCGACCCGTTTCTGCAATCCGTAGGGCAGCTGGCCGACCGGCACCTTGCGGATGTGCTGGATCTCGAGGAAATCGATGATCCGCTCGACCGCCCGGCGATGCTCGATTTCCTCGCGCCGCGCCGGACCAAGATGCAGCGCCTGCCAGAACAGGCCGGTCTTCATGCGCAGATTGCGGCCGGTCATGATGTTGTCGAGCGTCGACATCCCGCGAAAAAGGGCGATGTTCTGGAACGTGCGCGCGATGCCCTGCTCCGCGGCCTCGTGCGGACGCATCCGGCGGCGCTTGACGCCCTTGTAGGTAATCGCGCCCTGCTGCGGGTGATAGAAGCCGTTGATGCAATTCAGCATTGAGGATTTGCCCGCGCCGTTCGGTCCGATGATGGCTCGGATCTCGCCCTTCATGATGTCGAAGCTGATGTCGGTCAGCGCCTTCACGCCACCGAACGACAGGCTGATGTTCTCGACCGAGAGCAGGACCTCGTTGAAGAGACGCGGGGGCGCGGACATGGAGCGTCAGCTCGCCTTCTTGAGCGGCGCGGCATGCTGCGGGGCGAGATCGCGGATCGCGATATCGCCCTCGATCGTGCCCTTGCGGCCATCCTCGAAGGTCATGTCGACCTTGACGTGCACCTCCTTCAAGCTGCTGTAGAGCGCATCGACCAGCACCTTGTATCGCTCGCCAATGAACCCGCGCCGCACCTTGTTGGTCCGGGTGAGCTCGCCGTCGTCGGCCTCGAGCGCCTTGTGCAGGATCAGGAACCGACGGATCTGCGCACCTGCCATCCGGGGATCAGCGGCGAGGTCGCGGTTCACTTGTTCGATCTCGTCCTGGATCAGATCGTAGACCTCGGGATGCGCCGCCAGCTCCTGGTAGCTCGCATAGGCGATGTTGCGCCGCTCGGCCCAGTCTCCGACCGCGGTCATGTCGATGTTGACGAACACCGCCACGAAGTCGCGGCCGTGGCCGAAGGCGACCGCCTCGTTGATGTGTGGGAAGAACTTCAGCTTGTTCTCGATGAACTTCGGCGCGAACAGCGTGCCGTCGTTCAGCTTCCCGACATCCTTCGCGCGGTCGATGATGCGCAAGTGCCCGCGGTCGTCGAGATAGCCCGCGTCGCCGGTATGGACCCAGCCGTCGGCGGTCTTGGTGTCGTTGGTCGCCTGCGGATTCTTGAAATACTCCTTGAACACGCCGGGGCTGCGATAGAGCACCTCGCCCGAGTCTGCGATGCGAAGCTCGACCTCGGACACGGGCTTGCCGACCGTGTCGGAGTAGACCTCGCCATTCGGATGGATGGTGACGAACACGCTGGCTTCGGTCTGGCCGTAGAGCTGCTTCATGTTGACGCCGAGCGCGCGGAAGAAGTTGAAGATCTCCGGCCCGACCGCCTCGCCCGCCGTGTAGGCCACCCGCACGCGGCTCATGCCCAGCGTGTTCTTGAGCGGGCCATAGATCAGCAGGCTGCCCAGCCGATAGAGCAACGCGTCGAAGGCGCCGACGGGGCGGCCGTCGATCAGCGCCGGACCAACCCGGCGCGCCAGTGCCATGAAATACTGGAAAAGCTTGCGCTTGATCAGTCCCGCATCCTCCATGCGGATCATCACCTGCGTGATCAGGTTCTCCAGGACGCGCGGCGGCGCAAAATAGTAAGTCGGCCCGATCTCGCGCAGGTCGGTCATCACCGTCTCGGCCGATTCGGGGCAGTTCACGACCAGCCCCAGCACGTAACCCTGGGCATAGGAGAAGAGGTGGTCGCCGACCCACGCCATCGGCAGGTAGGACAGGATCTCGTCGCCGGCTTTCAGCCCGTCGAACGCGGCGCCAGCGCGCGCCGCCCATATGAGGTTGTCGTAGCTCAGCACCGCACCCTTGGGTCGTCCGGTCGTACCCGAGGTGTAGAGCATGATCGCATCGTCGCCGCCGCGCCCCTTGGCGACTTCGGCAGCAACGGCGGCCGGCACTCCGCGCTGCTGCACCTCGTCATATGACAGCAGCCCGCCATAGTGCCGCAGCCCGCGAGGGTCCTCGTAGATCAGGGTCGCAAGCGACGGCACGCTCTTCTGGATCTCGATCAGCTTGTCGATCTGCTCCTGGTTTTCGGCCACCGCGTAGCGCGCGCCGGCATGATTCACGACATAGGCGAGTTCCTCGGTGACCGAATCCTGATAGACCGGCACCGGGACACCGCCCAGCGACTGCACGGCAGCCATCGCCCAATAGAGCCGCGGGCGATTGTCGCCGATCACGATCAGCCGATCGCCGCGCCCAAAGCCCAGGTCGGCCAGACCAGCCGCCAGCCGGTTCACCTGGTCCGCGACATGCGCCCAGTCATAGGTTTGCCAGATGCCGTGTTCCTTTTCGCGGTACGCTGGGGCCTGCGGGCGCGTTTTCGCCAGCCCAGCGAGCAGCTTGGGGAAAGTATCGAACCCCGCGTCGGACCGTGCCGTCGTCATCCCTGGTTTGCCCCCCTGCAACGGCCAGTTCACCGGCTCTCATTGCTTCCTCGCACCTAGCCACACCCGGTTCGAACCGGTCAACTGGCCGCTGGTCGCAGTCTCAGCGTAAAGACGGAGCCGCCACCCTGCCGTCCTTCGACCGTAACGCTGCCGTCATGGGCTTCGGCCACGCGACTCACGATGGCGAGGCCCAGGCCGCGGCTCTCGCCTGTGGCGCGGTCGCGGCGCCAGAAACGCCGGAAGATCGATGCTCGATCGGCTTCCGGCACCCCTGGGCCGTCATCAAGCACGCGCACCCTGCAATCCGCCGTCACCTCGACTTCGATGGAGACTCCCGCGGGGGTATGGCGGATCGCGTTCTCCACCAGATTGCGCACGGCCCGGAACAGCGCCTCCGTATGGCCGCGCACCCAGACCGGTCCCGACGCGCCGCTGAGGGCTATGGTCTGGCCGCGCTCGACAGCAAGCGGGGCCATAAGGGTGACGGCTTCGACGCAGACCTCGTGCAGGTCGGCGCGGGCGTCGGTCGCCACCAGGAAGCTCTCCAGCTCGGCGATGTCGAGCACCTGGTTCACGGTACGGCCCATATTGACGAGGTCGGTGCGCAACTGATCGCGCAGCGGACCGGGCTCCAGCGAGTCGACGCGCGCACGCGCGATGGCGAGCGGCGTGCGCAGCTCGTGCGCCATGTCGGCGGTAAAGTCGCGCTGGGCGCGGAAGCCCGCTTCGAGACGATCGAGAGCCTGGTTGACCGCATGGACCAGAGGCGCGACCTCCGTCGGCACCCCCCGCTCGGGAAGCCTCACGTCGGTGCGCTGCGGTCCGATCGAAGCGGCCGTCATCGAAGCCTCGCGGACCGAATGGAGGGCGCGTCTAAAGATCACGATGTCGATCACGAGCAGCAGCAGCAGGATCGGAAAGGTGATCCAGGCGACTCGGGGGAAGAACGACGACACGACATCGTCGATGATCACGTCCCGGTGGGTGAGGTCCTGGGCGACCTGCACGAAATAGATGCGATCCGCGACCGCGCGCGCGACGCTGACGCCGAACAGCACGGCACCGGTGCTGCGCCGCCGCACATACCAGTCGCGAATCGCCTGCTCGTCGAGCGCAAAGAGCGCGGACCCGTCGGGCCGGGAGGAGAACAGCACGTGCCCGTCGGGATCCAGCACGGCATAGGCATAGAGGCCGTACCCCCCGGAATAGAGCGGCCGCATTTCCGGAGGGATGTCGAGAGTGACTTTGCCGTCGGATTGCGGTCTGAGGAAGCTGCCGATCGTGAAGGCCTGGCTGCGCAAGGCGTCACGGTGCAGGGTATTGGCGGCCTCGTTCAGCAGAAGATAGAAAGCCAGCGGCACCACCACGGAAGTCACGCCGATCGCGACGACGTGCAGAGCCACGATGCGACTGATGATCGAGCGGAAGCGGATCACCCCCGCTTTTCCTCCGCCATCAGATAGCCGACACCGCGCACCGTATGGATCCTTACGTTGGCTCCCGCATCGCCGAGCATCTTGCGCAGACGATGGACATAGACTTCGACAGCGTTCGATCCGACGTCCCCGGACAGGCCGAACAGCTGGTCCTCGAACACGCGCTTGGGCGCCACGTGGCCGCCCCGCCGCAGCAGGATCTCCAGCACCGCTGTTTCCCGCGCAGGAAAGGTGCGGGCGGCGTTGTCGACGAAGACCTGGCGGCCCTCGGTGTCGAGCGAGACGTTGCCGAATGTGAGCAGACGGCCGAGCAGATTGCCGGGACGGCGCAGCAGCGCGTGCAGGCGCGCGACCAGCTCCTCCATAGCGAACGGCTTGGGGAGATAGTCGTCGGCGCCTTCACGCAGGCCGGTGACCCGGTCGCTGACGCGGTCGCGCGCCGTCAGGACCAGCACCGGTGTGGTGTCATGCTTGCGCCTCATGTCGCGCAGCAGGACAAGCCCGTCCTCATCGGGCAAGCCGAGATCGAGAACAACCGCTCCGTACTTCATGGTCGCAAGAACGTTGATGGCGTCTTCCACCGTTCCTACCGAATCGGCCGAGAAACCGCTTTGACCCAAACCCTTGGTCAAGAGGGACACGAGCTCTGCGTTGTCTTCGACGAGAAGCACCCGCATCGGTGTCGACTCCTCCCTGATCGATGGCTGTCGTGCATTCATAGCATGCCGAGTGCAAGGGTGCGCGGGAAGCGGCCTCCGGAATGGAAGCCAGGAACGCTATCGGCATCTGCGGAGATCTGCACCAGTTCAGTGCTGCCGCTGCCGATCCTGCCCTGCCGGCGGCAATCGGCTTCTTCTCCCGCCGGCGTCTCCCGGTTACATGAGAGGTGTGACCCCGACCAGCCCCGACCAGTTCATCGACCTCGGCGACCGCGCCCTGCGGGTCCGGCGCCTCGCCCCGCAGCGCACCGACGGGCTGGAGCGCACAACGCTCGTCTTCCTGCATGAGGGATTGGGCTGCATCGAGATGTGGCGCGAGTTCCCGCAGAAACTTTGCGACGTCCTGCAGTGCAACGGCGTGGTCTATGACCGCACCGCCTATGGCAAGTCGAGCCCGTGGCCCGCCGACCCAGGTCTTGGCTATATGGAGATCGAGGCCGATGTCGTGCTGCCCAAGCTCCTCGCCGCGCTCGGAGTAGAGGACTGTGTGCTGGTCGGCCACAGCGACGGTGGCACCATAGCGCTCAACTATGCTGCCGGCGACCCCGAGCCGCTGCGCGCCTTGGTCACCCTGGCGGCGCACGCGATCAACGAGCCGGTCTGCATCGCCGCCATTCATCGCGCGCGCGAACTCTATGCCACCGGCGACTTGCGCCAGCGACTTGCGAAGTACCACGGCGACAACGTCGACCGCGCCTTCCATTTGTGGTCCGACGCCTGGGTGGCGCCTGGATTCGAACCGATGGACGCCAACGGCCGGCTGCCGCGTATCGAGGTGCCGGTGCAGGCAATCCAGGGCGAGGACGACGACTACGGCAGCGAGTTGCAGCTCGGCATCATCGCCGGCAAGGTCGGCGGCTATTGCGAGACCCGGCTGGTGCCCGACTGCGGCCACAGCCCGCACCTGCAGCAGCCGGCCTACGTGTTGGGCGAAATCGCCCGCTTCGTGGCGCCGCTGGCTTTGGTGGCAGACTGAGCGCTACGCCGCCGCCATACGCTGAACCTTTCCAGCCCAGACCAAGGACATATTTGCGTAGGCGGTTACCTTGGCTCACCGTGAAACAGTGAGAGCCCGCCATCCTTTTCAATCGCTACAGCCGTTTCAACTCGCTGGAAGCCGCCCAGTTGAACTCCGAAGTCGTCGGACAGCGTGCCTGGGCGAGCTGGAGCTGCTCGCGCGCGCGCTGCTTGTCGTTGCGGCGCACCGCGTCCATGCCGATGAAGTAGGCGGCCATGCATTTGCCGTTGCTCTTCTTGGCCGCGTCGTCGGATTCGGCCGCGACCTCGAGCTCTCCGGCGGGCAGGCGGCCGATCAGGAACTTGGCGACCGGGCCGGGCCACTCGTAGAGGTTCTCGTTTCCGAGATCCCGAATCAGCACCGCCCGCGCGTCCTGACGGGCACGCACCTGTGCAGCGTAGCGCCAAAGCACTGTCCCTATGCGATTCTTGAGCGTCGTCTGGCCTTCGAGCGAGGCATCGAAGTCCCGGGCAGCCTGCGCGTAGTTGCCGAGATCGAGATTGGCGTGCCCGCGGAAATAGAAGGCCTGGCGGCGTTCGATCGGGTTCACCGCCCCGGCGACTGCGCCGTCGAGGGTCGCGAGGGCGCCGGCGAAGTCGGCGATCTGCATCTGCACCTGGGCCTGGGCGACCAGCAGCCAAGGATCGTTGGGCTTGCGCTCGAGGCCGTAGGCGAGGGAGCGCAGAGCGGCGCCGCGATCGCCGCCCCCGGCGAGCGCCGGCATCGTGATCGACATCATAACCGGCCAGCCTTGCGGGTTGATCCGGCCCATCTCCGCCACGTCCTTCTGGCTGTCGGCTTCCCGGCCCATGCGGCTGAACACGAAGGCGCGGAGGCTGAGATAGAAGGTGCGGTTGGCCGGCGACAGCTGCGAGGCCGAGAGGATCCTGTTCAGCTCCTCGACCGAATTGTTGCGCGCCGCCGACGGAATGCGGCCGGCTCCGCCGCCGCGAAATTCCCGCGCCGTGGCATCCCAGTCCGCGCCGCCACCCTGAAACTGCGCCCGGGCCGTGCCACAAGCCGTCAGCAAGACGGCAAATGCACCGATCAGTCCAAGCATTGGGCGTTGCATCGGCGCAATCTGGCACAGCGACCCATGCTTCGCATCCGCCGATTGCCTCACCCCGCGCGGCCCCCTATTTTGCCCACCACTTCGCCAGCCAGCCTCCAGGAGTAGCCCGATGCCCGCCGTTCATCCCAACAGCTTCAAAGCCCGCAAGACGCTGGCGGTGGGCACCAAGAGCTACACCTATTGGAGCCTGAAGGCCGTCGAGAAGGAGGTCGGCGATCTCTCCCGCCTGCCTTTCACACTGCGCATCCTGATGGAGAACCTCGTCCGCCACGAGGACGGCACAACCGTCAAGAAAGAGGACATCGCCGCCTTCGCCGACTGGGTGAAGAACGGCGGCAAGTCGAGCAAGGAGATCAACTTCCGCTGCGCCCGCGTGCTGATGCAGGACTTCACCGGCGTTCCGGCCGTGGTCGATCTCGCCGCCATGCGCGACGCGATGCAGAAGCTGGGCGGCGACGCCAGGAAGATCAACCCTCTGGTGCCGGTCGACCTGGTGATCGACCACTCGGTGATCGTCGATAATTTCGGCAACAGCTCCGCCTTCAAAGCCAACGTCGCGCTCGAGTACGAGCGCAACCTCGAGCGCTACCAGTTCCTGCGCTGGGGCGCGATGGCGTTCGACAATTTCCGCGTCGTGCCGCCGGGCACCGGCATCTGCCACCAGGTCAACCTCGAATTCCTGTCGCAGGTCGTCTTCCAGCAGAAGAAGGGCAGGGAGACGGTGCTTTATCCCGACACGCTGGTCGGGACCGACAGCCACACCACGATGGTGAACGGCCTCGCGGTGCTCGGCTGGGGCGTCGGCGGCATCGAGGCCGAGGCCTCGATGCTCGGCCAGCCGCAGCCGATGGTCATTCCCGAGGTCGTCGGCTTCAAGCTTACCGGCAAGCTCAAGGAAGGCGCCACGGCGACCGACCTGGTGCTGACCGTCACCCAGATGTTGCGCAAGAAAGGCGTGGTCAACAAGTTCGTCGAATTCTACGGCGACGGCCTGGAGGACCTGCCGCTCGCCAATCGCGCCACCATCGCCAACATGGCACCTGAATATGGCGCGACCTGCGGCTTCTTCCCGATCGACGAGATCACGCTCGGTTACCTCAGGACCACCAACCGCGGCAATGCGGCCAAGATCGTCGAGGCCTATGCCAAGAAACAGGGCCTGTGGCGCTCGAAGAAGTCGCCGGAGCCGGTGTTCACCGACACGCTCTCGCTCGACCTCGGCGACGTGGTGCCGAGCCTGGCCGGCCCCAAGCGCCCGCAGGACCGCGTGCCGCTCGACGAGGCAGCCCAGCAGTTCATCGCCAACATGGAAAAGGAGTTCGAGCGCAAGGACGACGGCAAGCGTATCGCCTGCGAGGGTACCGACTATGACCTCGGCCACGGCGACGTGGTGATCGCGGCCATCACCTCCTGCACCAACACCTCGAACCCCTATGTCATGCTGGGTGCCGGCCTGATCGCGCGCAACGCCAACAAGCTCGGCCTCAAGGTCAAGCCGTGGGTCAAGACCTCGCTGGCGCCGGGCTCTCAGGTCGTGACCGAATACTTCCAGGCTTCCGGCCTGCAGAAGGAACTCGACAAGGTCGGCTTCAATCTCGTGGGCTACGGCTGCACCTCGTGCATCGGCAACTCGGGCCCGCTGCCCGATCCGGTGACCAAGGCGATCGGCGACGGCGACCTCGTGGTCACCTCGGTGCTGTCGGGCAACCGCAACTTCG
>JAHCJV010000105.1 GCA_026126105.1 Enhydrobacter sp.
GAAAGGTCGGGACCCAGCGGCCGTTCTCCAGTCGCGTGTTCCAGCCAACGTGATCGCCGTGCAGATGGGTGCACATCACGAAATCGATGTCCTCGATCCCGAGGCCGGCGGCCTTCAGCGCCTTCATCCAATTGGCATCCGTCTTCTTGTTCCAGGTCGGCCGGTTCGGGAAGTTCTTGTCATTGCCGATGCAACTGTCGACCAGGATGTTGTGATGCGGTGTCTTCACGACATACGACTGGAAACACAGCACGACATTGCCGCTTGCGCTGTCATAGCCGCCAGGCGCCAGCCAGGAGAGGTTCTCGTCGAGCGTTTCCTTGGACAAGGTCGGCAGGAAATCGAGCATCGGCGTGAACCCCGCCTCCTGCTCGACGATCCGGTGGATGGTCATGTCATTGACCGAAAAGCTCGTGCGCATGGCTGGCGTCTCCTCACCCCGGGGGGCAATCGCATTTTTCCGGGCAATCGTAACCCACCCTTTCGCCGATGACGAACGGCGCGTTTAGAGTCCGAAGAATGCCTTTGTGACCCGTAAGCTGCCGGTGAACAATCGACGCGGCATGGCAAGAATTGGAAACCACCGTTGAGGCTCGGCATCGTCTCCGACCTCCACTGCAACATCGATGGCCTCGATCGGGCGCTGGGAACGATGGGCCCGATCGATGCGCTGCTCTGTCTGGGCGACAGCATTTTTGAGTATCGCTTCTCCAACGCGGTTGTCGGCCGGCTGCGCGAGCTCGACGCGCTCACCATCCTGGGCAACCACGAGGAAGTCTTCCTGGGCGCGGCCGGCGCGCGGGCGCGCTCCGGGCCGGATATCGACCGTTCACTGCTCGATTGGCTCGCTGATCGGCCACATCGGCGCGAGCTTCGGATCGGCGGCAAGCGCATCCTGATGGTGCACTCGACGCCATGGGAACCGCGCGGCAGCTACGTGCAACCCACCAGCGCCGAACTCGAACGCTTTGGCGAGGCCGATGCCGATATCGTGCTCTACGGTCATACGCACCGGCAGGTCGTTCGACGCATCGGCAGGGTACTCGTGATCAATCCCGGTTCGGCCGGGGATGGCCGCGACCCGCGCAACGGCAGGCAGTTGAGCTGCGCCGTCCTCGACACCGTGACGGACGAGGTGGTGGTGCACGATTTCCCGACATTGCCCCTCGTTCGACAGTGCCGACCGGTGTAGCGCCGCCGACCCCGTCCGTGCTGGAATGTGCGAGGACCGGAAAATGGGAGGACCAGCATGGCAGACGCACCCGCAACGATCCGCGGCGACGTCATCTTCGACGCGGTGGGCCGCAACACCGGCGGCTTCCGCAACGACGTCACCGTCCGCCGACCCGGCGGCCTGCCCAGCGAGGTCTATGACCTGCCTACCGATGAGGGGCCGGGGCATGGCGGCAATTCCAGCGCGCCTTATCCGTTGGCCTATTTCACCTCGGCCCTGACCGCCTGCGTCATGGTGCAGCTCCGTGCCTTCGCGCGGCGCCTGAAGATCGAGGTCGCCGACATCGCGGTGGACACGCGCTGCCACTGGGAACGCGTGCAGCAGGGCGGTGCGCCTTATGTCAGCGCGCCGGTCGCCTTCACGATGGATATCGACCTCGGCGCCGCCGTGCCGGAGGCGGATCAGCGTCGGCTGCTCGCGGCTGCCGAGAAGGGCTGCTTCATCGAGGCGGCGTTGAAGCCGGGCATCGTCCGCCATCGGCTGAAGATCAAGGACCAGTGGGTCGAGGTCCGCTCAGGTACGTAAGCCAAACGGGCCCCGAACGGCACGAGTGACTGACAGTTTCGCGGCTCAACCGGCAACGACACGGAAGCGGTGATCGTCGTCTGTCGCCATGTCCCGGACCAGATTGATCTCCCAGGTCAGATACTCGCGCATCGCATCCTCGCGGTTCTGTCCGCGCTCGCGTGGCGACAGGAAGACGTCGTCGGCCGGGTCGAGCGCGCGGGCCATTCCGGCCTCGAGCGGAAGCCCCGCTTCGGTCCAGGCCTGGGTGCCGCCGGTCAGGACCGTCACCGGAACGGACGCGGTCTTCAGCAGGTCCGCGGCCGCCACCTGCGCGAGGACGCCATCGGACGACGTCAGCACGAGAGGCCGATCCGGAGGTAGTTGCGCGAGCCCATCGCGCAGCCGCGAGCGGATCGCGAACCAGGCGCCGGGAATATGGCCCTGCGCATGGCGTCGGCTCATTTCGAGATCGACCACTGTCACGGCATCGGCGGCCAACCGGTCGCGCAGGTCAGCGGCACCGATGCCCGGTACGGCGACGTCCGCCAGGCCGAGGACACGCGGCACGTGCCGCCCGGTCGTCCATTCCTCGTCCCTCGGTCCGGAAACCAGCACCGCGACGTCGCGCCAGCCCATCTGCTTCAACCATGACGCGGTCATGGTCGCGCGAACACCGTTGTCGTCGACCAGCACGACGCGCGCGCCCCAGGTTGCCATGTGGCTGTCGGTTTCCTGCACGAGCTGCCCGCCCGGCGCCAGCCGCGCGCCGCGCAGGTGGCCGGCCTCGTATTCTTCCGGCGTACGAACGTCGAGCACGTAGAGGCTACGCTCGGTCGCTTCGGCGCGCCAGGTTTCGAGGGTGTGTCTGTCGATGCGCGCGACGTCGTGGCGCGCTGCCACGCTCGCCGCCCGCTGCTGCGCCGCCTGAAGGCCGGTGGGCGTGACGTCGGGCGGCCGGCGCGTCGCGCCGCGCACCACGTCGAGGCCGGCCAGGTGCCAGGCCATGGTGCCGTCCTTGAGCGACACGACCTTGTTGCCGACGCCGGCATTGATCAGCGACTGCGCGCCGATGATGCTGCGTGTACGGCCGCCGCAGTTGACGACGACGGTTGTGTCCGACGACGGCATGAGATCGGCGAAGCGATAGACGAGTTCCGCACCCGGCACGCTGACGGCCGTGGGGATGCTGTTGTTGTGGTACTCCTCGAACGACCGGCTGTCGAAGATCGCGATGTCCGCCTTCCGGTCGATCAGCGCCTTCAGCTCCTCGGCGGAGATCCAGGGGGTGGCCGCTTCATGCTCGACCACTTCGGCGAAGGCCTTGCTGGGGACGTGCACCCCGCTGTAGATGCGAAAGCCCGCTGCCTCCCACGCCGCGATGCCGCCGTCGAGCAACGCAACGTCCCGGTATCCGAGAGCCGCCATCCGCTCTGCAGCGCGCGCCGCCAGGCCGTCGTTGTCGTCGCACCACACCACGCGCGTCGAGCGCCGCGGCACCAGATCGTCGACGAGCAGCTCCAGGCGGCTCAACGGCACGCAGGAGGCCATCAGCAGATGGCGTCGGCCGAACGGCAGTTCCTCGCGCGCATCCAGCAACGCGATCTCTCCGCCGTCGTGCAGACGGGCCTTCAGTTCCTTCGCATCGATCCGGGCCACCTTTCCGCTCACCGTCCCCTCCCTGCTCGCGTGTCGTGCGTCGCGCCTCTACGACAGGAGGCGCCGAAAATGTGCGATCGTGCGCTGCCGGGCCTCGGTCGCGGCCGCCTCGTTGTACGGCGGGTAGCCCTGGCGATTGAAGCCATGCTCGGTACCTGGATAGATATGGATGCTTACGTTGCGCAAACCGCCGAGGCGCGCCTGGATCGCCGAGACGGTTTCCGCCGGCACATGAGGATCGTTCTCCGCGAAGTGCATGAGGAGCGGGCACCCGAGCCGGTCGGCCTCGCCGAGATGCTGATCGATCTGCACGCCGTAGTAGCTGACCGCCGCGTCGATCGGCAATCGCGTGCTGGCCAGCCAGGCGAACATGCCACCCAGGCAGAACCCCATCACGCCGACCTTACCGCTGCACTCGGGGCGCGCCCGCAGCGCAGCGACAGCGTCGCCCAGGTCGCGCGTGAACTGGTCCGCGTCCAAGCGAGCGCGAAGCGACTGGGCCTTCGCACGGCCCTCGTCGGTATAGGAGAGATAGCTCCCCGGCTCCTGCCGCCAATAGACGTCGGGCGCGAGCGTAACGAACCCTTCGGCCGCGTAACCGTCGGCCACCGAGCGTATGTGGGGATTGGTGTTGAATACCTCCGGCAACACGATCAGGCCCGGTGCCGGTGCCCCTGCCGGCAACGCCAGATATCCTGCAAAAGTCCCGCCATCGGCGGCGGCAATCCTGATTTCGTCACCCACGTTTCGCTCCTTCATCTTCTTCAGGCGATATTGCCGCTTTGCTTGCTCTGTCGAACGATAGCGGCGGAGGTGATGGCAACGAAGAGGTTTTGAACTCGCGCAAGGAGCCACCGGCACATATGCCTAGAAGATCTGCAGCCGTCGGTACCGTCGCGACATAGCGGCCGATCTATCGCGGTCGAGACCCGCCTGTCAGAGCTCGCAGCGGGCCGCCGCCACTTCGGCGGCAGTGGTCGCCTCGGCCACCGCGTGGGTCAGGCGGCCGCCATAGCCCGAACGGATGGCGCCGACGGCGAATACGCCCGGTACGGCCGTCTCGAAATGCGCGTCGGTTACGACGAATCCAGCGGGGTCGCGCGCCACTTCGGATCCCAGCATGCCGGCGTTGGGGACAAGTCCAACGAAAACGAACATCCCACGACAGGCAACGACCTCCTCGCTGCCGGTTTCCCGGTCCCGCAGGCGCACAGCCTCTACGGTGTCACTGCCGAGCACTTCGGTTATCTCGCTTGCCCAGCGAAGCTGGTAGCGTTCGTCCTCGGCGATTCGGGTAACGTAGCTGCGGCGAGCGCGGAACATGTCGCCGCGCGTGACGACCGTCACCGAACCGGCGAACTTGCCGAGATGAAGGGCTTCCGACAGAGCCGCATCGCCGCCGCCCACGACCACCACGTCGGCCCCTCGATAGAGCCCACCGTCGCACCACGCGCACTGCGACACACCGCGCCCGGCAAGGCGCTCGGCGCCCGGCACGTCGAGTGTCTTCAGTGCCGCGCCCGAGGCCACAATCACTTGTCGCGCCTGCAAAATGCCGTTCGTCCCACGCAGCACCTTGACGGCGCCTCCCTCAATCGCATCCACCCGAGACGGCACCAGCCTTACGCCGAGTTCTTGGTTCTGCAGCTGCAGGCCTCCAGCCAGCTCGGCGCCGACAACAGTATTCGCCGCCGGCCATCCGTCGAGCGCCCCCACATTCATCACCAGCCCGCCGGGCAGGCCGTCTTCGACGTAATGCACCACCGATACGCCGGCCAACGCGGCATGATGGGCGGCGGTGAGCCCGGCGATGCCGCCGCCGATCACGGCAACGTCGAATGTCGACCCAACCAAGTTCTCGTCCTTCTATCGTGCGACCAGAGATGCCGCGGCTTCCGCCGAGTCGGACAGCAGTGTGGTCCAGTGCCCTGGCAGGCGCACCTCACGCGTGATGCGTGCCGGCGGGAAGCCCCAGGACGGGCAATAGGCATTCTGTGGAATCGGGATGTCGCCACCCACCACCACCACCACGATATCGTCCGGCGTACGGGCGGCGGGAATATCGCCGGTCGTCGCTGCTTCCTCGACCCATGCCGGCCAGCGGCGATTGGCGACGATGCGCTCGCTCAGCCAGGATTTCTCCCAATCCTCGCGCCGCCAGCGGCCGCGCTCCCACAGGAAGCGCCGCACGTCGTCCTTGCCCATGCCGCGCCGGGCGCAGTCGGCCGCGACCGCGGGCGCCAGCAGAACCGTCGGCCGGCCGCTCCACAGTATCCCGAAACCCGATACCGCCGAACCCATTACGCTCGCGATCTCGGCCAGTCCGCCGGTGACGTTGACCACCGCCTCCGCGCGCGTCACGGTCACCGCGCTGGTGCCAGCCGCCATTCCGGCTTCGAGGTGCAGCGGCTCCCAGGGACTTTGTGCCTCGTTCTCCGCAACGCAGAGCGTGTAGCGTCCCGGCTGGCCGAGGCCGGCAAAGGCGACCGCGCCCGGCCAGCCGCCGCCGATATTGTTCATCACCAGCCGCACGGCGCGGCCGATCGCGGCATTGGCCTGCCAGCCCGGACCAAGCGCGCCGAAGCTGCCATTGATGGAGAGCTCGCGCGCCACCGGGCCGTTGACGACCAGCAGCGGCGTCACGTTCTCGTCGGTGGTCTGAACACCGCGCATATTGAACTCGGGATCAAGCACGCAGTCGACGGCGGCAAGCACCACCGGCAGATACTCGGGCCGGCACCCCGCCATCACCGCATTGGCTGCGACCTTCTCGACGGTCGCCAGGCCTTTAAGCGGCTCCACCTCGCCCACGACCTCGGTGGGCGCCAGGGGTGTGAAGGAAAGCGCCTCCTTCACCCGCGCCGCAGTCGGCGGCACCACCGGCAGGCCGTCGCTCCAGCCGCGTCGCAAGAACAGTTCCTGCAGCCGGTCCTCGGCGCCAGGTCCGCGGACCACCTCGATGCGCTGGCGTGGAAAATCGGCGGCCAACGGCACCTTGGCACTCATGCCCTGCTCGGCAGCACGCTGCTTCAGCGTGTCGTCGATCCACGCTCCGGAGGCATGCTGTCCAGCGGGTATCACGATCCACAGACTGTCGTCGCTCATGCCTCGCCGCTCACGTCCAATCGCTCATCGCTGGGCGTCGCGCAGCTTGGCCCGCCAGGCCTGAGGCAGCTTCACGGTCTTGGTGGTCGGGAAACCCAACATGCCGTTGTGCACGAAGAGGTAGCAATTCGAACGCAACGGATCGCCCGACACCGCGATCTGGATGTGCTCCGGCTTTGTCACCACCGGCACCAGACGATTGGGATCGTTGCCCGCGAAGGACTTGGGAATCTTGCCGAGCCTCACCCAGTCGTTGAGCGTGCGCTTGCCCGGCACCAGGTTGGTCCAGCCCCAGAGGTACTTCTCGAACAGATGCGCCGGCATGCGCGCGTTCTCGAAGAGCCAGTTCTGCACGTCTGCCTTGCTCATCGTCTTGGCGATGGTTTCGGCGATCAGCGGGCTCAGCACCAGCAACGGCCGGTAGGTGCCGGTCGCCATGCCGACGGTAAAGATCATCTCCCATTGGGAATGGGTCGCCAAGGCGTTGCCAAGATAGGGCAGCAGCTTCTCGGCACTGTCGCCGAACACCGAGACGATGACGTTGCCGCCGGTGAAGCGCGAGATGGTGACGGCGTTCCCGCCCGCAGGCGCGCCCATGTCGGCCGCCAGCGTCGGCCACTTCATCCTGGCCAGGCTGTCCTCGTTCTCGGCCAGCACGACACGCCAGGTGTTCCCGAAGGTCCCCTTGTCGTTCTGGTGCAGCAGGAAGCCCGCGACATTGCGCAGGTACAGGCGCCAGAAGCGGCCGATCGAGGTGTTGGGCTGAAAGCCGTCGCGCAGAGCCCCCTGCTCGTAGTTGAAGCCGAGTTCCTTGATCAGCGGGCCGTTCAACACGATCAGTGTTTCAGCTCCCGGCGTGTTGCCGGAATGCTCGACGCCGTATTGCGGATCGGCCATCGCCTCGACCAGTGCCACCAGGATCGGCATGTATTCCGGCCGGCAACCGGCCATTACGCCGTTCACCGCGACATTCCACACCGTCGCCAGCCGGTTGTCGGGCAGCAGCTTGCCGATCGCATGGTCGGACGGCAGATCCGTGAAGGCCAGGAATTCCGCGATCTTCTGCTTGGTCGGCGGCACGATCGGCAGGCCGTCGCTCCACCCGTTCTCCAGGAACAGGCGGTTGACCTCCTCGAAGCTGCCCTCGAACACGATGTCCTGCGGATCGGGATCGGTGGCCGCCTGCACCGCTACGATGTCGCCCGTGAGGTTGCGGATGACGTGATCGACGGTCGTGCCCAGCACGTTTGCCCGCAATTCCTCCCCCGTCTGGACATCGACATGTCCCGGTACCGTCGCTAACGCGAGATTCGGGTAGCCCAATCCGACCGACGTCGTCTTGGCCTGGCCCAGGAATCCCTCGCAGCACAGCGAGGATGTCGGTACGCCGGCCTGCTCTGCAATCGCGCTTACCCGCAACACGGCGGGTGTGCAGCTTCCTCAACACCCCATGCCGGAGACGACCGCGTCGATCTTCATCGACTTGATCTTCGCCGGCAATTCGGCGAGCACCCGGTGCTCATCGTCGCCGTGGGTCGAGCCGAAAGCGTCGTGGTCGACGAAGTTCACGTCCGTGAAGCGGTTCGCCAGCTCGTCCTTGAGGATTGGCCAGATCTCGTCGCCGCGGAACAGGTCGTCCCACAGGAACGCGATGGTCTTGCCGTCCAGGCTGTCCAGACGCCGGGCAAGTGGCTTGATCTCCACGGCCTTCGCGCTGCGTGGCCACACCACCGCATAATCGCTGCTGTTCCGCTGAGCCATGGTCCGATCCTCCCTCACCTGTCGCGTTTCGCCTGTCTAGCGCCATCACGGCGCACAACACAACGCCAATGCAAGTCGCCCGACAGTGTGTTCTTGCGACCGAGCACTTCAGACATCGCGATGCGACGAACCTGTGTTGACAGGCTTCGCATCGAAATGGGACTCTGCTCGAGGGTTGCCGCAGAGCAAGCGACTAGGGAGGGTTTCATGGAAACGATCGACAGGCGGTCCGTCGTCTTGGGTGTGCTCGGTGCTGCCGCTGTCGGCGGCCGCGCTTCCGCCCAGTCGCCCACCAAGTGGGACATGTACGCCATGACCGGCGTCACTCATCCGATCACGTTGCGCTACAAGGAGTTCGCCGAAGAGGTGAAGAAGGCAACCAACGGCAAGCTCGACATCGTCGTGCGGCCCGCTGGCGAGCTGCCGTTCCGAGCCACCGAGGTGGTCAAGATCGCGGGCGACGGCCAGGTGCAGCTCGCCGAGGGCTATCAGGGCTTCATCTCGGGCGCCGTTCCGCTTTCCTCGATGGCCAGCCTGCCCTTCCTGGTACGTACCGGCCCTGAGCTCGAGAAGGTCTGGCCGATCATCGACAAGTACACGACGCCGCTGTTCGCGAAGGCGGGCGTGAAGAATCTTTTTTATCACACTTGGCCGGCGCAGAACATTTTCGGCAAGGGCAAGCCGATCCGCACGATCGAGGATTTCAAGGGCCGCAAGATCCGCTCGACCGACGGCAAGCAGGCCGAGATGTTGAAGCAGCTCGGCGCCTCGTCGGTAAGCCTGACCACGGCCGAGGTGCCGGTCGCCATGGAGCGCGGCGTGGCCGAAGGGTTCCTCACTGCCGGCTTCAACGTGATCGGTGCGAAGTGGTACGAGTTCGTGCAGTGGGGCTGGATGGGCGACGTCCACATCGGCGGGCCCGACTACACGCTGATGAACATCGCGGCGTACAACAAGCTTGACGCCGATTCGCGAGCGAAGCTCGACGCGGTGGCCCAGTCCTTCGCGCCGCGGTTCCGCGCCGCCAATCTCGGCGACGAGGCCAAGGACCTCGAGACCCTCAAGACCAAGTACAACGTCGATCTCTACGTGCCGCCGAAAGCGGAGATCGACGTGCTGATCGCCAAGATGCAGCCCTACTGGGAGCAATGGTCCGCGTCGCAGGGTTCCGACGGAACGGCCATGCTCAAAGAGATCCGGGCGTCACTCGGTAAGTGAAGCTCGATCCACAAGCCGGGCCGACAGCTCCCGAGGCGGCGCCCTCCGATCGCAGTGCGTTCGACGTTTTCGTCGGGCGGGTCTCGCAGGCCTGCGGCGTGCTGGCCGCGCTCGCCGTCGTCGGGATCCTGGTGATCGTGTGCGCAGAAGCTGTGCTGCGCCAGTTTCAGGCTTCGCTGCTGGTAACCGACGAGATCGCGGGCTACCTCAATGCTGCCGCCATCTTCTTCGGGCTTGCCTGGACCTTGCGCGAGGGCGGCTTCATCCGCGTCGAGATCCTCTATGACCGCGCCGTTGGCAATCTCAAGCGGGCGCTGATCTGGCTGAACGTGCTGACCGCCGCCGCATTCACGGCGACCATCCTCTGGGTATGCGTGCGCCACGTGGTCTATGCCTACGACCGCGATACGAGGGCCATCTCGATCATCGAGACGCCCGAATGGATTCCCCAATCGGTCATGGTGCTCGGGCTGGCGATCCTGCTGCTCCAGCTCGTGGCCTGGATCGTCGACCGCGTCCGCCGCATTCCTTGAGTCCCATGAGCATCGAACTTCTGACGCTGGTCCTGGTAGTGAGCCTCGTCGTCATGCTGATGGCGGGGCAATGGACGTCCTTCGCGCTCGGCATCTGCGGCGTGCTCGTCCTTTATCTCAGCAAGGGCGTGCTCGGCCTCACAGCGCTCTCATCGGTGATCTGGAACAACGCCAACAGCTACATCCTGATCGCCATACCGATGTTCCTGCTGATGGGCGAGATCATCCTGCGCAGCGGCGTCAGCGGCTACTTCTACCGCGGTGTCGCGGTGCTTCTCGGTCGGCTCCCCGGGGGCCTGCTGCATGCCAATATCGCGAGCTGCGCGGTGTTCTCCGCCGTTTCCGGCTCGAGCGTAGCCACCGCTGCGACCGTCGGGACCGTCGCCATCCCCGAGATGCTGTCGCGCGGCTACGAACCCAAGGCCGTTTTCGGCTCGATCGCGGCGGGCGGCACGCTGGGCATCCTGATTCCGCCAAGCATCATCATGGTCCTGTATGGCGCACTGGTGGAGGAGTCGATCGCGCGCCTGTTCATGGCAGGCATCGTGCCCGGCCTCCTGATGGCCGTGACCTTCATGATCTTCATCGCCGTCCTGCTGTTGCTCAAACCGCACTATGCGCCGCCGCGCGACGCCCCTGGCGACAAGCCCCCGCTCGGTGACGTCCTGCACGTCTTTCCCGTCCTCGGCCTGCTGGTGCTGGTGCTTGGCAGCATCTACGCCGGCCTCGCCACGCCGACCGAGGCGTCGGCGCTCGGCGCCGCGGGCGCCATCGTGCTGGCGACCGGCTATGGCAGGTTCAGCCGCCGCATTTTCGGCGAGGCGCTGATGGCCACGGTCAAAACCACCTGCATGGTCGTGCTGATCATCATCGCCGCACAGATCCTGTCGACCGCGCTCACCTACTCCGGCGTGAGCCGCGGCGTCAGCGAATGGATCATGGGCCTGGGCTTGGGCAAGTGGGAGTTCTTCCTCGCGCTGGTCGTTCTCTATCTCATGCTCGGCCTCTTCGTCGACGGCATCTCGATGATCTACATGACCCTTCCGGTTCTCCTGCCCGTGGTGCAGGCCTTCGGATTCGACCTTATCTGGTTCGGCATCGTCCTCACGGTGCTGATCGAGGTCGGGCAGATCACGCCACCGGTCGGCCTCAACCTGTTCGCCATCCACGCCATCTCGGGCGGACGAAAATTCTCCGAAGTTGCGATCGGGTCGGCGCCCTACGTCTTCCTGATGCTGCTCGGCATCCTGGCTCTTTGCCTGTGGCCCGGGATTGCGTTGTGGCTGCCCACGACAATGCGCGGCTGACAGGAGTCCTCAGTGCGCCGCGCTCGAAAACTCACTTGGATGGCGGTGCTCGCTGAACAGGCACTCTTGTTCGCCGATGGCGCGGCCCCAACCCCAACTGTTAAGTCATTGAAAAAATTGGTGCCCCGAGACGGAATCGAACCGCCGACCCCATCATTACGAATGACGTGCTCTACCAGCTGAGCTATCGGGGCACAGGCGGCGGGTTCTAGGCGAAAGGGGCGGGCGGCGCAAGGGCATGACGACGACGCTTGCGCTGCTTCCGTTGTTGCTGGTCTTGGGGTTGCTGGGCTCGGGCCGGGTCAGCGGCCTGATTGCCGGGCTGGCCGGCCTCGCCGCCACGCTGGGCGTGTCGGCCTTGCTGCTGGGACCGGCCAGCGGGCCTGCCTCCGTGGTGGACATGTGGTGGCAGGAGGTGCCGGCCGGAGCCTGGCTCGCCTGGCAGGTCATCGCCATTATCGCCTCAGGCATGTTCTTCCACCGCTGCACGGTCGCGCGGCACGGCACCGGGAGCAAGGAGACCCACGCCGCAACGCCGCGGCGGCTGTGGGCGGTCTGCTTTCTGCTGGCGCCGTTCGCCGAGGCGGTCACCGGCTTCGGCGTGGGGTACATCATCGCCATCGCTGCCCTGCGGCGGCTCGGGCTGGGTGGCGTGCCGATGCTGGTGCTCGGCCTCTACAGCCAGTCGCTGGTGCCGTGGGGGGCGCTCGCGACGGGAACCACGGTCGGTGCCACGCTCGCCGGCCTGACCCCGAATGCGCTCGGCCTCGGCTCGTCGCTGCTGCAGGTACCCATCCACATCTTCTACCTGCTGCTCTACTGGCGCTTCGCCCGGCAGGCCGGCGTGCCGGTACCTGCCGTACAGAAGATCGACGACGTCGCCTGGACCGGGTTGCTGCTCGCGCTGGTCTGGCTCGCCAACCGTCACACCGACGTCGAGATCGCCGGCGCCGCGCCGCTGGCGGTGCTGCTGGCCCTGCGCTTCTGGCGCGACGAGCGGCCGGATCTCTACGGCTTGCGCGCGGCGCTCCATCGCAACGCACCTTACGTCGCCCTCACCATCGCGCTATGCGCGACGCGCCTGGTCCCGCCGCTGCGCGATCTCCTGCGGCCGCTCTGGGCGCTGAAGCCCTACGATAACCAGCCGGCTTTCGCGCCGTTGTACGCGCCGGGCTTCTGGCTGATTTCGATCGGAATGGTCGTGCTGGTCACCGCGCGTGCCTCGATCGGTCGCACCGTCGCCGACACCGCGCGCGGCGCCTGGCGGGCCTGCGCCGTGACCCTGGCGTTCGTGGTGATGGCCCAACTCTATGTCGGCTCGGGAATGGCACAGCAGATCGCCGAGGCGTTGCGGTCGGCGGCTGGCAGAGATGCGGTCCTGAGCGTGCCGCTGTTTGCCGGCGTGGGCGGCTTCCTGACCGGCGGCGGCTCGGCCGGCAACGCGATGCTGATGCCGATGGTGACCGCGCTCGCCCGCGCCGTCGCGGTCGATCCGGCCTGGATCGCCGCCATCCAGAACAGCGTCTGCACCAACCTCACCATGCTCTCGCCGATCCGCGTCTCGATGGGCATCGCTCTTATCGCGAATGCGGTGTCGGATGCCGAACTCTATCGCCGGGCGTGGCCGCTCGCGCTTCCGGCGCTCGCCGTGGGGGTCGCAGCCATCGGCCTGCTGCTCTATGCTCCGGGTTCTTGAATCTGGAGGATGAGGCGATGGCCAAGGTGGCATTTCTCGGACTGGGCGTGATGGGCTTTCCGATGGCGGGGCATCTCGCCGCCAAGGGCCATGACGTGACCGTCTACAACAGGACCTTCGCCAAGGCCGAAGCCTGGACCCAGAAGCACAAGGGCAAGGCCGCGAAGACGCCAAAGGAAGCGGCGGCAGGCCAGGAGATCGTGTTCTGCTGCGTCGGCAACGACGACGACCTGCGCTCCGTCGTGCTCGGAGACAACGGCGCCTTCGCCGGCATGGGCAAGGGCACGATCTTCTTCGACAACACCACCGCCTCGGCCGACGTGGCGCGCGAGCTCCACGCCGCCGGCAAGAAGATCGGCGTCGACTTCATCGACGCGCCGGTGTCGGGCGGCCAGGCCGGCGCCGAGAATGGCCAGCTCACCGTGATGTGCGGTGCCGAGCAGGCGCCGTTCGACAAGGCCAAGCCGGTGGCCGATGCCTACGCCAAGGCGATCACCTTGATCGGCCCGCCGGGCTCGGGCCAGATCACCAAGATGATGAACCAGATGTGCATCGCCGGCATCGTCCAGGGCCTTGCCGAGGCGCTCAATCTCGGCCAGCGCGCCGGGCTGGACATGGACAAGGTGATGGCCGCGATCTCGAAGGGCGCAGCGCAGAGCTGGCAGATGGAGAACCGCTGGCAGAACATGATCGCCGGCAAGTTCGACTACGGCTTTGCCGTCGACTGGATGCGCAAGGATCTCGGCATCGCCATGGCAGAGGGTAAGCGCTGGAAGGCGCAGATGCCGCTCACCGCACTGGTCGACCAGTTCTACGGCCGCGTCCAGGAGCGCGGCGGCGGCCGCTGGGACACCTCGGCGCTGATCCAGCCGCTGCAGAAGCCGTAACGGCGAAGCGCGCATATGGCCGAATACAAGCTTTGGGGTCGCGCGGGCTGGGGCTCCTCGTTGGTCGAGGCTCAGCTCGCCTGGTACGGTCTGCCCTTCACCTTCGAGCCCGTCGGTGACCTGTTCAAGGAGCCTGACGCCCGCACCAAGCTCCAGAACGTGAATCCACTGGCGCAGGTGCCGACACTCGTATTGCCGGACGGCACCGTGATGAGCGAGAGCGCGGCGATCACGCTCCTGCTCGCCGACATCACCGGCCAGGACTCGCTCGTTCCCGGCCCGAAATCAGCGGAGCGGGCGGCCTTCCTTCGGTGGCTGGTGTTCCTGGTGGTCAACATCTATCCGACCTTCACCTACGCCGACGATCCGTCCCGCTTCGTCTCAGTGAACGCCGCGCGCGACCCGTTCCGCGCCGCCACGGACGCCTATGCCCAACGGCTGTGGCGCCAGGTCGAGACGGCAGCCAGGGCGCCGTGGTTCCTCGGCGAGCGCTTCTCGGCTCTCGATATCTACGTCTCGGTGATGACCCGCTGGCGCCCCAAGCGCGGCTGGTTCGAGAGCGAAACGCCCCGGCTGTTCGCCATCGCCCGGCGCGCCGACCTCAAGCCCGAACTCGTCGAAACATGGAAACGCAACTGGCCAGCATGAAGCGTCGCACGGTCCTCACTTTCTCCCTCGCCTCGCTCGCCGCACCGGCCGCTCGGGCGCAAAGCTGGCCCGACCGGCCGATCACCATGGTAGTCCCTGCACCGCCGGGCGGCGGCACGGACCTCGTCACCCGTCTCTATTCCGATCTTCTGAGCCAGGAGCTCGGCCAGCAGGTGATCGTCGACAACAAAGGCGGCGGCAACGGCAATGTCGGCACCGCGATCGTCGCCCGGGCGAAGCCCGACGGCTACACGCTCCTGATGCAGTACTCGGCCTATCACTCCGCCAATCCCGCGCTGATCAAGAACCTGAACTGGTCGCCCGACGACTTCACCGGCGTGGCGATGGGCGCGGTCGCGCCGCACGTCATCGTTATCGCAAAGAAGGTGCCTGCGACCGACCTCGAGAGCTTCATCGCCTACGCCAAGGCCAATCCGGGCAAGCTCAACTTCGCTTCCGTCGGCCAGGGCTCGGTGCCTCATCTCGGCGGGGTAATGCTGAACAAGGCGGCCGGCATCGACCTCGTCCACGTGCCCTACAAGGGCGCGGGACCGGCGACGGCGGACCTAGTCGCCGGTCAGGTCGAGTTACTGGTCGTAACGCCGCCCTCGGTGTCGGGACATATCCGCAGCGGCGCGGTGAAGGCTCTGGCTTTGGCGAGCGACGCCCGACATCCGGCGTTTCCCGACATTCCGACGACCGCCGAGGCCGGCTTGCCCGGTTTCATCCTCGACGGCTGGTTCGCCCTCTTCGCCCCGAGCGGCACGCCGCAGCCGATCATCGACAAGCTGAACACCGCGATGCGCAAGATCGCGAAGACGGAGGCCACGAAGGAGCGTGCCAACCAGCTCGGCATCGTCCTGAAGGACTGGACGCCGGCCGAGATGGAAAAGTTCGCCAGGAGCGAGGTCGTCACCTGGGGCCAGGTGATCCGCGACAACAACATCACGATGGATTGAGTCGCCGATGACTTGTGTCGGCATCGTCGGCGGGCTGGGCGTCGGCGCGACCGTTCACTACTACGAGAGAATCACCGCCGCGTGCAAAGCACGCCACGTAGTGCCCGACCTCGTGATCGCCCATGCCGATGTCGATCACGGGCAGCGTCTCGTGCGCGAGGGCAAGCACGACGCGCTCGCGGCCTATCTCGCGGATTTCATCGCGCGGATGACGCGGGCCGGTGCGGAGGTCGCCGTCATTCCTGCCGTCACGCCGCATGTCTGCCTCGAGCAGCTCAAGCCGCTGCTGCCGATCCCGCTGATCGACATCGTCGACACGCTCGCATCGGAGCTGCGTGCGCGCGGCACAAAGCGCGTCGCGCTGTTCGGGTCGGTCTATACCGTGCAGGCAAGCCTCTGGGGCCTGCTGGCCGACGTCGAGATCGCCAAGCCGCAGCCGGACGAGATCGCCTTCATCGGCCACGCCTACCAGCGCATCCTCGACGGCCGCACAGAAGCCGGCGACGCCGATGGCCTGCGCCGCATCGCGTCGGACCTTCAGCGCCGCGACGGCGTCGAGACCGTCCTGCTCGCCGGCACCGACCTAGCCGCCCTGTTCGACGAGACGACGGCAGGTTTTCCCTGCCTCGACGTCGCACGCCCGCACATCGAGGCGATCGTCGAGGCGCTATCGGCCTAGAACACGGCCCGCACACCGACGATTTGCCCCAGCGAGCGGCCGACATGCTCGGCGGTCTCGGCGGCCAAGCCCTCGACCTCGATCTCGACGCTCAGCGCGTCGTCGGCGGCCTGGGCGAACACGCGGTTGGGCACGAGGCCGCGCTTGGCGAACAGCTCGAGCGCGCGCGGCAGCACGCCGGGCTCGGTGTCGGCTTCGAAACAGTAGCGGACGGTGGTGGAATTACGCTTGAGCGCGAGAACGGACGACATGGAACGACTCCTTGCATGACAGGCGAACAGCAACGGGCCGGTTTGCGGTGCAAACCGGGGTGCTAATTCGCCGGGCAAGGACATTCCTGCGCGCCATGACGCGACTATAGCGCAGGCACGGCAGCGCAGGCTACCCTCCGGCAACAGACCCGCCGGGAAGGAAACAAAGATGCGTTCGACACCTGTGTACGAGGTGCATGCCGTCAAATACGCCCATCTGCCGCGCAAGGCTTGGGAAGTGCAGATCAACCCCGACCCGCACGACGGCGACTTCCCGATGGATTATTTCGTCTGGGTGGCGATCCCGCTCGACGAGAGCGGCAACCGGATGCTGGGCGGCAAGCCGATCGTGATCGACACCGGCTTCAACGCCCAGGTGGGCAGCAAGCGCGGCCGCGAGGTGAAGACCAATCCGGCCGACCTGCTTTCCCATCTCGGCATCGACGCCCGGGAGGTCGAGGACATTATCGTCACCCACCTCCACTACGACCATATCGGCAACTGGGACCGGTTCCCCAAGGCGCGCTTTCATCTCCAGGACAAGGAGATGCAGTTCGCGACCGGGCGGCACATGTGCCACGACAGCTTCCGCCACGCCTTCGAGGTCGAGGACATCGTCGGCATGGTGCGCGCGGTCTACGGCAAGCGCGTCGTGTTCCACGACGGCGACGAGGAGATCCAGCCCGGCATCTCGGTCCACCTGATCGGCGGCCACACGATGGGCATCCAGTCGGTGCGGGTCATGACGCGCAATGGCTGGCTGGTGCTGGCGTCGGACGCCTCGCACTACTACTGGGGCATCGAGCAGGAGAAGCTGTTCTCGATCGTCTACTCCGTCGCCGACATGCTGGCCGGTTACGACAAGCTGAAGAAGCTGGCCGATGGCCGGATCGACATGGTGGTCCCCGGCCACGACGCCGAGGTCTGCAAGCGCTATCCGGCATCGAAGCCCGGGCTCGAAGGGATCTGCGTCCGGCTCGATTAAGGCGCGAATCCATTAACGTGAGGTGGTTGGCCTGTCAGGTCCGAAATTGATTCGCCAGCAGAGTATATGCCGCGCCGCAGCGAAACGACGCGATTGCAAAGTGCGACCCTGCAACACTCAAAAAGTGTTAGGCTTTCTATGGGCAGCAGCATGAGAGCATGCAGATGAAGCGGTCATTTCGAGACTCTGAGCTGGAGGGTTGGTCCGCACGTTCCGAGACGTACGATCATTTTCTAACCCCCATCACGAATCAGGTGGTCGCTTCGATGATCGGCGCGCTTGGTGTGGTGTCGAGCAAGCTTGTGCTGGATGTTTGCTGTGGCCCCGGCCATCTTGCCGGGTCGCTTGCGCAGTCCGGTGCCGACGTTGTGGGTCTCGATTTTGCCATGCCGATGGTCGAAAGAGCCCGCGATAATTATCCGGGCCTCGACTTCCGGCAGGGCGATGCGGAGGCCCTTCCGTTCCAAAACCAATCCTTCGACCATATAGTCTGCGCTTTCGGGGTGATGCATCTGAGCAATGCCGATGCGGCTGTCAGAGAGGCGTTCCGAGTAGTTCGGCCTACCGGCCGTTACGTCTTTACGCAGTGGGCTCAAGACGATGAATTGCTGGGCATTGTACTCTCGGCAATCGCCGAGCACGGCGAGCCAGTCGAGAGCTTGCCTGATGCTCCGCCGGCGATGCGCTTCAGCGACCCGCTCGAATGGAGAACCGTCCTGGAAACAGCCGGCTTCACCGAGGTCCAAGTCCAACGCCTGGA
>JAHCJV010000106.1 GCA_026126105.1 Enhydrobacter sp.
CGACGTCGCGCATCACCCACCAGCACAGCAGGAAATGCGCCAGGGCGGCGGACACGGACAGCGCCGCCCAGAAGCCGGGCCGGCCTGCGTTCCACATCAGCGCGAAGGCGCCGGCGGCATAGAGGCCGCCATAGGCGATCGCCAGCCAGGCGAAGCGTCCGGTGTCGAAGGGGTCGACCAGCCCGATCGCCTGGTCGTCGAACCACCACAGGCCGAGCGTCGCCAGCGACAGCGCGGGCGCCAGGCTCGCGACGTACTGGAAGCGCGGCGTCCAGCGGGCGAGTGCATAGAGGCCGAGGCCATGCACGGCGAGCGCGAGCCAGCCGGCGTTCTGCTCGCCCTTGTCCTGGAAGATCGCCGCCGCCAGCAGGACGCCGGTGCCGGCCAGCGCCGTCCACACCAGCGCAGTGACGTCGATGGGGAGGTTCTCGCTTTCGGCGACGCGCCGCCATGTCGCCCAGACGAACAGGCCCGCGACCGCGACCAGGAACGCGCAGGCCCACGGCAGGCCGCCGGCGTCCGCGTCGAGCCACGCGACGATCCACAGCGCACTGCCGGCCAGCACGCCCCAGCCGAGCGGCCACCATCCGCGGTGGCGGATGACCGCCAGCGTGCCGGCCGCGACCGCCAGCAGATAGCCGAACAGCACCGGCGTGTTGGGCGTCTCGCTGCCGATGATGACCGGGCTCGCGAAGCCGCCGACGAAGGCGAGTGCCGCGACCAGGATTCCGTGGCGCAGCGACACGCCGATCGCGAAGGCGGTCAGCGCCATCGCGCCGCCGCCGGCCGCCGCCTGGGAGATCATCCCGTAGAGCGCGACCGCGGCGAACAGCGCGCCGTAGAGCGCGGCGACTCCGGCCGCGGCCAGCGCCTGCGCCACCCGCTCGTCGCGCGGCCTCATCCGCTCCGCGCCGCCGATGAGCGCGAAGCCGAACAGCGCGGCGAGTATCACCCGCACCTCGGGCGAGAGGTAGCCTTCCTCGATCGAGTGGCGGACCAGGAAGACCGCCGCGAGCGCGAGCGTGACCGCGCCGATCCAGATGAAGGCGCGCGACCCGAGCCGCTGCTCCCAGCCGGGGGCGAACGGTCCGGCCCGCGACGGCGACGGCGGGAGCTCGAAGGCGGGCACGGGAGGGGGTGGCGCCGCGGGCTCGAACGGCGGCGGCAGCTCGGCGGCAGGGGGCCCGGACGATTCCGGTACGGGAGGCGGAAGTTCCGGCACGGCAGCAGCCTCTTCTGCCGCTTCCTGCCGGATGCTGCCGCCGCTGCCGCCCTGCCCGATCTGCCGGCGCAGCTCGGCGATCTCGGCGGCAAGGCGCCGGTTCTCGGCCCGCACGTTGCCGCTGCGCACCAGCGCCACGAGGGCGACGATCGGCGTCCCGACGGCCCACGCGATCCCGAAAAGGATCATCAGGACTTCGTCCACGACCGCTCCCAGCGCCGGCTGGCTTCGACGCTTCCGGCGCTACTCCGCCGCGACCCGCTGCGCCGCGTCGGCGAACTCCGCGCGACGGTCCTTGGCGATCTGGCCGCGCTTCACCACCAGCCTGTGGTTCTCCTTGCGCGCCGCGCGCTTGATGTCGGCGAGCGGATCGCCGTCGCACAGCACGAAGTCGGCCGCGTTGCCTTCCCGGATTCGGCCCTGGTCGGCGAGACGCATCAAGTCCGCGGCGCTGGCCGTTGAAAAGAAAAGAGAATCGCGCGTCGACACACCTATCTCGCACATGAACTCGAGCTCGCGCGCATTCTCGCCGTGGCGATTGTGCGGGGTGCCGGCGTCGGTGCCCATCGCGATCCGGCCGCCCGCCCTGTAGTACATCTTGACCGACGCGATGTGGCGGTCGAACACGCGGCGCGACTTCTCGATCACGTAGTCGGGGATCGAGCGGTCGCCGTCGTCGTAGCCTTTGAGGATGTTCTTCACGGCGGCGAGCGTCGGCACCAGCCACACGCCGCGCTCCTTCATCTCCTTCACGCACTCGTCGGTCAGGAAGATGCCGTGCTCGATCGAATCGATGCCGCCGCGCACCGCGTTGAGGATCCCGAGCGCGCCCTGGGCGTGGCTGGCGCAGCATTTGTGGAATCGATGCGCCTCGCTGATGCCGGCCTTCATCTCCTCCGGCGAATAGTGCGCATCCTCGGGATTGACGCCCGCCGTCATGACGCCGCCGGTCGCCATGATCTTCACGAGATCCGAGCCGGCATGGACCTGCTCGCGCACCGCCTTGATGACCTCGTCGATGCCGTCGGCAATGCGTCCGGTGCGGTTGCCGTGGCCGCCGGTCATGCAGATCATGCGGCCGGCGCAGCGCATGGTCGGTCCGAGGAAGCGGCCCTGGTTGTAGGCGTCGCGGATCGCGAACTCGATATAGTCCTTGCCGCCGCAATCGCGCACCGCGGTGATGCCGCCTTCGAGCGTCGCGCGCATGAACTCCATGCCGCGCACCGTGAGCTGGGCTGGGCTGAGGCGATCCTGCACCGCGCCGGGATTGCCCTCGGCGCCGGACAGCGAATGGACATGGCAGTCGATCAGCCCGGGGATCAGGGTGCCGCCCGCCGTGTCGACCGTCTCGCCGGCGAAGCCCGTGAACTCGCCGGCCGGCGCGACCTTCCGCACCTTGCCGCCCTCCTCGAGGACCGCCTGTCCGTCCAGCACCTTCTCGCCGTCGAACAGCCGGCCGCCGACATACAACGTCGCCATCGAAATACCCTTTGCTTTGCGGCGGGCACTATCGTCCCGCGATGCTCCGGCCGCAACCCAGCGGATCGTCCGACACTTCGCCGCCGGCCTCAGCTTTCTGCCGCGCGATCTCGGCGTCGAGTCCGGCGATGTGCGGGTTCCATTTCCGCGCCAGCTCGAACGCGGCCGCGGCGCGGGCATGCTCGCCCATCTGCGAACGGATCATGCCGAGACCGGAATAGGCGCCAAAATGGCGCGGCTCGCGCTTCACCGTCTCGCAGATGTCCGCGATCGAAGCCGGAAAGTTCCCGAGCAGCCAATGAACGGTCGCGCGCTTGTTCCAGGCTTCCGACAGCTCGGGCGCGACTTCGATCAGCTGCGTGAAGGTCGCCGCCGCGTTCTGCAGCTCCTGCTGCTGCATCTCGGCGATGCCGCGCATCATGAGCTGGCGATGGACCGGATCGGGCACCAGCGTCCATTGCTCCCAGATGCCCTGCTCCAGCGCCTGGACTGCAAAGGGATCGGTCGCGGTCTTGAGCTTTTCGAACAGGGCATCGAGCATGGTCTGGCTCCCTGCGTTGGCCGCCAGCATCATCCCGAGCAAGGCGGCGACGCAAGCGCGAAGAAGGGTCACGGCAGCGCCGGCGGTTTCGGCCCGCCGGTTGCCCAATCGAGCAGCTCGACGGTGTGCACGACAGGAATGCCTGTGCCGGCCGCGATGTTGCCGACACAGCCGAAATTGCCGGAGGCGATCACGTCCGGTTTCACGCTCTCGATGTTCGCCACCTTGCGGTCGCGCAGGCGGCGCGACAGCTCGGGCTGAAGCACCTGATAGGTGCCGGCCCAGCCGCAGCACAGATGGCCTTCGGGCACGTCCTTCACGATGAACCCCGCCTCGCGCAGCAGCTTCCGGGGTTGCTCGTTCACCCTCTGGCCATGCTGCATGGAACAGGCCGAATGATAGGCGACCGTGAGCGGCCGCGCCGTCACGTTCGCGAGACCGACTTCCTTCATCAGCTCGCTGACGTCCTTCGCCAGCGCCGACACGCGCTCGGCCTTGTCCTTCCAGGCCGGATCGTCGGCGAACATGTGGCCATAGTCCTTGACCGTGGTGCCGCAACCCGAAGCGTTGATCACGATGGCATCGAACTCCTGCTGCAGCCATGCGTCGATGTTGCGCCTGGCGAGCGCGAGCGCCTGCTTGTTGTCGCCGATGTGCTGCACCGACGAGCCGCAGCAACCCGAGCCCGCCACATTCACGACCTCGACGCCGTGCCGAGTCAGCAGCCGCACCGTCGCCTCGTTGACCTCCGGCGCCAGCACCTGCTGGCCGCAGCCCGGCATCAGCGCGACGCGCCGGATGCGTTTGCCGACCGCGGGAAACGTCTGCGGCCGGTCGACTGGAGAGGCGTCCGGGATGACGGCGGGAACAGCGTCGATCATCGCCTTGATGCGGCGCAGGAAGGTGGCGCCGCCCGGATCGCTGCTGCGCGCCGGCAGCGCCGCCGCCAGGGGCTTGGCCAGCCAGCCCAGCACCGTGGCCCAGCGGAACAGGCGCGGCCGCGGCATCAGCACGCCGAGCAGCCGGCGTAGCAGACGGTCGCCCAATGGCCGCCGGTAGGTGTCCTCGATGTGATGCCGGCCGTGATCGACCAGATGCATGTAGTTCACGCCCGACGGGCAGGTCGTCATGCACGACAGGCACGACAGGCAGCGATCGACATGGCGCACCTCCTGGTGGGTCGGCGCGCGATTGCCCTCGAGCATCGCCTTGATGAGATAGATGCGCCCGCGCGGCGAATCGCGCTCGTCGCCCAGCAGCACGAAGGTCGGGCACGTGGCGGTGCAGAAGCCGCAATGCACGCACTTGCGCAGGATCTGCTCGGAGCGAGCGGTCTCCGGATCGGCGAGCTGCGCAAGAGTGAAGTTGGTTTGCATGGCTACGCTGCCGCCTTCGTCCGGTGCGGCAGAGAGAGGATCGCTCGACCCGGTTTCACGGCTCTCGAAAGTTGGGAATTCCTCGTAGGTGGCTTGGGCTTCGACCTCATCCTGAGGAACGGAGCGAAGCGGAGCGTCTCGAAGGATGGCCACGCGAAGGACGGAGCTACGGCGATCATGGGGTACATGGGCGGCGTGCCCCTTTCCACCCTTCGAGACGCTCCGCTTCGCTCCGCTCCTCAGGGTGAGGTAAGTGTACAGCCTGGAAGGGCTTGTGCCGGCCTGAACATTCGCACGCTCTTAGAATGGCCGCGGGACTCATAGTGAGACCATCCTCCCCGGATTGAAGAGGCCTTTGGGATCGAAGCTCTCCTTCACGCGCGCGGCCAGGGCTGCGAGCGCCGGGGATTGCGGGTGCAGGACCGGTACTGACGCGCGCGTTGCTACCGGTGCGCGAATCAGCATGGCGTGGCCGCCGGTCGCGCCGAGGGCAGCGCGGACGAGGAGATGTTCGGCGTCGGCGACGGGCGGCAGGGCGAGCCAGATGAGGCCGCCGGACCAGTCGTAGAAGGCCTTGGCCGAAGGACGTTGCGAGCGGATGCGGGCGACGATGGCGGGCCCTTCGGTCGGCGGGCAGGAGAGACGCCAGACGATGGCGTCGGGAGCGACCTCGAGCGGAACGACGTCGCGCACCTCGCGCCAAAAGGTGCGGCTTTCGAAGGTGGCAAGCTCCTCCATGACCGCGCCCGATGCAGCCAGGAGTTCGCGCAAGCCTTTCAGGCGCGCCTCGACGGAGGGCGCCACGCCTTCGATGCGGAGTGCGGTCCGGTCGCCGACATGAGCGGCGCCGGAAACTTCGTGCGGGCTGCCCATCGCGGCGCACATCGCCGTCACGGCGGCGGTATCGTCGAGGCCCTGCAGCACCAGCGTGCGGGTCTGGTCCGGCGCGGGCAGCACCTTCACCGACACCTGGTCGAGCACGGCGAGCGTTCCCCACGAGCCCGCGAGCAGCTTGGACAGGTCGTAGCCGGTGACATTCTTCATCACCCGCCCGCCCGACTTGAACGCCTCCCCCCGGCCGTTGACGCCGCTGAAGCCCAGCAGGTGATCGCGCGCGGCGCCGGCAGAAAGGCGGCGGGGCCCGGCGAGATTGCCCATCACCGCGCCGACCAAAGTCCCCTCGCCCGGCGCGCGGCCGAGCAGCGGGCCGAGATCGGGCGGCTCGAAGGCCAGCATCTGGTTGCGCTGTGCGAGCAGCGCCTCGACGTCGCGCATCGGCGTGCCGGCGCGCAGGGTGACGACCAGCTCTTCCGGCGCATAGTCGACGATGCCGCTGACGCCCGAGACGTCGAGCACCTGGTCGCACTGCATCGGCTTGCCGAGATCGAGCTTGCTGCCGGAGCCGCGCACATCGAGCGTCACGCCATCGTTCAGCGCCCATTCCACCGCCTGCCGCAGCTCGCGCGCGTCGCGCGGCCTGATCGTCTCCCCGGTCATCGGATCAGAATCGCGGGATGTCGGGGAACGGGAGCTTGTTGTCGTGCACCGTCACACGGCCGAGCTCGGCGCAACGCCGCAGCTTGGGGAACATCTTGCCGGGATTGAGCAGGTGGTCGGGGTCGAAGGCGCACTTCACGCGCATCTGCTGGTCGAGGTCGATCTCGGTGAACTGCTCGCCCATCAGGTCGCGCTTCTCGATGCCGACGCCGTGCTCGCCGGTCAGCACGCCGCCGACCCGCACGCAGAGCCGCAGGATGTCGGCGCCGAACTCCTCGGCACGGCGCAGCTCGTCGGGATCGTTGGCATCGAACAGGATCAGCGGATGGAGGTTTCCGTCGCCGGCGTGGAAGACGTTCACCACGCGCAGCCCGTAGCTCTTGCTCATCTCCCGCATCTCGGCCAGGACCTGCACCAGGTGGCCACGCGGAACCGATCCATCGAGGCACATGTAATCGGGCGAGATCTGGCCCACGGCGGGAAATGCGGCCTTTCGGCCGGCCCAGAACAGCACCCGCTCCTGCTCGTCGCGGCTCACGCGGACCGTCGTCGCGCCACGGCCGCGGGCGATCTCCTCGACACGGGCCACGAGATAATCCACTTCGATCTCGGGCCCGTCGAGCTCGACGACCAGCAGGCCCTCGGCGTCGAGCGGATAGCCCGCGCCGACATAGTTCTCCGCGCACTGGATGGCATCCTTGTCCATCATCTCCATGCCGCCGGGAATGATGCCCGAGGCGATGACGGCGGCGACACAGTCGGCCGCTCCCGCCTCGGTCGGGAAGCCGAGCAGCACGGCCCGCGCGGTCGAAGGCTTGCGCAGCAGGCGCACGGTCACTTCGGTGACGACGCCCAGCAGCCCCTCGGAGCCGGTCATCAGTCCCAGCAAGTCGTAGCCGCCGGAATCGAGATGCTTGCCGCCCAGCCGCACGACCTCGCCGTTCATCAACACCATCTCGATGCCGAGCAGGTTGTTCGTGGTAAGGCCGTACTTCAGGCAGTGCACACCGCCGGAATTCTCCGCCACGTTGCCGCCGATCGAGCAGGCGATCTGCGAGCTGGGGTCGGGCGCGTAGTAGAAGCCCTCGTGCTCGACCGCCTTGGTGACGCCGAGGTTTGTGACGCCGGGCTGCACACGGGCGCAGCGGTTGGCGTAGTCGATTTCCAGCACCCGGTTGAACTTGGCCATGCCGAGCAGGATCGCGTCGCCGACCGGCATGGAGCCGCCCGACAGCGAGGTGCCGGCGCCGCGTGGGACGACCTTCACCTTATGGTCCTGGCAGTAGCGCAGGATGGCGGCGACCTGGTCCACAGTTTCGGGCAGCACCACGACCAGCGGCATCTGGCGGTAGGCCGACAGCGCGTCGCACTCGTAGGGACGCATGCCGTCGAGATCGTCTATCACGCCCTCGCCCGGCACGATGGCCTTGAGCGCGGCAACGATCGCGCCGCGGCGGCGCAGGATATCCGGGTCGAGCGGCGGCATCTGCATGGAGGATGCTTACGCCAAATGAAAAAGCGGCGGAAGCCGGTAGCTCCGCCGCTGATGAACGCGCTGAAGCGCAGGCCGAGCCAGGCGGCTAGCCCTGACGCGCCTTGAAACGCGGGTTGGTCTTGTTGATCACGTAAACGCGACCCTTGCGGCGCACGATGCGGCAATCCTTGTGGCGCAGCTTCACCGACTTCAGCGAATGACGGATCTTCATGGTCCCAACTCAACAAAAAGCCCCGGCCGAGGCGGGGTGAATTCCGAAAGCGGGCGGAAAATAGGGAGCGAAGAGCGCCCCGTCAACCCCGTTCTTGCCGGCAATTCTCCAATGATTTCAAGCAGCAAATCCCAAGAGGCGGGACTGGAAACGGACTGCAACGCATTGACGCCAATGCGGGGACCCCACCAGAGTCGCGCCGACCAGAAGGCCGGAAACGACGACCACGTCGAGAGGCGTTACATGATGACTGGAATCTCCCGCCGCGGCTTCGGTCGCTCCGTATCGCTGGTTGCCAGCGGTCTTGCCACCGGCACCACTCTGCAGGGTGCACCGGCCATTGCCCAATCGGCGGGCTTCGACGCCAATGCCATGGCGGCACGAATTTCTAGCAAGCTGTTCGCCGACGATGGGCTGGCACGTCCGGCGCCGGAAAGCCCCGTGCCATCCGACCTGGCGACGGGTCTCGACCGGACGCTGGTCCTCGGCGGCGGCGGAGAATATTACGTCGCCTGGTATTGCGGCTTCTTTCACGGCCTGTACGAACAGGGCGTCGACCTCGACGTCGCCGAAATGGTGGTGGGCACCTCCGCGGGTGCCTATGCGGGATCGACGCTGGCGTCGGGACATTTCAAGCGGCTGCAGAGCGAGTTCGACTTCTTCGGCCACTTTCCAGGCCTGTTCGCCAAGCTCGCCCCGCTAACCAGCGCAAACCTCAGCCAGAAGCGTGCGCAGGATATCAATGCCAACGTAAAGGATGGCAGCCCCGCCTCCATCATCGCCATCGGTCACGCCGCTCTGGCGGCGGACAATCGGGTGAACGGCAGCGGGGTGGATCGGCTCGCGGCCTTGCTGACGGGCGACAGCCGCACGGATTGGCCAGTGGCCAAGATGTATACAACGGCCAACGATTGCTACACCGGCGAACGGCTGGTCATCGGTCAGACGGCAGCTCGGAAGAACGGCATCCCGCTGGCTCACGCAGCGGCCGCCAGCTCGTCGCTGCCCGGGATAATCGGCCCCACTCTGCTGGGACAGCGATTTTGCATGGATGGCGGCATCGCGCGGACCTGGGCGCACACCGATGTCGTCGCGGGATCGAAGCGCGCGTTGGTGATCACCCTGACCAACGGATACGAAGGTGCGCTGCTGAGCGGCATTCCCCACAATATCCACACCGAGATGAAGGAGCTGGAAGCGACCGGCACCAAAGGCATGCTCATCATTGCGGGGACGCCAGCCGGCGTGAGCCTGCTCGATCCCAGGCAGTTCGAGCCGGCCATGAGGGCCGGCTACGAACGTGCCAAGTCCGAAGGGCCCCGCATCAGGGACTTCTGGGCCTAGCGCGGGTCAGCGCCAGTTTCAGGTCCTTGACCAGTCCGGCATAGGCCAGGCGGCGGCCGATCTCGTCCGGCGCCCGCAGGATGGAGGACGGATGAATGGTCACAACACCGCGCTGGCCGTCGGCGAAGGCGATCTCGTTGCCGCGGAGCCTTGACAGGGTAACCGCCTCGCCAACGAGCGCCGAGGCCGCCGTCACACCCATCGCCACCACGAGCTGCGGCCGCACAATCGTGATCTCCTGGTCGAGCCAGACCTTGCAAACCTCGACCTCGGAGCGGTTGGGCTTCCTGTGCAGCCGGCGCTTGCCGCGCGGCTCGTTCTTGAAGTGCTTCACGACGTTGGTGACGTAGACCTTGGTGCGGTCGACGCCGGCATCGATGAGCGCCTTGTCGAGCATCTTGCCGGCCGGTCCCACGAAGGGCTTGCCGACGAGGTCTTCCTGATCGCCCGGCTGCTCTCCCACGAGCATCAGCCGTGCGCCCACGGGGCCTTCGCCGAAAACGGTCTGCATGGCGGTCTGGTAGAGCGGACAGCGCGTGCAGAGCCTGGCTTCCGCCGCCACTTTCGCAAGCTTGTTTTCTGCCATCGCCACGTCACACCTGCCCCAGCAGGTGCATCAGGGACAAAGCGTCCTTGGGCGCCTGCAGCTTGTCGGTGTTGTCGAAGTAGAGGAACACCTCGCGCCGTCGACGCCGCGGCTGCTTCTCAGATATGAAATAGCCGTCGGTCATCGGCTTGCCGTCGCGCCACGCCACTACTCGCGACGCCCAGCGCTTCAACGCCGCCCGGCTATAGGCACTGCGATAGAGCTCGGTTGAACCGTGGAGGCGCACATAGACGAAGTCGGAGGTGAGATCCATCAGCCGCGGCCACTCGACGGTGTCGGCACAAACCAGGGCAATGTCGTGCCTGCGCAGCAGGGCGATAAAGGCCGGATCGCGGAAGCTCTCGTGACGAATCTCGATGGCGTGACGGATCGGCCGTCGGCAGTCGGTGCGCAGCCATGCCCGCCCCCTCAGCCGATGGTCATGCCGGCGGCCGCAAGCGGCGGCCTGCTCGGTATCGCGCGGCAAAAGGCCGAAGAACGCCTCCAGCTTCTCCGGATTGAAGCGAAAGTTCGGAGGGAACTGCCAGAGGATCGGGCCGAGCTTGGCGCCGAGCCGCAGGATGCCCGAGGCGAAGAAGTTGCCGAGCGGCGCCTCGGCATTGTTGAGCTTCAGCATGTGCGTGAGATAGCGCGGTCCCTTGACCGCGAAGACGAAGTCGTCAGGCGTGGCGTCGGCCCATTGGGCGAAGCTCTTGCAGCGCTGCATCGAGTAGAACGTGCCGTTGATCTCGATGCTGCGGAAGACCGAGGCGGCGTAGCCCAGCTCCTTCTTCTGCGGCAGATTTTCCGGGTAGAACTGCCCGCGCCAAGGGGCATAGGTCCAACCCGAGATGCCGATGCGGACGTCCAATGCCATGAACGGGGAACGTCCGCGAAGCGAACCTGGTTCCTCTTCTCATGTGCCTCGTGGTGCGATCTCCTGGACAACCATGGCTATAATGGCCCAGCTCACACCGATCCCCGGTGGGTCATCCTGGAGACCAGCAATGGCGACGTTCACACACGACCATGTCCATCTGCGCAGCCCGGACCCGGAGGGGACTGCTCAATACTACGAGCGGATGTTTGGTGCCGAAGTGCTGCGCTCGATGCAGCAGGGCAAACCAAGGGTCGACCTGGATCTGTGCGGACTGAAGGTTTTCATCGCCCAGGTAGAACCTGACGGCAAGACCGGCGCGGCGCCGACCTCGCCCTATCTCGGCCTCGACCATATCGGCCTGACGGTCAGCGGCATCGACGCCGCGGTGGCCGAACTGAAGGCCAAGGGTGCGGAGTTCACCATGGAGCCGACCACGATACGGCCCAATGTGCGTATCGCCTTCCTGCGCGGACCGCAGAACGTGTCCATCGAGCTGATCGACCGCAACGCGGCCTGATCCCAGACCGGAGTGAAGCCATGCCACGCTACGAAAACCTGACACGCGAGCAGATGACACCCGAGCAGCGCCAGGTGGTCGACAACGTCACCGCCGGGCCGCGCGGCTCCGCCACGCGCGGGCCGTTCATGGCCTGGCTGCCGTCGCCGAAGTTTGCCGATCTGGCGCAGGCGCTGGGCGCGCAGACCCGGTTCGGCTCGAGCCTTCCCGCGAGGCACTACGAGATCGCCATCCTGATGGTGGCGCAGCACTGGCGCGCCCAGTTCGAATGGTACGCCCATGCGCAGCTGGCGCAGAAGGCCGGCATCAGCCAAGGCATCATCGACGCCATCCATCGCGGCGAGAAGCCGGCGTCGATGGATCCTCAGGAAGAGGCGATCTGGCAGTTCGCGAAGGAACTGCTGCAGACCCGGCGCGTGTCGGATGCAACCTTCGCGCGGGCGAAGGAATTGTTCGGCCAGCACGGCTTGGTCGATCTGGTCGGCGTGATGGGCTACTACGGACTCGTCTCGATGACGCTCAACACCTTCCAGGTCCCCCTGCCCGACGGCGAGCCGCTGCCGTTCGAGGAGTAGTCTTCTTTTCGGCTACTCCACGCGGATTTTGCCGGCTTTGGCTATGGCGCCGAAGTCGGCGCGCTCGGCCTTGATGAACGCAAGCGTTTCCGCCGGAGTCGTGATACGGGGCGAAGCGCCCAGCTCACGGATGCGCGTGGCGATCGCCTCTTCCTGCAGCGCCTGATTTATCGCGGCGTTCAGCCTCCGGATGACTTCGTCCGGCGTTCCCTTAGGCGCCATGAAGGCATACCAGGCGACCCACTCGCGCGGATCGAGCCCAAGTTCCACCATGGTCGGCACGTCGGGCAGCCGTTCCGAGCGCTCGCGGGAGGTGACGGCCAGCGCGCGCAGCTTCCCGCCCGCGATGTGCGGCGAGCTCGCGCCAAGGCTGTCCAGCGTCACCGGCACCTCGCCGCTGATCACCGCCATGAGCGATTGCGGTGTGCTGCGGTATGGCACGGCGGGCATGTCAAGCTTGTGGCGGATCTTGGTATCTTCGACGACGAGGTGCGGGATGCTGCCGGACGCGGGCAGGCCATAGCGCCAGTTGCCGGGTTCCGCCTGCACCTTGGCGACGAATTCCGGCATCGTCCGGAAGGGCAGCGCGGGGTTGACCACCCAGACCAGCGGCGAGGTCACGGCCACCGAAATGGAACTCAGATCGTCCACCGGATCGAGCGGCATGCTGGGGTAGATGCTGATGCCGATCGAGATCGCGCCGACATGGGCGAACATGAAGGTGTAGCCGTCGGCCGGGCTGCGCTGGACCTCCTGCATGCCGATGATGCCGTTTGCCCCTGGCTTGTTGTCGACCACCACCGGCTGCCCCAGCAGCTCGGAGAGCCGCGGCGCCAGGATGCGGGCATAGACCTCGTAGCCGCCGGCGGCGCTCGGCACCAGCAGGCGAAGCCGCCGGTTGGGCCAGTCGCTGCGGCTCTGCGCCAGGGCGGGTGAGGTCGCCAACAAGGCAAGGGCTGCGCGGCGCGCTAGGCGCATGGAAGTCTCCTCCGGGATGCAGGTCGATCCGCCTGCCTGACGCACACCCTATAGCCTGTCGACGATGAGGCAACGACGGAACGCGAACGGGTTTGACAGGCGGCTCGCGGCGAACGCTAACTTGCCTCGTGGGAAGCTGTGCCGCGTCGTGAAGCGAACACTCGAACTCATCATGAGGGTCAAGAACCATGGCGAACATCGTCTGGAAGGATGACGTAGACGGGAACTTCAACATCGCCACCAACTGGACGCCCGGGACGGTCCCGGGATCGGTCGACAGCGCCCGTATCACGGCGGTCGGAAGCACCTACACGGTGAATTCGGCAACCTCCAACGTTGTAAGCGACGTGCAGACCTCGGCCTTTGCCACCCTCGCGATCGCAAGCGGGACGTTCACCACGACCAACGGCTCCGGATCAGGGTCGAACGCAGGCCTGATCCAGATCGGCAACAACACGACTTTCCAGGCGGCCGGCGCCGTTCGCAACAGCGGCTCGATCCGACTGCAGAGCAGCGGCAACACCACGACGTTCGAGATTCTCGCGGCAGGAGCGAGCCTGCGGGCGGGCGGGACGGTCGAGCTTTCCGACAGCGGCGCCAACCGCATCATCGGCGCCACCGCGACGGCGACGCTGACAAACGTCAACAATCTGATCCAGGGCGGCGGCCAGCTGGGCGGCGGGCAGATGGCTTTCGTGAACCAGTCGGAGGGGAAGGTACGCGCGACTTCGGCGAGTGGCCTCGTGCTGAACACAGGTGCGCAGGCCGTCCTTAACAGCGGCCTGCTTGAGGCCACCACCGGCACGCTCACCATCCAGGGCACGACCGTCGACAATTCGACCGGCGGCGACATCCTGGCCAACGGCGGCAACGTCAACCTGCAGAGCGCCCGGATCATCGGCGGCACGCTCGATTCGACGGGCGCGGGAGCATTGCAGGCCGTCGATCGCGGCAGCGTGCTCGATGGCACGACGAGCACCGTTCACGTCGACGGCACCGTGAACGTCCTGAACAACCAGTACCTGACGATCGGGGGAGAGATCGACAACGGCGCCAGCATCAACCTGCTGAGCAGCGGCAACGACACCAGGCTGGTGATCGACGCGGCGGGCGCAACCCTGTCGGGCGGCGGCACGGTCGATCTCTCTAACAGTTCCCCGAACCTGATCATCGGCACCTCGGCCGGCGCGACGTTGACCAACGTCAACAACCTCATCCGGGGCGGTGGCCAGCTCGGCGGCGGGCAGTTGACGTTCGTGAACCAGATCGGCGGGATCCTGCGGGCCACCATGGCCAGTGGCCTCGTTCTCAATACCGGCGCGCAGGTCGTCGAGAACAGCGGCCGGCTCGAAGCCACCACGGGCACGCTCACCATCCAGAACACCAGCGTCGACGGTTCCTCCGGCGGGCTGATCCGAGGTGCCGGCGGCACCGTGAGCCTGCAGAGCGCCCGCCTCGTCGGCGGCACGCTCCGCACTTCGGGCGCGGGCACCATCCAGGCGGTCGATCGCGGCAGCCTCCTCGATGGCTCGACGAGCACCGTGCACAACGAGGGTATCGTCAACGTCCTCAACAACCAGTATCTGACGATTGCCGGCAGCATCAACAATACGGCCAGGATCAACCTGCTGAGCGCCGGCAACGACACCAGGCTGGTGATCGACGCCGCGGGCGCAACCCTGTCGGGCGGAGGCACCGTCAGCCTTTCCAACAGTTCCACCAACCTGATCGTCGGCAACTCGGCCACGGCGGCGCTGACCAACGTCGACAACCTCATCCAGGGTGGCGGCCAGCTCGGCGGCGCTCAGATGACCTTCGTCAATCAGGCGGGCGGCATCGTGCGCGCAACGATGTCCAACGCCCTCGTGCTCAACACCGGCGCGAAGGCTGTCGTCAACAACGGGCTCCTCGAGGCGACCGTCGGCACGCTGGTAATCCAGAGCACGACCGTCGACAATTCCGGAGGCGGCGACATCCTCGCCAACGGTGGCAACGTCAACCTGCATAGTGCCGCCATCGTCGGCGGCACGCTCGAGACCTCTGGCTCAGGGGTCTTGCAGGCGATCGACCGCGGCAGCGTGCTCGACGGCCGTTCGTCCGCGGTGCTCAACCTCGGCACGACGAACATTCTCAACAATCAGTACCTTACCTTGAGGGGCAACATCGACTTCGGCTCCGGCACCAACGTCGGCCGCATCAATCTCCTGTCGTCGGGCAACGACACGCGCCTCATCGCCGGTCTCGGCAGCACGACACTGGGCGCGACGGCGACCGTCACAATGTCGGACAACTCCGCCAACTCTATCACCGGCACACTTTCACCGGGCGCCACGCCAAAGGTTTCGCAGCTCCTCAACAGGGGGTCGATCACCGGCGCCGGCACCATCGGCGCAGACATGAAGCTGACCAATAGGGGCAAGATCAGCGCGACACTGGGCAATGCATTGATCATCAGTACTGGCAATCCCGCGGTCGCGGGCAGCAACGTCGTCACCAACAAGGGCGTACTCGAAGCAATCAACCCCGGCGCGCTGCCATCTACGGGAGGCCTGCGCATCATCGGATCGGTAATCACCGACCCCGGCAGCATCGTACGAGCCACCGGCTCAGGCACGCATGTCGACCTCGAGGGCGCCACGATCCGCGGCGGCAGGCTCGTCACGGCGGCCGGCGGCGTGATCCAGACCTTCGCCGGCAACCGGACGAGCCTGCTCGACGGCAGCTCCGCCGTCGGCGCGGTCAACGTCGACGGCACCGTGAACGTCACCAACGACGCGTATCTAACTATCGCCGGCACCATCGACAACACCGCCACCATCAACCTGACGAGCGTCGGCAACGACACCCGGCTCGTCGTGGCTGCGGCCGGCGCCACACTCACGGGCGGCGGGAGGGTGACACTCTCCGACAGTTCGGCCAATACGATCACCGGTGCGTCCGCTACGGCATCGCTGACCAACGTGAACAACCTCATCGAAGGCGGCGGCCAACTCGGCAACGGTCAGATGACCCTGGTGAACCAGGTGGGCGGCATCGTCCGGGCTACCCTGTCGAACGGCCTCGTGCTCAACACCGGCGCGCAGGTCGTCCAGAACGCCGGACTGCTCGAGGCGACCACCGGCGCTCTCACCATACAAAGCACCAGCGTCGACGGGTCTTCCGGCGGTGTCATTCGTGGTGCGGGCGGCAAGGTCAACCTGCACAGTGCCCATATCGTCGGCGGCACGCTCCAGACGTCGGGCCCGGGGGCGTTCCAGGCGGTCGACCGGGGCAGCCTGCTCGACGGCACCGCACACACCGTGCATGTCGACGGCACCGTCAACGTCCTGAACAACCAGTATCTCACCATCGCCGGCAACATCGACAACACGGCCGGCATCCACCTGCTCAGCGTCGGCAACGACACCCGACTGGTGATCGGCAATGCGGGTGCAAGCCTGACGGGCGGCGGCACCGTCAGCCTCTCGGACAACCCGGCCAACCTGATCACGGGCAACTCGGCCACAGCGACGCTGAGCAACGTCGACAATGTGATCCGCGGTGGAGGCCAACTGGGCGGCGGTCAGATGACCTTCGCCAACCTGGCCGGCGGCGTCGTGCGCGCGACCACCGCGAACGCGCTGGTGCTCAACACCGGCGCACAGACGGTCGTCAACGACGGGCTGATCGAGGCGACGACCGGCACGCTGGTGATCCAGAACACCAAGGTGGAGGGCTCGGGCGGCGGCGACATTCGCGCCAACGCAGGCAACGTCAACCTGCAGAGCGCCCATATCGCGGGCGGCACGCTCGGGAGTTCCGGCGGAGGCGCATTCCAGGCAGTCGACCGCGGCAGCCTGCTCGATGGCACCGCAAGCGACGTGCACGTGAACGCCGTCGTGAACGTCCTCAACAACCAGTATCTCTCCGTCGCCGGAGACATCGACAACGGTGGCAGCATCAACCTGCTGGGCGTCGGCAACGACACCCGGCTGGTGGTCGCGACGTCCGGCGCAAGGCTACTCGGCGGCGGTACCATCAGTCTTTCGGACAATTCCGCCAATGCGATCATCGGCAACTCGGCAACGGCAACGCTGACCAACGCCAACAATCTCATCGAAGGCGGCGGCCAGCTGGGCGGCGGCAGCATGAGATTCGTCAACCAGTCGGGTGGGATCGTCGACGCCAATGCCGCCAACGCGCTCACAATCGACACCGGCACGCGTGCAGTGGACAATCGCGGTCGCTTCGAAGCGGATGCCGGTTCGACGCTGAACGTCGCCGGCACGCTCAAGAACACCGGAACGCTGGTCGCCGACGGCACGATCTTCGTTGCGGGCGCCGTGACCGGCAACGGGGCCGCCGTAATCAACGACGGCGGCACGCTGCGCTTCGGAGCGGGTTCGTCCGCCGCCGTCGACTTCGCCGAGGTGACGGGCCTGCTGCAGCTCGACAATTCGCAGGGATTCACCGGCACGATCGCCGGCCTCGATCCGGCAGTCGACGGCGACTATATCGATCTCGAGGACATCAACATCGCCGGAGCGAGCAAGAGCTACAGCGGCAATGCCACGAGCGGCGTGCTGACCGTCACCGACGGCATCCGCACCGCGAACCTCAAGATGATCGGCAACTACACGGTGGCGAGTTTCGCGCTCGTCAACGACGGCAACGGCCATGTCCGCATCACCGATCCCGTGATGGCGCTCTTTTCTCAAGCCATGAGCGCGACCGGGGTTCCGGGGACAGGTTTGATGTCGACGCCGTCCGCTCCATCGAATGCTTGGCAGCCGGACATCCTGGCCGCGCCGGTGTAGCGTCCAGTGCCCGGCTGGCGGCGCTCCTAGGGATCGTATTGCCGTCAAGACCGTGCGGCGTAGCTGCGCTCCTCGATCGGGATGCGCTTCTCCTCGATCGCGTGGCAGGCCACGAGGCCGCCTTCGATCGGGAGCGACTGCGGCCGCTCGATGCGGCAGCGCTCGTTGGCAAAGGGACAGCGTGGGTGGAAGGTGCAACCCGACGGCGGGTTGATCGGGCTGGGCACCTCGCCCGCCACCGGGGCGCGCTGGCGGCCGGTCATCTCGAGGTCGGGGATCGTGTCGAGCAGCATGCGCGTGTAGGGGTGCTTGGGCCGCTTGAACAGCGTCTCGGTCGGCGCCTGCTCGACGAGGCGGCCGAGATACATCACGCCCACCCGCGTGGAGATGTGATAGACGACCGCGAGATTGTGGCTGATGAAGAGGTAGGTGAGCTGCAACCGGCGCTGCAGGTCCATCATCAGGTTCAGGATCTGCGCCTGCACCGAGACGTCGAGCGCCGAGGTCGGCTCGT
>JAHCJV010000107.1 GCA_026126105.1 Enhydrobacter sp.
TCCAGACGGCGCAGGGCAAGGTCGAGGCGCGCAACTTCGAGATCCGCAAGAACCTGCTGCGCTTCGACGACGTCATGAACAGCCAGCGCAAGGAGATCTACAAGGAGCGCATCGAGCTGATGGCGACCGAGGACGTCTCGGACACCGTGGCAGGCATGCGCCGCGACGTGGTCGACGCGATGGTGGCGCGCGCCATTCCCGAAGGCGTCTATGCCGAGCAGTGGAAGGTGGCGGAGCTCAAGGACGAGGTCCGCCGGGTGTTCGGCCTCGACCTGCCGGTCGACGAATGGGCCAAGGAAGAAGGCATCGCCGAGGACGGCATCAAGGCCCGGCTGAACGATGCCGCCGACCGGCTGTTCGCGCAGAAGGTGGCGCAGTACGGGCCGGAGGTCTGGCGCCAGGTCGAAAAGAGCATTCTCATGCAGCTCTTCGACCAGAGCTGGAAGGAGCACCTGCTGCATCTCGATCATCTGCGGCAGGGCATAGGTCTTCGTGCTTACGGACAGAAGGACCCGCTCAACGAATACAAGCGCGAGGCCTTCAACCTGTTCAGCGACCTGCTGACCGGGCTGCGTGAGCAGGTCGTCAATGTCCTGGCGACCCTGCAACTGCGCATGGAGCCGCCGCAGATGGAACCGCCGCCGCAGGAAATGCACGAGATCCACGAGGATCCGGCGTTGGCCGCGGCACAGGCCGACGACCCGGCATTCGATCCTGCCGATCCGTCAGGCGGCGGGGTGGCGACGCTTCAACGCCCACGCGCCAATCCTCGGGTCGATCCCAACGACCCGTCGACCTGGGGCAAGGTCTCGAGAAACGCGGCGTGCCCATGCGGCTCGGGCAAGAAGTTCAAGCACTGCCACGGGCGAGTATAGCTCTCCTGAACCTTCGCTACTTTTCATCTCATCGTTCCCTGCGTTACACGCCGGGAGGAAATCGAGACCCTTGGGAAATCCGTCCGGAGACGCCCTCTGGTTATCTCTGGCAGGCGTTTGCTGTGCGTGTTCGGTTTCTCAGGCTACACGCTTGACCGGCGGAATGACCCAGGTTCTGTCGAGAATCGACAGTTCGTGCGCATCGGGCCAGCGAAACCGAAGCATGAGGCTGAAACTGCCGGCCGGTGCCGGTAGCCAGGTCAACTCCTTGTCGGCGCCTGGCGAGTCCTACTGCAGATGGAGGTCGACCGATCCTTTGGCATCGGCCTTCAGGTGCTGTCGCGCGATGACAATAATGACTCGGCAGTTTGCGACAAAGCTCGAGCCCCGAGCCCAATGCGCTCTGTGTCGATTATACGTAATGTCCCCACTTCGGTTTGCTTCTCGGGCAGCGCGCGTCGCTCAACTCATTCGGGCTGATTGACACGCTGGCGCTCAAGCAAACGACCGTCGAAACGGCGCTCAGCGGGCTCGGCCGCACTGAGCATCTGCATGGTCGCGCCGGCGTGCCCGCTCTCATCGTGAAGGACGGTGTTGCCAACTACAGCTTCACGCTGGAGGACTTCCTCCGCGGCGGTGCCACTCAGGTCCACGATCTGAGCGCGGCCATGCGCTTCAACCTGATGCGCGACCTCTGCGACCCGGCATGGACCTCCACCGAAGTCATGCTGCCGCATGCGGTGCCGGAAGATCGGCGGCCGTACGACCGGTGCTTCCGGGCGCCCATACGCTTCGATGGGCAATGGACCTGCATCGCCTGCTCCGGCCGCTGGCAATCGCATCCACATCCAGCCGCGCCTTTCGGCGGTGGACTGACATGCCTCTCACCGAATGGCGCAGCCAACATAGGAAGAGCCGCCGAATCGGATCGTGCACCGCGAGCGTTGACCAATTGAAATGTTATCTTATAACATATCTCTATTCGGTCACATTCGCGGCACGAGGTGGAAAGATGCGGCGCATCGGCGTTACGACTCTGGCGGGCGCGGTCTCCCATCTGGGCATCCCCTTTTGTGTGCTCGCCCCGCTCATCTCTGCCGCTTTAGTCAATTCCGCGCGCGCGCAAACCGATCCCCCGGCGGGTTTACCGCCTGTCATGCTCCCTGCTGTGACCGTGACGTCGACGAGCCCCGTGAGTGGTGCAACGACAGACTGGAACTACGGTTCGTTCGCCTTTGTGAACGGCGCTTTCGTTCCGGTGACGGTGGTCGACAAGCGCGAAATCAACATGAATCCGACCTACACTCTGGGTGACATCCTGTTCACGCAGCCGGGCATCACCTCCAGCACATTCGCTCCCGGGGCGAGCCGCCCCATCATCCGCGGCCTGGACGGTCCCCGCGTGAAGGTGACGGAGAGCGGCCTCGACGCCATGGATGTGTCGACGCTCGGCGAGGACCATGGCGTGCCGATCGATCCACTGTCCACCCAGCGCATCGAGGTGATCCGCGGCCCCGCCGCCTTGCGCTACGGTTCGCGCGCGATCGGCGGCGTTGTGAATGCCGAGAACAACCGCATCCCGATCGAGTTGAAGGAGGACGGATACCGCATCGGTATCCAAGGCGCCGTCTCGTCGGTAGACGGCGGAGTCGAAGGCTTGGCGACGGTGGATGCCCGCAAGGACGGGTTCTCCGCGCATGCAGACTCCTTCTACCGCAGTGCCTACAACTATATGATTCCCGGCGGGGGGTATCAGAACAACTCATTCGTTACCACCAACGGCCAGTCGATGGGACTGAGCTACAGCACCGACCGAGGTTATATCGGCACGGCCCTGGTCCGCTTCGCCTCCCACTACGGCATCCCCGGTGGCGAGGAGGCCCAGCTGCTGACGAACATCGACATGGAACAGGTGAAGTGGCTCACCAAGGGCGAGTTCCGCCCGTCTTCCGGGCTCGTCGAAGCGGTCCGCCTCTGGACGGGCGTCTCCTGGTATCGTCATGCTGAGCGCGGCCTCGCGCACGAGGAAGAGGCGGAGGAGCTTGGCCCGGGCCAGCACACTCACGGTACCTTCCAGAGCCAGGCATTCGAAGGACGGCTCGAGGTTCAGCACGTGCCGTTCGGAACAAGGATTGGCACTGCCCGTGGTGCCCTTGGCATCCAGATGAACTACGACAACATCGACACGACGGGCGAGGCGCGAGAGTTCATCGCCCCGGCGCGCACCTTCAGCGTGGCGTCTTACCTGTTCGAGGAACTGGAGATCGCGCCGAAGACGCGCGTGCAGGCAGCGGGCCGGATCGAGTATGTCCGGGTAAACGGCTATGCGGCGGACTTTCCCCCCAGCAACCTGCCGCCGCCGGACGAACTCTCCACGACCTTCGCGCAGCGTACCTTCGTGCCGGTAAACTTCTCCCTCGGCCTGCTCCAGGATATCCCGTGGGACATGACGGCCCGCGTCACCGCGCAATACGTCGAACGCGCGCCGACGGCGCTGGAGCTCTATTCCAAGGGATCGCACCACGCGAGCGGCACGTTCGATATCGGCAATCCCAATCTCGGAACGGAGGGCGCCGCAAGCTTCGAGATCGGCTTGTCGCGCAGCAAGGGGGACTTCCGAATCGACGCGAGCGCCTACTACACGCGGTTCAGAGGCTTCATCTACAAGCAGCTCACCGGCATCACCTGCGACGAGGAGTTCGCGAGCTGCGGCGCGCCGGACGGCGAGTTCGACCAGGTCGTCTACAGGCAGCGCGACGCCAATTTCTACGGCGCCGAGGTGAAGGCCCAATACGACATCGGCCCGCTGGCAAGAGGCATCTGGGGTATCGAGGGACAGTACGACTTCGTGCACGCCACCTTCTCGGACGGCACGTACGTGCCGCGCATGCCGCCCCACCGGCTGGGTGGCGGCCTCTACTGGGGCGACGAAAACTGGTCGGCGCGCGCCAACTTCCTGCATGCCTTCGCCCAAAACGACGTTGCGGCTTTCGAACCCACGACACCCGGCTACAACCTCCTGAACGCGCAGCTGAGCTACAACCGCACTTTCGGCTTCGTCGGCATGAACAAAGTAGGGATGACCGTCGGCGTGTCGGCGACGAACCTGCTCGACGAGAACATCCGTAACTCCGCATCCTTCAAGTCCCAGGAGGTGGTGCTTCCAGGCCGTAACTTGCGCGGCTTCGTCAAGATCACGTTCTGAGGGGGGCCTCCACGGTCGCTCCACAGGTCGCGGAGTTCGAGAGATTCGAGGCACGGCCGGCAGGCTTCGCGCAAGAATTCTGACCCAATTCCATGATAGACCTACACCATGGACACGGTCGATTTCCCCTATGTCGTGCCGCTGCAAGGCGGCTCCAACTTTCGTGATCTCGGTGGACACCGCACGGCCGATGGCCGCAAGGTGCGCCGCGGCGCTGTCTTCCGCTCCGCCCATCTTGGCGGCCTGACCGCGACCGACCGCGCCCAGCTGGGCAAGCTCGGTGTGAAGACCATCGTCGACCTTCGAGGCGTTGCAGAAGCGGCCGAAACGCCGCACCTGATAGAGGGACTCGCCTGCAAGATCGTCGGTGCCCACATCGAGCCCGGCGTCGGCGACAAGATTCGGGGCGCAGTTGCCGATGGCAGCGCCAACCCCTTCATCATGATGCAGTTCCTGACCGATCACTATCGCGACTACCCGCGGCGCTGCGTCCCGGGGTTCCGCACCCTGTTCGCAACCCTCAGCGACGGCACGCACCGTCCGCTGGTCTTCCACTGCACTGCCGGCAAGGATCGTACCGGCTTCGCCTCGGCCCTGCTGCTCACCCTGCTCGGCGTGCACTGGGACGACGTGATGTCGGACTATCTCCGCACCAACGAGCTGTGGCTTGGCCATATCGGCCGTTACCCCGAACTCGACCTCGATACCCGGGCAGCCATCATCGAGGCGCGCTCCCCCTACCTCGAGGCAGCCTTCGCCGTGGTGCGCGACGATTTCGGCAGCCCCGAGGCCTTCGTCGAGAAGGCGCTAGGCCTCGACGCACAGGCGCGCGAGCGGCTGAAGGCGGATTTGCTGGAGTAGTTTATGATGGGCTCATGCCCTACGACACGCCCGAGCCCTTCAAAGTCGATATCCCCGAACGCGCGCTGATCGACCTGGACGAGCGCCTGCGGCGCTGGCGGCCGACGACGGCGATCGCCGACAAGGGCAGTTGGGCCTCCGGCACCAATCCCGATTTCCTCGACGGGCTCGTCGACTACTGGCGGCATGGCTACGACTGGCAGCGCTGCCAGGAGGCCATCAACCGCTGGCCGAACTACTTGGTCGACATCGGCCCGCAGCGGATCCACTTCATCCGCGAGCCGGGCACCGAGGTCGAGGGGGCACCGCGTCCCATGCCGCTGATCGTCACCCACGGCTGGCCGGGCTCCGTCGTCGAGTTCCTCGACGTCATCGACAAACTCGCCCATCCCGAGCGCCACGGCGGCGACCCGTTGGACGCCTTCGACGTGATCGCGCCGTCGCTGCCCGGCTATGGCTTCTCCGGTCCGCCGATCCGCGAGGACGGCAGCACCGGCCCGATCGGCCCGCGCGCGATCGCCGGGCTGTGGCACAGGCTGGTGCACGAGAAGCTGAATTACCGACGGGCGTACGGAGCCCAAGGCGGCGACTGGGGCGCCGTCGTCTCCTCCTGGCTCGCCTTCGATCATCCGCTGACGGAGGAGAAGGGCGAATGGAAGTCCGGCGTGCTGGGCCTCCATCTCAACATGATGGGCTTGCGGCCCGGCATCGACCTGAAGACCGCCAGCTTGAGCGCGGCCGAGCAGGAGTGGCTCGGCAAGATTGGCGCGGCGCTGGACGACAAGACCGCCTACCAGCGCATACAGGCCACGCGTCCGCAGACGCTCGGCGTCGCGCTCGGCGATTCGCCCGCCGGGCTCGCCGCCTGGATCGTCGAGAAGTTCCGAGACTGGAGCGACTGCGGCGGCGACCCGACCAACAGCTTCTCGATGGACACCCTGCTCGACAACATCATGGTCTACTGGTTGACCGGCACCGCCGGCACGGCGACCTGGCTCTATCGTGGCGCCACGCAGCAGAAGCCGCGCGCCCTGCCGCCCGGCGCACGGGTGACGACGCCCACGGGATTCGCCGCCTTCCCCGCCGATCTCGCCCCGGCCCCGCCGAAAGAATGGATCGAGCGGGCCTACGACCTGCGCCGCCATACGGTGATGCCGCGAGGCGGCCATTTCGCCGCCCTGGAGGAGCCCGACCTGCTGGTCGAGGATATCCGCAATTTCTTCAGACCGCTGAGGTTCGGCGCCGCAAACGATTAGTCTGGTTTTCGGCAGCTCACGAGCGCGCGCAGAATAAGAAAAAAGAAACAGTCTGGCAACGTCAGGCGGTTCTCAATAGATGAGGTCCCCTTCACGGCAAGAGGGACTGCGATGATCGCCTGCGGATTGGATTTCGGAACATCGAACTCGGCGATCGGCGTGGCGCGCGACGGGACAGCAGCGCTGGCGCCGGTCGAGGCGAACGACACGCTGCTGCCGAGCGCCGTGTTCTTCGACTATGAGACAAAAGGCCGGGTGCTGTTCGGCAACGAGGCTATCTCGGCCTATGTCGCGCAGACCGAAGGCCGGTTGATGCGCGCGCTCAAGTCGATCCTTGGCTCACCCCTGATCGACGAGGAGACCAGCCTGGGCGGTCGCAAGGTGCCGCTCCGGGAAGTCGTCGAGATCTTCGTACGGCATCTGAAGCACAAGGCCGAAGCCTTTCTTGGCCAAGAGATCACGACCGTGGTGCACGGCCGGCCGGTGCGCTTCGTCGACGACGACGACACCGCGGACGCGCGGGCCCAGGCGGTGCTCGAAGAGATTGCCCGACGGGTGGGCTTTCGCGATGTGGCGTTCGTCTACGAGCCGATCGCGGCCGCCCATCACTACGAGCAGACAGTCCAGAGCGAAGAGATCGCGCTCATCGCCGACATCGGCGGCGGCACGAGCGATTTCTCCGTGATCCGGGTCGGCCCGCAGCGCCGCGAGCGGCCCGATCGCAGCCGTGACGTGCTCGCGAATGCCGGCGTGCGCGTGGGCGGAACAGACTTCGATGCCGCGCTCAGCCTCGCGACGGTAATGCCGCTGCTTGGCCTCGGCACGCAGCTCGTCGAGAAGAACCTGCCGATGCCGAGCGCGCCCTATCACGAGCTTGCGACCTGGGCGACGATCAATTTCGCCTACACCTACAAGAACGAGCGCGCGCTCGCCGAGCTGGTCTCACTGGCGTGCGAGCCCGAGAAAGTCGAGCGGCTCCTGAAGCTGGTGCGGCACCGGCTCGGACATCGGCTCGCCTTTGCCGTCGAAGACTGCAAGATCGCGCTGAGTGGACAGGACCGTGTCTCCTTGCCGCTCTCCTTTCTCGAAGCGGGCCTCGAGGTCACGGCGACGCGAGTCGCATTCGACCGCGCCATCGAAGCACGGACCGATCGGCTCTATACGACGGCTCGCGACTGCATCGCGGCGGCGGGCCTTGGCCCCACCGCAATCGACACGATCTTCCTCACCGGCGGCTCGAGCCGCGTGCCCGCCGTGCGCAGCGCGATCGCAAAGGCCGCCCCGTCGGCTCGTCTCGCCGGCGGCTCGGACCTTCTGTCCGTCGCACTCGGATTGACGGAGATGGCGCGGCACATGAACTGAGCGACCTGGCCTCAGGCGAGAGTAGCCGTCGCCTGCGCGGCGATCGTGCCCTGGGGCGTCACGGTCCACAGCTCAGCGCCTTTGCCGTCCGCCGTCGGTCGGCCGATCACGTCGAACGGGGCGGTGTCGAACAGCGGCGCACGGGCGCGCACGGCGAGCGTCTTGATGGTTCGGCCAGGCATCGAATCGCGCAGCAGGTCGAAGATGCATTGCTGCGCGAACGGCCCGTGCACGACCAGGCCGGGATAGCCCTCGGTCTCCAGGCAGTAGGTGCGGTCGTAGTGGATGCGATGCGGGTTGAACGTGATCGCCGAGTAGCGGAACAGCATCACCGGCCCCGGCATGATGGTCCGCCGCCACGGCACGTCGGTCGGCGCCGCCTCGCGCACCGGCGTGGCGCTCTTCTCGCCCGGTTTGGGATCCTCGCGGAACACGGTGCTCGCCGCCTCGGTGAGCGCCAGACCGCGCGGCGTGTAGATGCGTCGCGTCTGGGTCGTGACGATCAGGGTGCCCGTGCTGCCCTGGCGCAGCTGGATGTCGCTGAATTCGGTCTCGCGCCTGAGCTTGTCGCCGACCCGGATCTCGCCGTCGAAGGTGAAGGTCGAGCCCGCATACATGCGCCGCGGCATCGGGATCTCCGGCAGCACGCCGCCGGCGAAGGCGGCGCCATCGCGACCGAGCTGCGACGGCCGCGCGTAGGAATGCAGGAAGCCGAGATGCCAGCCTGGCGCGATCGGCTGGCCCTCCTCCGGTGCCTCCTCCTGGCGATCGAAGGTTGCGATCATCGCCTTCAGCGGCGCGCGGGTGACGACGTCCTCGTCGTCGATCTTGCGGCCGAGCTGTTTCCGGAGCGGTTCGATGTCGATGGTCATTGGCGCTTCCTCCCGCGGTGGTCGACAGCGTAAACAATCCGGCGATGATCCGCGCGGCCCTTCCCAACGAAATTCGACTGCTGCCGCAGATCGAAAACGCCGCCGACCGACGTTTCGCGCGCGTCGGCCTGCAGCTCGTGGTCGATATGCCGGGCCATTCGATCGCAGCGCTGGAGCACGGCCGCCGTGCCCAACTGCTGTGGGTCGGCGTCTCGCCGCGCGGCCACGTCGTCGGATTCGCGCTGATGGAGATCAAGCGCGACGCCGTCCTGGTCGAACAGCTTTCCGTGCTCGACCGCTGGCAGGGCCGCGGCCTCGGGAGCGCGTTGCTCGAGCGCTGCGCCGAGACAGCCCACGCGCGCGGGCACGAGTCCCTCTATCTCACGACCTACCGCGACGTGGCCTGGAACAAGCCGTTCTACGAGCGCCGCGGCTTCACCGAGGTGACGCGCGCTGCGTTGAACCGGACCTTGCGCGAGGTACTGCTTTCGGAAGTTCGTCACGGCCACCCGGTCTGGCGACGCGCTGTGATGAAGCGGTGAGTTTCTTACGCGCCATCGCCAATCGCTGATCGGCGATCAGTTGCTCGACATGCCGGCGACGAGCGCGGCCACGTTGTGACGCATCAGCGCCTCGTAGGTCGAGGCGGGTCCGTCCGGCGGCGACAATGCATCGGCATAAAGGGCCGGGCCAACGACGGCTCCCGCATCGCGGGCGATTTGCTCGGTAAGGCGGGGATTGCCAAGATGCTCGAAAAAGAACGCCTTTGTGCCTGAATCGCGGGCGCGCCTAATGATGGCGGCCATCTCCCGGGGGGTGGGCTCGCGATGATGATCCATGCCCTGCAGCGCGATGAACTGGACGCCGTAGGCGCGCCCGAGATAGGCGAAAGCGTCGTGACTGGTGATCACCCGGCGCTTGTCGGGTGCGACCCGAGCGATCTGCGCGCGCACCCAGGTATCGAGCACCGCCAGTCGCTCGTCCGCCAAACGCGCCTGCTCCCGGAAATGCGCGGCGTTGGCGGGCTCGACGATGGCGAGGCCCGCAGCGATGTTGGCCACGTAGTGGCGCGCGTTTGCGACGTCGTGCCAGCAATGCGGATCAGGCACATTGCTTCCGCCACCCGAAGACGATGCGCGCAGCATCGGGACCACGCCTTCACTCGCCACGACGTGGCGACCGGTGAACCGTGCTGCCCTCAATAGCCGTGGCAGCCACGTTTCGAAGCCCAGTCCATTGGAAACCAATAACCCCGCCCGCGCAATGGCTTGCGCGTCGACCGGTGTCGCCTGATAATCGTGGGTATCGCCGTTCGCTCCCACCAGCGCCACCACGCGTGCCTCGGGACCCGCAACCTGAACTGCGAGATCGTGCAAAATCGAAAAGGTCGCGACGACCGGGGGCCGGTTGCCGGCTTGCACCGAAAATGGGCCAGCCAAAGCAGGCACCAACGCGGCGCGCAGCACGCTTCTTCGGCCAAGGGATATGGACATCGATCCGCGCATGGCCGCCTTGTCGCATGGTTTCTCGTTACATATGTTATAGTGTAACGATTGCGGGCTGGGAAGGCTCGAGATGGAGGTTCCGTGAGTCGCGACCGCGCGGCCACCGCAGTGTTGGCTAGTCGCGGCCTTACCTTGGCGCGCGACGGGCGGACATTCGCGGCCTTGCCGGACTTTGATCTTCCCCCGGGCCGTTCGCTCGCCATTCTGGGCGCATCAGGCTCGGGCAAGAGCACGGCGCTGCTGGCGCTCGCGGGCATACGCGCCCCGCAGAGCGGCGACGTCGAGATCGAGAACAGGGCCCTGTGGCGTATGACTGCCCCGGCGCGCGATCAGTTCCGAGGCAGGCGGATCGGTCTTGTCTTCCAGTCGTTTCATCTGATCGAGGCAGTGAGTGTCGCAGCCAATCTCGGCCTCGCCGCGCGTTGCGCCGGCCTTCGGCCTGATGCGGCCCGAATCGATCATCTGCTCGACCGGCTCGGCATCGGCACATTGCGACGCGTGCGTGCCGATCGTATCAGCCATGGTCAGGCGCAACGTGTTGCCGTCGCGCGCGCGCTGTTCAATCGGCCAGCCGTCGTGCTGGCCGACGAGCCTACCTCGGCGCTGGATGACGCGTCCGCGCAGCAACTCTTGGCTCTGCTGAAGGAGAGCACGAGCGGCGAAGGGGCAGCGCTGATCGTCGCCACCCATGACCGTCGGGTGATCGATGCCGTCGACGCTACGATCGAGATGCGAGGACTGGCATGAGCTTCGTGGGTCTTGCCTTTGCCTATCTGCGCCGCCGCTGGGGGCAGGCGTTGCTGTCGGTGATTGTCGGCGCCCTGGGTCTCGCCGCTGTGACGGTGGCTGTCGTCGGCTTCGACGCGTTGCCGCGGGCCGCGCGGAATGCCTGGGGCGGCGTCGACCTCGTCGTCGGGCCAAAGGGCTCGGCGCTCGACCTTGTTCTGTGCTGCGCGTTGCATGTTTCGCCGCCGCACGGAATCGTCTCGACGAGGGAGGTCGCCGCCGTGCTGGCCAATCCGATGGTCCGCAGTTCGGCGCCGATCGCGGTGGGAGACAATGTCTCGGGCTGGCGCATCGTCGGCACCACGCCGGCCCTCCTCGAAGTGTACCGGGCGAAGATCGCGGCGGGCGCGATCTGGACCGACAAGCTGCAGGCGGTGGCGGGCGCCACCGCGGCTCGCGCGCTCGACCTGAAACTCGGCGACAGTTTCGTCGGCGCCCATGGCCTCGCCGACTCGGACGAGCAGCACGAGAATTTTCCCTACAAGGTCGTCGGCATTCTGGCGCCGACCGGCTCCGCGCTCGATCGCCTCGTCCTGACCGACATCGAGACGGTGCACCACGTGCACGCCGAGCAGGCCAAGCACGAGCGGGCCGAGCGCGGCTCGACCGACGAGCACGACCATGCCGACGGACCTTCCGATACTGCGACAGCGGTGGTGGCAGCCTATCGCCTGCCGACCGCTGCGGCCTTCATGCCCCGGCAGGTCGACGCCACGGAGACCCTCACCGGCGCCAGCCCGACCTTCGAGATCGCGCGGCTCCTGTCCTACCTGCGGCCCGTCACCATCGCCGCGACGGGCCTCGGGCTGCTGCTGGTGGTGATCGCCGCGAGCGGCGCCGCGGTCGGGCTGATGGCGACCATGAACGCGCGCACGCGCGACCTAGCCCTGCTGCGCGCGCTGGGCGCCAGCCGCGCCAAGATCGCGACGGTGGCGGTCGCCGAGGCGGCGCTGATCGGCAGTGCCGCGCTGGTGCTGGGAGGCATGTTGTCGTTCGCCCTGCTGGCAGTGGCCCGCGATTTCCTGGCAGAGGCGACCGGATTGGTGCTCCAGCCCGAACTCGACGTCGAGCAGATCGCCTGGGTTCTTGCCGGCACGATTATTGTTATACTCGCGGCCGCTGCGTTCCCGGCCCTGCGGGCCATGCACACCGAGATCGAGGAGCTTCTGCAATCATGAGAGCAAGCCTCATTGCCAGCGTCCTTGCGGCTTCCCTCCTCTCGGCGGCCCTCCCAGCTGGCGCCGTGCAGCCGACCGGCCAGCCGCCGGAAGAGCGGCTGCAGCAACAGGCCCTGCCGCAGGCCGACGACCCGCTCTGGGCGAAATTCGTCAAATGCAAGCTGAGTTACGACGAGGAGACCGGCGTCTACAGCATCCAGATGACACGCGAGGTCAAGGCGCTCCACGGCAAGACAATCACAATGCGCGGCTTCGTGCTGCCGATGGATGGTTCTGATCGCACTCAGCACTTCCTGCTCACGCGCAACACGCCCGTCTGCATGTACTGCCCGCCGGGCGGGCCCAACGAAGTGGTCGAGGTGCGCTCGTCGCGCCCGATCGCATGGACGGACAAGATCGTGTCGATTACGGGCAAGCTCAACCTGGTCAACGACCAGGAGAGGGCGATCTTCTTCAAGGTCGAGAACGCCGAGGTGAAGTGAGAAGCCGCCTGCAGGCGTCGAGCATGCCCTGCGCCCGCGCCATGGTGAGCCCGCCCGACCATTTGGCGCAGACCGCGCCGTCTGGGGTGAGGCTGCGCGCATAAGGCAGGATGCTCCTGTCTTCGCCCGCTGCGCGCAAGACTTCGCGCGGCGACGTGCCGTCGGCGGGATCCACTGCCGCCGCCTCCAGCGCGGGCGAGACGGTACGCAGCTCGTTCCGCGCGCGCGCCGGTTGGTCGAGGATGACGATCCGGACGCGCGCCTCCTGCCCAGCCGCGATCTGCGCGACGACCGGCAACTCGAGGCGACAGGGAGCGCAACTCGGGGAGTAGAAGACTTCCAGCACCGGTACGTCGGGTGGCAGGGGCAGCATGGCCTCACGTCCGTCCGAGTTGGATCAGTACGGACATGCGTCGCTCCGTCTTACTTGCATGCTCCGCACCCGCCTGCCAGCCACACGTCGCCACCCTCAGCCCGCCCGTGCGCGCCCGGCAGATTTTCCAGGCGCGCTGGGGGTCCGTGGTTTGGCGGCGCGCGGTGACGAAGCGGTGACGTTTTTCCACGCCATCGTCAGCGCGCTCTTCATCGTCTGGGCGTCCGCCGCCGGCAGATGGATCATCGTGTAGCCGCGCTGTCCCCACGTGCCGGTGACCGGCTTGAAGATCGCGGGCTCGGTGGCGAGCAGCATATCCTGCTGCTCCGCTGTCAACTTGACCGTCGCGGAATCGGGACCCTTGAAGCCAATCGAGGCGAAGACCTTGCCGCCGGCGCGAAAGTCGGGATGTCCGCCATGCGTGCCCTGCGTCGCCCCCTCCAGCGCCAACGCCAGCTTCGCGAACGCCGCGGGCGTCATTCGGCGGCGACGGCGAGGCCCATCTGCTCGCAGGTTGGCGCCACGTCGGAGACTGTCGCGCGGCGCATGTCGCGCTTGTAGCGCTGGTCGTCGAAATCCATGCCGCGATGCATGGTGCAGCGGTCGTCCCAGATCACCAGGTCGTTGACCCGCCAGCGATGGCTGTGAACGAACTGGCGCTGTGAGCCGTGTGCGATCAATTCGTCGATCAGCTGGCGCGCCTCGGCGTCGGGCATACCGCTGATCGTGCCGGCGTGGCTGGCGACATAGAGGCTCATCCGTCCGGAGTCCGGCAGGCGGCGCGCCAGCACCTGCGGCACCGGCTCGAACGCCTTGCGCTCGTTCTCGTCGAAGTCGCTGAAGCCCAGCCGGGCGCGCGAGGTCATCAGCGAATGCCAGGCGACCAGCCCGTCGAGCTTGCGCTTCATCGTTTCAGGCAGCGCGTCATAGGCCGCACGCATGTCGGCGAATTCAGTCTGGCCGCCGATCGGCGGGATCGAGCGGGCATGCAGCATCGAGCAATAGGCCGGCACGCGCTTGAACGAGGAGTCGGTGTGCCAGATCCGGTTGCCGAGATTGTAAAGCCGCTGGCGGTCGTTGGTCTCCAGCACCCTGTTCTCGGCGTCGAGGTTGCTAACGTCGGCGAGATTCTCGTGCAGGCGTAGCTTATGGTCCTTGCGCGCCTTGAAGACCGTCGTTTCGAGCGGGCCGAAGTTGCGCGCGAAGTCGAGCTGGCTGTCGTCGGTGAAGGCCTGGTCCGGGAACACCAGCACCGCATACTTCGTGAAGGCCGCACGGATCGCGCCGAGGTCGTCGCCGCTCAAGGGGCGGGCGAGATCGACATCGCCGACTTCGGCGACGAAATCCGGAGTGACGGCGTGGACGGCGATGGCCAAGGTTTCCTCCCGATCCTGTGTCTGAGCGTGATTGGACCACCGAAGGCGCGCGACTGCAAATGGCATTCATGACACGTGCTCTGAGCCTTTTCGCCATTTTGTTGATTGGCCTGCCCGGCCCCGTCGGGGCTGCCCCGCTCGACAACAGGGACGCCTTCTGGAGCGACTGGAGCGAGGCGACTTTTGAACGCGCGGCACGCGAGAAGAAGTTCGTGATCGTGTCGTTGCAGAGCTGGTGGTGTCCTTGGTGCCTGACCATGAACAAGGAGACGTGGGCCGACCCCGAGGTCCGCGCCGAGCTCGCAGGCAATTTCATCCCGGTTCATGTCGACCAGGACAGCCGGCCCGACATCTCGCAGCGCTACGAGCGCTGGGGCTGGCCTGCGACGATCATCTTCGGACCGGACGGCACGGAAATCGTGAAGTTGCGCGGCTTCTATTCGCCGAAATTCTTCATCCCCGTGCTCAAGGAGACGGTGAGAGACCCCTCGCCGGTCGCATACGGCGAGCGCGGCGGCCCGGAGCGCGAACGCACGTTCTCGACCGGCCTGACGGACGAGCAGCGCGCCGCCATTCTCGCCTTCATGAGCAAGGCCTATGACCAGGCCAACGGCGGCTGGAGCAAGAGCAAGCTGGTCGACGGACCGACGCTGGGCTGGTTCCTCGATCGTGCCAAGTCGGGCGACGCGGAGGCCGCCGAGCGGATCACGCGCACATTGACGGCGATGACCGCGCTGATCGACAAGGACTCCGGCGGCGTCAGCCAGGTCACGCTTGCGCCCGACTGGTCGAAGCCCTCGATGGAATTCCCGATGTTCGCGCAGCAGGCTGCCCTGAGCGCCTATGCGCGTGCCGCCGTGCTGTTCAACGAGCCTGCCTATCGCGCCGCTGCGGACCGGATCTACGGCTTCCTCGAATCGAAACTCGCAGCACCGGGCGGCGGCTTCTACGCCTCGATGGGCATGGCTGAAGGCCAACCCGGCGTCGACAAGCGGCAATATGCGCGCGAGACAGGCCAGGCGATCCAGGGTCTCGCCGCCTACTACGATGCGACAGGCAACAAGGAATCACTTTCGCGCGCCATCGCGGCCGCCGACTGGGCCTTGCGCGAGCGCGCGCTGAGCGGCGGCGGCTTCCGTCATGCCGCGCAGGACATGTCTGGTCCCTACCTTGCCGACAATGTCGAGATGGCCGCTGCGCTGCTGGCGCTGCATCGCTCGACCGGCGATCGCAAATGGCTGTTGCTCGCAATGGCGAGCGGGAACTTCATCGCCGCCACCTTCGTCGATCCGAGGACCGGCGGATTCGTCGCGTCGGCCTCACCCGACGCGCGCCACCTGCCCAGGCCGATCAAGCAACGCGAGGACAACGTCGCGACGACCCGCTTCTTCACCCTGCTCGCCTTCTATTCCGGCGAGGCGCGCTACCGCGCGATCGCCGAGGCCGGCATGGGCTATCTCGCCTCGCCGGCAGTGCTCGACGCCTACGCCTTCCTGCCCGACGTACTGCTCGCCGAAGAGGAGCTACGCAACGAGCCGGTGCATGTCACGATCGTCGGCGCCAAGGACGATCCCCGCAGCGCCGACCTCTATGCCGCCGCGCTGGCCTATCCGCTGGCCTACAAGCGCGCCGAATGGTGGGACAAGCGCGAGGGCATGCTCATCAATCCCGATGTCGACTATCCTGATTATCCCGAAGGGCCCGCCGCCTTCGCCTGCACGCGCACTTTCTGCTCGTTGCCCGTGACCGACGCGGCGGCGATTCCAGCGCAGATCGATCGGCTGCAACGGAACATGAGCCGCTGATATACTTGCCCGCATGATCGAAAAGCAGGAAGTCCAGGAACTCTTCCCGACGCCCCTCTGGATCGTCGACCTCAGGCCGGCCGACGCCGCCGTGCTCAACGCGATGCTCAAGACCGAGATCGAGCGGCTGATTGCACCGCGGCCCAAGGTGCCGGCCGGCAGCAACTGGCAGACGCCGCAGGACTTGCACAAGCGGCCCGCCTTCGCCGACTTCGCGAAGCTGGTCGAGACGGCGGCCCGCGGCGTCGCGCGCTTCCTGCAGGTCGACCAATATCCGATGGCGATCACCGGCTGCTGGGCGAACGTCAATCCGCCCGGCGCCTATCATCCGACGCACCACCATCCCAACAACTATCTCAGCGGCGTCTACTACGTGGCCGTGCCACCGGTCGGCTCGCGCATCCAGTTCCAGGATCCGCGCCCGTCGATGATCATGCCCAAGCCGCGGCAATATACGCGCCTCACCGCCAACGGTGCCGATGCGCAGAGCAAGCCTGGCCGGCTGCTGATGTTTCCGTCATGGGTCAAGCACACCGTACCCGCCAACGATGGCGAGACCGACCGCATCAGCATATCTTTCAATTTGATGTTCACCAACTTCACGGAGACGATGGCCTCGCCGATGTGGGGCGCAACTGCCGGCAAGGAGAAAGCATGATGTTGAAGGATCGCTACGGCAACGAGCTGAGCACGAGCTCGACGGCGGCCCGCGATGCCTACGACCGGGGCATCGACAGCCTGATGGCCGCCACGGCCGGCACCGACACCGCCTTCGCCGAAGCGATCGCGGCCGACGAGGGCTTCGCGCTCGCCCATATCTCTCTCGCCCGAGCCAAGCAGCTGCTGGGCCGCGGCCACGAGGCCAAGGCGCCGCGGGCGCGGGCGCTCGAGCTGGCGGCCGGCACGACGCCGCGCGAGCAGAGCCACATCGCGATCTTCGACAAGATCCTGACCGGCCAGGGTGAGGCCGCGCTCGAGGCGATCCGTGCGCACTGCAAGACGTGGCCGCGCGATGCGATGGCGCTTGCTCCCGCGACCAGCGTGTTCGGCCTGATCGGCTTTTCCGGCAAGATCGGCCGCGAGGTCGAGCAGCTCGCTCTACTCGAGCCGTTGGAGAAGGATTATGGCGACGACTGGTGGTACCGCACCCAGCTCGCCTTCGCACAGATCGAGCTCGGCCAGCTCGACGAAGGCCAGCGCAACATCGATGCGGCGCTCGCGGCGTATCCCAAGAGCGCGCATGCCGCCCACATCCGCGGGCACCTGTTTTACGAGATGGGCGATCGCGAGGCAGGCCTCGCGTTCCTCACCGAGTGGATGAAGGACTATCCCCGCGACGGGCTCATGCATTGCCACAACCACTGGCACATGGCCCTGTGGTCGATGGAGACCGGTCGTCGCGCCGACGCCTGGCGGATCTACGACGAGGCTGTGCGACCCGGCGGCGCCTGGGGACCCCAGGTCAATGTCGCGACCGATGCCCCGGCTTTCCTGCTGCGCGCAGAGATGGCGGGCGAGGAGCGGCGGCCCGAGCTGTGGCGCGAGCTCGCCGAGTACGCGACCAAGTGGTTCGGCCGGTCGGGCCTCGGCTTCGTCGACATGCACACAGCCCTCGCCTACGCGATGGCAGGCGACGGCGAGGCGCTCGCGACGTTCGCCGACAGCCCGCGCGGCCCGACGGCGGACATGCTGCCGTCGATGGCGCGCGGCTTCACGGCGTTTGCCGCCGGCAATTGGCAACAGGCGATCGGCGCCATCCGACCGCTGCTCGACACGCATGAGCGGCTGGGCGGCAGTCGTGCCCAACGCGACCTGCTGGAGTATGTCGTGACGGCCGCGATGGTGCGCGACGGCAAGTCGGTCGAAGCGCGGGACTTCATCACCAAGCGTCGCCCGCATAACGGCAAAGGTCGAGGTGTTCCGATCTCCGGCCTCTGACGTCGGATGAATTTCAGAGTGCATGCATTTCGATGGACGGAAGTGCAATTCTGAGTACATACTGCGTGCAACGAA
>JAHCJV010000108.1 GCA_026126105.1 Enhydrobacter sp.
GTCGGCTTCCTGCGCCAGCGAGAAGGCAAGCCGTTCTGCATCCTCCATCCCAAGGACGCCGCCGCGCGCAACCTTACTGACGGCGCGCCCGTCCGCCTGTTCAACGATCGCGGCGAAGTTGGCCTCATCCTGCAGGTAAGCGACGAGGTCCAGCCCGGCGTCGTGCTCGTCCCCGGCCAGCGCCCGACCGGGGAGGCGGTCAGCGGCACGATCAACATGCTCTGCTCCGACCGCTACACCGACATGGGCGAAGGCGCGACCTACCAGAGCACGTTTCTGGACGTCGCCGCATGGAGCGGCGCGAGCCGGTAGAACCCTAGTTCGCGAGCGGCATCGCCACCGGCCGCATCGGCGCGCCGGTCGCCCCGCGGAGCTTGATGCAGGCGCCGAAGAAGGCGAATTCCTGGACGCCCTCCCCGACCAGCTCGTCGAGGAAGGCCATCTCCAGGATGACCACCCCCGCCTCGGCCAGCAGATAGGTGTGGACGGGCAGGAAGTTCAGCGGATCGGCCGTCGGCGTCTGCTCGAGGGTGAGATTGTCGGCGCCGATCATGATGGCGCCCGCCTTGGCCAGGAACTCGGCCCCCTCACGGTTGAGGCCAGGCGTGTTGCTGACGAAGCTCATGTTTGGCCAGAGCTTCATCTGGCCGGTATGGATCAGCACCACGTCGCCCGGCTTGAGGACCAGCTGCTGGCGCTTCAGGCAGCCCTCGAGGTCGGCCTTGCCGATCGCGTGGCTCGGCGGCAGCGTCGGCACGCCATGCAAGGCGGCTACGTCGAGCAGAACGCCGCGCGCGAAGATCGGCGGGTGCTTCTCCGCGCCGCACTTGTCCCATACCCGGCTGCCGAGATTCTTGCCCGTCGTAAAGCCGTTGAAGATCTCGTCGCCGTAGCCGAAATGATTGAACGTGTCGATGTGCGTGCCGCAATGGGTGTACATGGACACCGCGTCGCCCGAATAGCCGACCAGCTGGTTGGCCTCCAGGCTCACGCCCATCGAGTTGCCGACGATCTCGCCGCCCGGCGTGTGCGTCATGTTGATCTGGTAGGGCGGATCGCCGGCGCCGAACCAGCCGGGCATGCCGACGAAATGATCGACCGACAGGTCGAACACCTTGGAGGCGTCGGCGCGGCTCAGGATGGCCGAGCGGGACTTGCCGTCGATCAGGTTCAGCATGCCGATCTCGTCGTCCTTGCCGAACGGGCTCTTCGAGACCTTATGGAACTCCGCATTGTAGGCGATGATCTTCGACTTCATCGCCTCGTCGACGGTGCACAGCACACACATGGCTTCCTCCCGCAGGGCGGCTCGGTGGCGTCGATAAGAGCCGGATGGGCGGTGCACGTTTCATGCCGTCTCGCCGCGTTCCTCCCTCAGCGCATTGAGGCGCAATGCGGCGACGCAACCGACTGCGGCGGACATGGCGAAACAAACCGGCACCACGAACGCCACATGCGCCATTGCCTCGTGCGGCAAGTCGACGGCGAAGCCGGCCGTGTTGGCGGCGAGGCCGGAGAGCGCGGCGCCGAGGGCGAAGCCCATCTGCTGCATGGTCGGGACCGAAGACGCGGCCACCGCTTCCTCACCCTTCCGGGCACCGCCCATGATCCGTTGCGCGACGAAAGCCCAGCAGATGCCGATGCCGACGCCGATCCCGAAGATCGTCAGGCACAGCAGCAGCACGAAGCTGTCGGCGAGGACGCCCGCTGCCAAGAGCGACACGGCCATCGTGAGCGGACCCAGCACGATGAAACGCGCGCGCCAGTCATCTGATGCCCCCGCGGCGAGCACCGCCGCCGCCGTCCATCCGAGCGAGGCGCACGCCACGCCGTAGCCGGCCGACAGCGGATCGAGGCCGTGCAGGCTCTGCAGGAAGACCGGGATGAAGATCTGCAGCGGGCTGTAGGCGACGGCCACCAGCAGGATCAGCCACATGCCGACTCCCGTCGGCGTCGTGAGCGAGAAGGCGTCGCCCGGCAGCAGCGGTGCCTCCGCCTTGCGGTCGAGACGCAGCATCGTCGCGAGAAAGGCGATGGCCAGCGCGAGCAGGACGGCCTTGGCGAGCGGCAGCGAGGTGACGGCAGCCGACGAGGCGCTGGCGATCGCCGCGCAGATGAAGGCGAGACGCAACCCGGGGAAGCGTGGCTTCGTCTTCGTTACGGCACGCGCGGCAGGCAGCCAGCGGAATGCCCCCAGGGTCAGCACGAGAGCGATAACTGCAACGGCTAGGAAAGCGCCCCGCCAGTAGCCATAGCGCGCGAACGCGCCGCCGACCAGCGGCCCGACCAGGATCGAGACGCTCCACATCCCCGAGAGCAGCGAGATGGCTCGCGCCCAGGCCGCCTCCGGGAAGGTCGAGCGGACCAGCACGTAGGCGACGCCCGCGATCAGGCCGCCGCCGAAGCCCTGCACGAAGCGGCCGGCGATGATCCAGCCCATCGCCGGTGCGAGCGCGATGAGGACGGCACCGGCACTGAACACGGCAGCGCCGGCGCAGTAGGTGTTGCGCGCGCCGAAGGTCGCCGTGACCAAGCCAGCGCAGGTCGCCGCGACGATCGACGACGCCAGGAACGCGGTGCTCGGCAGGCTGATCAGCGCCGCGCCGCCCAGCTCGCCGACGATGGTCGGCAGCACCGTCGCCAACATCAGCACGTTCATCGAATGCAACAGGATGCCGCCCAGCAGGACGGCCAGCGCCGCCAGCCATTCGCGCCGAAGCAGCACGCCCCAGCCCTGTCGTTCCTCCACGCCCTCTTTCATGGGGTGGACTATGCCTCACGCCGGAAGCACTATCACCGGAGGTGGAATAAGGCCTTCCGCCGCCGTGCGAAGCGGTGCCGTGTCCATATAGACGCGCTCTTCGGCGATCCTCCCGTCGCGCAGGCGGAACTTGTCGACGCCGCGCCAGTCGAAACGGCGGCCGCCCACGGTGCGCGTGTTCTGCCATTCGACGATGACGGTGTCGCCTCGCGCGGTCCAGTCGAGCAGCTGCCAGACGCTGTCGGGCGCGCGCTCCCTCACGAGCTCGGTGAGCCGGCCGAGCTCTTTGCCGAGGACCGGCCGGTCGTAGAGCGGGGAATGCAGCACGCCGTCGGGGTGCCATAGCGCAAGGAACGCCTCGCCGTCGCGCGAGGCCCAGGCGGCGGCGAAGCGTGTGATGAAGTCGTGGAGTTCAGTGTCAGTCATGGCCGCATCGATATTCGAGGCAACGATGACTGGCTCGCGAGTTTCGGACTCGACGTGTTCCGGACCGCGAGCGTCCCGCTCGCTCATACTCACGAGCGAGCGGGACGCTCGCGGTCCGGAAGACCATGATCAGATGAACTTGTGCTGAGTCCGCTCGCGCTTTGCGAGCTTCGGCACGGCCTGCTCGAGGATCAAGGTTCTGAAATGAGCGGACTGGCCGTGCTCGGCGAAGGCGGCCTCGTCCGTGAAGACCTCGTAGAAGAAGAACTTCGTCGGCTCGGTGAGCGACTGGTGGATCTGGAATGCGAGCACGCCGGGTTCGGCCTGGGCCTGCGGCAGGAACTTGCGGATGATGCCGACGAGCGCATCGACCTCGCCGGGCCTGGCTTCCCAGAACGCGGTGACGATGAGTCCGTTCTTCAACGTATTGATGTCGGCCATGGGGCCCTCCTGCTGGTGACAGGAGAGATGTAGGTCCGACGCGCCCGTCGTCGCTTCGGCGGGCGCCGAAGAGCTCAGGGCGCTTTCTTCACGTTCCAGAACACCGTGGCCGGTGCCTCCATGTTGCCCGACACGTTGGTGCGCATGGCGACCGGCATGTTGAACTGGCCGAGCGGCGCATAGGTTGGATATTCCGACAGCCGGACCTGCAGCGCCTCCGCGATCTCCTTGCGCCTGGCGGGATCGGTCGTGCGCGCGAAGTCGTCGCGCAGCTTCTCGATCTTCTCGTCGCATGGCCAGCCGATCGACGCCTTCTCGCAGGCCGCTCCGGCGAAGAAGGAGACCACCGGATCGAGGATGTCGGTGGTGGCCAGGGTTGTCGTGAAGGCTGACCAGCCACCGGCCGACGGCACTTCCTTGCGCGAGCGCCGCGCAAGCACGGTCTGCCAGTCCGTCGCGATCATCTCGACCTTGAAGCCGCCGCGCTCGAGCATTGCCTTGGCGACCGGCGCAACCACGCCGGCCGAAGTATCCGTCGCATAGAGCAGCACGACCGGCGAGCCGTCATAGCCGGCGGCCGCGAGCAGCTCCTTCGACTTGGCCGCGTTCCCGTCGAGCTTGTCCTCCCATCCTTTCTGAGTGGAAAGCGGCGTGCCGCATCCGAACAGCGCCTTGCACTCCTTCTCGAACTTGGGATTGCCGACGCCGGCGCCGAGAGAGTCCTTCTGGCTCAGCGCATAGAGCGCCGCCTGCCGGATGCGCGGATCGTCGAACGGCTTGTGCAGCGTGTTGAAGCGGAAGGCGAAATGGGTGCCCAGCGGATTGAGGTCGACGATCTTTATGTCCTTGCTCGCCTCGAGCAGCGGCAGCATGTCGAATGGCGGCTGCTGCATCATGTCGATCTCGCCCGCGATCAGCGCGTTGATGGCGGTCTGCTTGTCGGGCAGCACCACCCACTCGACCTTGTCGAGATACGGGATCTTGCCGCCGGCCAGGCCCGACGCCGGTTCTGGCCGCGGCTTGTAGCCGGCGAACTTCTCGTAGACCACCTTGTCGCCCGGCCGCCAAAGCTCCTTCTTGAAGACGAACGGGCCGGAGCCGATGAACTCCGAAATCTGCTTGTCCGGCGGCGTCTCGGCTATCCGCTTGGGCATGATGAACGGAACCGAGGAGCTGGGCTTGCCCAGCGACTCCAGCACCATGCCGTATGGTTCCTTCAAGGTCAGCGTGAAGGTCTTGTTGTCGACGACGGCCAGCTCCTTGGTGAACTGCATGAGCTTCTGGCCCATCGCATCGCGCACGCCCCAGCGCTTGAGCGAGGCGACGCAGTCCTCTGCCGTCACCGGCTGGCCGTCATGAAACGTGAGACCGTCGCGGAGAACGAAGGTGTAGGTCAGCTTGTCGTCGCTCACCTTCCACGAGTCGGCCATCTGCGGCTTGACAGCCAACTCGGCGTCCACTGCCAGAAGCGTGTCGTAGACCATGTAGCCGTGGTCGCGCACGATGTAGGCCGTGGTCCAGATCGGATCGAGGATCTTGAGATCCGACAGCATCACCACGCGCAACGTCGTCTGCGCCGACGCGGCGCCCGCCGCCAGCATCACCGCCATCGCGGCCAGAACTCGAACCAAGGCACGCATCCGCTTGTCCTCCCCTTTGCCCTCGGCGACTATGCAATAGGCATGCCTCGGAGGGGAGTGGAATGGGGTCTCAACCGCAGTCGATCAGGAACCTGCCGTGGGCCATCGTGCGCGACGGCGCGGCACGGCGTCATGTCTATCGCCGGGACGTCGATATCCACCTGAAGGACGGGAAGATCACCGAGATTACGCCGGCCGGGGCGCGTCCCTCTGGACCGGGGGAAGAAGTGATCGACGGGGCGGGCATGCTCGCCCTGCCCGGCCTGATCAACATTCACTCGCATCCCTCTACCGAGCCCGGCTATCGCGGCGTGCGGGAGGACCACGGTGTCCCCGAGCAGCAGATGACCGGCCTGATGGAACGGCTGCAGGCCTTTCGCCTGGGCAACGACGGACGCCAGGCGGCGGCTACCCTCGCCTACTCCGAGATGATGCGCGCCGGCACGACGATGGCGTGCGACGTCACGGTGCCGTTCGACGGCTGGCTCGAAACCATGGCGCAGAGCGGGATGCGCTTCTACGCGGCGCCGACCTTCGCCTCGGCACGCTGGGGCATGAGCGCGCCGCAGACCGTAACCTGGAAGTGGGACGAGGCGCACGGCCTCGCCGAATTCGAGAAGGCCAAACGCGTGATGGACGACGCCGAGGCGCACAACTCGGGCCGGCTCGATGCAATGGTCTTTCCGGCCCAGATCGACACGGTGACACCGGCGCTGTTCGCCGCCGGCCGCCGGCATGCGGACGAGTCGGGGCGCGGCTTCTCCACTCACATCTGCCAGTCGGTGGTCGAGGTGCGTGAAATGATCCGCCGCCACAACATGACTCCGATCCAGTGGGCGGCGGCCAACGGCCTGATCAAGAGCGACACGGTGCTGGCACACTGCATCCTGCTCGACGACCACCCGCAGATCCGCTGGCATACGGCGAAGGACCTCGACCTGATCGCCGAGGCGGGTGCCTCGGTGGCGCATTGCCCGCAGCCCTTTGCGCGCTATGGCCTCGCGATGGATCATATCGGCCGCTACCGCGCGCGCGGCGTGAACGTCGGGCTTGGCACCGACTGCGCGCCGCACAACCTGATCGAGGAGATGCGGCTGGCCATCGTCGCCGGCCGGCTGATGAGCGAGGACATCCGCAGCCTCGACACTGCTGGGGCGTTCGAGGCGGCGACCTTCGCCGGCGCTGCGGCGCTCGGACGTGACGACATCGGCGCCCTGGCGCCCGGCATGGCCGCCGACATCGTTCTGGTCGATATAGAGCACCCGCTGATGCAGCCGGCCCGCGATCCGCTACGTTCCTTCGTCTTCCACGCCGCCGATCGCGCCGTCCGCACCGTGCTGGTCGACGGCGAGGTGATCCTGGACAACGGCGAGCCCGTCCATCTCGATCCGAAGGCGGCGATGGAGACGCTGGCCGAAGCCCAGGCGCAAATGATCCGCGACGCGTCGAAGATCGACTACGCGCATCGCCCCGGCGACCAGATCTCACCCTTGTCGCTGCCGATCCGCTGACGCCGCGCTGGGAGCGCGGCCCTCATTGGCGCCAACCTGCCGGCAGGCCTGGAGCGCTTGGCTCAGCTTCGTCATCCCGACCGGAGCGTAGCAAAGCGGAGCGCAGTCGAGGGACCTGCTCATGCCGCAACTGCCCGGATGAACAGGTCCCTCCACTCCGCTTCGCTCCGCTCGGGATATCGCCAGCCGAATGTCTAAGTCGGCGCCTGCGAGCGGGCACCGGCGTCTGGGCTGCGGGATGACATGCCCCGGCTGCTCAACCGGACAGCGCGAATGCGATTGCCGCCTCGGCGTGAAGCGCCGTCGTGTCGAAGATCGGCACCGGACTGTCTTCCGGCCGCACCAGGAGCATGATCTCGGTGCAGCCCAGGATGATCGCTTCGGCGCCGCGCTGCACGAGCCTGGCGATGACGCCCCGGTAAGCCTCGCGCGATTCCGCGGTGACCTTTCCGGCGACCAGTTCCTCGTAGATGATCCTGTGGATGACGGCGCGATCGGGCTCGTCCGGCACGATCACGCGCAGCCCGTGATCCTCGGAAAGCCGTCCCTTGTAGAAGTCCTGCTCCATCGTGAAAGCGGTTCCCAACAGTCCGACCGTGGCGAAACCCGCCGCCTTGATCCGCTGGGCCGTCGGGTCCGCGATGTGCAGCAAGGGCACCTTCACCGCAGCCTGAACGGCCGGGGCCATCCGGTGCATCGTGTTCGTGCAGATCACAAGAACGTCCGCGCCGCCCGCTTCGAGACGGCGGGCCGCGTCGATCATGCGGAGCGCCAGGCCTTCCCAATCGCCCTTGTGCTGAAGTTCCTCGATCTCGGAGAAGTTGAACGACCACAGCAGGCAGCGCGCCGACGCGGTCGGGCCGAGCCGCTCCCGAACGCCCTGATTGAGAATGCGATAATACTCGGCAGAGCTTTCCCAGCTCATGCCGCCAATCAGGCCGATCATTTTCGTAGGGCGGCCCATGGCTACTCCCGTTTGGTCTTGGGGCCGACACCCATTCCGCAGCCGGACGCCCGCGTCAATGAGGTGTGGTATCCACCGATGCAGAGGACGATCAGGGAGCGTCCATTGATGTCCGAAAACCGCCAGCACGGTCCGGCCGCCGGGGTGAAGATCGATGGCATGGAAATACTGGATCGCGAAGCCTGCTATCGGGTCTTCCAGACCCACGATGCCCGTTTCGACGGCCGCATCTTCGTCGGCGTGACCTCGACGGGGATCTACTGCCGGCCGATCTGCCCGGCGCGCACGCCCAAATTCGAGAACTGCCGTTACTTCGCCTCGGCCGCGGCCGCCCAGGAGGCGGGATTCCGCCCCTGCCTGCGCTGCCGGCCGGAAACGGCGCCCGAGCTGGCGTTCTGGCGCGGCTCGTCGAACACTGTGTCGCGCGCCATGAAGCTGATCGCCGAGGGGGCTTTGGACGAGAGCGAGGCCGGCGTCGAGGCGCTGGCCGAGCGGCTGGGCGTCGGCGGCCGTCAGCTGCGGCGGCTGTTCCAGCAGCATCTTGGCGCCTCCCCGATCGCCGTGGCACAGACCCGTCGCGTGCTGTTCGCCAAGCATCTGATCCACGACACACGCCTGCCGATGACCGAGGTCGCACTATCGGCCGGCTTCGGCAGCGTGCGCCGCTTCAACGAGATCTTCCGGAAGATGTTCGGCCGCCCCCCCAGCGCACTGCGCCGCGCCAAAAAAGGAAGAAGGGGCGGCCCAGCAGCCCATGGTGTGGGCGACGCTGTGACGCTCCGCCTCTCCTATCGTCCGCCCTACGACTGGCCCGGCATGCTGGACGCGCTGGCACTGCGTGCCGACGAACGACTCGAGTGGATCGAGGACGGGGAGTGGCATCGCCGCATCGAGCTCGACGGCAAGACCGGATACGTCGCGGTCGCGCATCTGCCGGAACGAAACGCCGTCGCCGTTACCATCGCGTTTCCCGACGTCCGCGCCCTGCCCGCCATCGTCGCACGGGTGAAGCGGGTGTTCGACCTCGGCGCCGACATCGCCGCCATCGGCAGCCATCTCGCGCGCGACCCCAGGCTCGCACCGCTGATCGCCAAGCGGCCCGGCCTGCGCGCGCCGGGCGACTGGGACCGCGAGACAACAGGAGCCTCGCTCGACTCCGATGCACCGCAGGCATGGCGGCCGTGGCACGCCTACGCCGTACAGCATCTCCGGATAGCAAATCATGGTTGAGCCTCTCGACTTCCTGATCGACAGGATCGCGACGCCCATTGGCGAGCTGATCGTCATCGCCGACCACGAGGGCAAGCTGCGCACGATCGACTGGACCGACCACGAGACACGCATGACGCTGCTGCTCGACCGCTACTACGGCAAGGGTGGCTACACGTTGACGCCCAAGCGCGATCCGGGTGGGCTCAGCTCTGCGATGCGGTGCTATTTCAACGGCGAGATCGGCGTGCTGGCCAACCTGCCGGTCACCACCACCGGCACGCCGTTCCAGAACAGCGTCTGGCGAGCGCTGCGCACGATCGAGGGTGGCACCACGATCTCCTATGCCGAGCTCGCGCGCCGCATCGACAAGCCCAGGGCGGTTCGAGCGGCGGGTCTGGCCAATGGCCAGAACCCGATCAGCATCGTCGTGCCCTGCCACCGGGTGATCGGCTCGAACGGAAGCCTGACCGGCTACGGCGGCGGACTCGAGCGTAAGCAATGGCTTCTCAGGCATGAAGGAGTGGCGCGATGAGCGACCGGCAAACACTCGAACAACTGAACTGCGAGTACATCGCTTCGGTCCAGAACGGCGACGTGAAGCGCTTCGGCGAAATCCTCTCGGACGATTTCCTCAACACCAATCCCGATGGCAGCCTGGTCGACAAGGCCGGGTTCCTGCAGCAGATCGCGCTACCGGCCAAGGTCAGCAACCTAACCTGCCACGACGTCCACATTCGCGTGATGGGCGACTTCGCCATAATCCACGCCCGCACCAGCTACACGTTCTTGGACGGCCGACAGGGAGCCGGCCGCTACACCGACATCTGGGCCCGTCGCGGCGACCAGTGGGTCTGCGTCGCGGCACAGGTGGCGCGCAATTGAAGAAAGGCTAATCTAGTTCGAAGGTCGAGGAGTGCCTGAGACTAGGGAGCCGAGGAGTGCCTGTCGAATTCGAGATAGACCACACCGAGCGATTCGTTCAGGTGAAGGCGTACGGCGTCGTGCGCCTTCCTGAGATTCTCGACTATTTCGATGCGCTGGTCGTGCAGGACGCGATGCCATATCCGAAGCTGTTCGATGCACGAACGGCGGAACCTGATCTCACCGACGATGACGTCATGACCCTGGGCGCCCGGGTCAGCGCCTACGCAGCCTTGGAACCCCGCGGCCCGATTGCCGCCGTGGCGGTCACCAAGAAGGCTGGCGATATCCTCCAGCGCTTCATGAACTTGGGCGGCGCGCCGCGGCCCATGCGTCTTTTCGCGTCCGTCGAGGAAGCACGCTCCTGGCTCAAGGCATCAAGGTAACACCGACGCAAACTCAACACTCCTCGTTGCCGGAGTCAGCGCCTACGCCGCCACCGAGATACGCGGCGCCCTCGTGCCGTCCCCGGAGTATTTCGAGATGGCTACCCGCATCGTCAACCTCGATAAAGAGAATCGGCCGGCCCGCGTGTTCCTCAATCCGGAGTAAGCGCTGCTCTGGCTGGAGGCACAGCCCGAAGTCTAGCCGGCTGCTTCCTCTACGCGCGAGAGCATGGCGAGGCCGTGCGATCATTCAACGACCAGCCTCGCCGCTCGCGATTTACGCCGCGACGGCGCTGCGGCGGGCGAGACGCAGCTCGTTGGCCGTAGCGCGGCCGTCACCAGTCGGCTGGTACACCACGCTGAACAAGGTGCGGGCCTTGGCCAGCGCCTCGCCGAAGCCTCTCTCGGCGCTGGCGAAGGAGTCGAAGCCGCAGCGCAGCAGGAACGGCAGCTGATCGATGAAGACCGCGCCGGATGCCCGCAGCTCGCCCGAATAGCCCAGCCGCTCGCGCAACAGGCGCGCCTGTGTGTAGGCACGGCCATCCGTGAACTTCGGAAAATCGAGGATGATCAGCCTCACCCCGTCGAGCCGGTCACCGAGCTTCATCACGTCCTCGGTGTTGGGCAGCACCAGCGTCGGCACCTCGGGTGGCAGCGGTTCTTCCTTAAGGATTTCCATAGACTCTCTCCTTGAACGGCTGGGCGCCAATGCGCCGATAGGTATCGACGAAACGCTCCCCCTCGGCGCGCGCGTCGAGGTAGGTCGCGACAAGCGCGTCGACGGCTTCGACGACCTTGTCGGCCTCAATGGCCGGCCCGAGGATCGCGCCGAGGGCCGTATTGCCGAAGTCGACGTCGCCGCCGAGGCTGATCTGGTAGAGTTCGAGGCCGTTCTTATCGACACCGAGGATGCCAATGTGGCCGACGTGATGGTGTCCGCAGGCATTGATGCAGCCGGATATCTTTATCTTGAGATCGCCGATGTCGTGCTGGCGCGCCAGTGACGCGAAGTGCGTCGAGATGCTCTGGGCAACCGGGATGGAGCGCGCATTGGCGAGCGCACAATAATCGAGCCCTGGGCATGCGATGATGTCGGTGATCTTGCCGACGTTCGCTTCGGCGAAACCCAGCCGCTCGAGCGCGCGATAGACGGCGGGCAGCGCCTCGATGGCGACGTGCGGGAAGACCAGGTTCTGCTCGTGGCTGACCCGCACCTCGCCTTGGCTGTAGGCTTCGGCTATATCGGCCACCCCCTCCATCTGCACCGCGCTGGCATCGCCCGGTGGCGCACCGGCCGGCTTCAACGACGCCGTCACGATAGCGTGGCCGACAACGCGATGCGGCGCGACGTTCGATTTTAGCCAGAGAGCGAACGCCCGGTTCTCGAGCTTCAGCGCCTCGACCTCCGGCACGCGTGTCCGCTTTGGCCGAAGCGGTGGCGGCGCGAACTGCCGCGCGATCGCGTCGATCGCTTCGGGTGCGAGCTTCAATGCGCTGTGCCGAGTCGCGGCATACTCGGCCTCGACCTCTTCGCGCATCTTCTCGGCGCCGATTTCATGCACCAGGATCTTGATGCGCGCCTTGTAGAGATTATCGCGCCGGCCGTAGCGGTTATAGACGCGCAACGTCGCCTCGAGGTAGGCGAGCAGCTCGTCCTTGGGCAGAAACGCCCGCAAGGTCTTGCCGATCATCGGCGTGCGGCCGAGCCCGCCGCCCACGATCACCTCGAAACCGACCTCTCCCTGCTCGTTGCGCCACAGCCGCAGACCGATATCGTGCACACGCACGGCTGCGCGGTCGTTGGGCGAGCCGGTGATGGCGATCTTGAATTTGCGCGGCAGGAAGCTGAATTCGGGATGCAGGGTCGACCACTGGCGCACGATCTCGCACCAGATGCGCGGGTCCTCGATTTCGTCAACAGCGGCGCCGGCGAAGTGATCGGCAGTGACATTGCGGATCACGTTGCCCGACGTCTGCATGGCATGCATGTCGACCTCGGCGAGCATCGCTAGCGCGTCTGGCGCGTCCTCGAGCTTGATCCAGTTGAGCTGAAGGTTCTGTCGCGTGGTGAAGTGGCCGTAGCCGCGATCGTACTTGCGCGCGATCTCGGCCAGCTTGCGCAGCTGGCGCGACGACAGCGTGCCGTAGGGAATGGCGATACGCAGCATGTAGGCGTGAAGCTGCAGGTAGAGCCCGTTGGTGAGGCGCAATGGCTTGAACTGCTCCTCGGTCAGCTCGCCGGCGATGCGCCGGCGGACCTGGTCGCGGAACTGCTCTACCCGCTCGCGTACCAGCGCCCGATCATAGTCGTCGTATCGGTAGAAATGAGTGTCAGGCATAGCGGATGGCCTCGGAGGCAATGGCGTCGAAGGTGAGGCCGGCGGCGCGGATCTTCTCGCGCAGCGACAGCGGCTCGATCGTCCCGTCGTCGCTTTCCGTCACCGCGACCAGGAAGGGATCGACGACCGTAAACGCCTCGGCGCGGGCCCGCTCGAGCAGGATCGCGCTTTCGCTCCTGTCGCGCGCGAGCGCAGCGCGATCGAGACGCGGCGTCCACCGCCCCGCGTCGTCGAGATAAACCACCAGACCATCGACAAGACGGTTGGCGGAGGCGACCTGCAGGTCGCCACTGAGATTCTTGGCCATCACGAAACCTCGGCAAGCGGTTCGTGAACGAGCGCGGCGCGCGCTGCCACCTCGCCCACGATGATGAGACTTGGGCCGGCGTCACCGCGCGCTGATACATGCGCGGCGGCAAGCCGCGCCAGGTCGGCCAGACGGCCGGTGGTGACGCGTTCATCGGGGCGGGTGCCGTTCTCGACGATGGCGACAGGCGTCGTCGGCGCGGCGCCGGCGTGCAGGAGGCGATCGCGCACGGCCGCGGCTTCGGTGGCCCCCATGTAGATCGCGAGCGTGTGGCCCTGCACAGCGAGTGCCGGCCAAGCGGCGCCGTTGCCGTCGGTGTTTTGGCCCGTGACGAACGTCACGGCCGAGGCGAAGCGGCGGTCGGTCAACGGGATGCCTGCCGACGCAGCGCACCCCAGCGCGGCGGTGATTCCAGGGACTACCGTGAACGGCAGTCCGGCGGCGCGGAGTGCATCGACCTCCTCGGCGCCACGACCGAACACGAACGGATCTCCGGCTTTCAACCGAACGACGGTCTGTCCCGCGCGCACGCGGCGGACCAGCTCCGCTTCGATGTCGGCTTGCGCCCAGCTCGGCCGACCCTTGCGCTTGCCGACCGAAACGAACTCGGCATCGCGGCGCGCCCGGTTCAGGATAGCCTCGGGCACCAGCGCATCATGCAGGATCGCGTCGGCATCCTGTAGCAGCTGGGCGGCTCGAAGCGTGAGGAGGTCTGGGTCGCCCGGACCGGCACCGACGATGTGGGCAATGCCCACCGGCTTCAGCCTGCGACGCACGGCGTCGAGTTCCCCAAGTGCAGTCCGGCGAGCCCCCGCTTCGTCGCCACTCAGGGCAAGACTCGCCGCCGGACCTTCGAACAGGCGCCGCCAAAAGACACGCCGCGCCTGCGGATCGGGAATAAGACCGTTCGCCTGGGAGCGGAAAGTCTTGGCGAGCCGCGCAAGGGCGCCGAAGCGCTCAGGTAGCAGCGCTTCGATTCGGCCACGTAGAATTGTCGCCAAGGTCGGCGAAGTGCCGCTGGTGGAGATCGCCACCACGACATCATCGCGATCGATGATGGCCGGCATGATGAAGTCGCAGAGCGCCGGGCGGTCGACGATGTTGACGGGCACACCAGCCGCGTTCGCTACATGCTTCGCCGCGATATCTGCGTCGAGATCGCCGGTTGCCACGAACACCGCGGCGGCGCCTGTCAGGTCGGCCGGTGAAGCCTCTTTGACCCGATAGACGGCGGCGGCGGCGGAGCGCGCGAGATCGGCGCGCCGGTCTGCCGCCGGCCCAGTGCCCACGACCACCACCCGACGGCCCATGAGGTTGAAGAACAGAGGTAGGTGTCTCATGACACGTGCCAGGGCGAGCCTTGGGGCATACACGCACTCCAGATCGGTCGTCTTCCTTCGATCTGGCAATTCATCGCACGGACGCCATGACCGCGTTTCCCGAAGGTGTCGTCCCGGACGGCAAATCCTTTGGCGAGCGATCAGGCGCGGAGAATTTTTCTCTTCCGGGCGCTTCGTGCCCCCCTTGAAGGCACGCTGGCGCCTCCTAAATCGTGACGTGTCAGCCGCGCCCATCCCGGGGCGGCGAGACAAGACATCGCTCAACAGGAGGATGACTAAAATGCGTGGATTTGATTATTCGCCGTTCTATCGCGCCACCGTCGGCTTCGACCGCGTGTTCGATCTGCTCGACAACGTCGCGGGCCAGACCGCCGGCAACGGCTACCCCCCGTACAACATCGAGAAGGCGGGCGACAACGCCTACCGCATCGTGATGGCGGTTGCGGGTTTCGCCGAGAGTGAACTCAGCCTGACCCAGAAGGAAAACGAGCTTCTGGTCACCGGGCAGACCGCTCCGAACGCGGAGGGCGACAAGCAGTATCTCTATCGCGGCATTGCCGGCCGCAACTTCGAGCGCCGCTTCCAACTCGCCGACCATGTGAAGGTCACGGGTGCGAAGCTCGCCAACGGCCTGCTCACGATCGAGCTGCAGCGCGAGATCCCGGAAGAGAAGAAGCCCCGTGCCATCGAGATTCAGGCCGAGGCCAGCAAGCCGGCTCTGACGCACTAACAACGATGCAGTGAAGCAGCCTGCAGCCAGGCTGCTCCTGGGAAGAGGGCGTCGCGGGAAACCGCGGCGCCCTTTTCTTTTTGCCCTCGGAGCGACTACTGCGCGGCGTACTTGCCGGTGAGCTGGGGCGTGTGCGCGCCTTCCTTGCCGCTTTCCTTATGCTGCAGGCGCGTCGTGCGCGCCCACGTGCGCTTGAGCTCATCCTTCACGTTGAACCTCAGCGTGCCGATCTTCTCGACGGTGAGCTCGATCTTGTCGCCATCCATGAAAGAGTTGAGGCCGCGGTGGTTCGTTCCAGTGGCCAAGATGTCACCGGGCTCGAGCGTATGGATCGACGACACCCATTCGATGCAGCGCGGGATCTGATGTGCCATGTCGCTGGTGTTGAACTTCTGCATCACCACGCCGTTATTGGTGAGCGTGATGTCGAGGTTCTGCGGATCTGGGATCTCGTCGGCGGTGACGATGCAGGGGCCGATCGGCGCGAAGGTGTCGCGCGACTTCATCTGGAAGAAGACATTGCCCGGCGGCGGCAGGCCGCGCGCGGAACCGTCGATGAAGCAGGTGTAGCCGAAGATGTATTTCATTGCTTCGGACTGCGGCACGCGCGTGGCGCGCTTGCCGATGATCAGCGCCATCTCCGCCTCGCCCTCGAAGATCGATGCCGGCACGTCGGGCAGCACCATCGTGTCGCCGTCGCCGATCACCGCCGTCGCCGCCTTGTGGAAGGCGTTGATCGCCGGCTTCTGGGGCAGCGTGCCGTCCTCCATGTAGTTGACGGCCATGCAGACGATGTTGCCCGGCTTCGGTACCGGCGGCCGCAGGCGAACGCTCGACAGGGCAACTCCCTTGCCGTCATTGGCGGCCTTTTCGACCTTGGCCTTGTAATCGTCCCATCTGGCGATCAAGCCAATGATCAGGTCGCGCGCCTCGAGGTGCGGGACGTCCTTCACGGCGTCGGTCACGTCGACGACCTGGTCGCCCTTGATGACGCCCAGGCGGTAGTCGTTGAAATAGCAAAGCTTCACTTCTTGTCTCCCCCTTCGAACACGTTCTTGGCGACCTTTGCCGCCGACATCGAGACCGGCCATCCGCCGTAGAAGGCGAGATGGGTGATCATCTCGATGATCTCGTCCTTTGTGACGCCGTTGTCGAGCGCTCGCTGGAAATGGCCGACCTGCTGCTCGGTGCGATTGAGCGCGATCAGGGCTGCACAGGTAATCATGCTACGGTCGCGCTTCGAGAGGCCGGGCCGCTCCCAGACGTCGCCGAACAGGACCTCGTCGGTGAGGCCGACGAATTTGGGCGCAAAGGCGCGCAGCGCATCGCGCGCGGCCGACGAGGACACCGGTGGCTTGGACATTGTTTCCCTCCCTTTGGAGCGTTAGCGTTACCGGCAAAGTTTCGGAGGAAAGCATGGCTTCGATCAAGGTCGCTGATTTCGCATTTCCGCGCATGGAGGCACCGGACCTCGACGAGATGGAGGAATTCCTCACCCATTTCGGCCTGATCCGCGCCGAGCGCACACCCGATGCGCTCTACATGCGGGGCACCGACAGCCACCATCATCTGCATGTCACACACAAGGCCGGTACGAAGTTCATCGGCTTCGCCTATCACGCGGCCGACGAGGACGACCTCAAGCGGCTCGCCACGCTGCCTGGCGCCTCGGGAATCGAAACCATGAACGAGCCCGGGGGCGGCAAGCGGGTGCGGCTGACCGAGCCGAATGGGTACCAGATCGAGGTCATCGCCGGCATGCAGAGCGTGACGCCGATCGCGGTCGCCCGCGACGAGCTCAACAGCGCCCGCGAGCCCCGGCGCCGCGCCGGGAAGGTCATGCGTCTGTCGAAGTCGCCGACGTCCATCCAGCGCATCGGCCACGGCGTGCTCTCCACCCCCAAGGTCAAAGAGACGGTGGCATGGTTCCGCGACACGCTGGGCATGATCCGATCCGACGACGTCTATGCCGGCGACAAGGACAACGTGATCGGCGCCTTCAGCCGACTCGACCGTGGCGAGGACTACGTCGATCATCACGTCCTGTTCTGTGTGCACAACCAGAAAACCGGGCTGAACCACGTCTCCTATGAGGTCCAGGACATTGACTGCGTCTTCCAGGACCACGAATACCTGAAGCGGCTCGGCAAGTACGACCACATGTGGGGAATCGGCCGCCACCTGCTCGGCAGCCAAGTCTACGACTACTGGAGCGATCCGTGGGGCCGTGTCCACGAGCGCTGGGCCGACACCGACCGCCTCAATGCCGCGAACGGCGGCAACCTCGTGAGCGCCGAGGAAGGCCTGCAGTCGCAATGGGGCGACCGCCCGCCCGAGCGCTTCATGGGCCACGCAAGTCCGTAGTTCGCTGGGAGCGCGGCTCTCCAGAGC
>JAHCJV010000109.1 GCA_026126105.1 Enhydrobacter sp.
TATGATGGGCTCCAGCTCTCGCGCATCGTTGCGTCGGCTCCGAAGCCGGCCCCTTGCACCTGGTAGCCCCAAGCCTCACGCGCGGCGTTGTTGCGGATGGTGAGCGCGTCCAGCTCGCCGGCCCGCTTCGTGTCGCCCAGGATGTCAGTTGGGCTGCCCTCGAGATCGGTGCCTTGCGCTGCGAGAGCGGCGGTCTGCGAGCCGATGCGCTGGGCGGTCAGATCGCGCTGTTTCTGTTCGGCGACTTGTCCGCGCTGGATGGCGTCGCGTGCCTGCTGGTCAGCAAGCTGCTGGCGTTGTCGGGCCTGCTGCGCGAGGTAGGACTGCTGTGCCCCCATCGCGGCCTGCTGGTTCATCTGACCGACGAAGCCAGCGCCCGTGCCGATGGCTCCCATAGCGAGGGATGCCACTGCCAAGGTGGTTGGCTCACACATCCTTGGCCTCCATGGAAAAGGGAATGAACGGCCGCCCGCTTGCGCCCATCGGCTGCGGCGTTCCGAGGGTAAAGCCAAGCCACTGCAGCCAGCGGATCGAGACCGCGTTGCGCGCGTCGACGACGTTTCGCAGCACCGGAAACTCTCGGAGCATCTCGTGCACGTACGTCTTGTTCCGCCGCAGGAACGGCCGGCTGTAGGCGCACACGGCGTCGGAGCCGAGCAGCCATGGTACGCCCGTCACGCCGACAAGCGACAGGGGCACGACCCCGAACAGGCAGACGAGTTCGCCGTCAGCCAGGCCCGCATAGGCCGAGGACGACTTCTCGACGCTCTCGACCAGCACTCCGCGGGGATCGCGTCCAGACAGCGCCTCGACCTCCTCGCGATCGGCCCGGCGCAGGACAAGGGTCAGCGCGTCGCGGAAGGTGGCTGGCCTGATCTCAACCACCGGCGGCGACATCGGGCGTGATCCCTGTGATGGTGTAGGGCAGCGGCGAGTTGCGGACGCGGAACAGCGCGCGGCCGTGCCAGTCCCATTGCGGCGCCGAAATCTGGTGCATGAAGTCGGTCACCAGCGCGGGATTGGTCGACGGGGCCGCTGCGAGCGGGTTGACCATGTCCTTCGGCTTCAGCGCGTAGAGCGTCGGCGTCCCTTGCCCGCCCGACGGTCCGGCCACGAGGCCCTGATCGGCGCTGTTCTTCAGCGCAACGGTCAGGCTGGCGATCTTCTTCTTCCGACCAGTCCACTTCCCCGCCCCGTCCTGCCCGTCGATGTCGAGCAGCTCGATGTCGGCATCGGGGATGATCTTGCCGACCGTCACCAGCGAGGCGGCAACCGGAAGCGTCACCTGCCCCGCCGCCGATACCGTGAGCGGCCCGCGCACGATGCCGTCAGCGAGGGCGTAGACCTCCTCGCCCACCAGATGCCACAGCCCGGAGATGACCGTCGCCGCCGATCCTGAGTAGCGGAGCGCGCTGTCGAGGAACCATGCGTTGGCGATCGTGGCGAACACGCGCGCCCGCTGCCGCTCGACGTAGCGCTTGGTCACGCCATTGATGGTGCGCCGGATGATGTAATAGACCGCGGTCTGGTCGTTCTCCTGCACCGCGCAGACACTCTCGAAGTAACCGCCCGTCGTGGTCCGCCGCGACCACGCGAATATCTGCTGCTCGGCAAGAAACGTGAAGGCCAGCGCCACGCCGTCGTCGCGCACGGTCCAGCAGATCGAATCGGGGTCGCGCGCGTAGGCCCAATCGGTGATGTAGTTCTGCTCGAACAGATGCGACGCCAGCAGGCTCATGTCTGTCCCGCTCCAGCTATCCTGCGCCCACTGGTATTGCAGGCTCCGCACCTTCATGCGGTTCGCCGGGATGTAGAGCAACGTGTCGTTGACGACGATCGGCTTTATGTCGGAGGAACCGTTGTAGCTCTGCGGCCGGGCGACGAACTGCGCCGGTGTGATGACGTCAGCGGTGCCGGCCGAGACCTTCCACTCCGCGCCACCGGTCAGCACGATCATCTGCGTCAGGCTCACCATGTGGCGGATGTCGTTGACCTGGCGCGAGGCGAGCGTGCGCGTGATGGCGTCGCTGTCGCGCGTCGGCTGAGACTGGCTCATGTTGTTGAAGTTGCCCGAGACCGAACCCCACATCGTCTGCGGCTTCTGCACCGACGACGCGAACCACTGCCGCCCGTCGTGCCAGGTGCTGACCCCCGGATTGACCGTCGCATCCGGCGTGCTGACCGGGGTGAGGATGCCGCCGGTTCCCGCCGAATCGGTGATGACGGCGGTCGGGTAGCCGGTGTTGTCGGCATAGGTCGCGGTGCCGGCCGATACCACGGCCACGGAGGCGATGGCGCCGGTCGAGAGCGTGACGCTGAAGGTCGCATCGGTGGACGCGCCTTGATGGACTGCCCGGACCTCGACGCCCGAACTGTAGCCCGAACCGCCGTTCACGACCGTGACGGTGTCGATCCGGTATGTCGGCCCATAGAGCGGCTCGCCGTTGCCGTCGATGCCGACGACGATGGTGTCGCCGGTCGCAACGAAGTTGAGCTGCAAGATCGCCCCGGCCCCGGCGCCGTCGGAGATCTGGATATAGGCGTTGGCACCGATCCTCTGCCCGGTGGCGGCGGGCGTCGCCGACGTGATGGCGCCGCCGCCGTCGACCCCGAGCGTGATGGTCGTCACCGTGGCGCCGTTGTCGATCAGCACGGCGGAAGGCGCGCTGTAGCCCGAGCCAGCCGCCGTGATCGTGACGCTGGTGAATTCGCCGGCACCGAACGGATTGCGCTGCTGAGGCGGCGTGGTCGCGGTGTCGGGCACGATGGTCGCATCGGCGAACGTGACCGCGCTCCCGCTCGCCGGCGCCTGTGCCGTGCCGATGAAGCCGTAGACGCCGTTCTTCTTCTTGTAGACCGAGTAGGACGTGCAGCCGGCAAGTGCCGCCCAGGTCAGGGTCGAGGTCTCGCTGCTGGAACCGGCATCGGCGCTCTGCAGGCTCTCCTCGCCGGTGTCGTCATTGATCGCGGTCACGGCATAGTAGTGCGTCGTGCCGGCAGACGAGGAGACGACGCCGGTCGGCGGCTGCTGCGTCGGCGCGAAGGTGATCGTGGCCAGGGTCCATGCGGCGTGATCCGTGCGGGTCAGCTTGCGCGGCGCATGGTTCTTGTGGGTGAGCGTCATCGTGTCCGCCGACTGCTCATACTTGAGCGTTGGCAGATCCGCCGTCGTATACGGCGTCGCCACCGTGTAGACCCGCGCCCAGGTGCCGCCCGAACTCCAGGCGGTGTAGCCGCTCGTATTGACGTTGTTCCCGGCGGTGTCCCGCAGCTCGAAGGTGTTGGCGCCCGTGTTGACGTTCGCCACCGTGAAGAAGCGCCCGTTGAGCTGGGTCATGCCGACGACCGACGCGACCCAGACCCGGTCGCCGTTCGAGGGGTCCGTGCCGGTGTAGGTGACGACGCCCGGATTGGCCTGCGTCACGCCGGTAACTGAGTGGGTGCCTTCCAGCACGTAGCCGCCCTGCCGGATCACGCGCATCTTCAGGTGCCCAAACTCCAGCGCGTAGGTATCGGTGCTGGAGAACGAGAACGGGATCAGCCGGCCGGCCGCGGCGCTGTCGATCAGCTCGCCGACCCATGCTGTGCCAGGGCAGTTCGATGCGCCGCCCTGGGGATGGACGTACCAGTTCAGCATGGTGCGGACGCCGATGTGATACTTCGCGAGATCGGTGCGCGAGTAGAGCGAGGGTGACAGCTCGCCGGCTGCGAAGCTCGGTTGGGTGATTTTCGCCATCAGCGCCCGCCCCAGCGGGAATACGGCCACCAGTCGCCGTAGCCGCGCACCGCCAGCGATTCGGCCATGGGAACGTCCATGCTGTTCGGCGCGCTCTCGTTGGCGTTGGCGGCCATGGCATCCGCCAGCGAGCGGGCCGCCTCGTTCCGGGCCGCGACGATAAGCTGGCCGCTTGTCGACAGCGCCCCGGCGATGGCGGCCGCCAGGGCCCAGCCCAGCGCCTCCTTGAGCGAGGCATCGAACAGCGCCTCGTAGTATCCGTTTTCCGGGTGATAGGCGTACCGCGTGACCGTTGCGGAGAGGTCGCCGTAATTCGAGTAGATGTAGCGCGTCGGGAGATTGGAGTTGTCAGGATCGAGGTCCATGGCCACCTCGAAGCCGTTGATCGGATCGGGCACGCGCCACAGGAAGCCGGCCGGGTTCTCCATGCGCCAGATGCGAAGACAGTTCGTCGGGTAGCTGTAGCGATACGACCAGCGGACCGGTGGCGCGAAGTCCTCGGTGACGTCGGTCAGTTCGAGTGTCATCCGGCAGCAGTTCCAGTCGGTCTGGCGCAGCACGGCCTCGACGACGCCCTGATATCGAAGCGCGCAGGCGGCTGCTTCCGCCGACTGCTCGGTCAGCGAGGCGATGCTGGTCTTTACGCCGATGTTGCCGATTGCATCGTTCCAGATGCCGAGGATGTCGGACGCGGCCATGCTACGGCCCTTCCTGCGGCTTGAGGCAACGCTTGTCGCGCTCCCCGTTGAAGCTCGCCATCCAGTCGACCAGCGGCTCCCACAGGCCTCTGTCGGCCTTGAAGGCGGCGATCTGGGCATCGGTTGCGCGGTAACGCGTCGTCACCACGCAGAGCGTATCGACGGTGGTCACCAGCGGCGCGGCGTTCTCAGCGCAGGCCGTCAGCGCGATCGTCGTAAGGAGTGCGGCGCACTTCCTCATCGGTTCTCTCCTTCGAGATACGAGCATCGTCGAGCGTCCTGACAGTCTCGGCCGAGACCTTGGCCTTGACCTCGCTCGCGCTGGCTCTTTCGCTCGCGTTCATCAGTGCGCGGATGCCGCCGATGATCAGGACGGCGGCAAGGCCCACGCCGATCAGGATGACGTGGAAGCGCGAGAGGCCGAACATCAGAGGCCCGCCGCCTTCAGGGCCGTGTCATAGCGCGCGTCCCAGGTGTGCCGGTGCGGAGCACCCGGCCGCCAAGCCTTCAAATAGTATTGCCACGCCCCTTCCTTATCGCCGATCGCAGGGAGCGCCGGCGGCTGCATCCACAGCAGCAGCCGGGCCATGGCACAGGCCAGCGTGTCGTTCCACGCCATCGCCTCGAACACGACGGTCCGGTCATAGGGAATATCGAGCGAGGCGCAGACGGTGCCGAGCTGGCGCGGCGTGACCCGAAACACGTCATCAATCCCGCCGCCGAACTCGAACTGCCAGAAGCCGCGGGCTGGCCCGCCGATCTGCCGACGCTCCTTCCAGAAGGATTCCTGGCCGGCAATGCTCATGACCAGCACGCGCGCTCCGTCGGTCACGGGCACGTTGATGCTGGGGGATGCCGCCATGTACGCCAGCGTCGGCTCGACGATGCGGGCGAAGAAGTTGTCAGGTGTCATGGCGGCTCCTCTTGGCCTGTTGCCACTTGTGGATGCGCCAGCGGGACAGGATGTAGCCGCCGACGAGGACGTAGATCCAGAACTCGACTCCCGTCATGGTCCGCTCCTTCCCAGCCAGGCATCGCGCCAACGGCGGAACGTGCCGACCGGATCAGCGATCCACTGTTTGGAGATCGCGACCACGACGCCCATGGCATCGCTAAGGAGCATCGCAACGAGGATCGTGACGCCGCTGGTCGACTTCACGCCCAGCTCCCAATGCTCGCCGATCGCCGCGCCCAGATAGAGCGCGAGGAACGCGGAGCAGAACCATGTAGTGACGCGCTCTTTACGCGTTTGCTCGACGCGCCATTTCAGGCCGAAGTAGGCCCCGATGCTTGGGGGCACAAAGGGCCAGAGCGCATCCCAGATTGCGCGGATGTCGTTTCTGTCCATCATCCGCCCTCGTCATCACCACCAGAACATCTCGACGCCCACGACCAGCTCCGGCACATCGCCGCCAGCCCCAGCCTTGTCGAGGGAGATCACCACCAGGTCCCGCTCGTTGCTCTTGAAGAGGTAGTCGTCGGAGATGTTGTCGTTCGTCGGCATCGGGCCGCTGATCGTCACGCGCGCGCCGGCTGCACGAGGGACGTTCGTAAATGCGACGTTTTCCATGTTGTTGGTTACGTCGTCGATTGGCTGCCTTACACCATCGCGGAGGCGGCTCACCGTGACCGTTACATAGTCGGTGGGGTCGGTGACGGCGGTATCCTTGAAGTCGAGCGTCACAGCCCAGATGCGCTGCCGCCCGCGCGGCAAAACGCACGGAATGGTGACGATATCGACGGGCCCGGAGACCGTCTGCGCCGGCACCGTGACGGTCACGGTCGGCTTGTTGTTCGAGGCGATGCACTCGCCGTAGATGTGCGCGATGTTGATGAGGGCGCCGCGTACCGTGAGATTTTCCCAATCGACAGTCACGCGGCGAGCGCGGTTCTCGGACGGCGTCTGGTCCCCGACGATGAGGCCATAGCGCATCTTGTTTTCGATGCTGTAGCACCACGGGCCGGTGTAGTTGCGCAGCGCGTTGGTTGTCAGCGCCGCCGCAACGGCCGACGCCACGGAGTCGAACACGCCGAGCGTGAGCTTTGTCCCGGTCGTGACGCCACCTTCATAGCCATAGGCGACGCAGATCGCGCCTTCGTCCAGCCGGGGCTTCACGGTGGTGTCGAAAGCCGGACTTCCCGAGCTGGTGGTAACGCCGGTTCCTGCCGTCGACACGATGATGTTGCCAGCGCCCGGCACGAAGTACATCGGCTCGGCAGACGGCTGGATCGACTCGGTTCCCGACCCCTCCGGCGCTTCCTTGGCAACGCCGATTTCGATGCTTTTTTCCGCAAGCGTGCGATATCGGAAGGGCTGTGCAGTGAGCGAGGCCATCGCGCCGCCGTCGAGCGTGATCGTCTGCTTGGCCGAGCCCGCGCCCTTCTGCACCGTGCCGCCGGCACCATAGACAAGGCCGGTCGCATTGAACGGCACACTGATCGTGGTGGCGGTCAGCTTCGTTGCTTCCAGCCACTGCCCGTTGATCGCCGACATAGTGTCCGTGACGCCCTTGAGCCAGACACGCTTGCCGGTCGTTATGTCTCCTGTGCCCGAGAACGTAATGACCGCCGGGTTGGCCGCCGTGATGCCAGTCACGGTCCAGATGACATAGGTTTCGTTGACGCGATCCGGCGGCTCACCCAGATAGGCCACCGTGTCCATCACGTCGCCCGAACCATCGGTGCCGCTCATGAAGTCGCGAGAGCCGATGCCGCCTACGGCGATTCGGCCAAGGAAGCTCGGGGTGTCGCCGTCGTCGTCCTGATAGAGGATATCGCCGGGGAAGTTGCCGCTGAGGCCCGTCCCCATCTGCGAGCCCTGGTTCACGTTGTCGACGAGCTCGACTGACGTGCTGCCCAGCGTTGTCGTGATCGTGCCGTACCCTAGACGCCTGAAATCCGACTCGATGGTCTGCGGTCCCACCGTGACGCTCTCGCCACCGGAGATGAAGAGGCCGGCCGCCTCTTCGCCGATGGTCCGGTTGTCGCCGTCCGTGTCGTCGCTGTCCGATGCCGGCTGAGATCGCCCAAGCAGCCGGGCCACGTTGTAAAATGCGTTGTTGATGATGATGATGTTGCCGGCCGCGCCGCTGTTCTTCGCCCCGAGCACGCCGCCCGGCCCACCGATCTGGGAAAAGGTGTTGTTGGCGATGATGGCGTTAAGCGCATCGTTGGACTGGAAGCCGCGATAGGTCCCGTAGATCTTGTTGCCGGTCCAGGTGAGGTCCTTGATGCCGTTGCCGCCGCGTAATCCGGCATTGGACTTCAGGTAGCCGAGCCGGACGATGTCATGCCAACCGATGCAGTTGATGATCTCGCCGACCTCGACGCCATGGAGATTGAAGGCGTGCGAGGTGAAGCAGTAGGCGAATAGCCGGACGAAGCGCATCCGGGTCGGATGGTTGCCCTCCGATATCGGCGTTCCGGCATCAAGTCCCGCACCTAGGTTGAAGGCAGGCCCCGCCGAATAGAAGACTTCGGAATCAGCGATCGAGCCGGTGAACGAACCCGTTCCGCCGATACCGCCGCCGCTCGACAGGTCAAACTTTCCGACGAGGCGGATATGCTCGATGTCGATTTCCGTGTCGTTGGTAATGGACAGCATCGGGCGCGTGGTAGTCGCGGCGCCGATCGAGAAGCCGAGATGAGAAAGGGCGAGGGTTCCGGGGTTGCGCGCTGCCGGAAGGCCCGATCCAAAGCGAAACAGGATATCGCAATCGATGGTTGGGCGAATGATGCTGTGGCGCTTGCTGGCGCCGCGGATCGCGAGCGTCTTGCCGGCGCCCGCCTCAGACGAGTAGCCCAGCAGAATGACGTTGGGCGGTGTGATTCCGCCAGTATTGGCGACAGCCGCGTCGGCAAGGAAATCGCCGGCCCCGAGTTCAAGCGGAACGTTCGAGTTCGCCGCCGTCTCCATGTGGTCCTGGAGCGACCGCGCCCGAGCGCCGGCAGGTAGAAAGAGGCCGGTAGACCGGATTTCGCGGGAGCGCCTCATCCGAAGATCCTCGATCCCGCCCAGACGGCGAGCGCGTCGAACTCGACAGCGGAGAGGACAGCGTTCGTGAAGAGAAGCGCGCTGATGTCGCCCACGAAGAACGAACCTGCAGAAGCCGCCGTATTGGCGCCGATGCGCAGCCGAGTGGTTCCGGTGTTGGGAACGCAAGCGGTGCCTGCCGAGATGGCGCCGTCCAGATCGGCATAGATGGCAGACCCGCTCACCACGCCGCGCGCCAGGCGGTTGCCGAAGAAGTCGAGCGCCGGGTGCACGTCCAAGATCGACGAGCTGCCATTGCCGACGCCGAATTGGAGGCCGTTCCCTCCCGCGTTGGTCGCTCGCAGCACTCGCCGATTACCCGTCGCGGCGGTGCCGCCCCACGCAACGACGGTCTTGGTTGTCGTGTCCGCAGGGTACTCGGCCGCCTGCGTGCAGATGACGATGACTTCGCCAGGGTTGGCCGCAGTCGGAATGCCTGTCGGAATGCTGCCGATTTCGAGATGCTGCGCCCCGGCGAAGCGGGCGACCTGCCTGCCGGTGACCGCGTTGGCTGCGAGGACCGGCTGGGCAACGCCACTTGCCTGCGCGTAGCTCGCGCCGTTGACCGGGTCGGCATAAGCCGAGATCGCGCCCGACGATTCCGTGATCTGATCGTTGTCCTCGAAATCGACCAGACCGACCAGCGTCGCGCCGAGGATGTCCTGCGGCGTCGCAGTCGGCCGCGCCAGATAGGGCGCCGGGAAACTCCCCGAGATGTGGCCGATGCCGGGCAGCATCAGGTGAACGACCCCAAGCCGATCGCCGACATGTTCGCGCCTGTCGTGATTTTCCAGCCCGGTGTGGTGGCAGCGACGCACCGCGCGCCGATCGGCACGAAGAACGGATGCAAGGTCGTGATGCTGCCCACGCCGCCGGCGAAAATCGTGATGCCGGAGCCGTTGCCATCCTTGATTGAGACGGCGCCAGGCGAGAGCGTCGTCGGTATGATCAGCACGCCCGCAAGGTAGTCACCTACCGCGCCGGTCGCGCCCATGATCTGGTCGGACTGGCTCGCCGCGACGGTCTCGTAATGGACGCTCGAGATGGAGCCGCCGCCGCTCGCCATCATCTGCACCGGGAGCGGATTGTTGTCCGCGACCGGGACGGCGCCCACGTTGGCCAGCGCGCTCTTGAGGAAGGAGATCACGTTGAAGCTCATGGCCTACCTCTGCACGCGATGAATGACGATGGTGGTGGTCTCGCCAGCGGCACAGACGGCGGAGGCGTGGGTTACGGGCCCGTCGGTCAGCCTGTTGGCGATCTGGTCGTCCTGGACGCGCGGCAGAACCGGGAAGGAGGCCGGAGAGCCGGTAGCGCCCGGTGCAACGGCCGTCGTGTCTCCGGTGCTGATCGAGACGAACGCGGTGAAGTTGCCGATGTTCGACACCAGGATGGCATCGCCGTCGCCAACGAGCGCGGCCTGCGTAGCGCCGGTGGCGTCGGTGCAGACCAGCGTGACACCCTTGCCTTTGTTGCTGAGGATGATTGGGGTGAGCCCGGACATTCTTCCGCCTCCGCGGATGATCAGGCAGACGCGATGACCGGCTTCTTGCCGGTCTGCGGGTCGACGTAATCGGCGGGCGGTTTGCCATCCGTCATGGGAGGCGCATCGAGCGGGGTCGGTTCGCTGCTCTCCACCGGTGCAGCGTTGCGCGGGTCGGGCGGATCATCGTTCCACCAGCGGACGACGGCGCCGGCCTCGATGCGTTGGAAGCCGTCGTAATGCGGCTCCAGCAGGCGGACCCAGTCGCCCTTCTTGACCTGGCCGATGGCGTCGGGGGCGTTGCCGCCTTCGGGCACGGCGGGGTGCTTCGGCTTTGCCATGTGTCAGGCTCCGTTAGAGGACGCTGAAGCCGGACGGCCGCGCGACGTTGTCCTGGCGATCGAGCACGAGGAATGCGTCGACGGTGCCGGACGTGAAGTCGTTGGTGTCAGGCGTGTAGTAGACCTGGATGTAGCGGCGCAGGCCGGCGGGCAGCCGGATGCGCAGCAGTTCGAAGCCCGCGACCAGCGAGGCCTTGGCCACGGCCGGACCCGTGACCACCGTCGTGAACGACGAATTGTCGGCCGAGTCCTGCAGGGCGACGGTGAGGTTGGCCGCGCCGCCCGAGGCGAGCAGCGCGGACTTCACCGCCACGACCAGCTCGATCGGCTCGCCGCTGCCCACGTTGCGTAGCGCGGTTGCCATGTCGAGGCTCTTGGTTGACGCCGCCGCGGCCGTGAGGGCCTGCGCGTCGCTCATGTAGAGGTTGTTGTCGACGATCATGGTCTGGTTCCTTTCCCGCGTGCCTTCAGGACACGACCGATTCGGTGTTGAGGATCTGGTCGACGATGCGCAGCGGGATGCCGTCGTAGTTCTCGAAGCGCTTGATCACGCCGCGCTGGTCGCCCTCGGACACGTCGCGGATGGTGGTCAGGTTGACCGTGCTTGACGCGGGAACGCCGCGATTGCGCTGCTTGTTGAAGTGGCGCTTGACCGTGCGGTTCATGTAGAGCGCCGGACGGCAGGCGCTCAGGTTCGGGATCTTCGCGATCGCCTGGTCGACCAGGTCGACGAGGTCGGGGGGCGTGGTGGAGCGCAGGCCACCGGCATTCGCCGACGTGTCGATGTTGGCGATGCGCACGACGTAGCGCCAATCCTTGATCGAGAGGCCCGCCTTCCAGACGTAGTGCGAGATGTACGCCTTGTAGCGCTTGTTGTTGGCGTCGAAGGCCCAATCCTCGCCTTCGTCGTTGTCCTGCAGGCCCGCCGTCGAGCCCTTGGGAAAGATGCCGCGAACGGTGTCGTCGCCCCAGCCCACGAGCAGGATCGAGGTCTGCTGCGAGGCGGTGGAGCCCGAGCCCGTTACGATGTTGTTCGCGGTCTGCGACGTGCCGGTCGACAGCGAGGCGTAGCGCGGCATGAAGCCCATGGGCTTCTCGGGAGCGAGCGCGGAATTGGAGTAGAGGAGCTGCGCTGCCATGTCCTGCGCCATGCCTTCGAGGAACCCCTTGTTCTGGCTCATGCGCCAGCGCGCGGAGTTGCCGTTGAGGTCGGCGAGCGCCTTGTCGATGACGGCGATGGCCTCCGACATGCCGCACGTATCGGTGACCTGGGCTTCGGTCGTCTTGCTCGGATCGACACCCTGATTGATGCGGCGCCACGTCGGCGTCGGCAGACTGGTGCGCACCGAGTCGCGATGGCCGGTGGGCAGGTTGCCCTCGATCCAGAGCATATCCTCGAGGATCTCGTTGCGCTGGCTGAGCAGCTCGGCCACGTCGGCAATCGAGCCGTCGGGTGCGAGGTTCTTGGCGAAGTCCGCCAGAGTGTAGGCGGTGGTGACGTTTGCGGTGGCCACGGATGGCTCCTTCTCGTTACAGGTTCATGTTGCTGTTGGGGAAATGCGCGCGCGCATCGCGAGCCCCGTTGCCAGCGGCATTGCCGGGCACGAAAGGATCGTCCTTGATCGCCTTGCCGACTTTCGCGAGCGCCTTGATGAAGCCCGCGCGGTTGGTAACGCCGAAGTGCTCCAGCAGGGCAAGCTCGTCCTTGCCGAAGACCTTGAGGGCGGCATCCTTCGCGGTGCCGCGCTCCTCGGCAGTGGTGGTCTTCTCTGCATCGGACTTCCAAGCGCCGACCTGGTCGGCAAAGGCCTTGGCGTTGCCGTCGGCACCTGCCTTCTGCTGCGCGGCGAACTGTGCGGCGAGGTCCTTCACGGCATCGGCCGACAAGTTGTGCTTGGACAGCAGCGGCACCCAGCCTTCGACCACCTTCGGATCGAGGGTCATGCCTTCCGGCATCTGCACTTCGGAGATGACCTTGCCGTAATCGACGGGTGCGGCCTTCGTCTCTTCGGCCTTCGTCTCCGTCGCCTTGGTTTCTTCCGCGCCCTTGGTCTCGGTCGATTGCGTCGTCTCCGCGGCCTTCGTCTCCGGGGTCGGGGTCGCAGTGCCAGTCGCCTGTGTCGCGTCGGTGGTCGTCGTGGTCGCGCTCTCTTCAGCCATCGTCGTCCTCTTCGGTGATGAGGGCCGCTTGGCGCACTTCCGCCGCGGCCTTGTCCCGTGCCTGTGCCTCGCGCTGCATCGCCATGAAGGCGTCGCTGTCGACCCGTTCGGCCCAGGCCATGAGGTCGAGGCCCGCCGCGCGCCGGCCGCTCTCGTAGTCCGTGAGCCGAACCGAGTTCGCGTCCCACGGATCGCCCAGCCACCGGCAGCGGCGGGCGAGGCGCATCAGCACCTGACGGCCGGTCTCGGTGGCCATCACGGCGCGCATCGCTTCGTCATCCTCGCGGTCATAGGTCCGCTGGATCTGCTCGAGTCGCTTGTTCTGGCGCGCGGAGTTGGCGTCACGCATCAGGCGGCCTCCGCCATTGGTGGCGTGCCCGTCAGCGCCTCCAGTCCGTTCCTGTCACCGACCTGCGCCTCGCTGAGGGTCTTGGCGCCTTGGGCCAGCGCCGTGCCGGTCTGGATGGCCTGCGCCGCTGCAGCCTGCTGGGCACGCTGTGCGGCGATCTCTTGCGCCTTGTCGGTCGGACGAATGACGCCTGCGGGAGTGCCAATCGCGTCGGCGTGCTTGTCGATTGCGTCGTACACATCGAGCTTGTCGCCGGCCTGCGGGAAGGCGCCGACCAGCGAGCCGACGAAGCCGACGCTGCGCTCGATCGATTGCACCCGCGCGGCGTTCTGTGCCTGCGCCAGCATGGAGATCAGCTCGACTTCCAGCGGCCAGCCTTCCAGCTCGCGCGGCGGCGGATCGAACAGCCGATGCCGCATCATCTCTTCGAAGCCCCAATCGATCAGCGGCTTCAGCAGTTCGCCGTGCAGGCTCTCCAGCACCGGGCCGAGAAGCATGAGCTTCTCCTCCTTGCGGGCGAGGATTTCGAGCTGGTTGCGCGGCTGCACGCCCTCCATCTGCGAGATCATCAGGAACAGGTCTGCGAAGTAGCAGCGGTTCACGATGTCCCGCTCGTCGCCGATCAGTTCCTTGAGGGGGCCAATGACAGAGGGGTGCGACTGGTACAGCGGCCGGCCGACCTTCTGGCTCAGGTCGCCCGAGAAGTAGTTGATGAACCCAGGCGTCGTGCCGCTCGGCTGGCTCCGAAGCTCGGCAGGGAACGCCATCGGCGGGTTGACGTGCTTGTCGACGGCGTTGTGCTGCCGCTTGCCCAGGACCTGCAGGCTCTTCACGTCAGAGTCGGCCGCATGGCCGCAGCCGGTGCCGTACGGATCGTCTGCCAGGACCTCCCAGCGCGGCGCCAGCACCGGCCAGCGGTCATAGCCGGACGTACGCAGCAGCTTATCGTCCTTGCCCTCTTCCCAGGTGACGGAACGGTACTTCTTGCCCTTCGCTCCGAAGGCGCCTTCCTCGTATTCGTCGCTAGGCTCGATGCAGTGGACGAGCATCACGTTGCTGTCGGCGCCGGCCTTGCCCTTCTTCTGCCTCACGTCGGCGCTGACCCTGTCCTCGCCGTACTCGCGGATGACCGATCGCGCCGGCATGGCAAAGCGCCGAATGAAGGTGTCCGTCACGCCGCGATAATCGTTGGCGAGCCAGTACGTCCCGATGGTCTGCGGATAGAACCGACAGACATCGGCGAAGTCCGACTGCATCAGGGCGCAGGCGGTGCCGAAGCCGCCGACCTCGCCATAGAGCAGGTGCAGGGTCTGGTAGAGGTTGGTCTGGCCGAACACCATCAGCATGCGTTCGGCGACGTGGTCGAGCCACACCTTGACCGCAGCCGAGTTGGCGACCCGCTCGTCCGGCACGGTGAGCCGAAACCATGGTTGCGTGCGCGGCGTCAGACCGCCCATCAGCCCGGCGCGGAGCACGCGCAGCGCGAAGTGCGCCACCATGTCGATGATGGCCTGGTTCTTCTTCGTGCCGCGGTCGGACTGCCCCGGTGTCCGCAGGAAGTCGCCTCGCTGCGGGATCTGATAGCGCGCAATGTCGCGCCAACCCGGCTCCCAGGAGTGCCGAATGTTCTGCAGCTCCTTGAAGCGGGTGTTCAGGTGCTCGCACAGCTCTTTGGTGGTGCGGGCCATCTATTGACCCGTGAGCGCCTTGAAGCCGGCCGAGCCTGCCGTGAACGCAGGCGTGAGCAGCCCGGACCCGCCGCCGCTGTTCGTGATGGTGCTGGAGTAGCCTGACGCGGCTTGCGCCTTGCGCTTCATGTCGTCGCCGGCCTTGACCACGGCAGGGTCAAGCGACGTCGGCGACGGGCCCGGCATGGGCGGGAGAGCGGGGGCTGACGGCATCGACGGGGTGCTGAAGAAGCACATCAGATCGCCCCCGCAGACTTCAAGTCATCGAGGTCAATCTCGTTCGCGTAGTCTCGAAGATCGCGGAAGTGTTCGGACCATTGCGGCTGACGCCTGACGCCGAAATGGGCCCCGCGCCCTTTCCTGTCCATGTCGTGGACGTTGTCCGCGGGCGTGCCGACGAAGAGATGGCCGGGATTGACACACCGGGGGTTGTCGCAACGATGGCAGACGAACAATCCCTTCGGGATCGGCCCGTTGCTTACTTCCCAAGAAACCCGATGGGCGGACAATACCCTGCCGTTGACCTGCAGGCGCCCGTAGCCCTTGTCGTCCCGAAAGCCTTTCCAATGCCAACAATTAGTGGCGGCACCTCTGGTGAAGTGGCGCTCAAATCGCTCGCGGAGTGTGTGGTTTCTCGGCACACATGATCACTTCCACGATGCCCGTTTCGAATTGCAAGCGAAAACTACAGGGAGAGGTCAGCCGTCGAGTTCGGCGAATGGATCGTAGTCGCTCTGGTGCTGACTTTCGTTCACGAGACGGCGGCCGGCATCGGGAGCCACCAGGCAGAGAGTCAGGCCGGACACCACGAAATACCGCGTGGCGTCCATCAAGTGGTCATTGGCCTTCACCACGGCGCCCTTCTCGTCGCGGCGATACAGGCGGTATTCGGCGAGCCAGTGCTGCAGGGTCTTGAACACCTTGAGCCTGCCAGTGCTCAGGCGCTGCCAGACATCGAACAGGCCCGCCTCGACGCCGTTCTCCGCCTTGCTGAGGAGCAGCCCCAGGTCGATATAGTTCTGCATGAGCTGCTCGCCGTCGCGCTGGCCACGGCCGCGAGAGGCTGGATCGATGGCACCTTGCATCCACTCGCCACGGGCACGGATAGCTGCAGCATGGACGCTGGGCTCGGCTTGGCCGCGATAGTGCTCGCTGTAGAGATAGACCACGTCGGTGTCCCGATCGTGCGCGCCCCAGATGGCTGCCGTCCGGTTCCAGCCCACGTCCATGCCGTAGCCCCGTGGCCAGTAGACCGGCATATCGAAGGGCTCGCAGATGATGTCCGATTCCGGCACCGGGTAGATGGCGCCGCTGCCGAGCTGGGGAATTCCCTTCGAGCGGGCGTCGCGCTGGTAAGGCGGAATGGACTGCCACAGCTCGGCCTTCTGCTCGGCAGTCAGGTGGGGCACGTCATCCCAGGTCGCGCCAACGACGAGCTTGCTCATGCGTCCTCCGGCAGTTTGCCGCCCTCGAGGAAGCTGAGAACGGTTTCGCTCATGCCCTCCAGCGGCGTGAATGTGATCATCACCAGCCCGTTCGTCGTCATCGTGCGGATCAGGCACTCGGTATAGATTTCCAGCGGCGGCTCCTCATCGAGCCAGACCACATCCTGCTCCGTACCCTCGAAGGAGCCGCGGCCCTGCTGATAGGACTTGATGCCCAGCCGCGACCAGCCGCCCGACTTGTGCTTGATCTCCACCGTATCCGCGAGATCGGGGAATCCGCCGCGCCACCCGCAATCGCCGATCGCATCGCCCGGCACCAGCGCCGTGCCTGAGAAGCGCTTGGACGGGCCGCTACCCTCGACCCTGCCGAAAAGCTTGGCCTGCACGATGTCTCGGGTGGTCTCGTTGGTCTTGCCCGCTGCCCAGGCGCTGATGGGCCTGTCGAAGCGTCGGCCCTCCCACCAGTGCGGATACTCGCCGGTGAGGTGCAGCGTCGTCTCGTAGCCGCCAACGCCCTCGGTCTTGCCGACCCGGTTCGCCGCCATGAACAGCCGCTCGCGGTGCTCGACGCCGCCCCGAAAGAACTTGAGATGCTTGGGGTACAGCTCACGGCGCAATGGCCCTTCGTCGGGATAGTAGGTGTCCAGCTTCCGGCGGCGCTCGGCCTCAGTGAGCCGTCGGTCTATCTCCGCGATCAGCCTCTGTGCCGCGCTCGGCGATAGCCCGGAGGAAATCGCGTGCAATCCGGAGATCATCGGCGCTCAGCCCATCCAGCCAGTTGTGATTGTGCTCGACCTTCTGCGGCCACAGCCCAAAATGCCGGCCGATCAATTCCAGCACCTTTGGCCGGTCCCATCGCTTGATCTTCCGCAATGTGGCCTGACTGACAACGCCGTCGGCGCCGGCCTGTTCGACAGCCTCGACACCTGACAGCGCCGCAGCCTCGTCATCGCCCAACTCGACAATCGGCTTGAGGGAGCCATCCGGCCGGTAGAACTTGCGGATGTCGGCCCGGGCGATCTTGACCAGTTCGGCAACGACCCACTCGGCGTCGACCATCGACCGTCGCTCGATGTCACCCTGAAGTTCGCTAAGGCGACGCTGGATAGCCGCATTCGTTAACAGCCGACTGCTCTGCTGTCGCGCAGCGTTGGCGCTGTAGCCCGCTCTAATGGCCGCCTGCGTGCCG
>JAHCJV010000011.1 GCA_026126105.1 Enhydrobacter sp.
GGCCCCCCCACCCCCGCTATTTTTCGGTTATTTCCCACCCCATGGGCGGCTCTGGAGAGCCGCGCTCCCAGCATGGCGGGAGGCAAGGCCTCCGCCGTGCTTCGCTTCGCCAAGGACGACAGGGTCATACTATCCATCACACGCGCTCGATCTGGCGTTTGCCGAAGATGCCGTAAGGGCGGAACATCAGGAAAAGGATCATCAGCACATAGGGCGCGAAGTCCTTCGTACCGCCGCCGACATAGGGGTCGAGGTAGCCGGAGGCCAGGCTCTCGACGAGCCCCACGATCAGCCCGCCGACCAGCGCGCCGCCGATCGAATCCAGTCCGCCCAGGATCACGACGGGGAACACCTTCAGGCCGACCACGGCAATCTGCACGTCGACGCCCAGCATGCTGCCCCACACGATGCCGCTCAGCGCAGCGACGATGCCGCCCATCGCCCAGGCAAGCGCGAAGTAACGCTCGACATTGATACCCATGGCCTGGGCGACCTGCTGGTTGTCCGCCACCGCGCGCATCGCCACGCCCATGCGACTCTTCTTGAAGAACCAGCTGAAAGCCAGGAACAGCAGGATTGCGGCTCCGGCGCCCAGCACCTGGATCGGCGGCAGCGAAGCAGGGCCGATCGTGATCGGCTCGTCGCCGATCGGCAGGGGAAGCGCGCGGGTCTGGCCACCGAACACGATCGGCGTCAGGCCGCGCAGCATCGCCGCAAGACCGATCGTCGCCATGATTACCGCGACGATCGGTCGTCCGAGCAGCGGCCGCAGTACCACCCTCTCGAGGCCGAAACCGAAGCCGATCATCACGGCGAGGGTCGCGAGCACCGCCGCGATGGCCAGCATGACGGGCGAACCTTGGAACCCGGCAACCACCGCGCCGATCAGCGCTGCCATCATCACGAACTCGCCCTGGGCGAAGTTGATGGCATCGGTCGCCTTGTAGACCAGTACGAATCCCAGCGCGATCAGCGAGTACATCAGGCCGATCGAGATGCCGTTCAGGACCAGCGCGAAAAAGAAGCCCATATCCTCCGACATCTAGGCCGCCTGCCGCACGGGTTGCGGCCGCGCGATGTCGTGTATGGCGATCTCGTTGGTAATCGACGACCTGCGGCCATCCTCGAAGGTGATGTCCATCGTCACCTGCACCTGCGTACCCCCGTTGTAAAAGGCTTCGATGACGGGCGCGTATTTCTCCGCCACGAACTTGCGCCGCACCTTGCGGGTGCGCGTCATTTCCGCGTCATCCGCCTCCAGCTCCTTGTTCAGCAGAAGGAAGCGCTTGACCTGTTGCACATCGGGCAAGGTGGCATTGGCCTTGGCGATTTCCTCGGCGATCAGGCCGGCTACCTCGGCCTTGCGGCTGAGATCCATGAAGCTGGTATAGGCCAGCCCCCTTTTCTCCGCCCAGGTGCCGACGGTCTGCATGTCGATGGCGATCATCGCCACGACCATCGGCTGACCATGGCCGAAAGCCACCGCCTCGCGGATATAGGGGCTGAACTTCAGCTTGTTCTCGATGAATTGCGGTGCGAAGGCCGAGCCGTCGGTCAGCTTGCCGACGTCCTTGGCGCGATCGATGATCACCAGCTGGCCCTGCTTGTCGAAGAAGCCTGCATCGCCGGTGCGCAGCCAGCCGCCGTCGGTCAGGGCCTCGCGTGTCACGTCCTCCTGCTTGAAGTAGCCGACGAACACGTTGGGGCCCTTGAGCATGACCTCGCCCTTGTCGTCGATCTTCACCTCGACGCGCGGCATCGGTCGGCCTACCGTGTTCGGATTGGCCTCGGCGTCGGACTGGCAGGCGATCAGCGCCGAGGCCTCCGTCGCGCCGTAGACCTGCTTGAGGTTGATCCCAAAGGAACGGAAGAAGCGGTAGGTATCGGGCCCGAGCGGCGCCCCGCCGGTGTAGCACCAGCGCGCATTGCGCAGGCCGAGCTGGTCGCGCACAGGGCCATAGACGAAGAACTCGCCGAGCATCAACCCCAGGCGCTCGCCTATCGTGAGCGGCTTGCCATCGCTCCGTTTCAGCTCGCAGCGTTCCGCCAGCGCGCGAAAATGTCCGAACACCCGGCGCTTTACCGGCGACGCGTCGTCGCCCTTGACCTGCATGGTGGTCAGCATGTTCTCCCAGATGCGCGGCGGCGCCAGCATCGCATTGGGCCCGAGCTCGCGCAGGTCGCGCTGCACGCTCTCCGGGCTCTCCGGGCAGTTGGCGACAAGCTTGCCCGCGAGCGTCATGCCCAGCGAGAAGGCAGCGTCGCCGACCCAGGCCATCGGCAGATACGACAGCCAGTTGTCGCCGGCCTTCGTGTCGTTGACCTCGATGAAAGCCTCGGCAGACGCGATCATGTTTCGATGGCTCAGCATCACGCCCTTGGGCATGCCCGTCGTGCCCGAGGTGTATGCAATCATGGCGAGATCATCGGGTGCGCCCTTGGCCAGCTCGGTGGCGTAGTATGCCGGATTGGCAGCGCCGTACGCCCTGCCCTCCTCCAGGACGCTCTCGAACGAGCGCAGTATCGGATCGTCGTAGGCCCACAGGCCGCGCGGATCGTCGAAGACGATCCAGCGCAGATTGGGCAGACTGTCCTTGAGCGACAGCGCCTTGTCGACCTGCTCCTGGTCTTCGGCGACGATCACCGATGTCTCGGCATGGTTCAGCACATAGACCAGCTCGGAGGCGATCGAGTCCTGGTAGACGGGCACCGAGAAGCCGCCCAGCACCTGGCTCGAGAGCTGGGCCATGTAGAGATGCGGGCGGTTGTCGCCGATGACGCTGAGCTTGTCGCCGCGCTTGAAGCCCATCGAGGCCAGCCCGAGCGCGAAGTCGCGTACCCGGTCCCGATAGGCCCCCCAGTCGTAGGTCTGCCAGACGCCCCGCGTTTTCTCGCGAATGCCAGGCGCGGACCGGCTCTCCTCGGCGTTGCGCTCGAGGAGCTTGGGAAGCGTGTCGGTCTTCGGCGAATCCAGCAGGCTCATAGTTGTCCTCAGCTCTTGGCGACGCCGAGATAGGCCTCGATCACCTTGGGATCGCGCTGCACCTCGTCGGGCGTGCCGGCGGCAATGCGCCGTCCCCGGTCCAGCACCACGACGTGATCGGAAATGTCCATCACGACGCCCATGTCGTGCTCGATCAGCACGACCGTCATGCCGCGCTCCTGGTTCACGTCGAGGATGTAGCGGGCCATGTCCTCCTTCTCGTCCTGGTTCATGCCGCCCATCGGCTCGTCGAGCAGCAGCACCTTGGGGTCCGAGGCCAGCGCCCGGCCGAGTTCGACTCGCTTGCGCAGGCCGTAGGCGAGGGCCGAGGTCGGCAGCTTGCGCAGGTCCTGGAGCTTGAGGAACTCGATGATCTCCTCGACCGCCTCGCGGTGACGAATGTCCTCCTTCTGGGCCATGCCCCAGTAGACGACGCTGGCAAGCACGCCCGCCTTCATCCGGACGTGGCGGCCCAGCATCAGGTTGTCGAGCACGGTCAGGCCCTGGAACAGCGCGATGTTCTGAAAGGTACGTCCGATGCCAAGGGCGGCAATGTCGCTCGGCTTCTTGTGGGTGATGTCCTGCCCCTCGAGCACTACACGACCGGTATCGGGCTTGTAGAAGCCCGAGATCATGTTCAGCAGCGAAGTCTTGCCCGCACCATTGGGGCCGATGATCGACACGATGCTGCCGCGTGGCACGTCCAGCGACACACCCTGAGACGCGACGACGCCGCCGAATTTCTTCGACACCCCTTCGACCACGAGCTGCATGTCGCCCTCGGCCGCTACGGCGCGCCGGGCAAACGCCCCCGCCATGACCCCTCCCTACTCAAGGTCGTTTTGCTTATCGTTATTTCGCATCATGCAGGCTTCGATGGGCGAACGCAACAAATCCGCCTAAAGTTGGCGTACTTCACAAGGGATCCACGACATGCCGCGCCACATCGTCTGCCTGACCTTCGACCATGACCACATGTCCGGCTTCATCGCCCGCGGCCAGACGACGCCGACCTATATCTCGCGCGGCGAGTACGATGCGGTCGTCATTCCCCGCCTGGTGGCATTGCTCGGGCGCTACGACATCAAGGCAACCTTCTTCACGCCCGGCCACACCATCGATAGCAGCCCGCAGGCGGTCATGCCGTATGTCGAGGCCGGACACGAGCTTGCCCATCATGGATGGACGCATCGGCTGCCCGCCAGCCTGTCACGCGAGGAGGAAGAGGAGGAAATCGTTCGAGGCAACAACTCGATAAGGCGGGTGAGCGGCCAGTTCGCGCGCGGTTACCGCTCGCCGGCGTGGGACCTGTCGCCCCACTCGATCGACCTGCTGCTCAAGCACCGCATCCAGTACGACAGCTCGCTGATGGGCCACGACTACGACTGCTACTACGCCCGTCAGGACGACGTGGTCGAACTCAAGAAGCCGTTCCAGCGCGGCCGCGAGACCCGCCTCGTCGAGATGCCGATCAGCTGGTCGCTCGACGACTATCCCCACTTCGAATACATGCGCAACGCGAACGGATCGATCCAGGCGGGCCTGATGAACGCCAGTAACGTGCTGGAGAACTTCGTCGACGACTTCACCTACATGAACGAGGTCTGCCCCGAGTTCGGCATCCTGACCTACACCTTCCACCCGCATGTGATCGGCCGCGGTCACCGCATGATGATGCTTGAGCGGCTCATCAAAGCTTTAACGGCCGGCGGCGCCGTCTTCATGACGATGGAGCAGGCGATGAAGGAATGGCTCGCCCGGCAGCAGGTGCCGAAGGCGGCGGAGTAACTCTGGTGGGAGCGCGGGTCTGCGGACCCGCTCGAAATCATGAGCGGGTGTGGAGACCCCGGCTCCCAGCGAGAGATGACGGAACGTCTCGCGCGACGCTGATTGCGCGGCAGATGGTGACCATTTTGCCGATGGCGTGATCGATGAAGGCTGACACCGCGCCTTCGATTTCAGCGGCCCGCAGCGGCCTCTCCGCATGAATCGCTCGAGCCAGAACCTTGGCGCGAGCGTAGGCCTCGACGCGATTGGCGGCGATGCCATGCGCGAGCGAGCCGTCGGCTTCGACGGGGGACAGCGTGATTTCGAGCTGCTGCAGGAACGCGGGGGCATGGGCGAGATGTCGGTACATGCTCGCCAGGATGATCTGGCGTGGATCGCCGAACCGGTTGAGGCGCAGCACCAATGCCCAGGTTTCGGGAGCCACGTCCTCGGCCGACGCAAGCTTGGGCAGGACCACATCGGGCGCCGGCAGGCGTGGGCCGCCTTCGGGCAGACCTTCATCGGCGATGTCGCCACGCAGCCAGGCCACCAGCGCGCCGAGCGCGAAGAGGTTGATCGTGTTGGAGTGGTCGTAGGTTGCGAGCACGTCGTCGACACTCTTCGGCTGCTCGCCCCCGAGCGGGCCGAGAACCGGCAGGCTCATGTTCTCGCGGAACCGGGCGGCCGCACGGTCGACCATGCCCTCGACATAGAGCGGCTTCACCGCGGACCAGGCCCAGGGCAAGCCGCCGTCGATGGTCGCGAGGTGACGCCATACCAGGTTGACCACGCGCACACCGATGGTGGCGCGGATATCGGCGAATAGTTCCGCGGTTTCGCCCGTCGCTGCCGCTTCGCTGACCGCGGGAAAAGGATCGTTCACTCGGCGGCCTGCTTCGACTCCTGGCCGATCACGGTGAAGAACGACGCCGTCTTGGGCTGTTTGGGCAACTCGATCAGGCCTTCCTTGAGCCGGGCAACGCGCGCTTCCTGGCCGCGCACGATCCGCCCTTCATTAAGGCTCGGCATCGGATTGCGCGCGATCGGCACGGCGTCGGCCGCTGTGTAGACGCAGATGTAGAGGCCGCGCGAGGCGTCCGACCTATTGGCCGCCGAGCCGTGCAGGAGCTTGGTGTGCATCAGGCAGACGGACCCCGCCTTCCCGACGCAGGGTATGGACTGCGCCAGGGCCTGCTTCTCCTCCTCCGCGGCAACGGCACCGGTGAAGCGCTCGCCCTCGAACAGCGACAGCACCGGTCCCTTGTGCGATCCCGGCACCACGGTGAGGCAGCCATTATCCTCGTCGATGTCGTCGAGGAACAGCAGCGCCGTCACGATGTCGTCGTTGGTGTGCGGCGTGTAGGCGAAGTCCTGATGATAGGACACCTCGGTCTTTGCGCCGGAAAGCTTAAGGTTGATCTTGCAGTGGTGAAACTTGACGTCCGGCCCGATCAGGTCAGCCACCATATCGACCGTGCGGGCGTCGAGCATGACCTCGCGATAGGCATCGGAAATGTCCGACGGGTTGTTGATCCGGCGCAGCGCAGGCTTCTCGGCGCTGTGCTCGGCGCCCATGTCGAAGCGCGGCCGGCCATCGATCGTCGGCGGTCCGAAGGGCTCATGGTGCGAGCGGCTGTCCTCGACCCAATCCCTGATCTCCGCCTGAAGCGCGGAAAGCTGCGTCGGCGTCACCGCGTTCTCGACCATCAGGTAACCATCGCGCCAGAAGGCGTCGTATTGCTCGCGGGTAAGGGTCTTCATCATCCGCTCCTTGGACTCTATTGCGGCAGCGCCGACGTGGTAAAAAGGCCGAGCAACATGGGGGACGGCCGGGCCGGTCCGAACGTTGCAGCGAAAAGCTTCGCGATCTCTCCCGAGCGATAGATGCGGCTCAGCTGCGTATCCACCGCCAGCCTGAAGTCTTCGTCGCCGCGCTTCATCGCAAGGGCATAGGGCTCGATCGACAGGTAGGTATCGGCAAGCGCCAGAGTGCCCGCCGGCCTGCCGCCGCTTTGCAGCAGGGAGGTAAGGATGGCGCGATCGGCGAAATAGGCGACGACCGTGCCCTTCTCGACCGCATCCAGGCCTTCCTGATGAGTTTGCATCAACGTGATATTGGCATCGACCTTGGCGGCCACGAACGCCCGCCGAACGTCCTCTTCGGTGGTCGTGCCGGCGAGGACCGCGACCTTCTGGCCGGCCATTGCGCCAATGTCCTTGGGGCCGTTCGAACGGATGATGAAGCTCGCCCCGTCGACAAACGTGGCAATGGAAAAGCCGAGCGATTGGCGCCGCCGCAAGGTCGCCGTCGTGGCCTCGCACAGCAGGTCTGCCTTGTCGCCCATGATGGCATCGAAGCGGTTGCTCGAGGTGACCGGCACGTACGCGACCTTGAGGTTGGCCATGCCGATCTCCTTGGCAAGCCCGTCGGCGACGGCGCGGCAAAGATCGACCATGAAACCGACCGGCGCCACAACACCGTCCTTCTTGTAGGAGAAGGGTGGCGCGTCCTCGCGATATGCAATGCGCAGGACCCCGTTCTTGCGAATATCGTCGAGCGTGCCCGCCTGTACGGCGCTTCCGATCAGCGCCGAGGCCGCGACCAGGACGGCACCAATATGCTTCGTCAATCGCATGTGACTCCCCCCTCGATCGAACGGCCGATCAACGCCCCTTGAAGACCGGCCGGCGCTTTTCCATGAAGGCGCGGCGGCCCTCGATATAGTCCTCGGAGTCGAAGCACTCCTTCACCAGGCCGTTGAGCCGGGCGAAGTCGGGCTTGCCGTCGAGACGGGTCAGCTCCTCGATCGTGCGCTTGGCGGCATGCATGGTGAGTGGCGCATTCTCTCCGATCATCCGGCAGTAATTGTCGACATAAGCGTCAAGTTCGGCGTCGGGCACGACCCGGTTGACCAGCCCCATGCCGAACGCCTCCTGGGCTGAGAAATGCCGAGCGGTAAAGAAGATCTCCTTGGCGGTCGACGGCCCGACAAGATCGGTGAGGATCTTGAGGCCGGACGCGCGATAGCCCAGTCCGAGGCGCGCTGCCGGCACGCCGAACTTGCTGCTCTCCGAAGCGATGCGGATGTCGCAAAGCAGCGACACCGCCATGCCGCCACCGATGCAGTAGCCGCGAATGCGGGCAATCGTCGGCTTGGAGCATTTGTGCAGGCGCGCGTTCGCGATCTCGCCGATCCTGTCGTAGTAGGCGACCTGTTCGGGCGTATTGCGCGCCTTCTCGAACTCCGAGATGTCGGCGCCGGACACGAAGGCCTTTTCGCCCGCGCCGGTGACGACGACGACGCGGATCGCCGGGTCGCTCTCGAAGTCGTCGAGGATGACCGGGATCGCCTCCCACATGTCGGTCGAGGTAGCGTTGTGCTTCTGCGGCTTGTTGAAGACGAGCCGGCCGACCGGCCCGCTCTTCTCCGCGATCATGTTGGGAGTCGGGCTGATGCTCATCAGATCACCCCCCGCTGGCGGAAGCCCTCGATGGCGGCGGCGTCGTAACCCGCTTCCTTCAGCACCGCCTCGGTATGCTCGCCCTGCTCCGGCGTCGCGGTCTTCATCTCGAACGGTGTGCGGCTCATGTTGATCGCCTGGCCGATCAGCTCGATCGTGCCCAGCTTGGGATGGTCGACCGGATGCGCCATCTTGAGGTGCTTGACCTGCGGGTCGGCGAACATCTCGTCCATCTTGTAGATCGGCCCGGCCGGCACGCCGGCCTTGTTCAGCTTCTCGACCGCCTCGGCGCTGGTGAAAGCGGCCATCCGCTTGTCGATCTCCTCGTTGAGGGTGTCGCGATGCTTGACTCGCGCTTTCGCCGTCGAGAAGCGCTCGTCGGTCAGCAATTCCGGCGCCTTGATGCATTCGCAGAAGCGCTTGTAGATGTGGTCGCCGGACGCTGCGATGTTGATGTAGCCGTCGCTGGTCTTGAATACGCCGGTCGGGATCCCTGTCGGATGGTTGTTGCCCGCCTGGCCGGGCACTTCCTTGGCGATGGTCCAGCGCGCGGCCTGGAAATCGCACATCGAGATCATCGCCTGCAGCAGCGAGCTCGACACCCACTGGCCCTGACCCGAAACCTCGCGCTCCAGGAGGGCGATCAGGCAGCCGATGGCGCAGTGCAGCCCCGCGCCGACGTCGGCGACGGCGATGCCGGCCCGCACCGGGCCGCCGCCCGGCTGGCCGGTGACCCACATGATGCCGCCCATGCCCTGGGCGATCTGATCGAAGCCGGCGCGCTCGGCATAGGGCCCGTCCTGGCCAAAGCCGGAGATCGAGCCCAGAATGATGCGCGGGTTGACCTTCTTCAGGCTCTCATAGTCGATACCGAGGCGGAATTTCACGTCGGCGCGGTAGTTCTCGACCACGACGTCGGCCTTCTCCACCAGCTTCATGAAGATGGCCTTGCCCTCCGGCTCCTTGAGGTTGAGCGTGATCGAGCGCTTGTTGCGGTGCAGGTTCTGGAAGTCGGGCCCGTGGCGCGGCCCGCCCATGTCCATCTCGCCGGCCGACGGCGGCATCTCGACCTTGATGACGTTGGCGCCCCAGTCGGCGAAGTAACGCACAGCGGTCGGACCGGCGCGCACCCGCGTCAGATCGAGCACGGTATAGCGGGCAAGCGGTCCTGCAGTCATGTCTCACACTCTCGAGGGTTGCTACTCCACACGTACCATGGCCGTGGGATCGATCTCCAGCCAGACGCGCTGGCCGACGTCGAACAGCACGTTGGGGCCGGTCGAGACGCGCAGCGGCTTCGTATCGCCCAGCGGCTTGGCCAGGTAGTCCCAGTACTCGCCCAGATAAGAGCGGCCGACGATGTCGGCTTCGACCGCGTTGGCCAAAGGTCGAGCGGGCGAAAGACCGATCGACTGCGGGCGTATCGAGTAGGTGGCGCCATCGCGGTCGACGAAATTGGTCCGGCCGATGAATCCGGCCACGAAGCGGCTCTTCGGTCTGCCATACAGGATGTGCGGGGGGTCGATCTGCTCGATACGCCCCTTGTTCATCACGACGATGCGGTCCGACGTGACCATGGCCTCGGACTGGTCGTGCGTGACGTACACGGTCGTGATCTTGAACTCGTCGTGAAGACGACGGATCTCGAAGCGCATCTCCTCGCGCAGATTGGCGTCGAGGTTCGACAATGGCTCGTCGAGCAGCAGCACCTCTGGCTCGACCACGATGGCGCGGGCGAGCGCGACCCGCTGTTGCTGACCGCCCGATAGCTCGGCGGGGTAACGACCCTTGAGCGGCGCCATCTGGACGACCTCCAGAATCCGGTCGACGCGGCGCTCGATCTCGGCACGGGGCAGCTTGCGGACCTCCAGCCCGAATCCGACGTTCTGGCCAACCGTCATGTTCGGCCAGATCGCGTAGCTCTGGAAGATCATCGACATGCCGCGCTTTTCGGGCGGCACGACTCCGGCGGGCGAGGAGATCACCTTGCCGTCGACCTCGATGGTGCCCGAGGTCGGCGGCATGAAGCCGGCAATCATGCGCAGGGTCGTGGTCTTGCCGCAGCCGGACGGTCCCAGCAGCGACACGAACTCCCCGCTCGCCAGCTCGAGCGAGAAGTCCTTTACCGCGTCGAAGCTGCCGTAGCTCTTGCCGATGTTCTTCAGGACCAGCTTGCTCATGTCGTGGTGCGCCTCAGCATGAAGTCACGTCCCAAAGCCCGTTGTCCGATATACAGGAGCGGCAGGGTCAGGATCTGAAGGATCAGGGCAAGTGCCGCGAGATACTCGAAGTTCCCCTCCTCGCTCATGTCGAAAATCATGACCGACACGACCTTCGTGTTCGGCCCGTAGAGGAAGATCGCCGACGACAGCTCGCGCGTCGCCGGGATGAAGATAAGCAGCCAGGCACCGAGCAGGTTGCGCTTGAGCAGCGGTGCCACGACCCGGCGCAAGGCCGTCAGCCGGCTGCCCCCCAGCACGCGCACCGCCTCTTCCATTTCCGGATTGATGCTGCGGATGGCGGCGCTCGCATTGACGTACCCGATCGGCAGGAAGCGCGTCGTGAAGGCCAGGATCAGGATCATGGCGGTGCCGTAGAGGGCGAGCGGCGGCGGCGCATAGGCGGCGTAGAATCCGATCGCCAGCACGACACCGGGGATCACGAACGGCGCCACGCACAGGAACGCGAGCAGCCCGCCGAACGGCACCAGCTTGCGCGCGACGATGTAGGCGACGCCGAGCGTGAGGATCACGCCGGCGGTCGCGGCGACACCGGCATAGAGAAAGGCGTTCCAGACCGACTGCGCGGCCGTCGCATGCTCGAACAGGACGAAATGGAAGTTGCGGAAGGAGAGGTTGTCCCACGCGAAGCCGCGGCCCCATGCCTTGGCGAAGGCTGCCTGCACGAGGAAGATGTAGGGCAGAAAAACCGACAGCGAGGCGACGAACATGGCGTAGGCGAACATCAGCCAGCGGCCGCTGCCGAGGTCGATCGGTCGCCTCTCGCCGCCCTTGCCGGTCAGGGTGGCGAAGCTCTTGCGATGGGTCATCAATCGCTGCACGAGCGCCAGCAGAACTGTCACGCCGAGCAGCGGCATCGCGTAGGCCGCCGCCACCTCCACCCGCACCGGATTGCCGAAGAACTGAAAGAGCTGTGTCGTGACCACGTTGAAACGTGCCGGAATGGCGATCATCGCGGGCGATGCGAACAGCGCGATCGCCTCGAGGAAACAGATGATCAGGCCGCCCAGGATGGCCGGGATCGCCAGCGGCAGCGTCACCTTCCGCATCGTGCGCCAGGTACCGGCGCCCAGGATGTTGGCGGCATCTTCCATCTCCGAGGAGACCAGCTCGAGGGCCGCCGACGTGAAAATGAAGATGTACGGGAACGAGTAGAGCGCGATGACGACCACAAGGCCGGGAAAGCTGTAGATGTTGAACGGCCCCGCCTCCGCGCCTGTGAGCATGACGTAGATGCGGTTGAGCCAGCCGGCATTGGGGCCCGCGAGCAGGATCCAGGCGACCGCCCCGGTGTAGGGCGGCGTGATGAACGTCGCGAGTACCAGCATGCGCACGAAGCCGCGCCCCGGCATGTTGGTGCGCGAGCAGCCCCAGGCGAGCGGCACGGCGAGCACGCCCGCCAGCAATGCCGCGCCGGCGCCGAGCTGCAACGAATTGAACAGCGCGTCGATATAGCGGGCGCGACCGTACGCCGTCGCATAGTTCTGGAGGGTGAATGCGCCGGTGCGCTCGGCCTGGAAGCTGGTCAACACCAGATAGACGAACGGGCTGACGACCAGGAACAAAAGGACCGCGATGATCGCGATCCACAGGAGCCAGGTCGGATCCCATCCGCCGATGCGGGTTCGGCGCATCGGCAGGTCGAGGGCCGGCTGTGCGACAGCCATGGTCAGTTACCGAAGGTGTCGCGCCAGTCCTCGATGACTACCGGGATACCCTTGTCGATCTCGGCCACAGTCGGGCGGATGACCTTGATCTTGTCGATCGGCTGAGTTCCCGGTGCGCCCTTCACTTCGGGTCGGATCGGGATGCCAAAGTGCTTGACGTTGACCTCCGACGCCTCCGGCGACATCAGGAACTCCATGTAAAGCTTCGCGGCGTTCGGGTTCTTCGTCCCTTTGACGATGGCCGACGGCGAGATGATCAGGATGGAGCCGTCGGTGGGATAGTTCACCGCCAGCGGATTGCCACGCGCGGCGCTGAACAAGGTCGAGCCGTCGGCACCGGCAGCGACCTGGCGCTCACCGGCGTTGAGGGCGGTCACAGTGTCGTTGATCGAGCGTCCGATCTGCGGCTTGTTCTTCTCGAGCTGCTCGAAATACTTCCATCCGTACAGCTTCTTCATCGAATAGACCCAGGTCCCGACATAGCCCGAGAAGGCCGGATGGCCGGTCGAGACCTTGCCCTTCCACTTGGGATCGAGCAGGTCCTGCCAACGTTTCGGTGCCTCCTCCGCCTTCACCTTGGTAGTGTTATAGGTGAGGACGACCTGACCGGCGGCGGTCGTGTGAAAGAAGCCCTCAGGATCGATGTTGCGGAAAACCTCCGAGATCTTCGCCGTGTTCTCCGGTGTGTATTTTTCGAACTTCCCTTCCGATTTGAGGCGCGCGTAGTGCCCGAGGTCCGTCGACGAGAAGACGTCGCAGATCGTCTGATTGTTCTTGATGTCCTGGGTCAGGCGCTGATAGGCCACCTGCGCCGTGGTGCGCACGACATTGACCTTGATTCCGTACATCTTGGTGAAGACCGAGCCCAGCTCCTCGGCGCCTTCCGAGGTATAGTGCGCTACGTACCAGGTGAGTTCACCTTCCTTCTTGGCGGCCTCCTCGAGCGCCTTGGTGTCGGCACGCGCCGTCATCGGGCCAAACACGAACGCAGCAGCGACGATGAGCGATGCCCACTTCTTCATGTGTTCCTCCTGGAACGCTCTGTTATCGTTACGGCGATAGAATCATACGGAGCGCAATGCCACAAGCTCGGGGATGGGCCGATTATTACGAGAAGCTGCGCGACCGACCGCCGCGCCGCACGCTCGTCGCCGCGCTAGATGCGTTCGGCGCTGCTGCCGAAACGCCCGCGGATGCGCTCGCGATCGATCTTGGCTGCGGTGACGGACGCGACATCGTCGAAATTCTGCGGCGCGGCTGGAGCGTCATCGCCGTCGATGCCGAGCCGGAGGCGCTACGTCAACTCGCCGCCCGCAAGCTTCCGGGTGCCGAACGAATCACGCCAATCGTCGCGCGCTTCGAAGACGTGCCGCTGCCACTCGGCGTTCAGCTCGTGAACTCGAGCTTTGCCATGCCGCTTTGCGAACCGGAGCGATTCCACGATCTGTGGATGCGAATTCGCGAGGCGCTTCCGCAGGGAGGCCGTTTCAGTGGCCAGTGGTACGGCAAGCGCGACAGCTGGACCGGACGGGCGGGCATGACCTTCCTCGATCGCGACGAAGCGCTTGCGCTGCTCGACGGGTTCGATATCGAGATGTTCGAGGAAGAGGAGGCCGACGGCGTCACGCCGCGGGGCAATCCAAAGCACTGGCACATCTTCCACATCGTCGCGAGGAAGCGATAAACTTCGACTTTACAAGGGAGGATCGACATGGCCGTCGCCGTCACAGCCGAAATCGCCAGAAAGGCCGCACACCTCGGCTGGGCCGATTTCCCCGATGACCTTGTGGAACGCACCAAGCAGTGCCTGCTCGACTGGTTCGCCGTCACTGCTGTCGGCGCGCAGGACGAGCTAACCGACATTCTCGTGCGCGAGGCGATCGAGGATGGTGCCATCGGCTCGGCGAGCCTCGTCGGACGCAGCGAGAGGACGCTGCCGTCGGCCGCCGCCTTGATCAACGGCGCGGCGAGCCACGCTCTCGACTACGACGACGTGAATTTTGCCATGGGCGGCCATCCCACCGTGACCGTCGTGCCGGCGCTGCTGGCGCTCGGCGAGCAGATCAAGGCCTCGGGCCGCCTTTTCATCGAGAGCTTTATCGCCGGCTACGAGACGTCCGGCAGGGTCGGCATGCTCGTGGCGCCAAGCCACTACCTCAAAGGCTTTCACGTGACCGGCACGGTCGGTTCCTTCTCCGCCACCGCCGCCGCCGGGCGAATGCTGGGTCTCACCGACGAACAGCTGGCCGTGGCATTCGGCATCGCCGCCACCCAGGCGGCCGGACTGAAGTCGAACTTTGGAACGATGTGCAAACCCCTGCATGCCGGCACCGCCTCCGAGCACGGTCTGCGCGCCGCCCGCCTTGCCGCCAAGGGTTTCACCGCCCGCGGCGACTCGCTCGAATGTGACCAGGGCTTCGCCTCGTCACAGAGCAACCACCTCGAGATCGACGCCGCGCTGGCCGAGCCGCCGCAAGGTTGGCATCTCCGCAACAATCTCTTCAAACACCATGCGGCGTGCTACCTGACTCATGCGCCGATCGAATGCGCGCGGGAGATTCGTTTGAAGAGCAACTTCCCGCCGGAGAGAGTGAAAAAGATCACGCTCAGGATCGATTCGGGCGCGGACAAAGTCTGCAACATCGCGGAACCGACGAGCGGCCTGGAGGCCAAGTTCTCGCTGCGGCAGACCGTGGCGATGGCGCTGACCGGGGTCGATACGGCGAATGTCGATTCATACACCGCTGCGGTCACGCAGGACCCGCGGATGAAGGCGTTGCGCGACAAGATGGAGATCGAATTCAAGCCGGGCTGGGCCAAGTCCCTGTCCGAGATGGCGATCCAGCTCGACGACGGCACGACGGTCGAAGCAACCCACGACTCCGGAATCCCCTGGGCCGACGTGTCCAAGCAGCGTACGGCGTTGGAGGCCAAATTCGACAGCCTGGTCACTCCGGTATTGGGCGCTGCCGGCGCGCGCCGCCTGCACGACGCCATCGAGCGCATTGACACGCTCGCCGATGTGGGCGAACTGGCCCGCGCTTCGACGAAGTAGACGCAAGGAGACGGAATGTCGGACGACTTCAGGGCACGGGCCAGGCTCGTGCCCAAGGGAAACCGTTATGAGGATTTCGAGCCCGGCCGGGTGTTCAAGCACCATTGGGGCCGGACCGTCACCGAATCGGAGAGCACCCTCTTCTCCACCCTGACCTTGCATTTCAACCCGCACTATTACAACGCGGCCTACGCCCGCGCGCACGGCCACCAGGGCATCGTCATCAATCCCCTGCTCGTCTTCACGACCGTGTTCGGGCTGACGGTCGAGGACCTCAGCGAGGGCGGCGGCCCGTTTCTCGGGGTCAATCAACTCAGCTACCACCAGCCGGTCTACCCGGGCGATTCGCTGCGTGCCGAGTCGGTCGTGCTCGACCGCCGCGTCTCTGACTCGCACAAGGGTTTCGGCATCGTCACCTGGCACACGACCGGCTTGAACCAGCGCGAGGAGAAGGTCATCGACTTCAAGCGCACCAACCTCGTTCGCCAAAGGACGGCCGCCTAATGCCCTACATCACCGAAGAACGCCGCATGATCCAGGAGCAGGCGCGCGAGTTCACTCTCAACGAAGTCCTGCCCATCGCCAACAAGCTCGATCCCGAGAAGGGCGACATCCCGATGGACCTGCGGGACAAGATGGCCGAGCTCGGCTACTTCGGGATCCTGATCCCCGAACAGTACGGCGGCCTCGGCCTGGGCTGCTTCGAGTACTGCCTGGTGACCGAGGAGCTGTCGCGCGGCTGGATGAGCGTGGCCTCGCTGATCGCTCGCGGCAACCTGCTGATCGGCAGTCACATGATGAGCGAGGAGCAGCGGGCCCGGTATCTTCCGCGCATGGCCAAGGGCGAGTTCCTCGGCGCCTTCTCCATGTCGGAGCCCAACGCAGGCTCGGACATCTCCAACATCTCCTGTCGCGCAAAGAAGGACGGCACGGGCTACCTGATCAGCGGCAACAAGTACTGGTGCACCTTCGCCGATGGCGCGGACTTCCTGATCATCATCGCCCGCACATCCGACGCCCCTCCGGGCCGGCGGCATCTCGGCCTGTCGATGTTCTTGGTCGAGAAGAAGCGCGGCACCCTGCCCAAGGGCGTGAACGGCGCGCCGATTCCCAAGATTGGCTATTTCGGCTGGAAGACCTACGAGCTCGCCTTCGACAACTTCCGTGTCGAGGCCGAAGACATGATCGGCGAGGAAGGCCAGGCATTCTACTATGCCACCTCCGGCCTTGAGACGGCGCGCGCCCATACCGCGGCCCGCGCCATCGGGCTCGCCCAGGGTGCACTCGACGATTCGATCCGGTACGCCGGGGAGCGCCGCCAGTTCGAGCGGCCGATCTCCGACTTCCAGGCGATCCGCTTCAAGATCGCCGAGATGGCGACCCAGATCGAGGCTGCCCGCCAGCTCAACTACTTCGTCTGCGAGCAGATCGACACCGGCCAGCGTTGCGACAAGGAGGCCTCGATGGTGAAGCTGTTCGCCTCCGAGATGGCCGAGCGCGTCTGCAGCGAAGGCATCCAGATCCACGGCGGCGCGGGCTATACGACGCTCCATTCCGTCGAGCGCCACTGGCGTGATGCACGTCTCACCAAGATCTTCGAAGGAACGTCGGAGATCCAAAAGCGCATCATTTCCGACCGCCTGCTCGGCCGCGGGAGAAACTAGATGAAGGTCTCCGCTCTTACCGGAACCGGCAACTACTTCGAGGACTTCAAGGTCGGCGACGTGCTGAAGCACGCTCGCGGAAAGACCGTGGAGCCGATGGAGCAGGTCTGGATCACCAACGTGACCATGAACACGGCTGAAGCGCACTTCAACGAGCACCTGACCAAGAGCACCAACTATGGCCAGCGGCTCGGCTTCGGCGGCGTCACCATCTCGATGTGCATCGGGCTCGCCGCCCAGGACACCGCGGAGAACGCGCTGGCCGAACTTGGCATGGACAAGATCCGACTGAAAGGGCCGCTCTATCACGGCGACACGCTCTATTGTTATAGCGAGGTGCTCGGGACCAGTGACGCCGAGCAGCCCGACGCCGGCATCGTCCGCTTCAAGCACTACGGCGTGAACCAGGACGACAAGCACATCTTTGAGGGCGAGCGCTGGGTGCTGATCAAGCGCCGCAGCCACTGGGGCGACAAGTGAGTCATTGCTGGGACCGCGCCACTCCGTGGCGCCTTATGGACTTGAGCGCCACGGAGTGGCGCGGTCCCAGCAATGAGTGAAGTTCTCGGCGCGCTCGACGGCGTCAGGATCGTCGACCTCACGCAGATGCTGGCCGGGCCCTACTGCACCATGCTGCTGGCCGACCAGGGTGCGGAGATCATCAAAGTCGAGCCGCTCGACGGCGACCACACTCGGATCATCGGGCCCTATCATGTCGATGACAAGCTCAAGGCTTTCGGTGGCTACTTCGCTTCGGTGAACCGCAACAAGAAGTCGATCGCCATCGACCTCAAGCGACCCGAGGGACGCGACCTCGTCCTCAAACTGTGCGACGGCGCCGATGCGGTGGTCGAGAACTATCGCGGCGGGGTGATGGATCGGCTTGGCCTCAGCTACGAGACGCTGCACGCGCGCAATCCGAAGCTGGTATACGCCACGATCCGCGGCTTCGGCGACCCGCGCACCGGCAAGAGCCCCTATTCCGACTTCCCCGCCTACGACGTGATCAGCCAGGCGATGGGCGGCATCATGGCCATCACCGGTCCCGACAAGGACACGCCGCTCAAGGTCGGCCCCGGCGTCGGCGATATCGTTCCGGCTATAACCTGCGCCTTCGGCATCGTCTCGGCGATCTACCGCGCCTCCAGGACCGGCAAGGGCCAGTTCGTCGATGTCGGTATGGTCGACGCGATCCTCGCGGTCTGTGAACGCATCATGCACCAGCACTCTTATGCCCAGAGCCTGCCTGTGCCCGAGGGTAATCATCATCCCCTGCTCTGCCCATTCGGCATGTTCCCGGCCAAGGACGGCTTCGTCACCATAGCCGCGCATGCCGACGCGCATTTCCCGATCCTCTGCCGGCTGATCGACCGGTCAGACATGGCGACCGACCAGCGGTTCGCGACCGTGCAGGACCGCCGCGCCAACCAGGACGTAATCATCGACGCGGTCTCCGCCTTCACCCGGCAGCGCACCAAGCAGGAACTGCTGAAGCATTTCGGCGGAAAGGTGCCTTTTTCGCCGGTCTACAATGTGCGCGACATCGTTGCCGACCCCCACTTCAAGGCGCGCGAGATGCTTCCCTGGGTTCCGCATCCCGGCCTCGACCACGAGGTGCAGATCGCCGGCGTCGCGGTGAAGATGACCGAGACGCCGGGCAAGGTGCGCCACCGCGCGCCGCTGCTGGGCGAGCATACTGATGAGTATCTGAAATCCATCGGCTTGAGCACGGGCGAGATCGACCGCCTGCGCGCCGACAAGATCGTAGCTTGAGGAGAAGACAATGTCCGAACGTCCCCGCCGTCCGCGCCGCGTCCAGCTTTCAACGCCCGGTTCGAGCGAGAAGATGATGCAGAAGGCCTCGGAGTCGAAGGCCGATCATGTCTTTCTCGACCTCGAGGACGCCGTCGCTCCGAGCGCAAAGCGCGACGCCCGTAAGAAGATCGTGGAGGCGCTGAAGACTCTGAACTGGAAAGGCAAGACGCGCTGCGTGCGCATCAACGACCTCACCACCGAGTACGCCTACGAGGACATCATCGAGATTGTGGAGGGTGCAGGAGAGCATCTCGACACCATCATGATGACCAAGGTGCAGACCGCGGCGGACATCCTGTTCGCCGACAAGCTGCTCAACCAGATGGAAAAGAAGCTGAAGCTCAAGAATCGAATTGGGCTCGAAGCCCTGATCGAGGAAGTCGAGGGCATGCAGAATGTCGACGAGATCGCCAGGTCCACGCCGCGGCTGGAATGCCTGGTGTTCGGCATGGGCGACTTTTCAGCCTCGATGGGCGTCACCAACAAGAACGTTGGCGAGTCCGACGGCTATCCCGGCGACATCTGGCACTATGCCCGCTTCCGGCTGGTGATGGCCTGCCGAGCCGCCGGCATCGACCCGGTCGACGGGCCGTTTGCGGACTTCAAGAACCCGGAGGCCTATCGCGAGGAATGCCGCCGTTCGATGATCCTGGGGTGCGTCGGCAAGTGGGCAATCCATCCCTCCCAGATCGAGCATGCGCTCGAGATCTACTCGCCCAAACCCGACGATATCGCCCGCGCGCGCAAGCTCGAGAAGGCCTATGCCGAAGCAGAGGCCGCCGGGCTGGGGGCGATCAATGTCGACGGCATCATGGTCGACGTCGCCTCGATCCGCATCCTGCGCAATACCATCCTGAACAAGGCCGACCTGTTCGGGATGTGACGCGCCGCCTTCGGAACGACGGGCCATGAAGCGCGCCTTCGTTCCGGTGGCCAGCATGCTGGCCATCCAGGTAATGGTATCGCTCAGCGTCTTGTCGCTGAGCGTCATGATGCCGGCCGTGGCGCGCGACCTGGCGATCGACGCCAAGCTCGTCGGGTTGTTCACCGCCCTCATCTACGGGGTCGCCGCCTCGGTGGCGCTCGCCGCCGCCGGCCCGATCGTGCGCCTTGGCGCGGTGCGAGTCTGCCAGGTGGCCCTGCTGATGGCCGCGATCGGCCTGGCCCTCAACTCGATCGCGGCAGTCGCCGCGACGGTGGTTGCCGTGCTGTTCATCGGCATGGCGCAGGGCCCGATCAATCCGGCGTCCGCTCATGTCCTCTCCCAGCGCGTGCCGCGCGAGTATTTCGGCATGGTTTTCTCGCTGAAGCAGACAGGGGTGCCGATCGGCTTTGCGCTCGCCGGTATCATCTTCCCTGCCCTGCTCGCCTGGGTCGGCTGGCAAGGCGCCAGCCTGATCGCGGCGGGCGCGCTCGTCCTCTCGGCAATTGCAATCGAGCCGCTGAGGCCGCGGCTCGATGTCATCGCGGTCGCGGGCAAGTCTGCGACGAGCATCTGGCGGTCGGTCCGGTTCGTGCTCGGCCACCCGCAGCTCCGTGTCCTCGGCTGGTCGGCGTTCATCTACGTGGTCGCCCAGCACACCTTCACCTTCTACCTGGTGACTTATCTCTACGAGCATTGCAGTCTTACGATCGCCCAGGCCGGCGCGCTCCTGTCGGCATCGCAGATCGTCGGCACCGGCGTGCGCCTGCTGAGCGGGGGCGCGGGCGACCGCATCCCGCGCATGCGACTTCTGGGGTGGACCGGCATCGGCATGACGCTCGGCTGCATTGCCATCGCATTGCTCGACGCCGCCACGCCTTTCTGGCTGATCACGCTGGTGGTTATCGGCTACGGCTCGGTCGTGATCAGCTGGAACGGGACCTCGCAGGCGGAGTTCGCCCATCTCTCGCCGCCCGGAGAAGCCGCCGCCGTCGCGGCGGTCCAGACCTCGCTCGCCTTCTCCGGCGCGGTATTCGGGCCGCCACTTTTCGCCCTGATCGCTTCGCTGCTCAGCTACCGGATGGCCTTTCTTGCCGTCGCAGCCTGCGTGTTCGCCGCCGCCGCGTGGCAGCTCGTGACTGCCCGCTCTCGACTGCCCCGCACGTCGGGGTGAAGACCATAATCTGCAACACGAGCGTCATAGGGTAGACCGATGGAATTCTTCAGACGCTTCACGATTCTCGTTTCCGCACCGGCTTTCGATGCCGACAACCTCGAAGGCCACCGGCTGCGCGAGATCACCGCCGAGATCGAGAAGCTCGGCTTCCAGGTCGTTCAGGCGCGGCGCATCGAGGACGCCGAGATCGCCGTCCAGACCGACGCCGCCATCGGCTGCATGGTGGTCGACTGGGGCAAGAAGGGGCTGGACGGCAAGACCGCGTCGCTGATCAACCTGATGCGGCGGCGCGGGCTCGACATGCCGATCGTCCTTCTGGTGCGTGGCAAACGCCTGGAGGAAATTCCGGTCGAGGTGCTCGACTTCATCGACGGCTACATCTTCCTCGCCGAGGAGACGCCCGCGTTCATCGCAAAGAATCTCGTGAGCCGGCTCAAGCAATATGCCGAAACGCTCAAGACGCCGTTCTTCGGGGCGCTGGTCGACTATGCCGAGCGCGGCAACCAGCTCTGGACCTGCCCGGGTCACAATGGCGGCGTTTTCTACAATCGCAGTCCGATCGGTCGGATCTTCGTCGAGCATCTCGGCGAGGCGGTCTTCCGCGACGATCTCGACAACTCCGTGCTCGAGCTCGGGGACCTGCTCGTGCATGAAGGGCCGGCCTTGAAGGCGCAGCAGGAGGCGGCCGAGATCTTCGGGGCCGAGAAGACCTACTTCGTCCTTAATGGCACCTCCACCTCAAACAAGATGGTTCTTTCGGCGCTCGTCGCCGAAGGCGATCTCGTGCTGTTCGACCGCAATAACCACAAGGCCGCGCATCACGGCGCGCTGTTCCTCGGCGGCGGGATCCCGATCTTTCTCGAAACCGACCGCAACGCCCACGGTCTGATCGGCCCGATCTTTCACGAGGCGCTCGACGAGACCCTGATCCGCGAAAAAATACGCAAACATCCGCTGGTCGCCGACAAGGAAGCGTGGCGCCGCGAGCGGCCGTTCCGTGTCGCCGTCATCGAACAGTGCACCTACGACGGCACGATCTACGATGCCCGCATGATCGTCGAGAAGATCGGCCACCTCTGCGATTACATCCTGTTCGATGAAGCCTGGGCGGGATTCATGAAGTTCCATCCGCTGTACGCCGGGCGCTATGCCATGGGTCTCACCGATCTCGGCCCGGCGCGGCCTGGCATCATGGCAACGCAATCGACCCACAAGCAGCTCGCGAGCTTCTCCCAGGCCTCGCAGATCCACGTCAAGGACAGCCATATCGAAGGACAGCGGCGGCGGATCGAGCACCGTCGCTTCAACGAGTTCTTCATGCTGCACGCCTCGACCTCGCCGTTCTATCCGCTGTTCGCCTCGCTCGATGTCGGCGCGCAGATGATGAAAGGCCGGTCCGGCGTGGTGCTATGGGACGACACCATCCGGCTCGGAATCGAGCTGCGCAAGAAGGTGCGGGCGATCCGGCGCGAGTTCGAGCACAAGGAGAAGGATCCGGCGCGACGCTGGTTCTTCGATGTCTTCGTTCCCGATCGCCTCGCCGTCCCCGGCCCCGACGGCGCGCCCGAGCGCGAGATCGCCTGGGAAGAAGTCGCGACGGACGATCTCGCCTCGGATCCGCGCTGCTGGGAATTGGCGCCGGGCGCGAACTGGCACGGCTTCACCCATGTCGCGCCGGGCTATGCGATCACCGATCCCAGCAAACTGACAGTCCTGACGCCCGGCTTCGACCGTGCCAGCGGCGCCTATTCGGAGTTTGGCATCCCTGCGCCCGTGGTGGCCCAGTATCTGCGCGAGAACCGGGTCGTATCCGAGAAGAACGATCTCAATTCGCTGCTGTTCCTGCTCACACCCGGTGTGGAATCGAGCAAGGCGGGAACTCTCCTCAGCACCCTGGTGGCCTTCAAGCGACTGCATGACGACAACGCCCGCCTCGACGACGCCATCGGCGAATTCGTTGCGCGGCGGCCAGCGCGCTACTCGGGTGTACGCCTGCGCGATCTCTGCCGCGACATGCACGCCTTCTTCCGCGAGAGCGGCGCCAGCACCCTGCAGCGCGCCCAGTTCGCACCTGAGCATCTGCCGGCGCTCGTCATGCCGCCAAACGAGGCGGTGCGCCAGCTGGTGCGCAACAACGTCGATTATCTGCCGGTCAGCGAAGCATTCGGCCGCATCGCCACCACCATGTTCGTGGTCTATCCGCCCGGCATCGCCAGCATCGTGCCGGGCGAGCGCCTCGACGAGCGGGCCCGCCCCATGCTCGACTATCTCGCAATGTTCGAGCGCAGCGCCAACCTGTTCCCCGGCTTCGACGTCGAGGTACAGGGCATCTATCGCGAGATCGAGAAGGACGGAACGGTGAGGTTCTATACCTACGTGGTGCGGGAGTAGCGGTCGTCGTCCGGCGGCACGGTCGCACCCGGTCCGAGCGCGCGCTGCATCAGGAGGCTGTCGGTCCATCGGCCGAACTTGAAGCCGACGTCCTTCAGCAGGCCGGCGCGCTCGAAGCCAAAAGCCTCGTGCAGCTTCTGCGACGGCGTGTTGCTGCCGTCGATGTAGCCGAACATCTGGCGAAAGCCAGCCGCGGCACAGGCGTCGATCAACGCCGGCAACAGCAGCCGACCGACGCCGGAATGCAGGTAATCCGGATGAACGTAGATCGAGTGTTTGACGGCATAACGATAGGCGGGACGCTTGCGGAACGGCACGGCGTAGGCGTAGCCGACAATGACGCCGCCGCGGTCCGCCACCAGATGAGGCAGCTTGCGCCGCAGCATGTTCTTGCGCCGGCGCTTGATATCCTCGTCATGCAGCGGCTCGGGATCGACCACGTCTCCTACGCCACGCCTGATGTGATGTGTGTAGATCCCCAGCATCGCCGGAACGTCGCTCTCCGAGGACGGACGTACCGTGATCGCTTGCGTCAAGTCGGGTTGGATTTCATTCATCGCCACCTCGATCAATCACACCAATTTGACGTTTTCATGTCGCGCCGGCTCGGGGTTCCTACTACGAAGGAATGGCTGCCGCGAGCGCCGACGGGCGACGCCTTCCACCGGATTCCGCCGTGCCTGCAGCCATTGAACCGGAGTTTGCATATGATTGAGAGCCGGCCGGAGGCTACAGGGGCATCGCCTAAGGCGATCCGCGCGCACTATGACGTGGGCAACGACTTCTACCGCCTCTGGCTCGAGGAAACGATGACCTATTCGTCGGCCATGTGGCGCGACGAAAATGATACGGGCTCCCTTGCCGACGCTCAGCGCCGGAAGATCGACTGGCATTTGCGGCATTCCGGCGCCGACACCGCCACGACCGTTCTCGATATCGGATGCGGATGGGGCGCGACCCTTCGCGCGGCAGCTCAGGCGCGCGCGCCTGATGCACCTCCCCTGCTTCGCGGTGTCGGCCTGACGCTGAGCGACGCGCAAGCAGAGTTGGGACGACTTCTCGCGACGCAAGCTCGCCTGCCGCAAATCGAGATCCGAATCGAAGGCTGGGCCGATCACCGGCCGGCGGAACCGTATGGCGCGATCATCTCGGTCGGCGCTTTCGAGCACTTCACGAAGCCTGCCGACGCCTCGCCCACGAAGATCGCGATCTACCGTGAATTCTTCGCCCGGTGTCGCGACATACTGGCCCCCGAGGCGCGCATGACGCTTCAGACCATCGCTTACGGCGATCCGGACGACGAGGTCCCGGCAGGGCCCCTTGTCGAGGATATCTTTCCCGAATCGGAGCTGCCGCGCCTGCCGGAGATACTGGCCGCAGCCAATGGATTGTTCGAGATCGAGCTCTACCGGAACGATCGCAGGGATTATGGCCGAACCTGCGAGCTTTGGGCTGCAAATCTGAAGGCGCGTCGTCTCGAGGCAGTGGAACTAGTCGGCAAGGACCAAACCCGACGGTACGAGCGTTATCTGAAGTTCGCCGCCTGGGGTTTCTGGTCGCATCGCCTCCATCTCCTGCGATTCCGGTTGAAGCGCCGATAGCTCCACCGGCCGACCCTGCTTCGCGATCTCGACGATCCCTCCACAGAATTCCGGCCTGCAAACCGAGTAGTCGGCAGAGCAGGACGACGACGTGTTAGCGTGGTCGCAACGACAAAGCGGAGGAACACCATGCGGTGCATGTTCAGCCTACCGGCAATCGTAGCGCTTCTCGCGCTCGCGACGCCTGCGGCAGCGCAAAAGGCCGGCGGCACCTTGCGTGTCAGCCATCGCGACAACCCGCCGAGCGCTTCGATCCATGAAGAGGCCACGATCTCGACCGTCATGCCGTTCATGTCGGTCTACAACAATCTCGTAGTGTTCGATCCGGATAGCAAGCAGAACCGGCCGGACAGAATCGTTCCGGACCTCGCCACCGACTGGGCCTGGAGCAACGACGGCAAGGATCTCACGTTCAAGCTGCGCGACGGCGTGAAGTGGCATGACGGCAAGCCCTTCACCAGCGCCGATGTGAAATGCACCTGGGATATGATCGTCGACAGCGAGTCAAAGCTGCGCAAGAACCCGCGCAAGTCCTGGTGGTTCAACCTCGATAAGGTGACGGTCAACGGCGAGCGCGAAGTCACCTTTCATCTCAAGCGGCCCCAGCCCTCTGTGCTGACCATGCTCGCCGGTGCCTTCTCGCCAGTCTACCCGTGCCATGTAAGCACCGCCCAGATGCGGACACGGCCGGTCGGCACCGGCCCGTTCAAGTTCGTCGAGCTGAAGCAGAACGAGTCGATCAAGCTCGCGAAGAACCCTGATTACTGGAAGAAGGGCCGCCCCTATCTCGATGCCATCGAGTACCGGATCATCCCGAGCCGGGCGACGTCGATGCTGGCCTTCGTCGCCGGCCAGTACGACCTCACCTTCACGGCGGAGATCGCGGCGCCGGCGTTGAAGGATCTCAAGCTGCAGGCGCCATGGGCACAGTGCGAGCTGCTGCCAACCAACACCCAGGCAAACCTGCTGGTCAATCGCGACAGGCCGCCGTTCGACAACGCACAGGTGCGCAAAGCGATGGTGCTGGCGATCGACCGCTCGGCCTTCACCGAGATCATCGGGCAGGGTGCAAACCGCCAGGGCGGCGCCTTGCTGCCGCCGCCCGAGGGCCTGTGGGGCATGTCCGACGAGTTCCTGGCGACCGTGGCCGGGTATGGCGCGGACATCGAGAAGCAGCGCGCCCAAGGGCGCGAGATCATGGCCGCGTTGGGCTACAGCGCCGACAAACCGCTCAAGATAAAGATCTCGACCCGCAACATTCCGAGCTATCGCGACCAGGCGGTGATCCTGATCGACCACTTGAAGCAGGTCTGGATCCAGGGCGAGCTCGAGGCGCTCGATACCTCGGTTTGGTACAATCGCCTGCTCAAGAAAGACTATTCCGTCGGGATGAACATCCAGGGCGTCGGCATCGACGAACCTGACGTAGTCTTCTACGAAACCTACTCCTGCGGCTCGGAGCGAAACTACACGAACTATTGCAGCCCCGAGATCGAGAAACTGTTCGACCAGCAGTCGCGCATGTCCGACATCGAGGCCCGCAAGAAGCTGGTTTGGGAAATCGACAAGCAGTTGCAGGAAGACGGCGCCCGCCCCGTGATCCAGCACGGCCAAGGCGCCACCTGCTGGCGACCCGAGACGAAGGGCATCAAGCTGTCCGTCAACTCGATCTACAATCACTGGCGGTTCGAGGACGTCTGGCTGGACAAATAGGCCCGGCCGCTCGGTTACCTTCCGGGAACTTGTCGAGCGCAATCCGTCGGCCTATCTCGACGCAATCCGGTAAGAGGAGCGCCGCCATGATCAAGGGCCTACATCACAACGCCTACCGCTGCCGCGACTCGGAGGAGACGCGGAGGTTCTACGAGGACTTTCTGGGCCTGCCGCTGGTCCACGTGCTGAAGATCGAGCAGACGATCACCGGCCGAAAGACAGAAGGGCCGGGAGTCCTGCATTCGTTTTTCCAGCTCGATGACGGTTCGTGCCTGGCCTTTTTCGAGGCTCCCGACATGCCGTTCGAATTCAAGGACCAACACGACTTCGACCTTCACATCGCCCTCGAGGTAGAGCGCGACGTCCTCGAAGCCATGTTCGAGCGCGGCAAGCGGGAAGGCCGCGAGGTGCGCGGCATCTCCGACCACAAGTTCATTCGCTCGATCTACTTCCGCGATCCGAACGGCTACGTTATCGAGCTGAGTGCCAAGGTTCCCGGCCACGAGTCCGCAATGGATCCGAAAAAGAGCCGGGCGCGGGAAATCCTCGACGCCTGGCAGGTGAGCAAGAAGCAGTCCGCTCTTGCCTAGGTTTCGCTCGGAGGGCGCTCCTCAGCGCCCTCACCCCAGCCGCCGGCGGTAAAGCGCGATCAGGCGTTCCCAATGCCGCTCGGCCGCCGGCTTCTCGTAGCACCAGCGCTCGGGGAAGGCGAAGCCATGATGGACGCCCATCTGGATCTCGAGTTCGCCGCCGTTACCTGATTTGTCGAACAGCGCCTTCAGCTCTTTCACCATGTCGGGCGGCGCCAGCTCGTCATGCTCGGCGCAGGAGATGTAGAGTTCACCTTTGGCCTTTCCAAGCGTCAGGTGTGGGCTCTCGACCGCATCGCTCACCAGCCAGGTGCCGTAGAACGACGCCGCGGCGGCGATCCGGTCGGGATAGCGTGCCGCTGCCGCCAGCGAGTACGGGCCGCTCATGCAGTAGCCGTGGGTGCCGACCGGACCCTTCTTCGACGCCGGCTGGGTGTCGGCGAAAGCGATCATCGCCGCCACGTCGTCCATCACAGGCGGGATCGTCATCTTGGTGCGCACCGCCCGCATGCGGGCCTGCTCCGCGCTACCCTTTTCCAGCACGTCGGGGCCGTACTTCGTGTCCTTGCCGGCGCGATAATAGAGGTTGGGCAGCATCACGTAGTAGCCGACAGTCGCCAGCCGGCGGACCATGTCGTAGAGCTCCTCGCGGATGCCCGGCGCGTCCATGAGGAACAGGACCGGCGGATGAGGCCCGTGCCGCTCCGGATGGCAGATGAAGGTCTCCATCGCCCCGTCCTTGGTGACGATGTCCTGTATCCATTCTTTCATGAGGCTCACTCCCGCTTTGCGGCCATGCCACCACCTTGCTAAGTTGGACACAACAGCAAAGCGTTGGGAGCGAAACGATGTACCGTGGTGTGATGGGTGTGATTGCGGCGGCGCTGGCGGCCTGGACGGCGCCGGCCTGGGCGCAGCTTTCGAACGATTCGGTCAAGCTTGGTGTCGCCACCGACCTGTCGAGCCTCTATGCCGACATCAACGGCCCGGGCGCCGTCATGGCTGTCGAGATGGCAATCGCCGACTTCGGCGGCTCGGTCCTCGGCAAGAAAATCGAGCTGGTTTCGGGCGACATCCAGAACAAGGCCGACGTCGCCGCATCCCTCGCCTCGCGCTGGTACGACAACGACAAGGTCGACATGATCATGGGCGCCGGCGCGTCGTCCTCGTCGATCGCCATCCAGGGCGTCGCGGGCGACAAGAAGCGGATCTTCATCGCGCCCGACCCCGCCTCGTCCGACCTCACCGGCAAGCTCTGCAACCCCTACTCCATCCACTGGGTCTACGACACCGCGGCGCTCGCCAACGGCACCGGCTCGGCGGTCGTGAAGGCAGGCGGCAAGGAGTGGTTCTTCCTCACCGCCGACTACGCGTTCGGATACGCTCTGCAGCGCGACGTCGCGGCCGTCGTGACCAAGGCCGGCGGCAAGGTGCTGGGCGAGGTCCGGCACCCGATCAACACCCAGGACTTCTCGTCGTTCCTGCTCCAGGCGCAAGCCTCGAAGGCGCAGATCATCGGGCTGGCCAATGCCGGCGGCGACACGATCAATTCCATCAAGCAGGCTTCGGAATTCGGCATCGTCAAGGCCGGCCAGAAGCTCGCCGGCCTGCTGGTCTTCATCACCGACGTCCATTCGCTCACGCTCGAGCGAGCCCAAGGCCTGCGCCTGACGGAGGCTTTCTATTGGGACCTGAACGACAAGACCCGTGCCTTCGCCAAGCGCTTCTCGGAGAAGTTCAAGGGCAAGATGCCGACCTCGGTGCAGGCCGGCTTCTACTCGGCGGCGCTCGCCTACCTGAATGCCGTCAAGGCGGCCGGCACCGACGATCCGGACAAGGTGATGGCACAGATGAAGGCGACGACCTGGGACGACCCCGTGTTCGGCAAGAGTTCGATCCGGGCCGACGGTCGCAAGATGCACGACATGTATCTGTTCGAGGTGAAGTCGCCCGCCGAGTCTAAGGGGCCGTGGGACTACTACAAGCTCATCACGCCCATCGCGGGCGAGGAAGCGTTCCGTCCGATGGACCAGGGCGGTTGCCCGATGGTCGCCAAGAAGAACTGAGCCTTTGGAGGTCTGCCATGGCTGATGCATCGCATGTCTATGCCGGCGTCGCCGGCTACTTCGGCAAACCCGATCATTCCGGCAAGGCCGGGGTGTTCATGCGGCCGGCTACGGGCGGCACCTGGAAGCATGTGCTGGACGGTGTCGAGGCTTACACGGTCTTCGTCCAACCAGCCAATCCGGAGACGGTGTTCGCCGGCACCAACGACGGCGTATGGCGCAGCACCGATCGCGGCGCCACCTTTAAGCGGACCAGCTTCCCCGACAAGACGCAGGTCTGGTCGTTCCTGGTCGACAGTCGCGACCCGAGGAAGATGCTGGCCGGTGCCTCGCCGATCGATGTCTATCGCAGCGAGGACGGCGGCGAGAGCTGGCGCAAGCTCGCGACGCCCAACGTCGCCGAGCATTGCAAGGGCCCGTTCGCGTCGCGGGTGATGCGCTTCGCGCAGAACCCGAAGAACCCGGACGAGATCTACGCGGCGCTGGAGATCAACGGCGTGATGCGCAGCACCGACGGCGGCGAGACCTGGACGGACTGCAGCGCCGGCCTGATCGCCCTCGCCGAGCGGCCGCACCTCAAGAGCAAGATCGTGAGCGACACCACGGCGGAGGGCATGCTCGACGGGCACGCGGTGACGATCAACCCGGCCGATCCCGATTCGCCGATCCTGGCGCTGCGCATGGGCCTGTTCCGTACCAAAGACCACGGCAAGACGTGGGAGGACATGGAGATCAAGCGCTTCTCGCCGATCACCTATGGCCGCGACGTCAAGGTCTCGCCCAGCGAGCCGAACACGCTCTACACCGCGCTCTCGGTCGCCGCCTCGAGCCACGACGGCGCACTCTATCGCAGCCAGGACAACGGCCAGAGCTGGCAGCGCTTCGACAAGGTCCAGGTGCACGGCACGATCATGTCGATCGGTCTGCATCACAGCGACCCGAACCAGGTCTATCTCGGCGCGCGGTACGACGGCGAGATCTTCGGCACCCAGGACGGCGGCAAGAGCTGGGAAGCGATGCCGCTCCCCGGCGAGGTCCAGCACATCTACTCGGTCGCCTGCGGCTAAGATCTCTTTCATGTTCCTCTCCCCCGCTTGGGCGGAGAGGAACATGACACTACTCGCTGGCGACTTTCGTCTGCGGCTCGGTCTGGCCGAACAAACCGGCCACCGGCAGGCTTCGTTGACGGCCCGTATCGATGCTGACCGTAGCGGTCATGCCGGCCCGCAATGGCGGCTCGTCCACATGGGCAACCAGGCGCAGCTTGACGGGCAGGCGCTGCACGACCTTGACCCAATTCCCGGATGCATTCTGCGGCGGCAGGATCGCGAATTCCGCGCCGGTCGCCGGGCTGACGCTCTCGACCAGCGCCTCCCAGGTGGTGTCGGGATAGGTGTCGAGCACGACCGTCGCCTTCTGGCCGACCTTGACGTGCGTGAGTTGGGTCTCCTTGAAGTTCGCCTCGACCCACGGCCGGCTCGCCGAAACGAGGGCGAACAGCGGCGTCCCCGCCTTGACCTGCTCTCCACGCTGCAGGCGGAGATTGACCACCACACCGTCGACTGGCGCTCGGACACTGGTGCGGGCGAAGTCGAGCGCGGCCCGCTCGCGCGCCGCCGTCTTGTCACGCACCATCGGATGCTCGTCGGCCGGCATCTCGGGGTCGCCGTTCAGCGCCGTCAGCACGCGCCGCAGCCGCTCCTTTACCGTCCTCACTCGATCGGCGGCGGCCCGCGCGTCGTTCTGCGACTCGTCGCGCTTGGAGGCCGAGGTTACGCCCTTGGTCGCGAGCTCCTCCTGCCGCTGCCATTGACGTTGGAAGTAGTCGGCACGTGCCTCAGCATCGGCCAGCTCGGCGACCGTCTCGCGCCAGGTTGCGCGCAAGGTCTCGACCTGTGTGCGGGCGGCGTCGAGTTCGGCCTCGGCGCTGTCAAGCGCCAGCCGGAACGGCCGGGATTCGATCGTGAGTAGTGTCTCGCCGGCCGTCACGCTGGCATGGTCGCGGGCGAGCACGCGGCGAATCTGGCCGGAAACTTCGGGCGCGATCTGCACGATGTGCGCCTTCACGTAGGCGTTGTCGGTCGACACGTAACGCCCACCCGACAGCCACCAGAACATGCCACCTGCGATCGCCAGCAGCGGCACGACGACGATAAGCGCGACGCGGAGAAATGTCTGGCCGCGATAGGTCATGGCGTCGCCCCGGCCAGTGCCTGAAGGCGGCCCTTTACGCGGGCGGTCATCCGGGTGAACTCCTCGCGTTCGCGCGCCGACAGCGCGCCGAGCGCGTCGTCTACCGTCGCTTCGGCGATTTTCCACATTCGTGCATGCGATTTGCGCGCACCGGGGGTTAGGTAAAGGCGTTTGATGCGCCGGTCGCCGCCGTCGGCCCGGCGCTGCACCCATCCCGCCTTTTCCATGCGATCGATCATGCGGCCGGCACTCGCCCGGTCGATCTCGAGCATGTCGGCCAGCTCGGTCTGGCTGGCCCCGGGGCGGCGATGAAGTCGAGTCAGCACCAGCCACTGGGCGCGCGTCAACCCGAGCTTGCGCACACGGCGATCGAACACGGTGCGGATCAGCCGCGCCACGTCCGACAGCATGTAGCCGATATAGCCGTCGTCGTCAGGGTTCAAAGGCCCTCGCCCCAATTTGTTGCCTAGGCTACAGTAGCCTAGCCCATGGCATCAAGCGCGACTGCGGACGACGCCCTCCCGATCCCTGCTGCCGACACCTACTCGGTCGGCCGGCGTGTCCTCATTCTCGTCATGGTCGTGCTCGGCTCGACGCTCTACGCGACGACGCTCCTGATCGCGTCGACCCTGCTGCCTCAGATGCAGGGCACCATGTCGGCAACCCAGGACGAGATTGCCTGGGCGATGACGTTCAACATCCTGGCGACTGCTGTCATGACACCGATGACAGGCTGGCTCGCCGCCCGCTTCGGCCGCCGCGAGACGATGATCTGGTCGGTGTTCTGCTTCACCGCAACGACCCTGATGTGCGGTCTCGCGGATTCGCTCGAGGCGCTGGTGACCTGGCGTATCCTGCAGGGCGCACTTGGCGCGCCCGTGATCCCACTGTCGCAGACCATCCTGCTCGACACTTTTCCAAAGCGGCAGCAGGGCCTGGTGACGTCGATCTTCGGCATGGCGGTCGTGATCGGTCCGGTGATCGGCCCCACGGTCGGCGGCATGCTGTCGGAACTCTACAATTGGCGCTGGGCCTTCTACATGATCGTCCCGGTCGGTTTCCTGTCCTTCATCGGGCTGCGGCTGACGCTGCCGGCCGACAAGCCGCTCGGCCGCATCAGCCTGGACTGGACCGGGTTCCTCTCGCTCTCGATCGCGATCTCCGGCGTCCAGCTCGTACTGTCGCGCGGCCAACGACTCGATTGGTTCGAATCGCCCGAGATACTGATCGAGACCTTCGTGGCGGCAATCGCCTTCTGGGTCTTCGTCAGCCATAGTCTGACGGCGGAGAAGCCGTTCCTGAATCTCCGGCTCCTGCTCAACCGCAACTATGCGCTCGGCCTGGTGCTGGTGCTGATCTACGGGATGCTGAACTTCACGCCGATGGTCCTGCTCCCGCCGCTCCTGCAACAGCATGCCGGTTTCCCCGACGCGCTGATCGGCGAGATCATCGCCGCGCGCGGCGTGGGTGCGACACTCGGGTTCTTCAGCGCTATCTTCCTTGGGCGACTCGATCCGCGCGTCGGCATGATCGTGGGATTTCTGCTGCAGGCGCTCTCCGGCGCCTGGCTGATGAGCATCGACCTCAATGTCGACACCAGCACGTTGATGCTGAACAGCCTGTGCCAGGGCATCGCCATTGGAGTGATCTGGGTGCCGCTCACGCTGGTGACCTTCTCTACGATCAGCTCGGCCGACCTTGCAGAGGGGACTGCCGTGTATCACCTGTTGCGCAACATCGGTTCGAGCTTCTTCATAGCGATCTGCGTCGCCGAGATCGTGCGCGCGACAGGGGCCAACTACGCCTACATGACGGAATGGATCACTGACTACAGCCGTCCCCTGGCGTTGCCCTGGGTGACGGGAGGCTGGGACGCCGGCTCGGTCGGCGGCCTCGCCCGCCTGTCGAAGGAGATCAACCGGCAGGCTGCGATGCTGGGTTACATCAACGCCTTTGGCTTCTACACCCTGTGCTCGGCGCTCGCGATCCCGTTGATCCTGCTCGTCGGTCGCAGCCGTCGCGCGCGCTGAACACGCGCGCCCCGCCGCCTCATTGCTCGGTCCTGAGGCGGCTGTTCTGCACCAGAGCGACTACCGCCAGCGGTACCACGACACCGATGACGGCGACCGATATCAGGAGCCAGCCGAGTTCGCCGTAGTTGGCGGCGATCGCGATGGCGCCGGTGGCAGGATCGCGCACCTCCCGCGTCACGGCGAAGGCCTGGTTAAGATACTTGGTGAACAGCGAACTGGCCGACAGGGCAAGATTTGTGAAAGACGCCATTACCGCAAAAAACGTCGCCTTGAGGTTTGCTGGCGCATTGCGGGCGATCCAGGCCAGCATCGGGATCATCGCGATCTGGCCGAGCGGCGATTCCAACGCGGTGTCCATGATCGCAATGAAATGCGCATCGACGAAGCCGCCGGTACGCGCCGCCGTCCAGTGCTGAATGCCATAATACAGACCGATGTTCGGCAGCGCGAGAAAGCCGGCGGCGATCGTCAACAGCACGACGACGTAGGCGATGGAGCGGCTTGCCATGAGCGGCCGCAGCATCATCAGGCCGGCAAGGGTGAGCAACGCGGTGATAAGCGAGAGAACCGATATGAACTGCTGGTTGAACCCAAGGACATCGATCTGGAACCAGGTGGCACCGGGACCGGGTTGCGGTACCGCCCGGAATGCGAAGATGATCACGGCAGTGCCGATCAGCGGGCCGCGCAAGTCAGGCTCGATCTCGAGCATCAGGCGCCAGATCAGGAAGGCAACGATCACCATGGAGCCGAGAAAGATGATCTCCTGCGCATGGGGTGCCTCTCCAATTCCGGTGGCCAGGCTGAAGACGACGAATGCAAGGCTGCCGCCGAGGATCCACCAATTGGGCTGTACCTTCTCGACCGAGCCAAAAAGGTCCGCCTCGATCAGTTCCTCCGCGACCCCATTTGCGCGCAGCCGTCTGGCTCGCCAGTGCTGCGTCAGCGTTCCGAGGGTAACGCCGGCAACGGAGACGACCGGAATGAGCAACGCCAACCGATAGATATTGGCATACGCGGTCAGCTTTTCAGCCTCGCCCAGCGCCTCGACACCTTCGAACATGACCACGTTGACGACAGCCACGGCCACTGTCCCGCTGATGATGGCGAAGCGGCCAAGCGTCTGCATGGTGGTATGCATGGCTTTGACCTCAGCCTCCGCATAACGCCTTCCAGTGTTGTCGAACCTTGGCACCGCCTCGACCGTCATCGCGTCGGCCACCACGTCCTGAACGACGTATCCACTGGGCGCCAGCAGAGCAGCCAGGACGTACCAGACTTCGGCGGGCAGGATCCCGGTCATTGATTCGGTGTGGGCGATCAAGGCGTACATGATTGCAATGCTCGTCGCGATCAGTGCTGCGCCGACCCAAACCAGCACCGCTTTCCAACGCCAGATGAGATCGACCAGGTGGCCGAGCGGCATCTTGAGCGCCCAGGGGATACCTGCCCAGAATGCGAGCCCGGCAAGAAAGGCTGCCGACAGGCCCAGGTAGTCCTTGACGAAGAAGGTGCCGACGATCGCTGTCAGGCTGGATATACCCGCCGCAATATAAACCATCAGCGGCGGCAGATAGGACCATCGGAGCTGCCGGCCCAGGTCGACGAAGGTCACGCGAAACCACTTGCCGACCGCGGATTTTTCAAGGACAGCCCCAGCTTTAGCGACAGTACGGCGCATGGTCTGCCCAACCCGGTACAGCAGCAATGCACTCGCCTTTGCGTCCATCGCAAATCGCCCTCTCATGCTGAAGGACCCAGAGTAGCGGAGGCGTCTCCGGCTTCACTCGTATTGACAATTGCTTGCATAGGACCGTCAGCATCGAGCCGCGCTGCACTTGCGGCGCCCGCGGCGGGAGGTCGTGAGATTGCCTCGCCCCTGTCGATTGGCTGCTGCCCTCGAATACGCCCAACCCGCCGGCAACGAACAAGAAGGGCGATTGCGCAGAGAAAAGGCCGTCTATCACCTGCTCCGCAACATCGGCTCGAATTTCTTCATAGCGATGCATTGCCGACATCGTGCACGCGAGGGGGGCCAATTACGCCCGCATGATGCAATGGATCACCAACTGCAGCCGTCCCTGGCGCTGCCCCCCGCAAGTGATGGGAGCCTGGAACGCCTACGCGCATCAACGCTTTCGGCTTCTACACCGTGTGCTCTGCGCTCGCGATGCCGTTTATCCCGATGGTCGACCGCAGCCGCCGCGCAACGAACGGACCGCTTCACAGCCAACGCAGCACTGCCGCCACGCTGTCATCTGGCCGCGTATTGAAACAGATCCGCACGGTCGGTGCGGCGTGCCGGTGCACGACGTTGATCAGCCTCTCGAACAGCAGAAAGTGGTCGGACGGCACGCGGACGCCGGCCCCGATCATGATGCAATCATACCTGTCGCGTTCGAGGGCTTGCCGCACTACCGCCTCGGCGGTCTCACCGGTGTCGATGTAGAGCATGCGTACTTGATGGCCCATGTTCTCGAGCTCGGCCTCGGCGGCATCGAGCGCCCTGGTAAGGCTCTCGCGCGTGAGGCCGGGCACCGGCATGCGGCCGTAGTCGACCACGGCCGGATCGAGGCCGACAATCAGCACGCGCTTCTCTTGTTGTCCTTGTTCCATCGCCCGCTCCCTTGCTGCTCCGACGCCCTGCGATCGCGGTCAAAGGATCAGCCGCCGGATTGCCGGGTCGGCGCTCCGGCTCGCGAACAAGTGTACCAACAGCAATGTCGACATCTGGTTCGCCTCGCGCAGCCGGAGCGCACCCGACTGCAGGCCAGTCACAAACGCCGGCCACGGAATCTCGTGCAGCCGGAGGTTCTCGCTCTCCGCCTCGACCGGCGGGGCGAGCCGGGTCACGCCGACCGCAAGGAAGGCATGGACCTGGTTGGTGAAGCGTGACGCAGCGGGATGCAGCGCTCCCAATGCGTGCCAGGTACCGCCACCATAGCCGGTTTCCTCCAGCAGCTCGCGCCGAGCAGCGGCCTCGACGTCTTCTTCCGGCTCGACATGGCCTGCTGGGATCTCGAGAAGGGTCCGAGTCACGGCGTGACGGTACTGCTCGACCAACAGCATATGGCAGCTGCCGCTGATGGCGACCACGTTTACCCAGTCAGCAACCTCGATCACATGATAGGGCGACAACACGTTGCCGTTGGGCAGGCGGACGCTGTCGCTGCGCAAGGACAGCCAGCGGTCGCGATAGCTGTAGGTTGATTCGATCAGGCGCCATGGCTCGATCGCTTCGGTTGATCCCGGCATCGTCCAACCCTCAGCAGTCGCCGAGCCTCTGGCCCGACAGCTGGCTGGTTCCCTTGCCCTCATGCTCTTTGGACATTACCTCGACGGTGCCCGCACCCTCGTAGCCTGTCGGCGTGAATTTCAGGTCCATCGTCGTGCTGACCGCAGGCTCGGCGTCGGTCGCCGGACACGTCATGCTCATCTTCACCTGACCCGGCCCTGTTGCCGAGACATTACGATCGCAGCCGCGTGCCGTCGCCTCGTCGGCCGTGATCAAGAGCAGGCGCTCGAGGCTCGCCTCGCCCGGCTCAAGGCAGATCTTCTGCGGCCGAGGCGGCAACGCGCGGCCGTTGAGCGTCACCTTTTCCGTCTTCTCCCATTGACCGGCCTGAATCGCCGTTTCCGCATGGACGATCGGCGCAAGAATCGGGAGGGCGGCGAGCAGCAGCATCGAGAATCTCATGCGCATGATGTCCGGATCGAAACGAGGCGTCTAATGCGGGAGGCACTAGGTGCTCTGAAATGAATGAAATCTACGTCCTTGTGCCGTGACGAGAGGCTTTGCATCGCCTCAACATAGCACCACAAGCGAACGAAATTCTGCTTTGCCGAGCGTTCGAGCAGTCGAGTCGGCGTTTGATGCAACGCGCCCACACGCAACCGCAAGTGAATTGCATGTCATGTGTAATGACATCGTAAGCTCGGATATGCAGAGGTCGCGCCACCCGTGGGTGCACCCACACACTCTCGGTCAGGCTCTCGACTGCACTCCCACATCACCTGCGGTCGAGAGCCGCCCACTCCTCCGGTATTGCCGACGCGGGATTGTGACACGATGGCGCCTCTCGCCGCGCCAGCCTTGGACCGTCGCGTCGCTGGCGTCCCCTACGGGATTCGAACCCGTGTTACCGCCGTGAAAGGGCGATGTCCTAGGCCTCTAGACGAAGGGGACGAGGCCGCGAGCGGCAGGGTGTAACGGCCCCCGTCGATGAAATCAAGGCGGCACGAGCGCCGTCAGGGGAGCATCGAACCCGTGGCCCGCGCGGCATCGTCGATCTGCAAGCGCACGCTTTCGCGGCCGTTATAACGATCCAGGCGCAACGCGCCTGCGACGTGCAGGATCGGCCGCGCGGGATCGAGCAAGGCCGGCCCGAGCTCGCTCTGGCCGGCGCGGAAGGCGATGGCTTCGATCCGGCCGCGCTGGTGCCCAACCAGCGTACAGCGAACGTGGCCCTCGCCGACCCGCTGTGCGTGGTCGACACGCACGCCCGTGAGCGCGAAGCGCGGCAAGGCGTTGCCCGCGCCGAACGGGCCGGCGCGTTCGATCATCGCGACCAGTTCCGTCGTCGCCGCCCCAGGCGTCAAGGCCGCGTCGATGCCGAGCTCCCGGACCGGCGGCGCCTCGCCGAGCTGTGGCGCAATCCGTTCGTCGAGAAAGCGCGCGAGATGCGGCAGCTGCTCACGCTCGACCGTGAGGCCGGCGGCCATGGCGTGGCCGCCGCCGTTGATCAGCAGGCCAGACTGCCGCGCCGCCAGCACTGCCGCGCCGAGGTCGACACCGCGCACCGAGCGTCCCGAGCCCTTGCCCACCGCACCGGCCATGCCAATCACGAACGCCGGCCGGCCATAGCGCTCGACCAGGCGGCTAGCGACAATGCCGATGACGCCGACGTGCCACCCCTCGCTCTCGACGACGACGGCTGCGGGCAAACCCTTGCGGTCAGGCCCATAAAGTCCCTCGATGCGGGCGATCGCCTGATCGAGCACTTCTCGTTCGATGGCGCGGCGCTCCGAATTGAACTCGTCGAGCCGCAGCGCCAGCGCGCCAACTTCGTGCGCATCGTCGCTCGACAGCAGGCGGACGCCGAGATCGGCCTGGCCGACACGACCGCCCGCATTGACCCTGGGCCCCAGCAGGAAGCCGAGATGATAAGCCCCCGGCGCCTCGCGCAGTCGCGCCACGTCGGAAAGCGCGGCGAGGCCGGCGTTACCGCGCTTCTGCATCACCATCAGCCCCTGCCGGACGAGAACGCGATTGACACCGGTCAACGGCACGACATCGGCCACCGTGCCGAGCGCCACGAGGTCGAGCCACCGTCGCAGGTCGGGCTCGGGGCGCGCCTCGCCGTACCAGCCCGCCAGGCGCAGCGCGCGGTTGACACCGACGCAGAGCAGGAAGGCGACGCCGACGGCGGCGAGCTGCTTGTGTGGGCTTGCGTCGTCCAGCCGGTTGGGATCGACGACAGCCACGGCTTCGGGCAGCGTCAGCTCGGCCTGATGATGATCGATCACGATGACATCGAGCCCCGCCTTCTTCGCCTCCGACAGCGGCTCGTAGGCGGTGACGCCGCAATCGACTGTGATAACGACGGAGGCGCCCTCCTCCCTCAGCTTGAGCAGCGCGGGCGCATTCGGGCCATAGCCCTCCTTGCGGCGGTCGGGAATATAGACGCCGATATTGCCGCCGATGCTGCGGAAGAAGCGCAGCAAAAGCGCCGAGGAAGTCGCACCATCGACGTCGTAATCGCCGAACACCAGGATACGCTCGGTCTGTTGCACGGCGCTCACGAGCCGCGCGACCGCGAGGTCCATGTCCTTGAGGTGCAGCGGGTCCGGCAGAAACTTGCGCAGGGTCGGCTCAAGGAAGTCCGGCACGTCGTCGAGCCCGACCTCGCGCGCGGCCAGCAGTCGGCAGATGGCATCCGGCAAGCCGTGCCGCTGCGCCATCGCGCGTGCGATGCGCTCGTCGGCCAGGCGCTCGGCCCAGCGCCGCCCCGTCAGCGAGTGCTCGATGCCGAGGAACGCCGCGCGCCTGTTCCGTGCTTCTGTGGACATGCCGTCTCTTTAGACCAAACGGCTGGGGAGCGTTTCAGCCAGAGAGAAGCCGGCGCCACGGGGTCCAGTAGTAGAGTTCCCAGCCCTCGGTGACGCCCTTATAGTCGCCCTTCGGCACGTCGACCTGAACCAGATCGATCCGAGCATTTTTCTTGCCTGCGTCATGAAAGGTCAGGAACAACGTGGAGTCGGGATCGTCGGCGTGGAAGTTCGTCGAACGCCACGACTGCACGATCAGGCGAGGCTTGTCGGCCAGCAAGGTGCGGCCGCTCAACGAACCGTTGAACGCCCGGAAGCGCGAATTGGGCGTTGCCGAGATCGTCACCGTGCCGCCGGTGATGGCGGCGTGCTTCTTGGGATCGAGATACATCTCGAACAACTTGCCGGCAGACGCGGGCAGGACGACCGACAGGTGAATGATGCTTCTGCGTGCCATTTGCCATGGTACGACGGCACGAGAAGCATGACCAACGGCTTCGTTGCCGAAGCCCGTCCCGCTCCAGCTTTCCACCGAAAGCCCGGATTGTCATCGGCTTCCGGTCACTCATCCCAAAGGGCGAGGCTCCTGGCGACCCGCGCTGCCGCTCCTCAGGTCGTGATCACGCCCAGCTGGGCAGGCCCGTCTTGATCGAGAAGTTGTGGTGGGCGGAGACCCACCGCACCGTACCGGTCTTGGAGCGCATGACGATCGAATGCGTCTCCGCGCCGTTGCCGAAGCGCCGCACGCCCTTCAGCATCGAGCCCGAGGTGACGCCGGTCGCCGCGAACATCACGTCGCCCTTGGCCATGTCGAGCATCGAGTACTTGCGGTTGAGGTCAGTGATGCCCCATTTCCTGGCGCGGCTCCGCTCGTCGTCGTTGCGGAACAGAAGCCGGCCCTGGATCTGGCCGCCGATAGAGCGCAGGGCTGCGGCCGCGAGGACCCCTTCCGGGGCACCGCCCGAGCCCATGTAGATGTCGATGCCCGAATCGCCGGTCGAGGTAGCGATCACGCCCGAGACGTCTCCGTCGCCGATCAGCATGATGCGCGCGCCCGCCTCGCGAACCTTGGCGATCAGCTCGGCATGGCGGGGGCGATCGAGAATGCACACCACGAGGTCCGCCACGTCGACTTTCTTGGCCTTGGCAAGATCGGTGAGGTTTTGAAGCGGCGTCTTGTCGAGATCGACGATGCCGTCAGGCAGGCCGCCACCGACGGCTATCTTATCCATGTAAACGTCCGGCGCGTTGAGGAACCCCCCGTGCTCGGCCATCGCCATGACGGCAAGGCCGTTGGGCAGGCCCTTGGCGGTGATGGTCGTTCCTTCGAGCGGATCCAGTGCGATATCGATCTTCGGTCCGCCAGCGCCGACCTTCTCGCCGATATAGAGCATCGGCGCCTCGTCGCGCTCGCCTTCGCCGATCACGACGGTGCCGTCGATCTCGAGCACATTGAGCGCGCTCCGCATGGCATCGACCGCAGCCTGGTCGGCCTTCTTCTCGTCGCCCCGGCCCATCAGCTTGGAGGCGGCAAGCGCTGCCGCCTCGGTCACGCGCACTGCTTCCAGTGCGAGATTGCGGTCCATCTTGCCTACGTCGGCCATCGCTTCCTCTCCCCGGCGCCTTTCGCAGCGCCGTCTGCTTAGAATGCCTCGATGCGAATCAGGCAGGGCGCTTCGGCGACCGCCTTCAACTTGGAAATCCGAGCTACGGCACGCTGCATGCGTGCCTCCTCCGTCTCATGCGTGGTCAGCACGACCGGCACCTCGCCGGATTTCGACCGCCCGCGTTGTAGCATCGACTCGAGGGAGATGCGCTCCCCAGCCAGCGCCTTCGAAACCGCCGCGATCACACCCGGCCGATCCTGGACCATCAGGCGCATATAGTAGGCACCGACATGTCGATCCATCGGCGACGCCTTTTTGTCGGCCAGCCTTCGGGCGGGCACGACGAAGGCCGGCATGTTGCGCCCGCGCGCCACGTCGACGATATCGGCGACGACAGCGGAGGCCGTCGGGCCCTGCCCTGCCCCTCGCCCCTGGAACATCGTCTTGCCGACGTAGTCGCCCTCGATCGCGACGGCGTTGAACACCCCCTCGATATGCGCGATCGGCGCTTCGAGCGGCACCATGCATGGATGCACACGCTGCTCGATGCCGTAGCTCGTCTCACGCGCCAAACCCAGAAGCTTGATGCGGTAGCCGAGCTCCTCGGCGAACTCGATGTCCATCGAGGTCACCCGGCGGATGCCCTCGACATGCACGCCGGCAAAATTCACCCTCGCCCCGAACGCGGTCCCGGTCAGGACCGCTAGCTTGTGCGCAGCGTCGACGCCGTCGACATCGAAGCTCGGATCCGCCTCGGCATAGCCGGCGGCCTGGGCCTCGGCCAATACCACGTCGAAGTCGCGCCCGGTCTCGCGCATCGTCGTCAGGATGTAGTTGCAGGTGCCGTTGAGGATCCCGTAGAGGCGCGAGACCCGGTTGCCGACGAGGCCCTCGCGCAGCGCCTTGATGATCGGGATGCCACCCGCGACGGCGGCCTCGAAGGCCAGAATGCTGCCGCCCTTTTCCGCCAGTTCGGCCATCTCGGCTCCGTGCAAGGCGAGCAGCGCCTTGTTGGCGGTGACGACGTGCTTGCCGGCACGCAGCGCGCGTTCGACCAATCGCTTGGCGATGCCACCCGAACCGCCGATCAACTCGACCACGACATCGATATCGGGAGCGTTCGCCAGCGCCAGCGGATCCGTCTCCCAGCGCATGGCGGAAAGATCGATACCGCGCTTCCTCGCCTTGGATCGGGCGCTCACGGCGACGACTTCAAGACGCCGGCCGCCGCGCAGCGCCAGGAGCTTGTTGTGCTCGGCAAGCAACTTCACGACGCCGGCGCCCACGGTGCCGAGGCCGGCGATGCCGATCTTGAGAGGCTCAATCATGGCTGCCTGATACGCCAGGACTCGATCAGGCGCGAGCCTTTAGCGGCGTGATATTGTCCCCAACGCCGCGCAGATAGAGGTCGATCGAGCGCGACGGGTCGCCCAGCACCGTCCGGATGCTGCGGATCGCTTGTCGGATACGGTGCTTGTTCTCTACCAGCGCGATTCGGACATGACCGTCGCCATGCTCGCCGAACCCGATGCCGGGTGACACGGCGACATTCGCCTGCGTCAGCAACAGCTTGGAGAAGGCGAGCGAGCCCAGCTCGGCGAAGGCCTTCGGGATCGGCGCCCAGGCGAACATCGACGCCGCCGGCGCCGGGAGGTCCCAGCCAGCCGACGTCAGGCCGTCTATCAGCACGTCGCGCCGCTCCTTGTAGGTGTTTCGCGCCTCGGCGATGCAGTCCTGCGGACCGTTGAGGGCCGCGGTTGCCGCGACCTGAATGGGCGTGAACGCGCCGTAGTCGAGATAGGATTTGATGCGGGTCAACGCCTGGATCAGCGTCCTGTTGCCGGCGGCAAAGCCGATGCGCCAGCCCGCCATCGAGTAGGTCTTGCTCATCGAGGTGAACTCGACGGCGATGTCGCGAGCGCCCGGCACCTGCAGCACCGACGGCGGCGGATTGCCATCGAAATAGATCTCGGCGTAGGCAAGATCGCTCAGGATCCAGATGCCCTGGCGTTTGCAGAAGTCGACGATCGCGGCATAGAAATCGAGGTCCACGACCTGCGCTGTCGGGTTGGACGGATAATTCAGCACCAATGCGATTGGCTTGGGCACGGCGTAGCGCACCGCGCGCTCGAGCGCCGGCAGGAACTCCGCGAGCGAGGTCGAACCAGGCACCGGGATATGACGGATCGACCCGCCCGCGATGATGAAACCGTAGGGATGGATCGGATAGCTCGGGTTCGGCACCAGCACGATGTCGCCCGGCGAGGTGATCGCCTGGGCGAGGTTGGCGAGGCCTTCCTTCGAACCCAATGTGACGATGACCTCGTTTTCCGGGTCGAGATCGACATTGAATCGGCGCTGGTAGTAAGCCGCCTGCCCCTTGCGCAATCCGGGAATACCGCGCGACGCGGAGTAGCCATGGGCCCGAGGGTTGCCAGCTGCCTCGGCAAGCTTGGCGACGATGTGGGGCGCCGTCGGCAGGTCCGGATTGCCCATGCCGAGGTCGACCACGTCCTGGCCGGCGGCGCGGGCACGCGCCTTCATGGCGTTGACTTCCGCGAAAACGTAGGGCGGAAGGCGCTTCAGGCGGTGGAATTCCGAATCGTCCATTACTCTGTCCTTGAAGGCTAGCCGTTTGACCCGTCGCATGTCGCAGCCTACCTAAGAGCTGCATACTCGGCAGCTGAAAGGACACAGCAGCGGATCGTCCCGGAAGCCAGAAGTACCGCAACAAACGGCTCAAAGCCAATGATATTAAAGGGGAAACGCATGTCGGACATACCCGCCCCAGAGGTTATCCCAGGCTTCTCGCCAGCCGAAGCCGAGAAGATGCAAAGTGCGTTCAAGGACATTGCGGAACGTAGCCAGAAGCTCCTTGCCGAGTTCGCCGAACGCTACCGGTCCGACGGGCCGCAGCCGGCGGACCCCCTGAAGCTGACCCAAACTTTCATGGATTTCACCGCCAGGATGCTGGCTGATCCCAACAAGCTCCTGCAGGCACAGATGGAGCTTTGGGCTCAGTACATGAAGCTGTGGCAGGTCACGACCCAGCGCATGCTGGGCCAGACCGTCGAGCCGGTCGCCGAGCCGTCGAAGGGCGACAAGCGCTTCGCCGATCCGGCCTGGAAGGACGAGGTCGTGTTTGACTATCTCAAGCAGTCGTACCTGCTGACGGCACGCTGGCTCCAGGGCACGGTCAAGGAGGTCGACGGCATCGACGACAAGACGGCGCAGAAGGTCGAGTTCTACACGCGGCAATTCGTCGACGCGATGTCGCCGTCCAACTTTGCTCTGACCAATCCGCAAGTCGTCAAGGCAACGGTCGAGAGCAAGGGCGAGAACCTGATCAAGGGCCTGCAGAACCTGCTGACGGACCTCGAGCGCGGCAAGGGCAAGCTCGCCATCCGACAGTCCGACATGGATGCCTTCAAGGTCGGCGTGAACGTTGCGACCTCGCCCGGCAAGGTAGTGTTCCAGAACGAGCTGATGCAGCTCCTGCAATACGCACCGGCGACCGAGGAGGTGTACAGGACCCCTCTCCTCATCGTGCCGCCCTGGATCAACAAGTTCTACATCCTCGACCTCAAACCCCAGAATTCCTTCATCAAGTGGGCGACCGAGCACGGCTACACCGTGTTCGTGATCTCGTGGGTCAATCCAGACGAGAAGCTCACGAGCCTCGTATTCGAAGACTACATGAAGCTGGGTCCGCTCGCCGCGCTCGACGCGGTCGAGAAGGCGACCGGCGAGAAGAAGGTTTCGGCTATCGGCTACTGCATCGGCGGCACACTGATGGCGACCACTCTCGCCTACATGGCCGCGCGCAACGACGACCGGATCGTCGCCTGCACCTTCTTCACAGCCCAAGTCGATTTCACCGAACCGGGCGAGTTGGGCGTCTTCATCGACGAGGACCAGCTTGCCGGCGTCGAGCAGGTGATGAGCAAGAAAGGATATCTCGACGGTACGGAGATGGCGACGACGTTCAACCTGCTGCGCGCCAACGACCTGATCTGGTCCTTCGTCGTAAACAATTACCTGCTGGGCAAGGACCCCTTCCCGTTCGACCTGCTTTTCTGGAACTCCGATGCGACCCGAATGCCTGCAGCAATGCACATCTACTACCTGCGCAACATGTACCAGAGGAACCTGTTGGCGAAGCCGGGCGGGCTGGTGATCGAGAACGTACCGATCGATCTTCGCAAGATCACCACACCGATCTACTTGCAGGCCGGCAAGGAAGACCACATCGCGCCGGCGCGGTCCGTCTACAAGGCGACGCAGCTCTTCTCCGGTCCGGTCCGCTTCATGCTGGCAGGGTCGGGTCACATTGCCGGCGTCGTCAATCCGCCATCGGCGAAAAAGTATCAGCACTGGTTGAACGAGACGGGAAAGAATCCGCCGACGCTCGAGGAATGGCGCGCGGGAGCGACGGAATACCCCGGCTCGTGGTGGGATGACTGGGACAAATGGTTGTCGGCGAAATCGGGAGACAAGGTGCCGGCGCGCGTGCCGGGTCAGGGCGGCCTGCCCGCGATCGAGGATGCACCGGGTAGTTACGTGAAGGTGAGGCTGATCGACTGATGATTTCCCGCAGAACCGCGCTGATCGGCGCATCGATCCTGCCGCTGGCAGCACATGCCCAGACCAAATTTCCCGACCGCCCGATCAGGCTGATCGTGCCGTGGGGTGCAGGAGGGCCGGCGGATGCGGGCTTCCGCATCATGGCGGAGGCGGCTGCCAAGAAATTCGGGCAGCCGGTCGTGGTCGAAAACAAGGCCGGTGCTTCGGGTGTTCTAGGCGCGATAGCGCTGCAGAACGAGAAGCCGGATGGTTACGTGATCTCGCAGATGCATATGAGCGTGCTGCGACAGCCCCTGCTCAACAAGTCGCTGACATACAATCCGATCACCGACCTCACCTACATCCTGCAGGTCACAGGCTACGTCATGGGCGTTGTGGTACGTGCCGACGCACCGTGGAAGACGCTGCCCGAACTGCTCGCCTACGCCAAGGCCAATCCGGGAAAGCTGAACTACGGCACGCTCGGCGTCGGCTCTACCCAGCAGCTCGCAATGGAACGCGTCGCGCTGCTGCAGAATCTCACCTGGACGCACGCGCCTTACCGCGGCACCGCCGATACCATGCGCGCGCTTCTCGGCGGGGAGATCGACTTCGCCTCCGAATCGTCGGGCTGGGCGCCCATGGTGCAGACTGGCAAGCTCCGCCTGCTGGCTGTCTTCACCGGCAAACGCGCCAAGCGCTTTCCCGACGCTCCGACCGTGCAAGAGCTCGGCATCGACATCGTGGTCGATAGTCCCGGTGGTCTCGTCGGGCCAAAGGGGATGGATCCCGCCATCGTGAAGATCCTAGGCGACACTTTCCGCGCCGCCGCGCAGGATCCGAAGCACCTCGAGTTCCTCGACAACATGGACCAGCCGCTGCTGCTGCTCGACGGGCCGGCCTATCGCGACGCCATGGCGAAAACCTACGAGGAAGAGCGCGAACTGCTGCGTCGACTCAATCTGCTGCCGGCCTGAGAGCCTCGTCCGGGCCGTACGACCGGGCGAGCATCACGTAGCCTTCCGCCACGCGCTTGAACATGTCGTAGTCCTTCTCCGTCAGATCCCGCAGCTTGCGCCCGGGATTGCCGGCCCATAGCTCGCCCCGCCGCACGATCTTGCCCGGCGGGATCAATGCGCCGGCGGCCACCATGGACTCGGTCTCGATCACCGCGCCATCGAGCACCGTCGAGTGCATGCCGACGAAGGCGCCATCCTGCACTTCGCAAGCGTGCAGCAGAACCATGTGGCCTACGGTGACGTTCCTGCCCACGACGGTCATCAGTCCGCGGGCGGCGACGTGGACCACCGTACCGTCCTGCAGATTGGAGTTCTCGCCGATCCGGATGCCCGGTCCGTCGCCGCGCAGGATGACGCCGAACCAGATGCTGGCGTTGGCGGCGATCTCGACGTCACCCACGAGGGTCGCGTTGGCCGCGATGAATGCCGTCGGATCGACCTTGGGAACGAAGCCCTTGTGGGGAACGATGAGGCCGGACATCAGAGGATTCCCGAAGAGACGATCGCCGTGACGAGGAAGGGCGCCACGTGGGCGCCCTTCGAAGACAAGCCGATCGAGAGCGGCTAGCGCTTGGAGAACTGGAAGCGGCGGCGGGCGCCGGCCCGGCCGTACTTCTTGCGCTCGACCACGCGGCTGTCGCGGGTGAGGAAACCGTTGGTCTTCATCGCGCCGCGCAGCCCGGGCTCGTACTTGGAGAGCGCCTGGGCGATGCCGTGGCGTACCGCGCCGGCCTGACCCGAGAGGCCACCGCCGGAGACGGTGGCGACGACGTCGAACTGGCCGTTGCGCTGGCTGACATCGAACGGCTGCTGGATGACCATCTGCTGCGTCGGACGCGCGAAATAGACCTTCTGGTCGCGGCCGTTGACCGTGATCTTGCCGGTGCCGGGCTTGACCCACACGCGGGCGACGGCGTTCTTGCGCCGGCCGGTCGCATAGGCGCGGCCCTGCGCGTCGATCTCCTTCTCGCGAATCGCGGCAGGTGACTGGGTGCTGGCGGCGACGGGCGCCTTCTTGAGCTCGGCGAAGGACGAAAGTTCGGTAGCCATGATCAGCCGATCCTCGAATTTTTGCGGTTCAACGCGGCAACATCGAGCTTCTCGGGCTGCTGAGCCTCCTGCTCGTGGTTGGGCCCCTTGTAGACGCGCAGGTTCTTCATCTGCGCGCGGCCGAGCGGACCGCGGGTGATCATCCGCTCGACGGCCTTCTCGATGACCCGCTCGGGGAAGCGGCCCTCGAGGCGCTTGCCCAAAGTCTCGCCCTTGATGCCGCCGGGATGGCCGGTATGCCAGTAGAACACCTCCCGCTCGGCCTTGCGGCCTGTGAGGCGGACCTTCTCGGCATTGATGACGACGATGTTGTCGCCGCAATCGATATGCGGAGTAAAGGTCGGCTTATGCTTGCCGCGCAGGCGCATGGCAATGATCGAGGCAAGACGGCCGAGAACCAGCCCGTCAGCGTCGATCAGCACCCACTTCTTCTGCACGTCGGCAGTCTTGATGCTAAAGGTTTTCATCGCTCTTTCTTCCGTGAGGCGGCGCTTATGAGGGCGACGCTGGCGAATGTCAAATCGCCGGCAATTATGCCTAAATTTCAATGCTTTAAGGACACGGTATCGGATTACCTTGAGATAGTGTGTTGATTCAGCTGGAAAGACTCCTCAGCGTCCAGGCGGGATCGAATACGTCACCGTCGCATGGGCGACAGGATCCGACTTGCCCTCGCTCCAGATCGTGAAATCGCCGACCGCCAGCGCCCTTCCGAGCTTCAGCAGCCTCGCTTCGCCCAGCAGGTCGCCGGGCTCCGGTTTGCGCATGAAGTTGATGTTGAGGTTGGTCGTGACCGCCATCGCCACCGCCGGAGGCCCCAGCCGGCCGAGCAGCAGAAGGTAGAAGCCGCAATCGACCATCGCCATCATCGTCGGCCCCGACAGCGTGCCACCCGGCCGCAGATGACCGTCATGCGTCTTCTGTCGGATCCGAATGCTCGTGTCCTGGATCGTCTCGACGACGATGCCGGGAGGTGCCTGGGGAAAATGCTCTTCGAGAAATCGATGAAGCTCGTCCGGCGTCATCACCGGCATGGCGCTCTGCCTTTCAGCGAGTAGAATGACGTCATGCCTGCCGCTCCCAACGAACCGGTCCTGTTGCGCCGCGACGATGGTCCCGTCGCCATCCTGACGCTGAACCGCCCGCACGCGATGAATGCATTGTCGGGCGACCTTATAGACGCCTTGCAGGCGGAGTTCGACAAGCTCGCCAAAGACCGGGCGATTCGCTGCGTGATCGTGGAGGCCAAGGGCCGCGCCTTCTCGACCGGCCACGACCTGCGCGAGGTCAATTCGACACCTGACTACGCCTTCCACCACGACCTGCTGACCCGTTGCTCGGCGATGATGCTGTCGATCAGCCGTCTGCCGCAGCCGGTGATCGCCAAGGTCCAGGCGCTCGCCACCGCCGCCGGCTGTCAGCTCGTCGCCGCCTGCGATCTCGCCGTCGCGTCTAGCGAAGCCACTTTCGCCACCTCCGGCATCAACAACGGGCTGTTCTGCGGCACGCCTTCGGTCCCGGTGGGGCGCAATATCGGCAGCAAGCGCGCGCTCGACATGCTGTTCACTGGCCAGTTCGTCGACGCCGCAACCGCCCTGCGGGATGGCCTCATCAGCAGAGTCGCCGCGCCCGACAAGCTCGACGATGAGACGCTGGCACTGGCCCGCCACATCGCCAATCAACCGCCGCAGCAGATCGCGACCGGCAAGGCGATGTTCCACAAGCACATGGAGATGGATCTCGCGCAGGCCTACGCCTACGCGACCGAGTTCATGGCGGGCGCGATCCAGAGCGAGGATGCCAGGGCGGGCATCGACGCCTTCGCGAACAAGAAACCGAAGCCGGAGTGGGCGGGCCGCTAGAGCGCGGATTCCTGCCGGTCAGCCTTGACGTCCGGCGTTGGACAAGAGTGCGGCACGCAACGCCGTCACTGATGGATCGTGTTCCGCCAGCAGGCCTAGGGTGTCGAAGTTTCGTCGCATCGACGAGATCTCGCCGTCCTCCAGTTCGAGACAATCGACCCCGAGCAATCTGCCGCGCCGCCATTCGACGAACGTGAGCGTATCATCGCCGGCCCAGTCGATCGCTTCGAAGCGAGGGCCATTGCGAGAGCCATTGAGATGCCGCCTGAGATCCTCCGGCGCGAGCGTTCGCTTCTGGTCGGGTGTCTCGATCCGGGCGCCAGCGACGAACGGCAGACGTGCTGGTGCGTTGCCCACCACGTCGCCATACGCTTGCACATCGTCGCCTTGCGACGGCGGCAGCTCGGGAAGCCACGCGATTTCCGGCCGCAAGGCACGGAAGAGCGTTGCCTGATCGTAGAAGCGGCGACCGCGATGGACCAACCCGTCCTTCAGGTGGACACGGTAGACGGCGTCCCAGGCGACCTTGGTACCGTTGATGGTCCCGCTGTTCGCTGCGTCCACGAACACGGTGTTGCCCTTCGCCCGGCAGCGTTTCATGTCGATGAAGAGATCGGGAATCAGCTTCAGGACATGCGCGATCGCCTCACGCACCTGTCCCGCAGGTGTCGGCGCCGCCATGCCAGAATCAGCAACTTCGCCGTCGGGGTGAAAGACGGCGGCGTAGGTCTCGGGCGACGGAGTCCGCCCGAATGCCTTGAACAACTCGAACCAGCGCAATACATCTGAAACCATGCCACGCAGCCTGCGGGACCGTCGCTACGTCGGCAATTACTTCCGAGGTCATCTTGGTGCGATGACCTGCTCTGCGCTATCGGGCCAGCAGCTCACAGCGCTCTATTGCGCCCAGTCGGTTCCTCCCTGCTTCTTCACCTGCCGCTTCAGCGCCTCGAAATAGACGACGCCGAACTCCGGATCGGCACGGAGCTGCTTCATGCGCTGGGCAGCACGGGCGATGATATAGTCGTCGATCATCACCGGCTCCTCGCCAAGCTGGCGTGAGATCAGTTCCAGCTCGCAGGCGCGTTCCATCATGTAGAGGCCGCGAAGCGCGCCGGGCAGGGTCGGTGCCGCGGTCAGCAGGCCATGGTTGTGCAGGACCACGTGACCGCCCTTCTGGCAGGTCCTGCCGAGTTCCTCGCACTCCTCGACGGTCGCCGGCACACCATACTCATGGTAGACGATGTCGTCATAGACCGACAGCACGTCCTGGCTGATCGGGCGCAGGCCCTTCTTCAGCAGCGACACGCCACCGCCGGCACGGGTGTGAGTGTGCATCACGCAGTTGACGTCGGGTCGCGCCTTGTACACGCCGCTATGAATTGTGAAGCCGGCGGCATTGAAGCGGCCCTGCTTGCCGTAGATCTTCCCATCGATGTCCATCTTGATCAGGCTCGAGGCCGTGATCTCGTCGAAGTTCTCTTCGTAGTGGTTGATCAGGAAGCAGTTGGGTTCACCGGGAACGCGGACCGACATGTGTGTGTCGATGAGGTCGGTCCACTTCAGGTAGTCGCAGATGCGATAGAGCGCGGCGAGGTCGACTCGCGCCTGCCACTCGGCTTCGCTCATGCTCACGCGGTCGTTCACCATCGTATCCATCGCCTGCTCCTCATGCTGTGCGTGTGCCCACGGATGAGCAATTCTAGGCTAAGTTTCGCCTCAGCGCGACAATCGCGTGTGCCGTCTGTCGGCACGGTATTTGCCTCGTCCTTTCATCAGTTGGAGAAAATCGTGGCGCCCAATCCGTTTCATCTCGCGTGGTTCCTGCAAGGCTCGAGCGTACAAGCCTGGGCCGAGCCGTGGACCGGCCATATCGGCACGACGTGGGAAAAGCCCGAGCTGTTCCTCAACATGGCGCGATCGCTCGAACGCGCCTGCTTCGATTACATCCTGATCGAGGACTCCTCCTACGTCGGCGAGAGCTTCGGCGGTTCGACCGAGATCTATCTCAAGAATGCCATCGCCGTGCCGCGCCAGGATCCGTCCGTGGTCACCGCGCTGATGACCCAGGTGACCAGCCGGATCGGCATCGTGCCGACATTCGGCACCTACGCCTATCATCCGTATCTGCTGGCCCGACTCGTCGCCACGCTCGACCAGGTGTCGGGCGGACGCATCGGCTGGAACGCCGTGACCGGCAGCTCGGATTACGCGGCGATGAACTTCGGCATGCAGGGCATGCCCGAGCATGACACGCGCTACGACATGGCCGACGAGTACATGGAGGTCGTACGCAAATTGTGGGGTTCGTGGGAGCCGGACGCGATCATCGCCGACCGCAAGAGCGGTGTGCTTGTCGATCCTTCCAAGGTCCATGCGGTCAATTACCAGGGCAAGTATTTCAGCACGCGCGGCCCGTTGAATTCCGGCGTCGGACCGCAGGGCCAGCCGGTGATCGCCCAGGCTGGCGGCTCGCCCCGAGGCCGCAGATTCGCAGCTGCCCACGCCGAGACGATCGTGGTCAATGCCAAGGGCATCGACGCGATGCGCGCCTACCGCGCGGACGTGCACAAGCACATGGTCGCCCAGGGCCGCGATCCCGGTACCTGCAAAATACTGTTCCTGATCAACCCGATCCTCGGCGAGACCATGGAAGAGGCACTGGAGCGCAAGAGAAAGCGCCAGTGCATGGCAAACGAGCAGGTGCATCTGCGGCTGGCGCATTTCGGCAAGGTGACCAACATCGACTTCGGCAAGTTCGATATCGACAAACCGCTGCCCGACCACGTCACGACCAACGGCCACCAGCTGAACCTCGAGCAGTTCCGCGCCATGGCCAAGGGCCGGTCGATTCGCGAGACGATGGCGAGCTTCAACGCCGTCGATCTGTCGATCGATCTCTGCGGCACCTGCGACTCTGTCGCCGCACGCATGGGCGAGGTCATGGAAGAAGTTGGCGGCGACGGCTTCCTGTTCTCCATGCCCAACGTCAATCGCCGAACCCTTGCCGAGATCGAGGACGGGTTGATCCCTGCCCTGCAGGATCGCGGGCTGGTGCGCAAAGCGTACGAGCACAAGCACTTTCGCGACAACCTGCTCGCCTACTGACGGAGGACTTCATGGCCAGATCCCGCTTCCCCTCGCCGCTCGGCCGTCGCGCGGCGCTCGGCATCCTCGGTGCTGGCCTGTCGGGCCCTTTCATCCGTCCGAGCCTCGCCCAGGCGGCATGGCCGGAACAGACGACCATCCCCGACAGCCTGAAGGGCACGGGCGAGGTGCGCATCGCGGGCTACGGCGGCACCATGCAGGAAGCCCAGCAGAAGGCCTATTACGACTCGTTCGAGAAGTTGAGCGGCATCAAGGTGCTCGCCTTCCCCGGCGCCAGCCCGACCAAGGTCAAGGCGATGGTCGAGACCGGCAACGTCGAATGGGACATGGCGCAGCTCAGTCGCGGTTCGATCATGAACCTGATGAAGACCGGCGACTATTTCGAGAAGATCGACTACTCGCTCGTCGACGACGGCGTCGGCAAGGAACACCGCTTCGAGTACGGTCTCGAGATGCTGGTCTGGGCCCAGGTACTGGCCTATCGGACTGACGCCTTCAAGGGCTCGGCACCGACGGGCTGGGCGGACTTCTGGGACACCAGGAAATTTCCCGGTGACCGTGCCATGTTCGGCACCTCGGGCGGCGGCTGGCCGGAGATGGAATTCGCCCTGATGGCGGCGGGCGTGCCGGCGGACAAGGTCTACCCGCTCGACGTCGACAAGGCGCTGGCGAGCTACACCAAGATCAAGAAGGACGTGGTCAAATGGTGGGATACCGGCGCCGTGCCGATTCAGCTGCTGACCGACCGCGAGGTCACCATGACCACGGTCTGGAACGGTCGTATGGCCGCTTTGCAGGCGGCGGGCGTGCCGGCCGCGATCTCCTGGGAGCAGGGCCTGTCGAAGCGTGATGCCTGGGGCATTCCCAAAGGCGCCAAGAACAAGGCCAACGCCATGAAGTTCGCGGCGTTCTCCACCATGGCGATCCCGCAGGCGCGGATTGCCTTCGCCATCCCCTACGGCTCGGTCAATGGCGGGTCGAACGAATACATTCCGCCCGACCGCCTGGCCATGCTGCCGAGCGCGCCCGAGATCAAGAAGAAGCTTGTCAATTACAACTACGATTGGTGGATCGACAATCGCGAGGCGGTGATCCCGAAGTTCAACAAGTGGCTGCTGAGCTAGGCGCCTCGGTCGCGCTCCGCGACCTAGAGAAGAGCTACGACCGTGTTGCCGCGGTCGCAGGGGTATCGCTCGACATTCGATCGGGCGAGTTCCTGACGCTGCTCGGGCCATCCGGGTCGGGCAAGACCACGACCTTGATGATGATCGCGGGCTTCGAGACGCCGACCGGGGGCGATATCGCGATCGATGGGACGTCGGTCGTCGGCATGCCGCCTTACCGTCGCAACATCGGCATGGTCTTCCAGAACTACGCGCTGTTTCCGCATCTGACGGTCGCGGAGAACATCGGCTTCCCGCTGAAGCAGCGCGGCGTCTCGAAGGAAGACCGCGCCAGATTGGTCGGCGAGGCGCTCGAACTGGTCCATCTGCCGGGGTACGGAGGGCGCTACCCGCGTCAGCTCTCGGGCGGGCAGCAGCAGAGGGTGGCCCTCGCCCGCGCCATCGTCTTCAAGCCACGGCTTCTGCTCATGGACGAGCCGCTCGGTGCACTCGACAAGCAGCTGCGCGAGAACCTGCAGCTCGAGATGCGCCGCCTGCATGCCGACCTCGGAATCACTTTCATCTACGTCACGCACGACCAGGAAGAAGCGCTCACCATGTCGGACCGCATCGCCGTCATGAACGACGGGCTGGTCGCGCAGGTCGGACGGCCGGAGGATCTATACGACCGGCCCAGCAACCGCTTCGTCGCCTCGTTCATCGGCGAGTCGAACTTCCTGCCTGCGATCGTGCGCGCGCTTGAGGACAACGATGTCGTGGTAGCCGAGTGCCAGGGTGCGCTGATCCGCGCGGTCTGCCCCAGCCGGCCTGCCGCCGGCGACAAGGTCATGCTGACGACACGGCCGGAGCGCTTGCGCTTCACCGATGGGGCCTGGAACTCCAGCACGCCGCAGAATCGCCTGAGCGTCACCGTTACCGAGGCGGTCTTCGCCGGCGAACGCTGCCGCTACATGCTGCAGGCTGGTGACGGTACGGCCGTCGTGCTCAAGGAACCGTCGAGCGCCGCGATCCGTCGGCGCGCGGTGGGCGAGCAGGCCGAGATCGCCTGGTCGGTCGCGGACACGATCCTTGTCTGAGGCGATCGCTCGCCCCCTTTCATTGGCTGGCGCGCGGCCGGTTGGGGCGCCGCTCGCCTGGAAGCACATGGTGCCTTTGCTCCTCGCCGCGCCGCTTGTCCTCTACATGTTGGCCTTCTACGCGCTGCCGGTGCTGGCGATGTTGATGCGCAGCATCTCCGATCCGACGTGGTCCCTCACGCACTACAAGGACCTCGCCGGCGACCCGGTCTTCATCAAGGTGTTCTGGAATACGCTCGAGACGTCGTTCATCGTCACCGTTTCCACCCTGCTGCTGGGATATCCGGTGGCGCTCGCCTTGGTGCGCGCGCCGAAATGGGCGCCGCTGATCCTGATCCTGATCCTGCTGCCTTTCTGGACGAGCGTTCTCGTGCGCAGCTACGCCTGGATGGTGCTGATGGGCCGGCACGGGCTGATAAACGAGGCGCTGCTTGCAGCCGGCCTGCTCGAGCGGCCGTTGCGCCTGCTCAACACGCCGCTCGCGACGCAGATCGCGATGACACATATCCTGCTGCCCTACATGATCCTGCCGATCGCCAACGCGCTGCGCCAGATCGATCCCTCGCTGGCGCGTGCGGCGTCGGGGCTCGGCGCCACCCCGTTCGCTTCGTTCCGGCAAGTGACCTTGCCGCTCTCGATGCCCGGAGTCGCCGCCGGCGTGCTGCTGGTCTTCGTGCTGGCGCTCGGCTTCTACATCACCCCGGCGATGGTCGGCGGGCCGCGCGAGATCACGCTGTCGATGCTGATTTCGCAGCAGGTCGAGGAGCTCAACTGGGCTTATGCCGCCACCCTGTCGGCGGTCCTGCTGGCGACGGCACTCGGCATCATCGCATTGTTCTATCGACTTCCCGGCATCGGCAACGCCTTCACGACGAGCGGACGATGATCGGCCGGGTACTGCCGACCACGGTCGTCGCTCTGATCCTGCTGTTCCTTGCCCTCCCGATCGTCGTCGTGATGGTCGTGTCATTCTCGTCGGCGACCTACCTCACATTCCCGCCGCCGGCCTTCAGCCTGAAATGGTACGAGGCGTACTTCGGCAATGCCGACTGGCTGCGCCCGACCTGGCTGAGCCTGTGGGTCGCGGCGGCGGTGGTAGTTCTGTCGACCGTGCTCGGCACCCTTGCGGCACTCGGCATCGCCAGGCTGCCGCGCGCGTTGCGCATCATCGCCACAGGCCTGATCCTGTCGCCGCTGATCGTGCCGGTGATCGTCGTCGCGATCGGCATCTATTACGCCTTCTCACGCTACGGGCTCGTGGGCTCGCCGTTCGGCCTGGTGCTCGCGCACACCTGTCTCGCCGTGCCGTTCGTGGTGACCAGCGTCAGCGCAAGCCTCGCCGGCATTGACCCCCGGCTGGAGCAGGCCGCGTTGAGCCTCGGCGCGACGCCGATGGGCACCTTCAATCAGGTCACCTTGCCGTTGATTCGGCCCGGCGTGCTGGTCGGCGCCTTGTTCGCGTTCATCACCTCGTTCGACGAGCTGGTGGTGGCGCTCTTTCTGTCCGGTTCGAGAGCAATCACCCTGCCGCGCCGAATGTGGGACGACCTGCGTTTCCAGATCGACCCTACCATTGCTGCAGTCTCCACGCTGACCATCGTGCTGACGGTCATCCTGATGGCCTGCGCCCACTACCTCCGCAAGCGCGCCGAGCAGACACGGATGTCTACTTCTTCGGTAGCGCCTTGACCGCCGCCAGCGTGTTCTCGACATGCTTGTCGGGATTGCGGTCGGAATAGGCGTAGGCGATCTTCCCGTCCGCGCCGATCACATAGGATATCCGGTCGGCGATGCCCATGCTGCCGACCCTGATCAGCGCCGCATCGTAGGCCTTGATCACCTTGAGGTCGGGATCGGCGGCAACCGGAAACTTCGACGAGCAGGCCTGCGTCGAAAATTTGTGAAGCGTGTCGAGATTGTCCGACGACATGCCGATCAATGTGGCGCCGGCTGCGGTGAAGCTCGCAGCCGCTTCAGCGAAATCGTGCGCCTCCGCGGTGCAGCCCGAGGTGAAGGCCTTGGGAAAGAAGTAGAGCACCACCGGCCCCTTCTTCAGGGCCGCGGCCAGCGAGAACGAGAACTCCTGCCCGCCGAGCGTTGCGGCCGCGGTGAAGTCCGGTGCCGCATCGCCCGGCTTCAAGGCAGCGAAGGCGGACGTGGCGAGCAGGTTGAGGGCCAGGACCAGGGACGCGACGCGATTCATTGGGCATTCATTCCCTTCATGTAGGTCGACGGCACGACGCTCTTCACCGACTGCGCGCGCTTGGCGAGCCAATAGGCCTGCGGCGGCGGGACCGAGCCGAACTGGCGGTCGACGCCGAGCTTCTGCGCAGCGTCCATCGGCCAATTGGGATTGTAGAGAAGCTCGCGCGCGAGGGCGATCAGGTCGGCGCGCCCCTCCTGCAGGATCTGCTCGGCCTGGTCCGCGTGCACGATCAGCCCGACCGCCATGCTCAGAATGTCGGCGTCCTTTCTCAGACGCTCGGCATAGGGAACCTGATAGCCGTAGGTTACCGGTCCCGCGCTCACCACCGGCGAGCCGCGCATGCCGCCCGAGCTGCAATCGATGACGTCGATGCCCTTGGGCTTGACGATCTTGGCCAGCGCGACGCTCTGGTCAGGACCCCAGCCCGAATCGTCCTCGACCGACAGGCGCAGGAACAGCGGCTTCGACGCCGGCCAGTGCGCCCGCACGCTCTCGACCACCTCGATGCAGAAGCGCATCCGGTTCAGCTCGCTGCCGCCGTACTCGTCGTTGCGCACGTTGGAGAACGGCGAGAGGAACTGGTGAATCAGGTAGCCATGCGCGCCATGGATATCGAGCACGTCGAAACCGGCTTCGTGCGCACGGCGCGCGGCTTGCCCCCAGCGCTCGATCACCTGCGGGATCTCCTCCCGCGTGAGCGCGCGCGGCGTCGGGTCGCTCGCCGGCGAATTGATGCCGCTCGACGAGACCAGCTCCCAGCCTTCCCAGTCCCAGACTCCGGGCGAGTTCGTGAGCGGCGCCCCGCCCTCCCAGGGCCGGAAACGCCGCGCCTTGCGGCCCGAATGTCCGAGCTGAATGCCTGGCACGGAACCTTGCTGGCGGATGAAGTCGACGCAGCGCTTGAGGCCGGGAATGTGCGCATCGTCCCAGATGCCGAGATCGCCGACCGTGCCGCAGCCGCGCCGCTCGACCTTGGTCGATTCCATGATCACCAGCCCTGCCCCGCCTGCCGCGTAGCGGCCTGCATTCATCAAGTGCCAATCGGTCGCGAAGCCCTTCTCGGCGGCATATTGGTGCATCGGCGCCACGACGACTCGATTCTTCAAGGTCACGTCGCGAATCTGGATCGGTTCAAACAGCAATGGCGCCATGTATAATCCTCTCATGTCCGCAGCCAGCCCCGCCATCGTGCATGACCGTTACGACGATCTATACCTGCGTCGCATCCTGCGCGAGACCAAGACCATTGCCATGGTTGGCGCCTCGGCCAACTGGAATCGTCCTTCGTATTTCGCCATGAAGTACCTGTTGGACCGCGGATACAAGGTCATCCCCGTCAATCCTGTCGCCGCCGGCCAGGAAATCCTCGGCCAGAAGGTCTACGGGTCGCTCGCCGACCTGCCGCAGAAGGTCGACATGGTCGACATTTTCCGCAATTCCGAGGCGGCCGGCCCGATAACCGATGAGGCAATCGAGCACGGCGCCAAGGTGGTGTGGATGCAGCTCGGCGTGGTCAACGATGCCGCCGCGAAGCGCGCCGAGGATGCCGGCTTGAAGGTCGTGATGAACCGCTGCCCCAAAATCGAGCACTCCCGCCTCGCCGGCACCATCGAATGGCACGGCATCGCCAGCGGCGTCATCTCGAGCCGCAAGCGCGCTCTATAACCTCCCGCCGTCATCCCGACCGGAGCAACGCGTAGCGGCGCGTAGTGGAGGGATCTCCTCGTGAGGCCGACGATGAACAGCCCCTCCGACTTCGCTTCGCTCCGCTCGGGGTGATGCGAAATGGAAGTCTTGACACTCGGCTGATGGACCACGCCGTCAACGATCTCCGGCAGATCGACGAGAAGTTTCGAGCGAGACAGCGGCCATGAGGCAACTATACCATGCGGCGAAAGGGGGAATTTGCGCATGAAGTTCGGCATCTTCGACCACATGGATCGAGCCGGTGGCAATCTGCATCGGCAATTCGAGGACCGGCTGAAGCTGATCGAGCTTTATGAGCAGAGCGGCTTCCACGCCTATCACCTGGCCGAGCATCACGCGACGCCACTCGGCATGGCACCATCACCCAGCGTGTTTCTCGCCGCCGTTGCGCAGCGCACAAAGACGCTCCGCTTCGGCCCGCTGGTCTACACGGTGAACCTCTATCATCCGCTGCGCCTGATCGACGAAATCTGCATGCTGGACCAGATGAGCGGCGGCCGGCTCGAGCTCGGCGTCGGTCGGGGCATTTCCCCTTATGAGGTCGGTTACTACGGGGTCGACCCGGCGACCGGACCGGAGCGTTTCGCCGAGGCGTTCGAGGTCATCCTGAAAGGTCTGACGCACGAGCGCCTCGACCACGACGGAAAGTATTTCACCTTCCGGGACGTGCCAATGGAGATGACGCCGGTGCAACGGCCGCACCCGCCGCTCTGGTACGGCGCCAACTCTCTCGAGAGCGCCGACCGACTCGCGAGCCAAGGTTGCAACACCGTCGTCGGCATGAAAGCCGCGGGCGTCGGACAGTTCGCGGCGCGCTACCGCGCCGCCTGGAGGGCGCTGGGCAAGAACGAGGCGGACATGCCGCTGATCGGGCTCAGCCGCCATGTCGTGGTCGGCGATACCGACAAGGAAGCCCAGAGCGCGGCCAAGCGCGCCTTCGCGCTGTGGTACGACGCACTCATCCATCTATGGCGTGCCCATGGCGTCGGTTTGCCGCGCCAGATGATCCCCGCCGAATTCGAGCCCGCAATGGAGGGCGGCTACATCGTCGCCGGATCGCCTTCGACCGTGCGCGAGCGGCTGAAGCGCGACAATGACATCGCCGGAATCAACTATTGCCTCTGCAGGCTGGCGTTCGGCGATTTGTCCTTCGAGGAGTCGAAGCGCTCGGTGGAGCTGTTCTCGAAGGAAGTAATGCCCGCGCTCTGAACCGGCGCGTCGCGGTGCTCGCGGCCATCGAGCATCGCCCCGGCCTTCCGACGGCCGACCTTGATCCTGTCCTGACCGTGCTCGCCCCACTGCTTGAAGAACAACGGGATGCCGGCAGCCGCGCACTGCCCGCGCAGTGAGCGGAACCAGTCGGGATCTGATGGGCGCGCGCGGGGGCCACTTTCGCCACCGGCGATGACCCATCCCAGGTCACCCGACCATCGTGAGAGATCAAGCGGCCCGAGCAGCGGCTCGGCGGAGACCACACGTACCTTCGCGTCCGTCGCCAGCAGGTGCGGCGCGCGGAGGTCGAGCATCGCCTGGTTCTCTGCGGTGATCCCCGGCCAGAGATTGTCGGGCACCTTGCGGTCGGCGAAGAATTTGCGCGCCACCAGCGGCCGCTTGGTCAACAGGATCCAGTCGAGCGATGGGGTAGCCTCGATGAGGCGCAGGTAATCCTCGCGCCAATCCGGCGAGACCTCGGCATCGAACGGATCGGCCAGGCTCGGCCCGAATACCTTTGCACGGATACCGGCCGCCTCGGCCTTGCGGTTCCAGCGCAGTGGCAGCAGCCAGTTGCCGGCCGACGTACGCCTCCGTGGCGCGCGGGCCTGGAAACGCGCCCACCGGCGGCGATGCGACATGGCGGCGGCATAACAGTTGTCGCAGGCCGGGCTGACTTTCGTGCAGCCGATCCAGGGATTGAAGGTGTGGTCGACCCACTCGATCTTCGTCTGCTCGGCCATGCGCCAGTATACTCACGGCAAGAGGCCCGCAGCGCCACATACGCCGGCACCGCGAGCCTCCGCCCCGAGCGTCACGCCCCCCGGTCGCTTCGGACCGTAGGCAGCGCGCCTCCCTTCCACTCTCCAGGTGAGGCAAAGCCGGCGATGGTGGGGCCCACCGCCGGCTCCGCCGCGAGGTTTTCGCTTAAGCCGCCCGGGGAGATACAGCGACGAAGCGAGTGGACCCCTCACGATAGACTTTCATCAGCACCGGCTTCTTGCCGTCCTTTGCTTCCTTGAGCTTGTCCACGGCCTCCTTCGGCGTCTCGACCGGTTCACGGCCGACCTGCTGGAGGATGTCGCCGGCACGCAGGCCCTGCTCCTCGGCCGGGCTGCCGGACTGCACGGAAGCGATCAGGGCCCCCTTGACGCCATCCTTGAGCCCGAGTTGCTGGCGTGCCTCCGGAGAGATCGGCGCCAGCGAGAAGCCGAACGAGCCGCCCGAGACCTTCTCCGATGCCTTCTCGTCGTCGGCCTTGGCCTGCCGGGTCGACTTGGCATAGTCGCCGAGCTTGGCACTGACGGTCATGTCCTTGCCGTCGCGCACCAGACCGAGCTTGACCGTGTTGCCGGGCGTGATCCCCGCGATGGTGCGGGTGAGATCGCGGATCGTCGCGATATCCTTGCCGTCGACGGTCTTGATCACGTCACCCGACTGGATGCCAGCCTTCTGCGCCGCGCTGTTCGGCTCGACCTGCGCCACCAGGGCGCCGGCGGATGAGCCGAGCGACAGGCTGCTGGCGATCTCGTCCGTCACCGGCTGGATCTGGACACCGAGCAATCCGCGCTGGACGCGCCCGTTCTCCTTGAGCTGGTTGACCACCGGCTCGGCGAGGCTGGACGGGATGGCGAACCCAAGCCCGATCGAGCCGCCGGTCGGCGAGTAGATTGCGGTGTTGATGCCGATGACATTGCCGCTCATGTCGAACAGCGGGCCGCCGGAGTTGCCGCGATTGATCGCCGCGTCCGTCTGAATGTAGTCGTCGAACGGCCCGGACTGGATGTCGCGGCCGCGCGCCGACACGATGCCGGTCGTGACAGTGCCGCCCAGCCCGAACGGGTTGCCCACCGCCATCACGGCCTGGCCGACGCGCACCTTGCTGGCGTCGGCGAACTTGACCGCCGGCAGCGGCTTGTCGCTCGACACCTTCAGCACGGCGAGATCGGTCTTCTCGTCGCCGCCCAGCAGCTTGGCCGGAAGCTTGCGGCCGTCCGACAGGGTGACGGTGATCGAGTCGGCCTTGCCGGCGACGTGGAAGTTGGTGACGATCACGCCGGACGGGTCGATGATGAAGCCGGTGCCGACGCCCTGGGCCTTGGGATGCGGACGCTGCTGACGACCGCCCTCGCGACCGAAGCGCTCGGCGAACTGGCGCATGAACTCTTCCAGCTGCGACTGCGCGGAGCGGTCGGACATCTGGGTCTCGTCATTGTCGGCCGCATCGGCCTTCATGGTGACGGAGACATTCACGACAGCCGGAGTGACCTTGGCGGCCAGGTCCGAGACGTCGTACGCGACCGGCTCGCCGGCGATGGCAGCCGGTGCGGTCAGAGCGGGGACGATCAGAGCCGGCGCGGTGAGCGCCGTCGTAACAGCCAAAGCGGCGAAAATGCGGGACTTGATCTTGGTCATTTCAAAGAGCCTCCTCGTTGCTCACGGGAGGAATATGGGAGCCGCCCCATGGCACCCCCATGGCCGGAAGATTGAATGTTTGTATAGTTGGCCCGGTGAAAATCCTTCTGATCGAAGACGACAGGCAAACCGCCGACTACCTTGCCAAGGGGCTGCGCGAGCACGGCCATGTCGTGGACAAGGCCGACAACGGCCGCGACGGGCTCTACATGGCGACCGGCGAGACCTATGACGTCATGATCGTCGACCGCAACCTGCCGCAGATGGACGGGTTGTCGCTCGTCAAGGCGGTTCGCACCTCGGGCGTAAAGGCCCCGGTCCTGTTCCTGACCACAATGGGCGGTGTCGACGACCGGGTGGCGGGTCTCGAAGCCGGCGCCGACGACTATCTCACCAAACCCTTCGCCTTTGCCGAACTGCTCGCGCGGGTCGCTGCGCTGGCCCGCCGGCCACCGATCGTGGCGACGACCTCGCTGCGCGCCGGGGACCTCGAGGTCGACCTGCTCGCCCGCACCGTCACTCGGGGCGGAAAGCGGATCGACCTGCTCGCCCAGGAGTTCAAGATACTCGAATACCTGATGCGCCATGCCGGCGAGATCGTCACTCGCACGATGCTGCTCGAGAAGGTCTGGGACTTCCACTTCGACCCGAAGACCAACATCGTCGAGACGCACATCTCGCGGCTGCGCTCCAAGATCGACAAGGGTTTCGACAAACCCCTGCTGCACACGGTGCGCGGCGCCGGCTACGTCATCCGCGCGCAGGAGTCATGACCGCTTGCGGCACCGCGTGTCATCTTCCCGTCGACCGGCGAGGGTGCGCCAAAGGGGCGAACGAGGCTGTGGCGAGCGCAGCCATCGCCTTGCGTGCCACTTCGTTGGGGTCGGAGCGACCGCTGCAGCGAACGGCGCATTGCGACCGTATCGCCGTGCACCGGTAAGGACCGCATGGCCCGGCTGACCAGAATCCTGCGTTCGGCCACCTTCCGGCTGGCGCTTGTCTACGCGGGCCTTTTCGTCGTTTCTGCGGGCGTGCTGTTCGCCACGGTTTTCGTGATTGCCACGGCCGCGCTGCAGAGCGACATGCAGGCTGTACTGCGCACCGAAGCGCTCCAGCTCGCGGAAATCCACCGCCGCTCCGGCCTGCTCGGGCTCGCCGAGCAGGTGACACGGCGCATGAATTTCCGCACGCGCGGCCCGATCTACTACCTGGTGCAGGCGCCGACGCAGCAGGTCGTCGTCGGCAACCTGCCCGGCATGCCGCCAGTCGACGGCGTCGTCGATTTCGTACGCGATCGCGCCGCCGGCGATCCGGAGGATGCACGCAGCAAGCTGACCGGCTTTGGCCTGACCCTGCGAGACGGCTCGTTCATTCTAGTGGCGCAGGATGCCGGCCGCCTGATCGATATGCAGCATGCCATCATCCAGGCCTTCGCGTGGGCAGGGGCACTGACGCTCCTGCTTGCGATCGGCGGCGGTATCCTTCTGGGCAGCAACTTCGTGCGCCGCATCGACACGATCGGTCGCACCAGCCGCGCCATCATGGAAGGCGACCTCGCGGCCCGCATTCCCGTGCGCGGCAACAACGACGAGATAGATCAACTCGTGGTCGGGCTGAACGCGATGCTGGACCGCATCCAGCAACTCATGGACGGCTTGCGCCAGGTCACCAGCGACATCGCTCACGACCTGCGCACGCCGCTCGGCCGTCTCCGCCAGCGACTGGAGGATGCCCGGGAGCGCGCCACGACGACAGCAGAGTACGAAGCGGCGACGGAGGCGGCGATCGCGGAAGCCGATGGATTGCTCGATATATTCTCCGCCCTGCTGCGCATTGCGCAGATCGAGGCCGGTGCACGGACGAGCGCATTCGCCGAGGTCGACCTTTCCTCCCTGCTCCGGAGCATCGTCGACGCCTACGCGCCGTCGGCAGAGGATGCCGGACACAAGCTCGATGCGGCGATCGAGGGTAGTGTCACCATCATCGGCGACCGCCAGCTGCTGGCCCAGCTGTTCTCCAATCTTGTGGAGAACGCCCTCGCCCACACGCCGCCCGGCAGCACTGTTCGACTCACCCTGCGCAAGACAGCGAACGGTTTCGAGGCCCAGGTAGTCGACAACGGTCCGGGAATCCCGGAGGCCGAGCGCGAGAAGGTGTTCGACCGCTTCTATCGCCTCGACCGCAGCCGCACGACCAAGGGCAGCGGGCTTGGCCTCGCGCTGGTGAAGGCGATCGCGTCGCTGCACGGCCTGTCGCTCGCGCTGAAGGACAACAATCCGGGATTGGCGGTCGTCGTCAGCCGATGATGATCGGCTGTCCTGGCGCGGCCCCGCCATGTAGAGCGGTCAGCACCTGGCGACTGCCGCTGATTGCGCGGTATCGCTGCGCGTGTTCCGCGAAGCGATCAGCTTGTGCGGACTGGCCGGTACCGTGTTCGCTATTCTCCGTGTCGAGGCGATTGTCGCCACGTCCAGCTGACGGCATGCTGGCAGCATGAAGACTTTTGCATATGTCGGCTGCTACACCACCCCCGAGCGCGACGGCCGGGGCGAAGGCATCAACGTCTACAGCGTCGATCGACGCACCGGGGGCTTCAAGCACGTACAGTTGCTGGGCGGGCTGGAGAACCCGTCGTTCCTCGCCATGGACAGGACGGGCCGCTTTCTCTACTCGGTGCATGGCGACCGCAGCGAGGTCACCGCCTACGCGATCGACGCCGACACCGGCCATCTGCGCGTGATCGGCCGCCAGCCTACCGGGGGATACAATCCGATCCATCTAGCCTTCGATGGCTCGGGCAAGTTCCTGTTCGTCACCAACTACGGCACCGACTCGATCGCCGTGTTCCCGGTGAAGCCGGACGGGTCGCTCGGCCCCTACCCGACCCTCACGACGATAAAGGGCGCTCTGGGACCGCATCGCACCGAGCAGAAGAACATTCGACCGCACCACAATCCGCTCGACCGCCAGGGCAAGTTCTTCTACGTCCCGACCAAGGGCGCCGACAGCGTCATCACTTATCGCCTCGATACGAAGCGCTGCCTCGCCGTCCACGCCAACGAAGTCGTCGCCCGACCCGGCGCCGGCCCGCGCCATATCGCTTTCCATCCGAGGCGAGCGTTCGCCTACGTCATCAACGAGCTCGATTCGACGATCACGACCTACCGTCAGGACCCCGCCAGCGGAAAGCTGACGCCGCTCCAGACCGTTCCCTCGACGCCTCCCGAGTTCACCGGGTACAGCACCGGCGCCGAAATCGCGGTCGATCGCGCCGGCCGCAACGTCTATGTCTCGAATCGCGGGCACGACAGCATCGGCGTGTTCGCGATCGATCCCGCCAAAAGTACTCTCGCTCCCAGGCAGTGGGTACCGACCAAGGGCAGCGTGCCGCGCTTCTTCGCCTTCGGGCCGGACGAGCGCTTCCTCTATGTGGCCAATCAGGGCGGCCATTCGATCGTTACCTACAAGGTCGGCCGCGACGGCAAGCTCTCGCCCAGTCCCGTCAAGGTGAAGGTGCCGAGCCCGGCCTGCATCGTATTCAGCGGAGCTGCCTGATGAGCAAGACATACGGATTCGAGACCCTGTCGATCCACGCGGGCGCCGGGCCCGATCCGACGACCGGTGCGCGGGCGCTGCCGATCTACCAGACCACGGCCTATGCCTTCGACGATGCCGATCATGCCGCGGCGCTGTTCAACCTGCAGACCGTCGGTTTCATCTATTCGCGTCTGACCAACCCGACCAACGCGGCGCTGGAGACCCGGCTCGCCACGCTCGAAGGCGGACGCGGCTGTACCGTCGCCTCCTCGGGCCACGCGGCACAGGTGCTGGCGCTGTTTCCGCTGATGTCGCCGGGCGACGAGATCGTCGCTTCCTCGCGCCTCTATGGCGGTTCCCTGCAGCAGATGCGGAACACCTATCCGAAGTTCGGCTGGAAGGCCCACATCATCGATGCCGACACACCCGACAATTTCAAGCGGGCGCTGACCGACAAGACCAAGGCGTTCTTTATCGAGAGCCTGGCCAACCCGGGGGGCGTGATTAGTGATTTAGAGGCAATCGCGATGATCGCCGACGACGCCGGAGTGCCGCTGGTGGTCGACAATACGCTGGCCACGCCATACCTCTGCAAGCCGATCGAATACGGCGCCACGCTGGTCATTCACTCGACGACCAAGTTTTTGAGCGGTACCGGGACCTCTATGGGCGGCGCAATCGTCGACTCGGGCAAGTTCGACTGGGCGACGAAGAACAAGGACGGAGGCGGCAAGTTCCCGAGCCTCGCCGGGCCGGAGCCCGCCTATCACGGCCTGAATTTCTTCGAGACCTTCGGCGACATGGCCTACACCTTCCACAGCCATGCCGTCGGCCTGCGCGACCTCGGGCCCAGCCAGGCGCCGATGAATGCCTGGCTGACGATGTTGGGGATCGAAACGCTCGGCCTGCGCATGGAACGCCATTGCGCCAATGCGCTGAAGGTCGCGGAGTATCTCGAAAAGCACCCGGCAGTCGCGTGGGTGAATTATGCCGGCCTGCCCTCCAACAAATATCATGCGCTCGCCAGGAAGTATCTGCCCAAGGGCGCAGGCTCGATCTTCACCTTCGGCGTCAGGGGCGGCTACGAGGTCGGCACGAAAGTTGTCGACAGCGTCGATCTGTTCTCGCATCTCGCCAATATCGGCGACGCCAAAAGCCTGATCATCCATCCGGCCTCGACCACCCATCGCCAGCTCTCCGACGAGCAAAGAGTCGCCGCCGGCGCCGGGCCGGACGTGATCCGGCTGTCGATAGGCATCGAAACGGCTGACGACATCATCGCCGATCTGGAGCAAGCTTTGGCAAAAGCAACAGCGTAGGGACGGACGGACCATGTTGACCAAGGCCGACAACGAGTTCCTGACGCGCAGCGGCAAGGACACGCCGATGGGCGCGCTGCTGCGCCGCTTCTGGATGCCGGCACTCCTCTCCGAGGAACTGCCGGAGCGCGACGGGCCGCCGAAGAAGATCAAGCTGCTGGGCGAGGACCTGCTGGCCTTCCGCGACAGCAATGGAAAGATCGGCATCGTCGAGCCGCACTGTCCGCATCGCGGCGCCAACCTATACTACGGGCGCAACGAGGACTGCGGCATCCGCTGCTCCTTCCACGGCTGGAAGTTCGATGTCGACGGCAATTGCGTCGACCTGCCGACCTCGCCGCCCGAATCCTCCTACAAAGATACGATCAAGCTGCTCGCCTATCCGGTGCGCGAATGGGCCGACATCGTCTGGGTCTACATGGGCCCGCGCGAGCACGTGCCGGAGCTGCCTCAGCTCGAGCTCGGGCTCGTGCCTGCCTCGAGCCGCTACGTCACCAAGAAGTGGCAGGACTGCAACTGGGTGCAGAGCGTCGAGGGTGCGCTCGATACCGCACACTTCTCTTTCCTGCATGCCGTTATCGCCAAGGACGACGCCAAGGCGCGCGCCGCTCTCGCCAAGGCCGCGATCGCCGACCAGGCGACGCCGGACGACCGCATCCGCTGGATCCACAACGACCCGCGACCGAAGTTCACCGTGCACGGGCACGATGCCGGCCTCTTGATCGGCGCCGCCCGCAAGACCGATACGACCGATCTCTACTGGCGCATCTCGCAGTTCCTGATGCCCAACCACGCCTACACGCCAACGGCGTTCCCCGGCGAAATCTACTACGGCCAGTGCTGGGTGCCGGTCGATGACGTGTCGTGCTGGATCTACACCTACTGCTGGCAGCCCGACCGCCCCTTCAGCAACGCCGAACGCACCAAGTTCGACGGTGGCTTCAACGTCCACGCCGAGGTCGACGACAACTTCATGCCGCTGCGCAATCCGCGCAACGACTATCTGATCGACCGAAAGGTCCAGAAGCACGAGACCTTCACCGGCATCGTCGGCGTGAGCGAGCAGGACGCCGCCATCCAGGACAGCATGGGTCCGATCCAGGATCGCACGAAGGAGCATCTCGGCCCGACCGACATCGGCGTCGTCGAGTTCCGCAAGATGCTGATGGGCGCCGCGCGTGCCTTGCAAGCTGGCACGGAACCCAAGGCGGCAGCCTCCGCGCCCCGCTACGCCGTGCGCGCCGGCGGCGCGGTCGCGTCGCCGGACAAGAACCTCGACGCCGTCATGACCGCCCGCTTCGGCCACCCGCGCGGCTACGTCGGCAACCAGTACAGATTGGGTGAGTGATGCTCAGCAAGGCCGACAACGAATTCCTGACGCAGAGCGGAAAGGGCACGCCGATGGGCTTGCTGCTGCGCCGCTTCTGGATGCCGGCGCTCCTCTCCGAGGAGTTGCCGGAGCGCGACGGGCCGCCGAAGAAGATCAGGATCATGGGCGAGGATCTGCTCGCCTTTCGCGACAGCAACGGAAAGATCGGGATCGTCGAGCCGCACTGTCCGCATCGCGGCGCCAACCTATACTACGGGCGCAACGAGGACTGCGGCATCCGCTGCTCCTTCCATGGCTGGAAGTTCGATGTCGACGGCAATTGCGTCGACCTGCCGACCTCGCCGCCGGAGTCGACCTACAAGGACACGATCAAGCTGCTCGCTTATCCGGTGCGCGAATGGGCCGACATCGTCTGGGTCTACATGGGGCCGCGCGAGAACGTGCCGGAGCTGCCGCAGCTCGAGCTCGGGCTGGTTCCCGCCTCGAGCCGCTACGTCTCCAAGAAGTGGCAGGACTGCAACTGGGTGCAGAGCCTGGAGGGGGCAATCGATACTGCGCACTTCTCCTTCCTGCACAAGATCCCCTCCAGCGACGAGAAGACAAAGCTCGAGATCTTCCGCTCCACCTCCGCAATAGGCGCGGGCCAGGAGCTGCAGGACCGTATCCGCTGGGTGATGGATGATCCTCGCCCCCGCTTCGCTATTGCGGGCCACGCTACCGGCCTGGTGATCGGCGCCGCGCGAAAGACGGACAGCACGGACAAATACTGGCGCATTTCGCAGTTCCTGATGCCCAACCACGCGCTGGTGCCGGTGGCCTTCCCCGGCGACGTCTATCACGGCCAGTGCTGGGTGCCGGTCGACGATGTCAATTGCTGGATCTACACCTACAGCTGGCTCCCCGACCGGCCCTTCACCAATTCCGAGCGCGAGAAATACGCCAGGGGCCTCAGCCTTCACGCCGAGGTAGACGATGCCTACGTGCCGGTCCGCAATATCCACAACGATTACATGCTCGACCGCGAGAAGCAGAAGACGGAGAGCTTCACCGGCATCATGGGCGTGAGCGAGCAGGACGCCGCCATCCAGGACAGCCAAGGGCCGATCCAGGACCGCACGCGCGAGCATCTCGGTCCGACCGATGTGGGCATCGTCGAGTTTCGCAAGATGCTGATGGGCGCTGCGCGCGCCTTGTCGACCGGTAGCGAGCCGACCGCGGCGGCCGCCGCAAAGCATTATGCCGTGCGCGCCGGCGGCTGGATCGCCGCTCCGGACAAGGACCTTGCGACGGTCATGACAGAGCGGTTCGGCCATCGTCACGGCTATGTCGGCCGCGAATACGGTTTCGCCGACTAGCCGTTGGTCTTATCGTCGCTGCGGATTTGGGGAGAGATTGTCGTGACCATCAAGATATACGGACCCGCTGCTTCACGCGCCGCCCGCGCGCTCTGGATCGTGCACGAGCTTGAGATTCCTTTCGAGCACATCGCGAAGGAGATGAAGGATCTGAAGAGCCCGGAGTTTCTCCAGATCAATCCCAACGGCAAGGTACCGGCGCTGGTCGATGGCGATTTCAAGCTGTTCGAATCGATGGCGATCAATCTCTACCTGGCGGCGCGCTTCAACAGGAACGGCTTTCTGCCCGCGAGCCTCGAGGACCAGGCACTCTGCCACCAGTGGAGCTTCTGGGGCATGACGGAAGTCGAGAAGCCGCTCCTGACGATCCTCATCGACATGTTCATGACCGCGCCCGACAAGCGCAAGCCCGATGCCGTGGCAGAGGCGCAGAAGGCACTCCCCAAGCCGTTCGGCGTACTGAATGCCGCGCTGGAGGGCCGCGACTATCTGCTGGGCTCGAGCTTCACCGTGGCCGACCTGAACCTCGCCTCGATCTGCAGCTGGGCAAAGCCGATCAAGTACGATTTCGGACCGTTTCCCAACGCCAGCGCTTGGCTCGACCGCTGCCTGGCGCGGCCTGCCTACAAGGCGGCGCGCTCGACCAAGTAGCTACTCTGCCGGAGCAGCCAGCGGCGGCGGCGCCAGCGCCGTGCTTCGCGTGCGCTCGTTCGGCAGCAGGAGCGCCACCGCGGTGATGAAAAGCGAGGCGCCGGCCAGCCCGAGGAACAGAAGCTCCAGGCTGCCGGTGGCACCGCGGATCCAGGCGATCAGCAGAATGGCGAGCGGGCTCGCGCCGAACGCCACGACGAACTTCGCGCCGAAGCCCAGCCCGTGATATTTGCTGGGGGTGTAGCGCGCGATCATGATGTTCTCGACCGGGCCGGCGGCGGCGCTCAGGACAGCCGAGAAGATCGCACCGGCAAGCGCCACATAACCGTTGCCCATTGCCAGAGCCAGCATCGCCACGACCTGCAGCGCCGAGGCCACGACATAGGTCGCCTTGAGCGGATAGCGGTCGATTATGCGCCGCCCCATGGCATATTGGGCGAAACCCGAGACGACGTAGATCATCGACGTCGCGAGACCGACCCACAGCACGGTCTGGGTGAGGACGCCCCAGGAGGCGAAACCGTCGCGCAGGGCGGCGATCTCGCTGCCGAAACGCGTCTCGAACACGAGGGCCGAGCCGAACAACACCGCCTGCCAGATCACGCCTTCCAGGGCCATGGTCACCGAGAGGACGGAAAAGACCCGCCAGAACTCGGCACGACCGGCCGTGACGCCGGGTGTCGCCGGCATCGGCCGGTCGCCGATCCTGCCGGTCCGCAGGTTCCAGGCGGTGATGACGGCCATCGCGAGGCAGATCAGTCCGGGAACGATGAAGGCGGCGCGCCAGGATGCGAGCGTGATGAGGACGCCGGGAACGATGCCATAGAGCGCCAGGCCGGCACTGCCCCACAAGCCATTGACGCCCATCGCATGGCCCTGCTCCTTGGCCGTCCGGATCACCCAGCCGATCCCGACCGAGTGATAGATCGCGGCGAACGCGCCGATGCCGCAGAGCGCGATCGACAGGGCGAGCGTGTCGCCGGCCGGCACCAGGCCGCAGCCGATCGAACTCAGGCCCATGCCGGCGAACATTACCACCATCATGACCGGCGCGCCGAACCGGTCGGAGGCCCAGCCGGCCGGCAGCGACATGACGCCCAGCAGCACCGTCGCCGGAACATAGAGCTCAAGCAGTTTCTCGACGGGCAATTGCCAGACGGCAGCCAGAGTCAGCACGATGACGGCATAGAAGGCCGTCATCATGTGCATCAGCGCGTGACCGATGGACGAAAAAAGCAGGACACGGTCGGCGGAATCGGCAGCGGTCTTCATGACGGGCTGTATAATCGCCTCCGTCGTGCAAGCAAGGCTGCTTGCGGCATCGCAGGCATTCGCGCTACACGCGCTGTCACGGTCGGGGCGTAGCGCAGCCTGGTAGCGCATCAGTCTGGGGGACTGGGGGTCGCAGGTTCAAATCCTGTCGCCCCGACCATTAACTCCCGCCGCTTTGGAACCGCCGAGCATGGGCGGTCGAGGTGGGTACAAGATTCGCCGATCAGCCGAACAGGTGGACGACGATGCCGACCGCTCCGGAGGCGATGATTGGCCACGCCGGATTGATCTTGGTGAGCATCAGCAACCCGAACACCGCGGCGGCGATCGCGACGTAGACGACGTTCGTGAGTGCGCCGCGGCCCATGATGATGACGCCTGCGAGCACGAGGCCAACCGACACGGCGCCCAGACCGAGCTGGATGGGGGCGCGCCACGGCCAATCGGCAAGGCGATTCCAGACCCGGCCGACCGCGAAGGTCAGCACGCCGGTAGGCAGCAGGAAGGCGATCAGCGCAACCGCTGCGCCGGCGATGCCGGCGACATGCGCGCCCACCGACGCCACCATCATCATGTTCGGACCGGGCGCCAGCTGCCCCAGGCTGTAGTAGTGGAGCAACTCGGGGAAGGTCAGCCAGTGATGGACGTCGACGGTAAGTTCCTTGAGCTCGGGAAAGGCGGCCATGCCGCCGCCCACCGTCAGCAAGGAAAGGTATGCGAAGACGCCGCCGATCTCCGCGAGCTGCTTCATTTGGGGTCGCCCGTGTTGCGCTGCCGGCGCCGGCCGTGCCACCAGATCGCAACCGCGCCGACGCCGATGAGCGCATAGGGCACCGGAACGCCCATGAAGGCGACCAGCACAGCCGTTGCCGCCGCCAGAACATAGTCCGCAAGCTCGCGCAGTGTCTTGGCCCCGAGCTGGACGAGCACCATCGTCACGAGGCCCACCGCGCCGGCGGCGATGCCGTGCAGGAAGGCTTTTGCCAAGGGACTGTCCCCGCCGGACCCATATACGAAGGCTGCCGCGGTCATCAGCGACGCGCCGGGCAGACACATCCCCAGCGCTGCCAGCGCCGCCCCGCGGGCGCCGCGCAGGCGGTCGCCGACCAGGATCGCCATGTTGGTCGCATTGAGGCCCGGCAGGGTCTGGCTGATCGACAAGAGTTCGACGAAGGCCGGGTCGTCGAGCCAGCGTTCCCGTGTGACCAGGCCTGACCGCAGATAACCGACCACACCGCCGCCGATGCTGGTGGCGCCCATGACGAGAAACACCCAGAAAAGACGCCACAAGCTCGGAGCGGGCGTCATTCGTGCGCCTGCGGCGGGTTGCCCTTCAACCGGTACACGGCGCCGGTCTTGGTTGTCTCGAGCGCCAGCCAATCGCCTGCAACCTGCTGCAGCTCGATGAAGAACGCCTCGCAGGCGGCCAGCGACTCGGAATGGACATCGTCGGCATTGTCGAAGCGCAGCTGATAGGCGAACTCCCCGACGAAGGCACGATGATCGCCACGCGAGCGCCACAGGGAAAGATTCGCCAGGCAGGCGCGGTGGTGATGGAAGGACAGCTCGCCAATGTCCTTCATCAGCTCTTCCACGATGGTGTGGTTGACCAGCCGGAGCCGCTGGCGTCCCTCGATCGGGATCGACCGCAACGCCGGCAGGAGCTGGCAGACCTCTTCCATTGTCAGCGGGTCGACCGATGCGTTCGCGATCCGCTGCTGCTGCGGCACTTCGCTCAAGCCGAACTCGGCATTGTGGGACAACAGCCGTCTCATCCCCCCGATCCGCTCCCTGAGCGGCATCACCTCGAGCTTGAACTTGATCTTGTACCGCCCGTTGATGCGCGGCCTCACGTCCAGCGCCTGCGCCTTCTTCATATCGTCGCTGCGATACTTGAAGACGATTTCCGGGTCGGCCACCGGGAACCCGTCCTCGTAGCGGATGCGGCGCCGGACGATGAAGAAGTTATTGTAGAGCTGAAAGGTGCCGGTATCGAGGAACAGCACCTCGCGCACCTCCGGTCGCTGTTCCGATTTCGGCGTCGGATGGAAGCCGACCCCGGTCCTTGCCGCCGCGCGCCGCACCAGCTCGGCAAATTCCTTGAACACATGAGCCGAAGTGAAGCGCTCCGGCTTCAAGATCAGCTTGCATTGCAGGTAGTTGATCTCGTCGCACCGCCTTCCGTCAGAATAGGTAATCGGATAGCGCTCCGACAGCCAAGTCCGCAGCAATGAATTGTTTACCATTGGTTCCTTGCTCGCCCCAGAGATGCGCATGGTGCGATGTCGGCTGAAGCAACGCCAGCGGCGGTGCGCACGGCACGGGTGCGGTGTACCGCTTCAGGAGTTGCTAAGAGAACAGCCGTGCTTCGCGCCTGTGTGACAACTACGGCGAGGAGGCCAGCCTGCGTCCCGCCTCTGTCAACTTGCAGACGAACCAGCCGGGTTTCAGCGGGTTGGCGAACCACGGCTCCGCCCAGCCGCGCTTCAGGCAGCTGCGAACCACCTCCCGCGCGATAGTCTGACCATCGAGGTCGAAAAGCGGCAGCTTGCCCCCTGGCTGCGCCAGCCCCCGGCGCAGATAGAACAGCTCAGGCATGGTCGGAAGGTTGCCTCCCACCTCATTGTCGTTTACCGCGGATGGCGCGACGCCAAGCGCCGAACGCACAGATTCTTGATCGGCAAACATGGCTGCGTCCCCCTTGACGTTGCCTAGTTGCAAAGCCCCTCAAGAGCACCATACGCAGATAATGCGGAAAAACGAAACAATATGAACGAGTTAGCGCATAATGATCGAATGCACACCGGATCTGGTGTTCAAGAGCGCGGACTAGGCCCAGCTGTTGCGAACAACGAATCTAGTCGCCGACTAGTTTTGCGCCTTAAGCGTGGTGCGCAGCTGACTCAAAGCCTGCTCAAGGTCTTCCAGGACCGTTTCTATCTCGCGGCGCTTGTGAAGGTCGAGCATGGCGGCGCGCGGGGTCGCAGTCGACGGCTGCGGACCGGTACGAGGCAGGGGACGTGAGGCGCCGGTCGCCACTGCCTCCGCGCGCGCCGACACAATCCGCAGACTTTCGAGCGCGCTTTCAGCGGCGCTTTCGAGCCTCTGCTGTTGCGGCAGTCGGCCCCTACCTTCCTTGAGGAGGCGTTGCACGCCCTTGATGGTGTAGCCGTCGTCGTAGAGCAGCGAGCGAATCCGGCGAAGCAGGTCGATGTCCTCGGGCCGGTAGTAGCGTCGTCCGCCCCCGCGCTTCAGAGGACGAACCTGACTGAACTTGCTCTCCCAGAACCGCAGCACGTGCTGAGGGACATCCAGCTCGGTCGCGACCTCGCTGATGGTGCGAAATGCCTGCGCCGACTTCTCGTTCCGTCTTTCGACGGCCTGGACTGTCACGGCCATGGCCAACCCCCTACTTTATCCGGACGACTGTTCCTTGCCAGACTCGTCGGGCATCCCGTTGATCAAGGATTTCAGGACATTCGACGCTCGGAAGACAAGGACACGTCGAGGCAGGATCGGCACTTCCTGTCCCGTTTTCGGATTTCGGCCGACACGCTGCCCTTTGTCGCGAACCGCAAAGCTCCCGAACGACGAGATCTTCACCGATTCCCCTCGGGCCAAAGCCTCCACGACTTCGCCCAGAATCGTCTCGACAAGGTCGCTGGATTCGTTGCGAGACAGTCCCACTTCCTGGAACACCGACTCGCTGAGATCAGCGCGCGTGATAGTCCGGCCTTCCATCCGGCGTCCTTCCTTCCCCCTGCTTAAGGCTTACTCTCAGAAAGGAAACCGGTCAATATCAGCAGGATAGCGGCCATGCTTGAATCGCCGCCTGTTCTCCCCCTGTTCGGAGAGTTTTGTATCAGAAGTGGCGTTCTACCAGCGGACGAGCGAGGCGCCCCAGGCCAGGCCGCCGCCGATGCCTTCCATCAACAGGAGATCGCCGCGTTTGACACGCCCGTCGTTGACCGCCACCTCGAGCGCCAGCGGAATGGAGGCGGCGGAGGTGTTGGCGTGCCGGTCGACCGTGATCACCACCCGCTCCGGCGGCAGGCCGAGCTTTCTGCCCGTGCCATCGATGATGCGCTTGTTTGCCTGATGCGGCACCAGCCAGTCGATGTCCTTGCTGGTCAAGCCAGCCTTGTCGAGGACCTCGCCGACCACCGCAGCCATATTCACTACGGCGTGCTTGAAGACTTCCTTGCCTTCCATGCGCAGGAGGCCGGTGGTGCGGGTCGAGGATGGGCCACCGTCGACGTAGAGGATGTCGTGCTGGCGTCCGTCCGAATGCAGCGCGTGGGCCAGGATCCCGCGGTCGTGCGCGGTGCCCTCGCCCTGCTCGGCCTTGAGCACGACCGCCCCCGCGCCGTCGCCGAACAGAACGCTGGTGCCGCGGTCGCTCCAATCGAGGATGCGCGAGAACGTCTCGGCACCGATCACCAGCGCGGTCGAGGCGAGCCCGCTCTTGATCATGCTGTCTGCGACCGAAAGACCGTAAATGAAGCCGGCGCAAACCGCCTGCACGTCGAACGCTGCTCCCTTCGTCATGCCGAGCGCCGCCTGCACGCGCGTCGCGGTCGCCGGAAACGTGAGATCGGGGGTCGCGGTGCAAAGCACGATGAGATCGAGGTCGCTGCCTTTGAGGCCCGCCTGGTCGAGCGCCCGCTGGGAGGCCTTGATTGCGAGATGCGAGGTGAACTCGCCCTCGGCTGCGATGTGACGCTGGCGGATCCCGGTACGCTGCTGGATCCACTCGTCCGAAGTGTCCATCGTCCGCGCCAATTCGGCGTTGCTGACGACTCTTTCCGGCAGATAGGCGCCGCACCCCTGAACGACGGAACGAATCACGCACTTCCTCCGCTTGCCTGCAACGCCTCTCCGGGCGCGTCAGGGGCCGCGATCGCCTGCTGGAGGGTGGCCAACCCCTCGACGAGCTTGCTCTTGTATTCGTAGCGTACCATGTCGCGCGCCACGCCGATGGCATAAGCGAAACCAAGATCGTCGGTCCCGCCATGGCTTTTTACGCACACGCCGTCGAGCCCGAGGAAGACGCCGCCATTGTAGCGGCGCGGATCGACCCGCTTGCGCAATTTCTTCCAGGCGCCCGAAGCAAAGAGATAACCGAGCTTGGCGAAGGTCGAAGTGCGGAAGGCATCGCGCACGAAGCCAGTGTAGAGCTTGGCCGTACCTTCGATCGCCTTCAGCGCGACGTTGCCGGTGAAGCCGTCGGTCACCACGACGTCGACGACGCCGGAACCGATATCGTTGCCTTCGACGAAGCCGAAAAAACTGACCGGACTGCCCGGCCGGCGCAGCCAACCGGCCGCCTGGCGCAGCTCGTCATGGCCCTTCAGCTCCTCCGAACCGACATTCAGCAGTCCGACCTTGGGCGCGTCGAGACCGAGCAGCACCTGGGCGAAGACGCTGCCCATGACCGCGAACTCGGCCAGGTTGTCGGCGTCGCATTCGAGATTGGCGCCAAGATCGAGCATCACGGTTTCGCCGCGTGTCGTCGGCAGGAACGAAGCAAGAGCGGGCCGATGGGCGCCTTCCAGCATGCGCATCGCGAACATCGAGATGGCCAGCAGCGCACCTGTATTACCGGCGGAGACCACGGTGTCGGCACGGCCGTCGGCCGCAGCCTGGCAGGCGAGCCACATGCTCGATTGGCGGCGACGGCGGAGGGCAAACGACGGCTTGTCGTCGGCGCTCACCGCCTCTGCCGCCGGCACGATTTCGACCGCCTGGGCAAGACCTTTGCGCTTGTCGACCAGCAGTTTGAGCTTCTCGGGATCGCCGAACAGCAGATAGCGCGTATCGGGGTACCGTTCGCGCGCGATATCTGCCCCGTTTACGACGACCCCGGGCGCGTGGTCGCCGCCCATGCCGTCAAGCGCCAGGACGACCTTGCCCGACTTCATCGAGGAACTCGTTTCGCCTGCAGCCAGCCCGATCGCCGGCGCTGCCGAGAGACTACTTCTCGGCGGCGGCGCTGTCCGCAAGCACCGGCATGTCTTCGCGATAGTAGCCGCAATGCGAGCAAACCATGTGCGGCCGCTTCAGCTCGCCGCAATTCTTGCATTCGATATGGGCCATTGCCGGAATGGCGTGGTGGGCACGGCGCATATTGCGGCGCGACTTCGAAACCTTTTTCTTGGGAACAGCCATGACGATCTCCAGGATGGGGCGGCAAAACCTGTCCCCAAAAAGCTAGGCCGCGCTTAGCAGGCGCGGCGGGCCGACTTCTCTAGCCAAAACGTTCCGCGGCCGCAACAGATTAGCGGCCGCGGGGCGGCTTGTCCTTCAGTGCCGCCAATCCTGCGAACGGATGGCGGCGCTGCTCCTGCCGTGTCGGGCGGCCGTCCCGACGGGGCTTGGGCAGGACATCCTCGAGCTTCACGCCCGGCCGCCGGGGATATGGGTCGGCGGCGAGGGAGAGTTGCTCGGCGACGACCTCGCCTACGTCCAGCATGTTCCCAGAGAGCGGCTCGGGCGCGTCCGCTTGAGGGCTTACCAGCGCCTCCCCGCTCTCCGGATCACGCTCCTCGGTTAGATCCTGCTTGAAGACGATACGAAAAGCTTCGTCGAGATCCTGCGTGACCGGATCGAGCGTCAAGATGCATGCCTGCAAGATCTTTCCCCTCAGCCGCCCTTCGAGAACGACCCGGCCACCCGGTCGCCGGTCGACCGTGACACGGGCCGAGAAGGCGGGCAAGCCGAGGAAGCCGAACCGCTTGGCGAGCGCCGCGCGCTCACTCTCGCTCGCCGCTATATCGAGGGCCGTCGAACCGCTCGTGCCCATGCGATCGATATCGACAATCCTCTCAATTTCCGACTTTGGTCCATTATCAAGGAATTGGGTCATTTAGATTAACTACTTCGCTAGGTCTTTACGGGCGGTTCGGGCAAGCCTGTCTGCCTCGTAGCGTACATACGCCGTGAGACGCTCCAACTGTGCCGGATCAACAGGCGGCCTACCCCCATAGGCATTCCGGCGCAAGGCCTCTGCGAGAGAGGCCGCGTCGGCGTCGGCCAAGGCCGTCCGATAGGCAAGCGCTCGACCATGAAACCCCTCCGCCATGATCTTGATGCGCCGTCCGACGCCAAGGTCCTGCACCCCGATCTCTCGCAAAGTGAGATCGAGGTGGCGAAACATGGCGTCGAAGAAAGCCTGCGACAGCGCCTCGCCGTCGGGCTCGCGGCGCAGACGGTCGATAACAAGGGCGGCGTGCAGCGCCAAGGCATCGAAGCGCCCATCGAGTGTGTCCGGAATGCCGAAGGTCTGGTAGAGTTCGGGCGCGCGCGCGCGTTCGGCGGTGCGGCCATAGAGCAGGGCCGCGAATTCTTCACTAGGCGGACGGCGGCGAAACAATCAGTGCTCCCTGGCGAGATAGGACATCGGTTGACCCCCGGACGGCGCCACGACATGGTGTGCGCCCTCTCTTCTTCGGATATATAAACACCGTCCATGCGTCGCACTGTCCCTTACGCTGTCGTCGGCGTCCTTATCGGCGCCATCGCCTTGCCGCTAGCCGTCGCCGGGTGCGAGTCGATCGTCGACCAGCGCGGCTTCGCGGCAACTCCGGGCTCGGTCGAGAAGCTCGAAATCGAGACTCAAAGCCGCGAGGACGTGGTCCGTCTTATCGGCTCGCCGTCGACCGTCGCCACCTTCAATCCCAATGTTTGGTACTACATCGCGCAAAAGCAGGAATACTACGCCTTCTTTAAGCCGGCGATGCTCCAACAAGATGTCATGCAACTGAACTTCAACGATGCGGGCCGCCTAGCATCGATCAAGAAGTATGAGTTGGCTGACAGCCGGGACATCGAAATGGTCTCCCGCATCACGCCGACCGCAGGCAAGGAGATTACCGTGCTCGAGCAGATCATGGGCAATGTCGGCCGTTTCACCGGTCCGAAGCAGGATTCCAATCCGGGCGCGCCAACGACAGGCGGTATCTGACGCCAAACGACCGATCCTAGGCGCGTCCCTTGAATCGAAAGGCCCCGGCGTCTTCGCCGGGGCCCTTAAGGAGGATGACCGCCGCTCAGTGCGAGAGGACGGCGAGCAGCAACAGGGCCACGATGTTCGCAATCTTGATCATCGGGTTCACGGCCGGCCCCGAGGTGTCCTTGTACGGATCGCCAACGGTATCGCCGGTCACCGCCGCCTTGTGAGCCTCGGATCCCTTGCCGCCGAAATGGCCTTCCTCGATGTACTTCTTGGCGTTGTCCCAGGCACCGCCGCCGGCCGTCATTGAGATGGCCACGAAGATGCCGGTGACGATCACGCCGAGCAGCATGGCGCCGACCGCGGCAAAGGCATCGGCCCGGCCCGCAATCGCACTGATCACGAAGAACAGCACGATGGGCGACAGGACCGGCAGCAGAGACGGGATCATCATTTCCTTGATCGCCGCCTTGGTCAGCATGTCGACAGCACGGCCGTAATCCGGACGATCGGTGCCCTGCATGATGCCCGGCTTCTCGCGGAACTGGCGTCGAACCTCCTCGACGACCGCCTGGGCCGCGCGTCCGACGGCCAGCATCGACATGCCGCCGAACAGGTACGGCAGCAGGCCGCCCATCAGCAGGCCGACCACGACGTACGGATTCTCGAGCGAGAAGCTGACCGCTTTGACGCCGAGCTTGCCCTGGCTGATGAAGTACGAGAGGTCCGACGTGTAGGCGGCGAACAGCACCAGCGCACCGAGGCCCGCCGAAGCGATGGCATAGCCCTTGGTGACCGCCTTGGTGGTGTTGCCGACCGCGTCAAGCGCGTCGGTATTCTTGCGGACCTCCTTCGGAAGGCCAGCCATCTCCGCAATACCGCCCGCGTTGTCGGTGACCGGACCGTAGGCGTCCAGCGCCACCACCATGCCCGCGAGCGCCAGCATTGCGGTCGTGGCGATGGCGATGCCGAACAAGCCCGCCAGCACGTAGCAGATTACGATGCCGGAACAGATCAGCAGCGCCGGCAGGGCCGTCGCCTCCATGGACATTGCCAGCCCCGCGATAACGTTGGTGCCGTGACCGGTGACCGAAGCCTGGGCGACCGCCTTGACCGGACGATAGTCGGTACCGGTGTAATACTCGGTGATCCACACGATAAGGCCGGTGATGGCGAGGCCGACCAGTGAGCACCAGAAGAGCGACATGCCGGTGAAGGACCGGTCGCCCACCGTCAACACGGTACCCATGCCAACCAGCCGGTCGGTGACCAGCCAGATGGCCGGAATCGACAGCACGGCGGCCACGATGACGCCCTTGTACATCGCCCACATGATGCCGCCGTCGGAGCCCAGCTTCACGAAGTAGGTGCCGACGATCGAGGTGATGATGCAGGCGGCGCCGATGGCAAGCGGATAAAGCATGAGCTGAGAAAGCAGCGCTTGGTTGCCGGCGAAGAAGATCGACGCCAGGACCATTGTCGCCACCGTGGTGACCGCATAGGTCTCGAACAGATCCGCAGCCATGCCCGCACAATCGCCGACGTTGTCGCCGACGTTGTCGGCAATGGTCGCCGGATTGCGCGGGTCATCCTCCGGAATGCCGGCTTCGACCTTGCCGACCATGTCCCCGCCGACGTCCGCGCCCTTGGTGAAGATGCCGCCGCCGAGACGGGCGAAGATCGAGATCAGGGAGGCGCCGAAGCCGAGGGAAACGAGCGCATCGATCATCTCGCGGCTGCCCTGCGGGATGCCCATTCTGAGCAGCAGGGCGAAGTATCCGGCGACGCCGATCAAGGCGAGGCCTGCCACCAGCATGCCGGTGATCGCGCCCGACTTGAAGGCCAGATCCAGGCCTGCGGCGAGGCTCTTCTGCGCCGCGACCGCCGTACGCACGTTGGCCCGCACCGACACGTTCATGCCGATAAAGCCCGTCGCGCCCGACAGGACGGCGCCGATCAGGAAGCCACCGGCGGCGAACTTGCCGAGGAGGATGAATAGCAGGATGAGAACCACGACGCCCACGATGGCGATGGTGGTGTACTGCCGGCGCAGATAGGCGCCGGCACCTTCCTGAATAGCCTGCGCGATCTCCTGCATGCGCGGCGTGCCGGCATCGGCAGCCATGACCCGCGATGCGGTGATGATGCCGTACAGCACGGCAATGACGCCGCAGCCGATGACGGCCCATAGAACGGATGACATAGTTTATAACCTGTTGGTTCTTAAGGTGTTCTCAACCCGATACGCGCCGATGAAACTGTCTCCCCCAGCGCAAGGCGGGCGGAAAATGACAGAACCGTCGGGAACGCGCAACAGCGGGAGGCCGCAAAAGCCCCATCGACTCAAGGGCTTGGGCTCCGCGAGGCTTATGTCGCTCGACCCGGATTGCGCAGGCGAAAGATGCCGATCACCAGCAGAGCGACGCAGACCATGGCGAAGGCGAGATAGTTCAGATAGGCCCAGCCCTTCACCTCGAGCACAACGGATGCCATCAGGCTTGCCGTGGCGGTGGTCCCGAACACCATGAAGTCGTTGAAAGCCTGCGCCTTGCCACGTTCAGCCTGACGGTAGGTCGTGGTCAGCAAGGTTGTGGCGCCGACGAAGAGGAAGTTCCAGCCCACCCCGTTCAACCCGAGCGCTCCGCGGAAGTGCCATTCGGTGGTGCCGAGCAAGGCGATTGCCACGCCCCCGATCAGCAGCGCGATGCCAGCGGTCATGATGTTGAAGATGCCGAAACGCTGGATCAGGTGGCCGGTGAAGAATGACGGCAGGAACATGCCCATGACGTGCACGAAGATTGTGATCGGCGCCTCGCTCTTGCTGAGACCGCATTGCACAATGGCCAGAGGCGACGCCGCCATGACGAATGACATCACGCCGAAAGCGATCATTCCCCCCGCCGCCGCCACCATGTAGGCGGGCTGCGTCACGATCTCGAGCAATGGCCGCTGCGGCCCGGTCGCATCTTCCGCCCTCACCATAGGAAACTCGATGAAACCCAGCACGACGAAGACGATGAGGTGAATTACGATCACTGAGACGAAGCTCGCCTGGAACAGCGGCTGCCACATATCGGGTGTCCAGCGCGCGAGCGCCGGGCCGATGATGCCGGCGACGACGCCGCCTGCGGTAACATAGGAAATCGCCTTGGCGCGAAACGACAGCGGGGCGAGTTCCACTGCGGCAAAACGATACAGCTGCATGTTGGCCACGGCATAGCCCAGCAGGAGGCCGCCCAGGCACATCATCGGAAAGCTGCCGAGCTCCAGGCCGATGGCCGCCAGGGAAGCGCCGGCCATTCCGAACAGTGACCCGATCCGGAAACCGAACTTGCGGCCCCTGCGCATCATCAGCATCGAGGCCGGAAATACGGACAGCATCACGCCGAGATGCTGCATGGTGACGGGCAGATTTGCCCAGATACGCATATCGGCCGGGATGATGGTCAGGACGGCAAGGGCCGACGAGGCAAACATGAGCGTGTTGCTGCCCTGCGTCAGCGCCTGGCAAAATCCCAACAGCCCTATGTTGCGCAACGCCCGCCTCGGCATGCCGCTGGAAGCGCTGGCCGACGTATCCTCTACCCTACTTGAACCATCCATTTGGGCGCGCACCATAATCGCCCCGTCATCCGGTCCCAAGCGAATTGGCCACAATCAGAAATGCACATAGCCGCTCTGCGCAATTCGCTGCGGTTGCCCGGAAACAGTCAGAACCACGCGACTGCCTCTGGAGAAGCCGCCAACATGCGCGACCCGCACACCCGCCGCACGCGACGCGGCCAGCAACGCTGTTCGCTTGCGCGGGGGCACCGCGAAAGCCAATTCATAGTCGTCACCGCCTGCCAGCACGTTCCTCCAGAGGGCAGGATCAGTCGAGAGGATGCCTCGTGCCGCGCCCGACAGCGGCACCCGGTCGCGCTCGATTTGCACTTCCAGCCCTGACGCATGGGCGATGTGTCCCACGTCGGCCAGCAGCCCGTCCGAGATGTCCGCCGCGGCAGTCGCAATTCCGACCAGCCGTGGCCCGAGTGTCGTGCGTGGCTGCGGCAATCGATAGCGTTTCTCCAGAGCGCTGCTCTTCAACTCGCCGCGAGCCGCCAGCAAGCCAAGCGCGGCGTCGCCAATCGTGCCGCTCACCCAGAGCTCGTCCCCTGCCCGCGCGCCGCCGCGTCCGAGGCCTCTCCCGCGCGAGACCTTGCCGAAAGCGGTTATGGAGATCGTCGTGGGGCCCGGTGTTCCGGTGGTGTCGCCGCCGCACAGGGTGATGCCGAAGCGGCGCTGGTCAGCAGCGAGGCCGCGCGCGAATCCGGCAACCCAGCGCTCCGTCCAGCCGCGTGTCAACGAAAGCGCGAGCTGGTAGGCATAAGGTGCCGCCCCCCCTGCTGCGAGGTCGGACAAACAGACGCGGAGCGCCCGCGCAGCGACCAGCTCGGGCCTCTCCTCAGCGAGGAAATGCACCCCGGAAACGATCATGTCGGTTTTCACGGCGAGGTCGTGCCGCGCGTTGGCCGGGAGGAAGGCGTTGTCACTCTTGAGGCCGCCCGCGCCTGCGAAATCCTTGGCCAGCGGCGCGAAGTAGCGAGCGATCAGCTCGAACTCACTCGCCCGTCGCGAGGCCATGCCGCTACCGTGCCAGTTCGGCTGCGCGTTCCTGGCGCGCCACACGGTCCAGCACCGAGTTTACGAAGGTCGACTCTCGCGGATCGTAGAAGGCATGCGCGATCTCGACGTACTCGTTGATGGCAACCCGGGGCGGCACGTCGCGGCGGTGGATCAGCTCATACGCCCCCGCGAGTAGGATGGCCCGCACGAGCCGGTCGACACGGGCCCAGGTCCAGCCTTCCGCGAGGGCGGCTGAGACCGTTCGCTCGAGCTCTTCCTTGTTCACGGCCGCACCTTCGACAACGTCCCTGAACAGCGACTTGTCAGCGTCGCGGCGCATGCCACCTTCACCTGCGTCCACGGTCCGCACCTTCAGGAACTGCTCGACGATGTCGGCAGGCCGGTCCTGTCCCTCCTGCCACTGATAGAGCGCCTGCACGGCCGCCAGCCGCGCGGCCTGCCGGCGGCTGGTCGTCGGTTTCGGATCGGTCACGACGGTCGCCAGCGACGTTGCAGCGCGATCATCGCGAGGCACGCATGAGCGGCGTCGCCGCCCTTGTCGCCGCGATGCGTCTCCGCACGCGCCTTTGCCTGTTCCATGCTGTTCACTGTCACGATGCCATAGCCGATGGCCAGCTTCTTCTGGATCGACAGGTCCATGAGCCCGCGGGCGCTCTCGCCGCAGACATAGTCGTAGTGGGTGGTCTCGCCGCGGATCACGCAGCCGAGAGCGAGGAAACCGTCATAGTGCCCGGCTGCAAGCGCGATGGCGCCGGGAATCTCGAAGGCACCCGGCACGACCACACGCTCCAAGGTCGCGCCGTTTTTCGTGATCTCGGCCTCCGCGCCGGAAATCAGCGCGTCGGCGATCTCCGGATAATACCGCGATTCGACGACCAGTATGCGCGCGCCGTCAACGCCGTCGACGGCGGGCCGCGCGGTGGGATTCTCCGTGCGCGTGCTCATGGTCTTCCGGTATTACTGCGTCCCTGTCTCATAATCAGCCCTTGGCACGCCCAGGGACGGGCTTCTGGCCCACGACCTTCAGCCCAAAGCCCTCGATCCCGACGATGCTCTTCTTGCTGTTGGTCAAGAGGGTCATCTCCTTGACACCAAGGTCGATCAGGATCTGGGCGCCGACGCCGTAATCGCGAAGCTCGACCCCGGCCGGGGCGATCGCTTCACCGGCCCGGCGACGCTGCTCCGCGAGCACGACCGTCAGCGGTTCGCGGATCAGCACGATCACGCCGCGGCCTTCCTCGGCGATGGTGCGCATGGAGGCTTCGATCTCGCCGCCGCGGCCGCCGCTGCGTTGGCCGAGCGTATCGGTGAACAGGTTGACGGCATGCATGCGCACGGTGACTGGCCCGGGCGCGGCAGGATCGCCTTTCACCAGGGCGACGTGCTGCGCCATCGTTACCTTGTTGATGTAGACGACGCAGCGGAAGTCGCCGCCCCACATGCTGTCGAGCTTGGTCTCGCTGATCCGCTTGATGATCGAGTCGTAGCGCCGGCGGTAGGCGATCAGGTCGGCAATGGTGCCGATCTTGAGGCCGTGGCGCTGGGCGAAGGTGATGAGGTCATTGCGCCGGGCCATCGTGCCGTCGTCGTTCATGATCTCGCAGATCACGCCCGCCGGAGTAAGGCCGGCGAGACGCGCCAAGTCGACCGCAGCCTCGGTGTGGCCGGTGCGCTCGAGTGTGCCGCCGTCCCGCGCCACGAGCGGAAAGACGTGGCCAGGCGTCACGATATCCTGGGGCCCACACGATGGATCGATCGCGACCGAGACGGTGCGGGCGCGGTCGGCGGCGGAAATGCCGGTGGTCACGCCCTCACGCGCCTCGATCGACACGGTGAATGCCGTCTGATGCCGTGTGCCGTTGTTCTGCGCCATCAGCTTGAGGCCGAGTTGCTCGATGCGTTCGCGCGTCAACGCAAGGCAGATCAGGCCGCGCGCATGCTTGGCCATGAAGTTGATCGCCTCGGCCGTCGCCCATTGTGCCGGGACGACGAGATCGCCTTCGTTCTCGCGGTCCTCGTCATCGACCAGAATGAACATTCGGCCCCTGCGGGCTTCCTCGATGATGTCCTCCGCCGCAGCCTTCACTTCGCTGAATGTGATCCGCCAGGCATCCTTTTCGAGCGCGCTCATGTCTTTCCGTGCTCCAACAATCGTTGAACGTATCGCGCGAGCATGTCGACCTCAAGGTTGACCCGCTGCCCAGGCCGGGCAGCTCCGAGGGTCGTAACCGCCTGTGTGTGGGGAATGATGTTGATGCCGAAGCGATTGCCGTCGACCTCGTTCACGGTCAGCGAGATGCCATCGACCGAAATCGACCCCTTCGGGGCGATGAAGCGCGCGAGGTCGGGTGGCGCCTCGAACACGAAACGCACGCTGCCGCCCTCCGGCGTCATCGAAACGACGTTTCCGACCCCGTCGACATGGCCGTAGACGAGGTGCCCGCCCAGCTCGTCGCCGAGCTTCAGCGACAATTCGAGGTTGATGCGCCGCCCCTGCTGCCAGTCGCCAAGGTGGGTCTTGTCGAGTGTCTCGCCGGAGACTTCGACCGCAAACCAGTCGGCGCCCTTTTCGACCACGGTCAGGCAGCAGCCGGAACAGGCGATCGACGCACCCATCGCGATTGGATTGAGATCGTGTTTCGTCTTGATGACGAACTTGCGGTCGCCCGTCTGTCCGCCCGCGCTCACCCCGGCGATCTCGCCGATGTCTGTAACGATTCCCGTGAACATGACTATTCTTAAGCCGCCCGATGCCAGGTTTCCAGCATGTCACCGCCTACGCTCCGGCTGGAGACCAGGGTGAACCGGGGCGCGAAACCGAGCCTTTCCAAGCCGATGGGAGCGACCGCAGAGCGGCCGTCGCCCCCCAGCAACAGCCCTGCCCGAAAAGCGCTCAGCCTGTCCACGAGGTTGGCGCGAAGGAATGCCGCCGCCACTTCTCCACCCCCTTCGATGAGCACGCGCGTAAGCCGTCGCTCGCCGAGAGCGGCCGCCGCTGCCTGAGCATCGATCTTGCCTTGCTCATTGGATGCAACCTCGATCACTTCGACGCCCAATGCCTTGAGACCGTCGCGCGCGCGTGCCGGCGCCTCTGGCGTGCAGATCAGCCACACCGGGGTCCTGGCGGCTGAAAGAGCAAGTTTCGAGCCGGGCGACATACGCGCCCTCGAGTCGAGAACGACGCGAACTGGCGAATGGATCTCGAGCCCAGGCAGGCGGCAGGTCAGCTCGGGGTCGTCAGCGGCTACGGTGTTGGCGCCGACGAGGATCGCGTCATGGGTGGCGCGCAGATGTTGGCCCACGGCACGCGCCGCCGCGCCGGTGATCCACTTGCTCTCCCCCGATGCGGTCGCGATCCGTCCGTCGAGCGAGGTTGCCATCTTGAGATGGAACAGCGGTCGACCCTCGCGAACCCGCAGGAGAAAGCCCGCGTTAACCTCCGCGGCCTCCGTCGCCCCCTCTCCCACTTCGACCGCGATTCCCGCCGCTCGAAGCCGGGCGTGGCCCCGCCCGTTCACCTCAGGGAAAGGGTCTTCGAGCGCCGATACGACTTTCGTGACGCCAGCCCGGATCAGCGCATCGGCACAGGGCGGTGACTTACCGAAATGCGAGCAGGGCTCGAGCGTGACATAGACCGTAGCGCCGTGGGCGGCATCGCCGGCCTCCGCCAGCGCGACAGCCTCGGCATGCGGGCGGCCGCCATCGAGTGTGCGGCCACGGCCGACGATCGCACCACCCTTCGCGATGACGCATCCAACCGCCGGGTTCGGCCAGGTGCGCCCGAGCGACCGGCGCGCCAGCGCGAGCGCCGCGCGCATCATGCCGTCAGTCCTTGAGGTTGGTCTCGGCGAGGTCGGAGATGAACTCCTCGAAGTCCCGGGCCTCGCGGAAATTGCGATAGACCGAGGCGAAGCGCACATAGGCGACCGGATCGAGCGCGCGCAACGCGTCCATTACCAGCTCACCAATCTGCGTCGAGGGGATCTCGCTCTCGCCGGAGCTCTCGAGGCGGCGCACGATGCCGTTGACCACCCGCTCGACACGATCGGGATCGACCGGTCGCTTGCGGCAGGCGACCGAGATCGAACGAGCAAGCTTGTCGCGGTCGAATTGCACACGCTGGCCGTTCTTCTTCACCACGGTGAGCTCGCGCAGCTGCACGCGCTCGAAGGTCGTGAAGCGTGAGCCGCACGAGGGGCAGTAGCGGCGCCGGCGAATCGCCGAATTGTCGTCGGTCGGTCGCGAGTCCTTAACCTGTGTGTCCTCGTGGCCGCAAAATGGACAGCGCATTCAGTCCCCCTGATTTGTCTTGTTGCGTTGTCAGTCGCGGTAGATCGGGAAGCGGGTGCAGAGCTCGCGGACCTTTCCTCGGACCTGCGTTTCGACCTGGGCGTCGCCGTCTGGGCCGTTCTTGGCGATGCCGTCGAGGACGTCGGCGATCAGGTCGCCGATCTGGCGGAACTCGGCGACGCCGAAGCCCCGGGTCGTGCCGGCGGGCGACCCCAAGCGCACACCGGAGGTTATCGTGAATTTTTCGGGATCGCCCGGGATGCTGTTCTTGTTGACCGTGATCCCGGCGCGATCGAGTACCTTTTCCGCCGAGACGCCGGTCGCCTTCTTGGGTCGAAGGTCCACCAGCATGACGTGGCTGTCGGTGCCGCCTGAGATGATCCGGAGGCCTCGCTCGGTGAGCGCCGACGCCAGAGCGCGAGCATTGTCGATCGTGCGCTGGGCATATTCCTTGAAATCGGGGCGCAGCGCTTCTCCGAAGGCCACCGCCTTGGCGGCGATGATGTGCATCAACGGCCCCCCCTGCAGCCCGGGAAACACCGCGGAGTTGATCTTCTTGCCGAGGTCGGCGTCGTTCGACAGCACCATGCCGCCGCGCGGTCCGCGCAGGGTCTTATGGGTGGTCGTCGTGACGACGTGGGCGTGCGGCAGCGGGCTGGGATAGACTCCGCCAGCAACGAGGCCTGCATAGTGCGCCATGTCGACCATGAAGAAGGCGCCGATCTCGTCGGCCACCTTGCGGAAGCGTGCAAAGTCGATCTGGCGCGAATAGGCGGAGGCGCCCGCGATGATCAGCTTCGGCCTGTCACGGCGCGCGATCTCCTCCATCTGCTCGTAATCGAGCAGGTGAGTGTCGGGCTTTACGCCGTAAGACAGCACCTTGAACCATTTGCCCGACTGGTTGGCGGGCGAGCCATGGGTGAGATGGCCGCCCTGATCGAGCGCCATACCGAGAAACGTATCGCCGGGTTTCAGCAGCGCCATGAAGACCGCCTGGTTCGCCTGCGCACCCGAGTGCGGCTGCACATTGGCAAAGCTGCACTCGAACAGCTTGCAGGCGCGATCGATGGCCAGCTGTTCGGCCTTGTCGACCTCCTCGCAGCCGCCGTAGTAGCGCCGGCCGGGATACCCTTCGGCGTACTTGTTGGTCAGTACCGAGCCGGCCGCCTCGAGCACGGCGCGCGACACGATATTCTCCGAGGCAATAAGCTCGATCTGCTCGCGCTGGCGATGCAGCTCTCCCTTCAGCACCGCGTCAATCGCCGGATCCGACTCGGCGATGCCTTGAGTGAACATCGCGAGCGGGACGTCTTGCCTCTGCGCGGCAGCTTGACTCATGACTTAGATACTCCGGAAAGCTTGGCAACGCGGCCAACGTGACGGCCACCTTCGAATGCTGTGGCGAGGAAGACCTTCAACGCTTCGCGCGCCACTTCGATGCCGATCAACCGCTGGCCAAAGGCCACCACGTTGGCATCGTTATGCTCGCGCGACAGGCGGGCCGACGTCGCATCGTGCGCAAGCACCGCGCGGACCTTCGGATTGCGATTGGCCGCGATCGAGATGCCGATTCCCGAGCCGCAGACAAGCACCCCCTTCTCGGCTCGGCCGGTGGCTATCGCATCGCCCATGGCTTCTCCAAAATCCGGATAGTCCACCGATGCCGTCGAGTTGGTGCCGAGATCGAGCACGGCGTAACCTGCCTGCTGCAGATCGCCCTTCAAAATTTCCTTCAGGTCGAAGCCGGCATGATCCGACGCGACCGCGATGGTGGCCCCCGCCATATCGACGATCGATCCCCTCTATAGATTGAGCCCTCGAATACCATATCGGGGGCTCTCGTGTCACGAGAACGCAAAATCCTGTTGTGGCAACCACAAACCCTTGAATCGCAAAGAAAAAGGGCCCGGCGAACCGGGCCCTCCTCCGATCAATGTCGCCTACTTCGGCATCGGCGTCGACTTGCCGCCCTTCCAGACATAGATGTCGTAGACAGGGTCCTTGATGTCGCCCTTGGCGTCATAGGTCAGCGGACCGACGGCGGAGTCGTAGGTACCGGTGCGCAGTGCCGCCGCAACCTTGGCGGCCTCGGTCGACTTGGCCTTGTTGGCAGCGTCCGCCCACACCTTGACGGCGGCATAGGTGAACAGCGTGTAGCCGGCCGGCTCGTACTTGGCGTCGCGGAACTTCTTCACGAGGGCGGCATTCTTCGGATCGTCCTCGGCCTTGGGCGGGAACGACATCAGCACGCCATCGGTGGCGGCGCCACCGAGCTTGGCGAACTCGGCATCCTCGAGCGCGTCGAAGCCGACCATCTGGGCGCCGAAGCCCTGCTCGCGCGACTGCTTGATCAGCATCGCGCCGGCGGTGTGGTAGCCACCGAGCACGATGATGTCGATCTTGGCCTGCTTCATCTTGTTGATCAGCGCGGTGAAGTCCTTGTCGGTGTCATTGTAGGACTCGTACATCGCCTCGCGCAGGCCGCCCTTGTTCAGCGCCTTCTTGGTCTCGTCGGCCACGCCCTTGCCGTAGGGCGACTTGTCGTGGAGGATCGCGACCTTCGCATCCTTCTTGTTCTTCAGGATGTAGGCACCGACGGTGGCGCCCTGGACATCGTCGCGTCCGCAGGTGCGGAAGACGGTTGTATTGCCCTTCGCTGCGGCATCGTCGGTCAGCTTGATGTTGGTCGATGCCGGCGTGATCTGCAGGATCTTGGCTTCCTTGTAGATGTCCGAGGCCGGGATCGAGCTGCCCGAGCAGTAATGGCCGGCCACGAACGCGACCTTGTCGGAAGCGAGCTTGTTGGCCACAGCCGTCGCCTGTTTGGGATCGCAGGCGTCGTCGCCGATCTGCAGCTCGAGCTTCTGGCCATTGACGCCGCCCGCGGCATTGATGTCGGCCACGGCCATCTCGGCGCCCCGGCGCAACTGCTCGCCGAACGCCGCGTACTGCCCCGTCATCGGGCCGACCGAGGCGATCTTGATCTGCGCGAAGGCCGGCGACACCGCGAGGGTCAGCGCCGCGACGGCCAGCGCGCCGTATATCCTGCTCATGAATATCTCCCTTTCGTGATTCTCCACCAGGTGGAGCCCTGCCGCAGCTTAGTGCTGCTCCTCCCAGCCCAGCAAGCCTTTGCGCCGGTACAGCCAGGGATATTGCCGGATCATCTGGCGCACGCGCGTCAGCCTGTAGGCAAAGGCCGCGATCGCGAATTGCACGAGCCAGCCGAGCAGAAATCCGCCGATCGACCACAGCTCGCCATTGGCCAGGGCGTAATCGAAGAAGCGCAGGCCGGCCGACAGCAGGGCCGTGTAGGCAACGACCTGCGGCCACGACCGCCAGGTGCTCGCAACCGCCTGTCCCGCGGCGAAAGAGGCCGGGCCGACCAGCACGAGGTTGAACAGCAGGACGTTGAACAGCGTGTCGCCGAACCAGTCGAACATGAAGGTGTCGAGCGGGCTCATGCGTGGCCGCCCTCGAGATAGGCCGCGCGGACCTCCTGGTTGGCGAGCAGCTCCTTGCCGGTGCCGGACAGACGCACCCGGCCATTCACCAGCACATAGCCGCGGTCGGCCAGCCGGAGCGCGTGGAAGGCGTTCTGCTCGACCAGGAAGATCGTCACGCCCTCCTCGCGCGCGATGCGCCGGATGGCGTCGAAGATCTGGCGCACGATCAGGGGTGCGAGGCCGAGCGAGGGCTCGTCGAGCAGCAGCAGACGCGGCCGGCTCATAAGCGCGCGGCCGATCGCCAGCATCTGCTGCTCGCCGCCCGACAGCGTGCCGCCGCGCTGCTCGCGCCGCTCGGCAAGCCGCGGAAACATGGTGAAAACCCGCTCGAGATCGTGCTGGAAATGCGCCGGCTCGGCGATGACCGCGCCCATCTGGAGGTTCTCGAACACGCTCATGCGCGGGAAGATGCGGCGGCCTTCGGGGACCTGGGCGACGCCGCGGCGGACGATCTCGTGCGTCGGCAGGTGCGTGATGTCGTGGCCGTCGAGACGGATCGTGCCGGACCGGGCGCGGGGGTTGCCGCAGACCGTCATCAGGAGGGTCGACTTCCCCGCCCCGTTGGCGCCGATCAGGGTCACGATCTCGCCCTGCGCGACGTCGAGATCGACGCCGTGCAGCGCCTGAATCGCCCCGTAAAAGGCCGCAAGTCCCCGCACCTCAAGCATCCGCATCGCCCTCGGTGCCCAGATAAGCGCGGATAACCGCCGGGTCGTTGCGGATTTCCTGCGGATTTCCCTCGGCGATCTTGCGCCCGTAGTCGAGCACGACGACGTGGTTGGAGATCGTCATCACCACGCTCATGTCGTGCTCGATCAGCAGCACCCCCACCCCGTCCAGATCGCGGATCGACACCAGCAGGTCGTTGAGCTCGGCCGACTCGCGCGGGTTGAGCCCGGCCGCCGGCTCGTCGAGGCAGAGCAGCCGCGGGTCGGTGCACATTGCGCGCGCGATCTCGAGCCGCCGCTGCGCGCCGTAGGGCAGCTCGCCGGCCGGACGGTCGGCGTCGGCCAGCAGCCGGATGCGCTCGAGCCAGACCCGGGCCTTGTCGATCGCCGCCGCCTCGGCAATGCGATAGCGCGCCAGCCCGAGCAGCCCGAACACGCTCATCCCCGACGCCCGCATCAGCTTGTTGTGTTGCGCCACGAGGAGGTTCTCGAGCACCGTCATGCCGGGAAACAGGCGGATGTTCTGAAAGGTCCGCGCCACCCGCGCCTTCTGCCCGATCTCGTGGCCCAGCATGCGCTCGAGCAGATAGTCCGGCTCGCCGTGCAGGGTGAGCCGCCCGATCGTCGGCTTGTAGAAGCCGGTGATGCAGTTGAACACCGTCGTCTTGCCCGCGCCGTTGGGGCCGATGATGGCGGTGATCTCGCGCGGCCGCGCCGAGAAGGAGACGTCGTCGACCGCCACCAGCCCGCCGAAGCGCATGGTGAGATGCTCGACCTCGATCAGCGCAGCGCCCTCTTCCCGGGACGGCGTCATGGCCCGGCCCGCACCGGATGGAGCCGCACCGAGGGCTCGCGATGGGCGATCAGGCCGCGCGGCCGGAACGCCATGATCAGCACCATGGCGAGGCCGAACACGACCATGCGGTAGGCGCCGAGATCGCGGAACCATTCCGGCAGGCCGATCAGCAGCACCGCCGCCAGCACCACGCCGATCTGGCTGCCCATCCCGCCCAGCACGACGATCGCCAGGATGATCGCCGATTCGATGAAGGTGAAGCTCTCCGGGCTGATGAAGCGCTGCTTGGCGGCAAAGAACGAGCCCGCGAATCCGGCAAACATCGCGCCGACCGTGAACGCCGTCAGCTTGGTGTTGGTCGGGTTGATGCCGAGCGCCTTGCACGCCGTCTCGTCCTCGCGCAGCGCCTCCCAGGCGCGGCCGACCGGCAGGCGGCGGACCCGCTGGGTGAACAGGTTGGTCACCAGCGCCAGCAGCAGGATGATGTAATAGAGATAGATCAGCCGCTGGTTGGCGCTGAACGGGATCCCCGCCATCTCGGCGAAGGTCGTCTTCCCGGCCGGCGCGGTCTCGGCGAACACCGCGCCGAACAGGGTCGGCCCGGGAATGCCGCCGATGCCGGCCGGGCCGTTGCTGAGATCGACCCAGTTCAGCAGCACCAGCCGGATGATCTCGCCGAAGCCCAGCGTGACGATCGCCAGATAGTCGCCGCGCAGGCGCAGCACGGGAAAGCCCAGCACCAGCCCGAACGCCGCCGCCATCATCCCGGCCAGCGGCAGCACCGTCCAGAAGCCGAGCCCGTGCTGCGTCGACAGCAGCGCATAGGCATAGGCGCCGACGGCGTAGAACGCGACGTAGCCGAGATCGAGCAGCCCCGCGAGGCCGACCACGATGTTGAGCCCCCAGCCCAGCATGACGTAGGTCAGGATCAGCACCGCGAGATCCATCGTCTTCTGGTCGGCAAACGGCATGAACGGCATCAGCACGGCGGCGACCAGCAGCCCCGCCCCGAAGAACTTCACGAAGTTCCGCCCGTAGTTCGCCCCGCGCGGCGAATGACGCGCCTTCGCCATCGCCTCGTTCGCCCACGGCCAGATCGTGCGCAGGATGATCACGATGCCGGCCAGCACGATGAACCAGTGCAGGAACGTCGACGGCAGCTTGAGCGGCGCCGCCCCGACCGCGCCGAGCGCGATGCCGAGCACGAAGGCCGGCCATTTCAGCCCGACCGAGGCGAGCTGCAGCCCGAGCCGGCCGAAGAAGATGGTGACCACGGCGATCGCGAGATCGACCAGCTGGTAGTCGAACACCGGGCCGCCCGTGCCCACGTCGATGGTCTTGAAGCCGACGATGAACACGCCGAGCGCCGCGGCGACCAGCGCCGTCAGCGCCGAGTCCTTGATCATCGGAGGAAGGCGCGCATCCATCCGGGTTCAGACCTTCTCGATCTCCGGCTTGCCGAGCAGCCCGCTCGGCCGGAAGATCAGCACCAGCACGAGGATGGCGAAGGCCGCCACGTCCTTGTACTCGCTCGAGAAGTAGCCCGCCCAGAAGACCTCGATCAGCCCGATCAGCAGCCCGCCCAGCATCGCCCCGGGCAGCGAGCCGATGCCGCCCAGCACCGCGGCGGTGAAGGCCTTGATGCCGGCCAGGAAGCCGATGAAGAAATCGACCACGCCGTAATACATCAGGAACATCATGCCGGCGACGGCGGCCAGCGCCGCGCCCATCACGAAGGTGAGCGAGATGGTGCGGTCGACATTGACCCCGAGCAGCGACGCCATCTTCATGTCCTGCTCGCAGGCGCGCTGCTGGCGGCCGAGCGGCGTGGCGGCGATCAGCCAGGAGAAGCCGGCCATCAGCGCCACCGTCACCACCCAGATGGTGATCTGCAGCCAGGTGACCCGGACGTCGAAGCCGTCGGCGCTGAACAGGGTGTAGCCGCCCTCGACGATCTGCCCGCCCGCCTTGGGCCGCGCGCCCTGGGCCAGCTGGACGTAGTTCTGCAGCAGGATCGACACGCCGATCGCCGAGATCAGCGGCGCGAGCCGGAACGAGCCGCGCAACGGCCGATAGGCGACCCGTTCTATGGTCCAGCCGTAGACCGCGGTGAAGGCCATGGCCAGCAGCAGCACGAGGACGATGGCGACCGGCACCGCGGAGATGCCGAGCGCGGCGCAGATCATGAAGCCGATCAGCGAGATGAAGCCGCCGATCATGAAGACCTCGCCATGGGCGAAGTTGATCATGCCGATGATGCCGTAGACCATCGTGTAGCCGATGGCGATCAGGGCGTAGATCGAGCCCAGCGTGAGCGCGTTGATCAGCTGCTGCGAAAAATACGCCATTCGGCCGGCGGCTCTCCCCTGCTTTATGGTGCGACAGTACCCGAGGACAGCGTGGGTGCAAATCGCGGACCAGTCGGGCTGCGGTCATTGCCGAGGGCGCAACTCTCGAGAGCCGCTTTCCCAGCTCGCTGAAAAATCTCGGATGAGGCTGTTCCGGCAGTTCCTCGGCGCGGGGCTTGTCGAGACGTCTCCGGGAAAAGGAAGACCCCGGAACGCGTCTCCGCGTCCGGGGTCTGAACCTTCAGTGGATAAACCACTTTACCGTGGTTTCCCTACCGACTTCCCGAAACCACTTGAGCATTCTGTCGCGTATGGGTCAAGATGTTCCCGCAGGGGTTGGGAACATGACGACAAATGCAGCACCACCCGCGGTGCGGGAGTGCCTGACGCTGGGTATTGATCTCGGCATCGGCTCGTGTGGGTGGGCGCTGATCGAGAACGCGGAGGGCGGCGATGGGCGCATCGTTGCCATGGGCGTACGGTGCTTCGATGTGCCCGAAACAGCGAAGGAGCGTACCCCGACAAATCAGGTCAGACGACAGAATCGCCTCATGCGCCGTGTCATCAAGCGGCGGCGGCAGCGCATGAACGAGGTGCGGACGCTGTTCAGCGCCCACCACCTCCTGAACGACGATCGCAAGAGATCGCTGGCGGTCGGCTTGAACCCCTGGTCCTTGCGTGCTGCCGCACTGGACAGGCCGCTCAACGGCCAGGAACTGGCGGTGGCGCTCGGGCACATCGCCAAGCACCGCGGCTTCAAGTCGAACAGCAAGCGCGATCGGGGGAAGAACGCGACGGGCGAATCGTCCAAGATGCTGGGAGCGATCGAGAAGACGCGGGACCGCCTGAAAGACTGGCGAAGCGTCGGCGAGATGTTCGCCAAGGACGAGGCTTACGCGAAGCGCAAGCGCAATCGCAACGGCAACTTCGATCGATCGGTACTGCGCGACGATCAGGAACGTGAAGTGCGCCTGATCTTTGACCGGCAACGCGGTATGGGCAACGCGCTCGCCGGCCGCGATCTTGAACGCGAGTTCATCGAGGCGGCGTTCTTCCAGCGGCCATTGCAGGACAGCGACGACAGGGTCGGGTTCTGCCCCTTCGAGCCGGAGGAGCGCCGTGCGGCGAAGCACAGCCCTGCCTTCGAGCTGTTCCGCCTGGCCTCGCGTCTTTGCGCGCTGCGGATCAGGGCGGCCGGACAGGAACGGGCGCTCACTCCCGAGGAGATCTCGAGCGCGATGGCGAATTTCGGGGCGCCCGGAGTCAAGCTGACCTACAAGCGATTGCGGAGTCTGCTCGCGCTCGAGGATGGCGCGCTGTTCGACGTGCCGCTGGCCGAGGAAAGCAAGCGCGAGATCGCCTCGCGCTCCGGCGATCAGGCCGCAGGCACGAAGGCTTTCCGCAACGTGCTCGGCGATACGTGGAAGACCCTGGCCGACCGGCAGGAGAAGGTCGACAGGGCCGCGGCGATCATCACTTTCCGCGAATCGCCGGAGTCGATCCGCAAGGGGCTCGAGGAGATCGGCTTCGAGCCTCTCGTTCTCGACGCGCTCATGAAAGGTGTCGACGAGGGTGACTTCGCCCATTTCAAGGGCGCCGGCCACATTTCCGCCAAGGCGGCGCGCACGCTCCTCCCCCACCTCATGCGAGGTCTCGTCTACTCCGACGCCTGCAAGGCGGCGGGCTACGACCACGCCCGCCGGCCCGAGACGGACCTTTCGTCGATCAACAATCCGATCGCCCGCAAGGCGCTCGGCGAGGGACTGAAGCAGGTGCGGGCGATCGTCCGCGAATACGGCCTGCCCGGCGCAATCCACGTGGAGCTGGCGCGAGAGGTCGGAAAGAGCAAGGAGGAGCGCGACCAGATCGCGCGCGGCATCGAGCGCCGCAACAAGGACAAGGAGAGATTGCGCGAAGAGTTCACCGCAGCCACCGGGCGCGCACGAGCGACCGCCGAAGACCTTCTGCGCTACGAGCTGTGGAAGGAGCAGGGCAGCAAGTGCATCTATTCCGGCGACCACATTCCGATCGACTGGGTCGCCAGCGAACAGAACCTTGCGGAGGTCGATCACATCCTGCCGTGGAGCCGTTCCGGCGACGACAGCTTCATCAACAAGACGCTGTGCACGGCCAAGGCCAACCGCGAGAAGAAGGGCCGCACGCCCTTCGACTGGTTCCGGAAAGAGAAGACGGACAAGGAATGGGAGGAGTTCGTTGCGCGCGTCGAAAGCAGCACGGCGTTCAAGGGCCGCAAGAAACGCAATTACCTGCTGCGCGATGCAAGCGTGCTGGAGGAGAAGTTCCGGTCGCGCAATCTGACCGACACCCAGTATGCTACACGTGTCTTCGCCGAGACGCTGAAGCCCATGTACCCGGAAGACGGCTCGCGCCGGGTGTTCACGCGGCCGGGCCCCCTCACCGACCGTCTTCGCCGCGCCTGGGGAATCCAGGGACTCAAGAAGAACAAGGACGGCAAGCGCATCCCCGACGACAGGCATCACGCACTCGACGCCCTAATCGTCGCGGCCACCACGGAAAGCGCGCTGAACCGGCTGACGCAGGCGGCCAAAATCGAGGAGGAGCGCGGGACGAGCCGCTTTATCGCCAACTTCGCCATGCCATGGCCCGGCTTTAAGCAGGAGGTGGACGCCCTCTTTCCCACCATCTTCGTGAGCCGCGCGGAGCGGGGCCGGGTGCGTGGCGAGGCGCATGCGGCAACCATCCGTAGCATCGGCGACGACGGCGCAGTGGTCTACGAGCGCAAGGCCGTCGATGGCTTAACGGAGAAGGACCTCGAACGCGTCAAGGACGCAGAGCGCAATCACCGCGTGGTGGCGGCGCTGCGTGACTGGATCGCGGCAGGCAAACCCAAGGACAAGCCGCCGCTCTCGCCCAAGGGCGATCCCATTCGCAAGGTGAGCCTTGCGACCAGCAAGAAAGTCGACGTACTGGTCCGCGACGGGGCCGCCGATCGTGGCGAGATGGTGCGCGTGGACGTGTTCCGGAAAAAGAATCGCAAGGGTGTCGACGAATTCTTCCTGGTGCCGATCTATCCGCATCAGGTCGCAGACAAGGAAGATTGGCCCGCGCCTCCTAAACTGGCCGTCAAAGGTGGCGCGCCAGAATCAGAATGGCATGTAATGGACGAGTCCTACGACTTTCTCTTCGGCTTAAACCAGCTGTCGTTCATTGAGATTGAAAAAGCCGACGGGACAGTCTTGGAGGGATATTTTCGCGGAATGGATCGTGAGGGCGGCAAAATCGCGATATCGCCACACCTTTCACTCCAAGTTTTGGTCCGCGCCATCGGCGCAAAGTCCCTTAAGACCTTCAGGAAGCTGCATCTTGATCGTCTGGGACACCGGTATCTGATTGATCGAGAAGTGCGCACATGGCGTGGCGTGGCCTGCACATAAGCAAGGCTGCACGCCTGAATCTTGCCGACGGGCAAGTCGTCGTCGCGCAGGACGACGGTGATGTCCGCCTCGCGCTGGAGGATATTGCGTGGATCGTCGTCGATGCTCCGCACGCGACGTTGACGTCGACGCTGTTGTCGGCGTGCATGGACAACGGCATCGCGCTCATCGTGACGGACGCGACCCATACGCCTTCGGGTGTCACCCTCCCCTTCCATCGGCATTTCCGTCAGGGCGGCATGGCGCTCATGCAGGCGGGCATGAGTGCTCCCCTCAAAAAGCGTCTTTGGCAGTCGACGGTGAGAGCAAAGATCCTCAATCAGGCGGCTGCTCTGGACGCCGTTGGATGCGACGGCGCGCCAGCCCTGCGCGCGATGGCGCGACTCGTCAGCAGCGGCGATTCGGAGAATGTCGAAGCGAGAGCCGCACGCGAATACTGGAGCTGCCTCTTCGCATCGTTCAGACGCGAGGACGAAGGCGACACCCGAAACAAAATGCTGAACTACGGTTATGCCGTGGTTCGGTCATGCGTCGCACGGGCGCTGGTGGCCGCCGGGCTCCTGCCGGCGCTGGGCATCAACCATGCAAGCGCCACCAACGCCTTCAACCTCGCGGACGATATCGTCGAACCCTTCAGGCCTTTCGTTGACGTGCTGGTATGGCGCACGAGCGACTCGGGTCGCCCCGCGCGGGAAGCGCTAACGCTCGATCACAGACGGGCGATGGCCGCCGTCATGCTGACGGACTGCGTGATGGCGCATGAAACGATGACGCTGCTCGCGGCAAGCGAAGAGGTTTCTGCATCTCTCGTACGCGCAATCGAGGGCGGGACAAGCGAAGTGCTGGAGCTGCCGACGATAGCAGCATGAAGGCAAAGGAGGTTCGGATCTTGTGGCTGTTCGTATTCTTCGATCTGCCCGTAGGCACGAAGTTGGAACGCCGCTCTGCGACCCGCTTCCGCAACTTCCTGAAGGACGACGGCTACATGATGCTGCAGTACTCAGTTTACGCGCGCGTGGCGCGGGGCGAGGATGCAGCTTCGAAGCATGTTCAACGCGTGACGAAGAACCTGCCGCAAAAGGGCAGTGTGCGTGCGCTACAGGTGACGGACAAACAATATGCTCGGATGCGTCTGCTGCTCGGCGAGGCCAAGAAAAGCGAGCGCGTTGCGCCCCAGCAGATGGTTCTGCTCTGATTCCAGCTCGAACAGAGAGCAGAAATCAGAGCAGTTCCAACCAATTACCGCCAAAGGAGCCTACCAATGGGAAGTCGGTAGGGAAACCACGGCGATGCTCTCAAGGCCGGTGCTGTGATGAAGAGCCTACCAATGGGAAGTCGGTAGGGAAACCACGGCCCGTATTTCGTCGGGTTGAAGCCGACCGAAAGCCTACCAATGGGAAGTCGGTAGGGAAACCACGGCGACACCATCGTCGCAACGCTCACGCCGGCCAGCCTACCAATGGGAAGTCGGTAGGGAAACCACGGCGGTTCGCGGCGTTTGCCATCGGCCGCAGGCAGCCTACCAATGGGAAGTCGGTAGGGAAACCACGGCTACTGTCCCCTCGGAAACGCCAGTCTCGCGAGCCTACCAATGGGAAGTCGGTAGGGAAA